>NZ_JYOF01000002.1:0-286394 GCF_000955865.1 Pseudomonas sp. 2(2015)
ATTCCAACCTCAAGACACAAGCGGCGGTGCGACGACTCGACTTGCCCCGCGATTACTCTCACGCGCGGAACTGCCCCAGGCTGGCCTTGAGCTGCGCCGCCAGGTCATCGAGCACCTTGCTGCTGGCGGTGGTTTGCAGCACCACCTCGGCAGCCCGCTCGGCCTGGGCGTGAATGGTCTGCACCCGACCACGCACGGCCTGCGCGCCATGAGCCTGCTGCTCGGCCGCACGGGTAGCCAGGCCAATCGCCGCATGCACCTGCTCAACCGATGCCTGCACCGATTGCTGCAAGCGCGCGTTGTCGCGCAGCACCAGCAGGCCTTCGCTAGCCTGGCGCCCGGCCTGGCTGATCGCCGCCACTGCCTCTTTGGCACCCTGCTGCAATGCGCCGATGTGCGCCTGGATATCGCCGGTCGAGCTTTGGGTCTTGCTCGCCAGTGCTCGCACCTCATCGGCCACCACGGCAAAACCGCGCCCGGTTTCCCCGGCGCGCGCCGCTTCGATGGCAGCGTTGAGCGCCAGCAGGTTGGTCTGTTCGGCAATGCCGTGAATTACCGTCAGCACCACCTCGATCTGCTCACTTTGCTGGGCCAGGCGCTCGATGACCTTGGAGCCGGTCTCGACCTGCCCGGCCAGGTCTTCGATAAGCTTGGCCACCTGGGTGGAAGTGCGGCTGTTCTCGTCAGTGGCCTGGCGAATATCCACCACCTGCTGCAGGGCCGATTGCATCGCCTGGCTTTCGGCCTGGGCCTCATCGGCCATACTCGACAGGTCGCGCAGGCTGGCGGCAACTTCATCACGCTGCAGCTCGGCAGCAGCATCGGCGCCGGCATTGCGCTGGGTCATGGCGCCGATCTCGATGCCGGTACGCTGGGCCACTTCGCCAGCCTCACGCACAATAGGCTGCAGCTTGGCGACGAACTGGTTGACCGCCGCCGCCATGTCGCCGATCTCGTCGCGACTGTCGATGGAAACACGCTTGGTCAGATCACCCTCACCCGCCGCCAGGTCGTTCAGTGCCGCAATCAGCAGGCGCAGCTTGTTGACCACGCGCCGCCCCAGCACCACGGCGACCACCAGCAGCACGCCCAGGCCGACCAGGGCCAGCCCCACGCCGATGTTCCAGCGCAGGATCGCGGCCGCGTCCTGAACGCTTTGCGAGGTGTTGGCCTGCATACCGGCAGCACTGCCCTGCGCTGCTTCCAGGCGCGCGCGCAAAGCCTTGTTGCTGTCGGCGGCGGCACCCACCAGGCTGTCGCCGACCAACTGATCACCGCTGGCGATCAACGCCGAGAAGCGCTTGTCCAGCGCCACCAGCTCGTGGTCGACCACGGCCGTGGAAACGCCCATCAATACCTTGCCGATCTCGACCCCGTTAGGGTTGATCGAGGCCTCGACGAAGTACACCGAAGGGTCGTTGCGCGCGGCGTCCAGTACCTTGTCCAGCGCCCGCTCGCCCTGGCCCTTTTCCAGCAGCGCCTGGTTGATCGGGTTCTGCCGGTTGAGGTAGCGGGTCAAGTGCTGACCCTGGGCGTCGTCGTACACCACGAACAGCACGCTAGGGTTGCGCTGGGCCCGGCGGGAGAACTCCGACAGGGTCGGCACGTCGTTGTCCCACATGGCCCGTGGCGCCACCGAGGCGAGCAGTTCGGCCATGTCGTTGGCCGAATCCTTGAGGTTCTTTTCCAGGGTCGCGCGCAACTGCGCCTGCTCATCCTGCAAACGCGTGGACAAACCTGCGGTCAGGCGCTGGCGGGTACTGGCGGAGAGGCTGTCGAGCCCGGAGCTGACTTCGCGCCCGGCCTGCTCAAGCTCGGCGGAAAGTTGCTGGCTGTCGGCGGCCAGACGCTTGCCCAGATCGGCCTCAAGGGCTGTGACCGTGCTCCGGGTCAGCGCGACCGCGACCAGCACTTGCACCAAAAGAGCGATACCGAGGGCAACAAAGACAGGCCGCAACAGGCGGCTTCGTAACAGTGAGAGAACGGCGGACACGAAAGAACCCTCTACTTCTGGGGCCATTAAAGTGATGGCACCACTGGAGTGATTCTTACAGCAAAGGTTGTGCCGATCAGCCGACAGAAACGACAAAGGCCCCTATCAAGGGGCCTTTGTCTTTACATCAGTCGCGAATCAGGCGAACGGATGACGCAGCACGATGGTCTCGTTGCGGTCCGGGCCGGTGGAGATGATGTCGATCGGCGCGCCGACCAGCTCTTCCACACGCTTGATGTAGGCACGGGCGTTGGCCGGCAGTTCTTCCAGGGTCTTGGCACCCAGGGTCGACTCGCTCCAGCCCGGCATTTCTTCGTACACCGGCTCCAGGCCGATGTAGCTGTCGGCGTCGGTCGGGGCATCGATGACCGCACCGTTCTCGTTCTTGTAGCCAACGCAGATACGGATGGTTTCCAGGCCGTCGAGCACGTCCAGCTTGGTCAGGCACAGGCCGGAGATGCTGTTGACGTCGATGGCGCGACGCAGGATCACGGCATCGAACCAGCCGCAACGGCGGGCGCGACCGGTGGTGGCGCCGAACTCGTGACCACGCTTGGCCAGGAAGGCACCGACGTCATCGAACAGTTCGGTCGGGAACGGGCCCGAGCCAACGCGGGTGGTGTAGGCCTTGGTGATACCGAGGATGTAGTCCAGGTACATAGGGCCAACGCCCGAACCGGTAGCGATGCCGCCAGCGGTGGTGTTGGAACTGGTCACGAACGGGTAGGTACCGTGGTCGATGTCCAGCAGCGAGCCCTGGGCGCCTTCGAACATGATGTCCTTGCCGGCACGACGCAGGTTGTGCAGCTCGGCGGTGACGTCGAGCATCATCGGCTTGAGCAGCTCGGCGTATTCCATGCACTCGTCCAGGGTCTTCTGGAAATCGATTGCAGGTTCTTTGTAGTAATTGACCAGCACAAAGTTGTGGTAGTCCAGCAGCTCGCCGAGCTTGGCAGCGAAACGCTCGCGGTGGAACAGGTCACCGATGCGCAGGCCGCGACGGGCAACCTTGTCTTCGTAGGCCGGGCCGATGCCGCGACCGGTGGTGCCGATCTTCTGCTCGCCACGGGCTTTTTCACGAGCCTGGTCGAGGGCCACGTGGTAGGACAGGATCAGCGGGCAGGAAGGGCTGATGCGCAGGCGCTCGCGCACCGGTACGCCTTTCTCTTCGAGCTTGTTGATTTCACGCAGCAGGGCGTCCGGTGCTACCACCACGCCGTTGCCGATCAGGCACTGCACGCCTTCGCGCAGCACGCCCGACGGGATCAGGTGCAGCACGGTCTTCTCACCGTCGATCACCAGGGTGTGGCCTGCGTTGTGGCCACCCTGGTAGCGCACTACGGCGGCAGCATGTTCGGTCAGCAGATCAACGATCTTGCCTTTGCCCTCATCACCCCACTGGGTGCCCAGGACTACGACATTCTTACCCATAACACTTGTCCTCATTCGCGCAAACTTGGCGCCGGCTCGTGCCGGCGGGGAATCTCAAATGGCCAGCGGCAGAACCTGCCAAAGCCCGTTTTGCTGAATCAATTGCCGATCGCAATCCGCCTCTACGGCGGCAGTCAATGGCTGCCCAGGCAAGGCCTGAACCACCCGCTGACCTTCACTGCGCAATTGGCAGACCAACTGCCAGAGTGCCGCATCGCTGCTGTCGGGCATCCAGATCCCGCCAGACGGCAATACCACCTCGGCTCGCCCCAGTGTGACCAGGGTCTTCAAATCCGTGGAGAAACCGGTGGCCGGGCGTGCCCGGCCAAAGTCCGCTCCGATGTCGTCGTAACGACCGCCCTGGGCGATCGACTGACCGACACCCGGGACGAACGCGGCAAACACCACACCGGTGTGGTAGTGGTAGCCGCGCAACTCGCCCAGGTCAAAATACAGCGGCAGCCCGGGATAACGCGTGGCCAGCCGCTCGGCGATCGCCATCAGGTCATCCAGTGCCGCCAGTACCGCAGCCGGTGCACGACCCAGGCGCACGCGCGCCTCGGCCAGCACTTCACGGCCACCGCACAGCTCGGTGAGCGAGCGCAACATAGCGGCGAGGTCCGCTGGCAGCTTGGCAGTCAGCTCGATCACTTCGTCGACGGCCTTGCGCTGCAGGGCATCGAACAACTGCTGCTCGATTGCTCCGGACAGACCGGCGGCGCGGGCCAGGCCACGGTAGATACCGACATGACCGAGGTCCATGTGCACGTCCGGCACATCGGCCAGTTGCAGCATGGCCAGCATCAGGCTGATCACCTCGACGTCGCTGACCGGGCTGGCGTCGCCGTACAGCTCGGCACCGAGCTGGATCGGGCTGCGCGACGTCGACAGCGCCCGCGGCAAGGCGTGCAGCACGCTGCCGGCATAGCACAGGCGGCTCGGGCCTTCACGACGCAGGGTATGCGCATCGATGCGCGCAACCTGTGGAGTGATGTCGGCACGGAAACCCATCTGCCGGCCCGATTGCGGGTCGATGACCTTGAAGGTCCGCAGGTCCAGGTCCTGGCCGGCACCGGTGAGCAGCGATTCCAGGTACTCGATATGTGGGGTCACGACAAAGTCATAACCCCAGCTCTGGAACAGATCCAACACCTGCCGACGCGCGATCTCGATGCGCGCCGCCTCAGGTGGCAGTACTTCTTCGATGCCATCTGGCAGCAGCCAGCGGTCTACCGTTGCCATTACGCCATTTCCCCTATGGTCCGGGCGGCTTGCCCACGGGCGAGCCTTGAGTGAAGCAGGTATCGGCAAACAATGGCGCGCAGCACCGATTCCAGCGCTACCGCCGTGCCTATACCCTCGAATACCTTGGGCTGCTCTGTAGACCCGAACCGGGTTTGAACCGTTCGATCTTGCAGACGCAAAAAAGCCGGGAATTTCCCGGCTGCCGCATCATACACCCGTTTTCTCGCGGGATCACCCCGCCAGGCGTTTTAGCCGCCCGGCGGGGTAGATGCTTATGGCTTGGACTTGCCCATGAAGCGGAAGAAGTCGCTGCTCGGATCGAGCACCAGCACATCGCTCTTGTCGGCAAAGCTCTCGCGGTAAGCCTTGAGGCTGCGATAGAACGCGTAGAAGTCCTGGTCCTGACCGTAAGCCTTGGCGTAGATCGACGCCGCCTGGGCATCACCGTCACCGCGGGTTTCTTCCGATTCCCGGTAGGCTTCGGCCAGCAGAACCCGGCGCTGACGATCGGCGTCGGCACGAATGCCTTCAGCCAGCTCGTTACCCTTGGCACGGTGCTCGCGGGCTTCACGCTCACGCTCGGTGCTCATGCGCTCGAACACGCTGCGGTTGACTTCCTTGGGCAGGTCGATGGCCTTGACGCGAACGTCGACCACTTCAATACCCAGCTCCTTGCTGGCCATGCGGTTCAACGAGGCAGTGATGTCAGCCATCAGCGCGTCACGTTCACCGGAGACCACTTCGTGCAGGGTGCGTTTACCGAACTGGTCACGCAGGCCGCTTTCCAGACGGCGCGACAGACGTTCGTCGGCAATCTGCTTGAGGCCCGAGGTTGCAGTGTAGAAACGCTCGGCATCCTTGACCCGCCACTTGGCGTAGGCATCGACCATCACCGCTTTCTTTTCCAGGGTCAGGAAGCGCTGGGTCGGGGCGTCCAGGGTCATCAGGCGGGCGTCGAACTTGCGCACCTGGTTGACGTAAGGAACCTTCACATGCAGGCCGGGCTGGACATCTGCCTGGACCACACGACCAAATTGCAGGAGTACCGCACGCTCGGTCTGGGCCACGATGTAGAAGCTGTTCCAGGCCACGATCCCCAGCACCACGGCCACGATCAGGGCGATCAGCGATTTATTGCTCATCAGCGGCTCTCCCTAGTACGCAACTGTGTTTGCTGCTGTTGCAGTTCCGCCGCACGGGCCGCATCAGCGTTGGCCGAAGGCGCAGCGCTGGTGGTCGGCGCAATACGCGAACCACTGTTCTGGATCATCTTGTCGAGCGGCAGGTACAGCAGGTTGCTCTGACCGTCCTTGCCGGAGACCAGGACCTTGCTGGTGTTGCTGTAGACTTCCTGCATGGTGTCCAGGTACAAGCGCTGACGGGTCACTTCAGGGGCCTTGCGGTACTCGGCGACCAGCTTGGTGAAGCGGTCGGCCTCACCCTTGGCGCGCGAGACGACTTCGTCGCGGTAACCGTTGGCGTCCTCGATGATCCGCTGGGCCTGACCACGGGCTTCTGGCACCACGCCATTGGCGTAGGACTCGGCCTGGTTGCGGGCACGCTGCTCGTCTTCACGGGCACGGATCACGTCGTCGAAGGCTTCCTGCACTTCACGCGGGGCTGCCGCGCTCTGTACGTTGACCTGGGTGACGGTGATACCGGTACGGTAGGTATCGAGGAAACGCTGCAGGCGCTCCTTGATTTCCACGGCCATCTGCTCACGACCTTCGGTCAGTACCTTGTCCATTGCGGTGGAACCCACCACATGACGCAGGGCGCTGTCGGTCGCGTGCTGCAGGCTGACTTCAGGCTGATCGACGTTCAGCACGAAATCCTGCAGGTTGGTGATCTTGTACTGCACGGTCAGCGGCACCTCGACGATGTTCTCGTCTTCGGTCAGCATCTGCCCCTGCTTGGTATAGGCACGTTCGCGGGTAACGTTCTCCATGTACTTGCGATCGATCGGCGGGAAGTAGATGTTCAGGCCCGGCCCTACGGTTTCGTAGTATTTGCCGAAGCGCAGCACGACTGCCTGCTCCTGTTCGTCGACCACGTACACGGCGCTGTACAGCCAGATAGCTGCAAGCACGGCGAGACCGATGCCGAGCAGGCCGAAGCCACCGCCCTTGCCGATGCCGCCATCACCACCGCGTTTCTTGCCACTGCCGAACATGCCGTTCAGGCTGTCCTGCAGCTTGCGGAAGGCCTCGTCGAGATCCGGTGGCCCTTTCTTGTCGCCACCACGGCGCCCGCCCCACGGATCCTGATTGTTCGAGTTGCCACCCGGCTCATTCCAAGCCATAGCGCTCTCCATCTGATAAAGCAAAGACGCGCCCACGGCGCGCCGTCCAATGCTACAGAATGCCTGTCACGGCTGCCCGACCGCGTCGCCGGGCATTTATTGCAAAGTATGTTGCTCGATGAACTCCAGCGGCTGCAAACCTTCGCGGCTGACCAGGCGGTTCAACTCCACCCGCGGCAGTCGCACAGCCAGCAGGCTGCTGCCTTCATCGTCATGCTCTTCGCTCTGCACCGCGCCCAGTTCAAAGAACTGCGCGCGCAGCCGGGCAAAACGCTGCTCAAGGCGCAAGGTACCGACAAACAGGTCATCCCCCAGCAATTCGGCGACCGCCTGCCCCACCAGCTCCAACCCCCGACCATCGCGGGCCGAGACCCAGACCCGTTGCGGCTTGCCATCGGCATCGCGCTGAATCTGCGGCTCGACGCCTTCAAGCAGGTCGAGTTTGTTATAGACCTCGAGGATCGGCAAGCCTTCTGCACCGATCTCTCCCAGTACCGCCATGACCTGCTCGATCTGCGCCATGCGCTCGGGCTCATGGGCGTCGATCACGTGCAGCAGCAGGTCGGAGTTGCTCGACTCTTCGAGCGTAGCCCGAAATGCCTCGACCAGCTTGTGCGGCAGGTGACGAATGAAGCCCACGGTGTCGGCCAGCACGATCGGCCCGAGGTCGTCGAGCTCGAGCCGGCGCAGGGTCGGGTCGAGGGTCGCGAACAACTGGTCGGCGGCGTAGACGTCCGACTGGGTCAGGGCGTTGAACAGGGTCGACTTGCCGGCGTTGGTATAGCCGACCAGCGAAACCGAGGGGATATCTGCCCGTTTACGGCCACGGCGGGCCTGCTCACGCTGGCTACGGACCTTTTCCAGGCGCGCCTTGATCTGGCGCAGGCGTACCCGCAGCAGGCGGCGGTCGGTTTCCAACTGGGTTTCACCCGGGCCGCGCAGGCCGATACCGCCTTTTTGCCGCTCAAGGTGAGTCCAGCCACGCACCAGCCGCGTGCTCATGTGCTCGAGCTGGGCCAGTTCGACCTGCAGCTTGCCTTCATGGGTACGCGCCCGCTGGGCGAAGATATCGAGAATCAGACCGGTGCGATCAAGCACGCGACACTCGAAGACTCGTTCGAGGTTACGTTCCTGACTGGGGGTGAGGGTGTGATTGAAAATCACCAAATCTACCTGTTCGGCGTTGACCAGGTCGCGTAACTCTTCGACCTTGCCGCTGCCAATCAGGTATTTGGCGGTGGGCTGATGTCGCGCCACATTGGCGAACGCGACAATATCGGCCCCAGCCGACAGTGCCAGCTCCTGAAACTCCTGCGGATCTTCGCGCGCCTCAGGGTTCTGACCTTCCAAGTGAACGAGGACTGCCCGTTCACCACCACCGTGGCGCTCAAAGAACAAAGCAGACTCCTATCAGGCGTTACCTGGCTCAGCGTCGCCTTGCTCGGATTCGGTTGCGCTAGGCAGACGGATCGGACGCACAGGGACAACTGTCGAGATGGCGTGTTTGTAAACCATCTGGCTGACGGTGTTCTTCAGCAGAATCACGAACTGGTCGAAGGATTCGATCGTGCCTTGCAGCTTGATGCCGTTAACCAGATAGATCGAAACCCCAACTTTTTCTTTTCTCAAAGTATTCAAGTAAGGGTCTTGTAGCGAATGCCCTTTTGACATATGCCGCACTCCTGTAAGGATCAATAGTAAAAAAATCAAAGAAAAACTGATGGCTCAAGCCGCCCCACCCCAAGGATAGACGGCAATTGCAAGGACTCAGCTCAATATGGAGACCGATCCAAGGTATTTCAAGGTGCGAGACAGATTGTCGCAGTCCAGGCTGTCCAGCCAGTGCAGGTCAGCCCAACTACGCAACCAGGTGAACTGCCGCTTCGCCAGTTGGCGAGTGGCAATAATGCCGCGCTCCTGCATTTCAACTGAAGTCAACTTGCCATCAAGGTGATCCCAGACCTGGCGATAACCAACCGCCCGTATAGACGGCAGCCCCGCGTGCAAGTCACTTCTGGCTCGCAGCAATCGGACCTCGTCAACGAAGCCCTGTTCCAGCATTTGCCCGAATCGTAGCGCAATCCGCTCGTGCAGTATGTGCCGATCGGTTGGCGCAATGGCCAGGCTGGCGACAGTATAGGGCAATTGTCCCGCTGCGGACGCGCCTGCGGCGCTACTTTGCGCGGATTGACGCTGACGATGTTCGGTCATCGTCAGGCCGCTGACCCGGTAAACCTCCAGCGCGCGGATCAGCCGCTGCGGGTCATTGGGATGAATACGCGCCGCCGACTCCGGGTCGACCGCCGCCAGTTGCTGGTGCAGGGCGTGCAAACCCAGGCGCTGAACCTGCTCTTCGAGCTCGGCACGCACGTGCGGGTCGGCCGCTGGCATGTCCGCCAGGCCTTCGAGCAATGCCTTGTAATAAAGCATGGTGCCGCCGACCAGCAGCGGAATCTTGCCGCGCGCGGTGATCTCGGCCATGGCCTCCAGGGCATCACGACGAAAATCGGCGGCCGAATAGCTTTCGGCCGGGTCGAGGATGTCGATCAGCCGGTGCGGATGGGCGGCGAGGATCTCTTTCGACGGCTTGGCGCTGCCGATGTCCATGCCACGGTAAACCAGCGCCGAATCGACACTGATCAGCTCGCACGGCAACACCTTGGTCAGTTCGATGGCAAGGTCGGTCTTGCCCGCCGCAGTCGGGCCCATCAGGAATATCGCGGGGGGTTTGCCGCTCATGTCATCGACCGCGCAAAAACAGTTTGTCCAGATCGTCCAGGCCCATCTGGGTCCAGGTCGGCCGGCCATGGTTGCATTGACCGCTACGCTCGGTGTTTTCCATATCGCGCAGCAGGCCGTTCATTTCAGCGATGGCCAGGCGCCGGTTGGCGCGGATGGCGCCGTGGCAGGCCATGGTTCCGAGCAGTTCGTTCAGGTGCGCCTGAATGCGGTCGCTGGTGCCGTACTCCATCAGGTCGGCCAGTACGTCCTGGACCAGGCGATTGGCCTCGGCCTGCTTGAGCAGCGCCGGAATCTGCCGGATCGCCAGGCTTTCCGGGCCCAGGCGCTGCAACTCGAAGCCCAGGCGCTGGAACCACTCGGCGTGCTCTTCGGCGCAATCGGCTTCGCGCTGGCTCAAGGCCAGGGATTCGGGCACCAGCAGCGGTTGGCCGCTGAGGCCTTCGCTGGCCATGGCCACCTTGAGGCGCTCGTACATGATCCGCTCATGGGCGGCATGCATGTCCACCAGCACCAGGCCGACGGCGTTTTCAGCCAGGATATAGATGCCCTTGAGCTGGGCCAGGGCGTAGCCCAGCGGCGGGATGTCGCCCTGGCCTTCGGGCAAGGCTGGCGGTGCTGCCTCGGCCAGCGGCGCGAAAAATTCCCGGTACACACCCTGGGCCTCGGCCGCAGGCAATGCCTGGGTCGGCCTTGGCGTGTACTGGTATTGATAACCGGCGCCACTGCCATTGCTGCCCACGGACGGGCGCAGGCCCGGTTCAGCGGGCGGCTGCTCCAGCAGATTGGCGGCCAGGCGCATCTCGCCCTGGGGGCCGAATTCACCGGCCTGGATACCGCTCGGGCGGACGATCTCGCTGCTGGCAGCGGGCGCGGCCAGTTGGTCTTCCGGGCGTACATCGGCCAGGGCGCGGTGCAGGGTGCCGTACAGAAAGTCATGGACCATGCGCCCGTCACGAAAGCGCACTTCGTGCTTGGTCGGGTGCACGTTGACGTCGACACCGGTAGGGTCGACCTCGAAAAACAGCACGAAAGTCGGGTGCCGGCCGTTGAACAGCACATCACGGTAGGCCTGGCGCACGGCGTGGGCGACCAGCTTGTCGCGCACTGCGCGGCCGTTGACGAAGAAGTACTGCAGATCAGCCTGGCTGCGCGAGAAGGTCGGCAACCCGACCCAGCCCCACAGGTGCAGGCCGTTGCGCTCGACCTCGATCGGCAGTGCCTGCTCGAGGAAACCCGGGCCGCAGATTGCCGCGACACGGCGAGCGCGCGCGGTATCGTCATGGGCTTCATGCAGGCTGAGGATGCTCTTGCCGTTGTGGCGCAGGTGAAAACCCACATCGAAACGCGCCAGCGCCAGGCGGCGGATCACTTCCTGCAGGTGATCGAATTCGGTTTTCTCGGTCTTGAGGAACTTGCGCCGGGCCGGGGTATTGAAGAACAGGTCGCGCACTTCCACCGAAGTGCCGACCGGATGCGCCGCCGGCTGCACCCGCGGGGCCATGTCGCGGCCTTCGGTTTCCACCTGCCAGGCCTGTTCGGCGTCGCGGGTACGCGAGGTCAGGGTCAGGCGGGCGACCGAGCTGATCGAGGCCAAAGCCTCACCGCGAAAACCCAGGCTCATGACCCGCTCAAGGTCTTCCAGGTCGCGGATCTTGCTGGTGGCGTGGCGGGCAAGGGCCAGCGGCAGGTCGTCGGCGGCGATACCGCCACCGTCGTCGCGAACGCGCAGCAACTTGACGCCGCCCTGCTCGACTTCGACGTCGATGCGCTTGGCACCGGAGTCCAGGCTGTTTTCCAGCAGCTCCTTGATCACCGAAGCCGGGCGTTCGACGACTTCACCGGCGGCAATCTGGTTGGCCAGCCGCGGGCTGAGCAGCTCGATCCGGGCACTGCTGCTCATTGCTGGGCCGCCAGTGCCGTGGTCGGGATGTTCAGGTGCTGGCCGACTTTCAGTTCATCGGTCTTCAGGCTGTTGGCACTGCGCAGGCTGGCGACGCTGACCTGATAACGCACGGCGATCATCGCCAGGGTCTCGCCTGGGCGCACCGAGTGCTCGCGCGGGCCCTGGGCGATCTTGCCGCTGTCACGCAACCAGGCCACATAGGTGCCCGGCGGCGGGTTCTGCTGGAAGAACTGGCGTACGCCACTGTGAATCGAACGCGCCAGCGACTGCTGGTGGCTTGGGGTGGCCAGCTTGGCCGCCTCGTTGGCGTTGGAGATAAAGCCGGTTTCCACCAGGATCGACGGGATGTCCGGCGATTTCAGCACCATGAACCCGGCCTGCTCGACGCGCTGCTTGTGCAGCGGGGTGATGCGGCCCATGTTGCCCAAAACCTTCTGGCCGACGTTGAGGCTGGAGCTCAACGAAGCGGTCATCGACAGATCAAGCAGCACGCCGGCGAGCATGCGGTCCTTGTCATCGAGACTGACGTTACCGGCGCCACCGATCAGGTCGGAGCGGTTTTCGCTATCGGCCAGCCAGCGTGCGGTTTCCGAGGTAGCGCCGCGATCGGACAGGGCGAACACCGAGGCACCGAACGCGGCCTTGGACGGCGCGGCGTCGGCGTGGATCGAGATGAACAGGTCAGCGCCCTTCTTGCGGGCAATCTCGGTGCGTTTGCGCAGCGGGATGAAGTAATCGCCGGTACGGGTCAGCTCGGCGCGGAAGCCCTTCTCGGTGTTGATCTGGCGCTGCAACTCCTTGGCGATGGCCAGGACGATGTCTTTTTCATGCTGGCCGCGCGAACCGGAGGCACCCGGGTCTTCACCGCCGTGACCGGCGTCGATGGCGATGACGATGTCACGTTTGCCATTGGGCACCGGGGTCAGCTTGATCGCCGGTTGCGCCGGCGTGACCGGTACCGCAGGGGTGGTTGCCACCGGCGGTGTGGGCGGTGGCGGCGCGGCATCGGCTTCCTGGTCGAACAGGTCGACTACCAGGCGGTTACCGTACTGGGCATTGGGCGCCAGGGTGAAGCTCTTGGGCGTCACTGACTTTTTCAGGTCGACCACCACGCGCAGGTCGGTCGGCGTACGCTGGGCCGAGCGCACGCTGGTAATCGGGGTATTGGAGGTGGACACCGACAACGGCGCAGCCAGGGTCGCGCCATTGATGTCGATCACCAGGCGGTCCGGGGCGGTCAAGGTAAACACGCTGTGCTGCACAGGGCCCGAGAGGTCGAAGACCAGCCGTGTGTTATCGGGCGCTCGCCATAAACGCACACTTTTGACTTGCGTGACGGCCAGAGCGTTAACGGTCACTACCGTAAGCAGCAGTCCTACGACAGAAACCAGTGCGCGAATGCGCATACCTATCCCCATTTTCTATTTGAATTCCAAGGCCAGAGCGGCACACCAGGCTTCGCCACGTGCCCCCTGCGGCGACAGGTTGAGCGAACGACCGCCCGCCTGGGGGCTTATGGTAATGGTCAGGTCGGGCTTTGGCAAAATGCCTGCCCCTTTTTGCGGCCACTCGAACAGGCACAAGGCGTCACCTTCGAAATAATCGCGGATGCCCATGAATTCCAGCTCCTCCGGATCGACCAGGCGATAAAGGTCGAAGTGGAAGGCACGAACATCACCAATCTCGTACGGCTCAACCACAGTAAAGGTAGGACTTTTTACCGCACCTTGGTGCCCAAGGCCGCGAATAATGCCCCGCGACAGGGTGGTCTTGCCGGCCCCCAGGTCCCCTTCAAGAAAAATCACGCCGTGGCCTTTGGTCACTTCGGCAATACGCTTGCCCAAATTCACCATGGCCTCTTCATCGGCCAAAAACAGGGTTATGCCAGACACGCTGAATGTTCCTCCAATAACTGACGAATTGCCGGGACCATGTCGCTGGCGGCCAGGCCACGGCCCTGCGCGCCCAGGCGCTCGCCAGCGCAGGCATGCAGCCAGACGCCCAGGCAGGCCGCGTCCCAGGCTGACATGCCCTGGGCCAGCAAAGCACCGAGCACGCCGCTGAGCACATCGCCCAGACCGGCGCCGGCCATGACCGGATGACCGCGCGAGCATAGCGCCAACTGCCCGGCCGGATCGGCGACCAGGGTGCCGGCGCCTTTGAGCACGCATACGACCGCGTATTTGCGTGCGAGTTTGCGCGCCGCCCCGGGCCGGTCGGCCTGTACCGCTTCGGTCGATACACCGAGCAGGCGCGCAGCCTCGCCCGGGTGCGGGGTAATGATGCTGCCCTTGGGCAGCGGCAAGGGTTGGCGCGCCAGCAGGTTGAGGGCATCGGCGTCCCACACTTGAGGCAGTGGGCTGCTGGCCACCGCCGACAACAGGCTGCGCCCCCACGCCGCCTGGCCCAGGCCTGGACCTGCCACCAGCACCGAGGCCCGCTCGATCGGCGCCATCAGCTGGTTGGCCGAATGCACGCCCAGGCTCATCACCTCGGGCAGGCGGGCCATGGCCGCAGGCACATGCTCAGGCCGGCTGACCAGCGATACCAGGCCGGCGCCGCAGCGCAACGCCGCTTCGGCGCTGAGCAGCACCGCGCCGCCAGTGCCGCGATCACCACCCACCACCAGCACATGGCCGAAGTCACCCTTATGGGCGTCAGCAGAACGTGGCGCCAGGGGCGCAAGGGTGACGCTGGTGAGCCGATGGGACTCGTTTGCGGGGTGTTTGGTCTGAGGCATGGGTCAAAGGCTCTGATGTCTGGCAGAATTATACGCACCTGAGTCCGTATTGCCTTATTCCCATGTCTGCTTCTGCCCCCGATCTACCTGCGCTGGCCCAATCGATCAAGGATTGGGGCCGAGAGCTCGGTTTTGCCCATGTCGGCATCACCGGGGTGGACCTGGGCGAGCATGAAAAACATCTGGAACGCTGGCTCGAGGCCGGCTACCACGGCGAAATGGATTACATGGGCGCCCACGGCAGCAAGCGCTCGCACCCCGATGAGCTGGTGCCCGGCACCTTGCGCGTGGTGTCGCTGCGCATGGACTACCTGCCGGGCGATACGCGCATGGCTCAGCAACTGGCGCAACCAGAAAAAGCCTACATCTCCCGCTACGCCCTGGGCCGCGACTACCACAAGCTGGTGCGCAAACGCGTACAGCACCTGGCCGAGCGCATCCAGAAGGATATCGGCCCGTTCGGCTTCCGGGCCTTTGTCGACAGCGCCCCGGTGCTGGAAAAGGCCATTGCCGAGCAGGCTGGCCTGGGCTGGATCGGCAAGAACACCCTGCTGCTCAACCGCAAGGCCGGCAGTTACTTCTTTCTTGCCGAGCTGTTTGTCGACATGCCGCTGCCGGTCGACCCGCCGCAGGCCAGCGAACACTGCGGCCGCTGCAGCGCCTGCCTGGACATCTGCCCGACCCAGGCCTTTGTCGGCCCCTATGTGCTGGATGCCCGGCGCTGTATCTCGTACCTGACCATCGAACTGAAAAGCGCGATCCCGGAAGATCTGCGACCGTTGATCGGCAATCGGGTATTTGGCTGCGATGACTGCCAGATCGTCTGCCCATGGAACCGCTTCGCCCGACCGAGCGGTGAAAACGACTTCAAGCCCCGGCACAACCTCGACAGCGCCGGGCTTGCCGAGCTGTTCATGTGGGATGAACAGACCTTCCTCGACAGCACTGAAGGCTCGCCGCTGCGCCGTGCCGGCTATGAGCGCTGGTTGCGCAACCTGGCGGTGGGGCTTGGCAATGCGCCGTCGACCATCCAGGTACTGGAGGCGCTCAAGGCGCGGCAGGATTTTCCGTCGGAGCTGGTGCGTGAGCATGTGCAGTGGGCACTGGGGCAACATGCCATGAAAACAGCGGCAAGCACCAAGCCACAAGCGTCAAGCTGATCGCCTCGACTTGCAGCTTGTGGCTTGCCACTTGCCGCTTAAGCCTTCAATGCTCGTCGTTGTAATGAAACTTGGGCATTTCCCAGTGGAAGCGAATCGCCAGCAGGCGTAGCAGGAAGCCGCCGAACAGGGTCAGCAGAATCGCCTGCTCGCCTGGCACATTGAAGTACACGCAGCCCAGGTAAAACCAGGCCGCGGCGAACGACACACTGGCATACAGCTCCCGACGGAAGATCAGCGGAATATCGTTACAGAAGATATCCCGGAGGATCCCGCCGAACACCCCGGTAATCACCCCGCTGATCGATGCCACCAGCATGCCCTGGCCCATTTCCAGCGCGGTCATGCAGCCGATCAGGGTGAAGGCCACCAGCCCCAGGGCATCAAGCACCAGGAACAGCGAGCGCAAGTGGCGCATCAAAGGCGCGATAAAGATCGTCATCAGCGCTGCGAAACTGGTCAGCACCAGGTATTCCGGGTGCTTGACCCAGGTCAGCGGGTAATGCCCCAGCAGCACGTCGCGCACCGAACCACCGCCCAGGGCGGTGATGCAGGCGATCAGCACCACGCCGAACCAGTCCATGCCGCGGCGCCCGGCAGACAGCGCGCCAGTCATGGCTTCGGCAGTGATAGCAATGAGGTAGAGCATCAACAACATGGCGCAGATCCGTGCAAAGGGGCGCGCAGTCTAACCAGTTGCCACAGGCACCAAAAGGGGGCGCCGCGCGGATTGTCTGTACAAGCCGGCGGCGTTGCGATCAGAACTTGATGAAGTGCTGGCGATAGTGGCGCAGTTCGTTGATCGACTCGCGGATATCGTCCAGCGCCAGGTGGGTGCCGCCCTTCTTGAAGCTGTCACGCACTTCAGGGGCCCAGCGTGCTGCCAGCTCCTTGAGGGTTGAGACATCAAGGTTGCGGTAGTGGAAGTAGTTTTCCAGGCTGCGCATGTGGCGATAGAGGAAGCGGCGGTCCTGGCAGATGCTGTTGCCGCAGATCGGCGACTTGCCCTTTGGCACCCACTGTTCCAGAAAGGCGATGGTCTGCGCCTCGGCTTCGGCCATGCTGACGCGGCTGTCCTTGACCCGCTGGGTCAGGCCGGAGGCGCCGTGGGTGCGGGTGTTCCACTCGTCCATGCGCGCCAGCACCTCGTCACTGTGGTGAATGGCGATCACCGGACCTTCGGCCAGGGTATTGAGGTCGCTGTCGGTGACGATGGTGGCCATTTCGATAATGACGTCTTGATCCGGATCCAGACCGGTCATTTCCAGGTCGATCCAGATCAGGTTCTGTGGGTTCTGCATGATTCTGCTCCTCGGTAGGTGCGCAGTTTAGCCTAGTGGAGCGTGCTAAACTCCCCGCGGTTAAATATTGCCTCCCGAACACGGAACCTTCATGGCCAAACGCCAGCTCAATCGACGCCAGAACTGGCGCATCGAAAAAATCCAGGGTGAACGCGCTGCCCGCGCCGCCAAACGCGAACAACAGACCCTGAAGGAGCTCGAAGGCGGTGACCTCGGCCCGGAGCAAATGGGCCTGGTCATCGCTCACTTTGGCGTGCAGGTCGAAGTCGAAGCCCAGGACGGCGACGTTACCGGCCAGGTGTTCCGTTGCCACCTGCGGGCCAACCTGCCGGCGCTGGTCACCGGCGACAAGGTAGTCTGGCGCGCCGGCAACCAGGGCATTGGCGTGATTGTCGCGCAGATGCCGCGCCATACCGAGCTGTGCCGCCCGGACAGCCGTGGCCAGCTCAAACCGGTAGCGGCCAACGTCGACCTGATCGTGATCGTCTTCGCCCCGGCGCCAGAACCCCATGCCAACCTGATCGACCGCTACCTGGTCGCGGCCGAGCATGCCGGCATCCGCCCCTTGCTGCTGCTGAACAAGGCCGACCTGATCGACGAGCAGAACGCTCCGGCGCTCAATGCATTGCTGGCAGTGTACCGCCAGCTTGGCTACCCGTTGCTGGAAGTGTCGGCGCACCACGGCAACGGCATGGAGCAACTGCAGGCCCAGCTCGACGGCCATATCAGCGTGTTCGTCGGTCAGTCCGGGGTTGGCAAGTCGTCGCTGGTCAACAGCCTGCTGCCCGAGGTTCAGACCCGCGTCGGCGATCTGTCGGAATGGTCCGGCCAGGGTACTCACACCACCACCACCGCCCGTCTTTACCACTTCCCCGGTGGTGGCGAGCTTATCGACTCCCCGGGCATCCGCGAATTTGGCCTGGGCCACGTCAGCCGCGCCGATGTCGAAGCCGGCTTTATCGAGTTCACCGACCTGCTCGGCACCTGCCGCTTTCGCGACTGCAAGCACGACCGCGAGCCGGGTTGTGCGCTGCTCAAGGCCCTCGAAGACGGCCGCGTGCAACAGCAACGGATGAACAGCTACCGCTCGATCATCGCCAGCCTGCCGCAAGACACTTACTGAAACATCTGAGGCCCGGAAACGGGCCTCAAACAGTTCAAAGTAGGACGCATCCGTAGGATTTATTACCCAGCAAAGCAGGAAGCATCTGCTTTGCTGGTCGTACCTTGCTGTGCGAAAGACTTTCGCTGATTGTCACCTTTCAAGATTCGCCGCCATGAAGCGAATCGACCCCATGCCCTGCGTATGAAAGGAATCAACCATGACAATTCAGCTATTGCGCATCAACGCCACTCCCTCCAGCGTGGGAGGGCACTTCTGATGCCAGTCTTTATCAGTTATCGCCACAGCGAACGCCTGGACGCCTTCATCATCAATGAACGGCTCAAGCTTGAAGGCATCAATACCCAGCTGGACCTGTTCGACAGTGAGGCCCAGCAGACCACCGACGACATCAGCGGAATCATCCGCCGCAACATCAGCCAGTGCACCCACCTGATTGCCGTGCTCGCACCGGAAACCGCCGAGGCCTGGTGGGTGCCCTTCCAGCTTGGCGCCGCCACCCTGGTCAATCGCCGGGTAGCCTTTTACCAGTGCGGCGAGGCCACGCTGCCGGGGTATCTGGAGAAGTGGCCAACCATGACCAACCGCGAACACATCGACCTCTACGTGCGCGCCTACCATGACGAGCAGACCTTCAAGCGCTCGATCGACAGCGAAGCCTGCGAGGCCAATGCCACCAACCGCTCCAACGCCGACTTCTTCCATGCCGACCTCAAGGCCAAGATCCGCCGCGGCTTTTAGCCGGTAGCGCCAAGCAAAACGCCCGTGGGCATCGCTGCGCACGGGCGTTTTTTTCAGCTAGCAGGCTTACTGCTTGTTTTCGTCCATCTTCAACACACCGTCTTCGAAGATGTTCAGCTTCTGGCGCAACTCCCGTGGCTGCATCGGCTCTGGCTCGGCCGCCGGGGCTGGCTCCGGGGTCGTCCCTGGAGCCGGCGTCGCGGCGCCTGGCTGGCCGGCTTCGGGGGCGGCAGGCTGGGTCTGCTCGCCTTCGATGGTGCGCTGGGCCTTCTTGGTCAGGACAATGATGTCGATCCGGCGGTTGACCGGGTTGAGCGGGTTCTGCCGGTCGAACAGCGACGACGAGGCATAGCCGACCACCCGCGCCACCTGGGTATCCGGGTAGCCACCGGCGACCAGCGCGCGGCGTGCGGCATTGGCGCGGTTGGCCGACAGTTCCCAGTTGCCGAAGTCGCCGGTGCCGGCGTATGGCTTGGCATCGGTATGGCCACTGATGCTGATCTTGTTCGGCACCGCCTTGATGGTGTCGGCCATGGCCAGCAGGATGTCCTCGAAGTACGGCTGCAGGCGCGCGCTGCCAAGATCGAACATTGGCCGGTTCTCGGCATCCATGATCTGGATGCGCAGCCCGTCCTGGGTGATCTCGAAGAGGATCTGGTCCTTGAACTTCTGCAGTTGCGGGTTCTCTTCAACCTTGTTCTGCAGCTCCTGCAGGAGCAACTCGAGGCGCTCGCGCTCAACCTGCTCGGCCATGTTCTCGACCGTATTCTGGTCGATCGGGATGCTGGTCTCAGGCGTTGGCTCGGACTTTTCTTCCGGGTTGATGGTTTTTTCCGGGGCGAGCTGGGGCGAGCCGCCCAGGTCGATGATGTACGGCGTGCCGCTTTCGGAAAAACCGATCGGATCCTTGAAGTAGCCGGCAATGGCGATCTTCTGCTCCGGTGTGGCCGTCGACAGCAGCCACAGCACCAGGAAGAACGCCATCATCGCCGTAGCGAAGTCGGCGAAGGCAATCTTCCAGGCGCCACCGTGGTGGCCGTCGCCAAAGCGCTTGATGCGCTTGACGATAATGGGCTGATTGTTCTCCATGGCTTAGCGACCGCGAACTGCTTGTTCCAGCTCGGCGAAGCTCGGGCGGTGGGCCGGGAACAGCACCTTGCGCCCGAATTCCACGGCCAGCGATGGCGGCATGCCCGAGGCCGAAGCCACCAGCGAGGCCTTGATCGCCTCGTAGACGTTCAGCTCTTCCTTGGCGTCATGGCGCAGGGAAGTGGCCAGCGGGCCGAAGAAGCCGTAGGCGGCGAGAATACCGAAGAAGGTACCGACCAACGCCGCACCGACGTGCAGGCCGATCGACTTCTGGTCGCCATCGCCCAGCGAGGCCATGGTCACCACGATACCCAGTACCGCGGCAACGATACCGAAGCCGGGCATGCCGTCGGCGATGCCGGTCACGGCATGGGACGGGTGTTCGAGCTCTTCCTTCATGCTCAGCAGTTCCATGTCGAACAGGCCCTCAAGCTCGTGCGGGGCCATGTTGCCAGTGGACATGATGCGCAGGTAGTCACAGATGAACGCAGTCATGCGCTCATCACCCAGTACCGCCGGGTACTTGGCGAAAATCGGGCTGGCAGCGGCGTCTTCGATATCGGCTTCGATCGCCATCATGCCTTCGCGACGGGATTTGTTGAGAATCTCGTAGACCAGGCCCAGCACCTCGATATAGAAGGTGTGGGTAAAGCGCGTGCCGAACATCTTCAGCGACTTCTTGATTACATGCATGGTCATGTAACCAGGGTTGGCCTGGAGGAACGCACCGAAAGCAGCACCACCGATGATCAGCACTTCGAAAGGCTGGATCAGGGCCGCAATCTTGCCGTGGGAAAGTACATATCCGCCGAGCACACTCGCGAATACGACGATGATGCCGATAATTTTAGCCATAGATAGAAAGCACTTACTGTCGTGGTCAGGGTCGTGAGCGGAAGTTAAAAAAACTCTTCTTCTACTTATCGGCAGAACTGCGCCAGACTATAGTCAGTCAAGGCGAAAAGCCAGTTCGGCCTACCTCCAGCATGCCTATTGAAACCATCGTGCCAAGTCAAACACCAAAAACACTCGATGCCTGGGTCAAGCTCCTCGATAGCGTGCGCCTGCCGGTTCCGCTGGCCAGCTACGAACGGGTCAAAGCCGCCATTGGCGACAGCCGCCGCTCGTTGCGCGACATCGCTGAACTGATGCAGGACAGCCCGGCGCTGGTGCTCAGCGTCATGCGCGAGGCCAACCACCACAGCAATACCGGCCTGGGCGAACCGGCCGAGAGCCTGGAGATCGCCCTCAACCGCCTGGGGCTGGCGCGTACCGCAGAACTGCTGGAGCGCCTGCCGGCGCTGCCCGAAGCCGAAATTGCCCCGACCCTGCGTCAGCTGCAGCTGGTCAGCCAGCACGCCAGCCAGCAGGCCAATGGCCTGTTCGCCAGCCGCCTGGCGCGGCTGTGGCAGGAAATCCATTGGGGCAGCCTGCTGTTTCTGTCACCGCTGTGGCCCCTGGCGCTGACTCACCCCAAGCTCCTCGATGAGTGGGAGCTGCGTGTGGTGCACAAAGGCGAATCGGCACTGCGGGTGGAACAAGAGCTGTTCGGCGTGCGGGTCATGAGCCTGTGCAAGGCCCTGGCCGAACACTGGCGCCTGCCGGACTGGGTAACGCGCGGTTACCATTTACTTCAGGAGGAGCGCCGGCTACTGGCCCAGGCGATCCTCATCGCCCGTGACCAGGACAGCCTGCACCAGCAGCAGCGCCTGGACGATCAACCAAGCCTGCGCCGCTGGTTCAACCAGCCGGCCAATACCGTGCTGCTGGCCAACGGCCTGGCCCTGGCCTCGCAGGTTGGCTGGACCAATGCCCATGTGCAGCGCTGGCAACTGCTCACCAGCCTTTACCTGCAAACGCCGCTGGATGATGTCCAGCAACTGGTGCACCAACAAGCGGCAATCAGCGCCCGTCATCACGCCTGCCCTGGCCTGTTCCACCCGGCCGAGGCGCTGCTGTGGCCATGGCACCAGCAACGCCTGCATCAGGGCCAGATCGCCCCGCCAACGCCTTCAGCCCAGGCCCTGGGTACCTGGCGCAAACTCTGCGGGGAGCTGCTGACCGAGCCCAGCCCGTTCAGCAATGCTATCCACCTGACGACGTTGGCTCGCGACGCGCTGGTCGCCTGCGGCATGCAGCGGGTGATGCTGCTGATGACCGACAAGACCCTGAGCCAGCTGCGCGTCCACCAGATTGCCGGCCTGCCGGCGGAAGCCGCCAGCCTGGTGCTGCCGATTGAACAAAGCAAACTGCTGCAACGGTTGCTGAGCAAAGCGGCGCAACTGCGCCTGACCCCGGAAAACCACGCGCAGTTCTCAGCCCTGCTGCCGCCCAGCCTGCGCGCCCTGTTTCGCAGCGAACACGTGCTGCTGCGCTCGCTGTCGAGCAATGGCCGGGTGGTGATGCTGCTGGTCGCCGACCAGGGCGGCAAGCCGTTGGCGGACGTCAGCGTGCAAGCCTTCGGCAAAACCGCGCAATGCATCGAGCGGGCCCTGACCGCCTTCAGCAACCGCAGCGCCTGAGCCATGCGCTACAATCGCCCCCTCTGTTCCGCCCTGGAGACTCTGGATGACTGACTTTTCTGGCCTGCCCCTGGTTATCGAGCCGGCAGACCTGCTAACCCGCCTGGATGCGCCAGAGTTGATCCTGGTCGACCTGACCAGCCCCAACCGCTATGCCAGCGGGCATATTCCGGGGGCGCGCTTCGTCGACTTCAAGCGCACCCAGCTAGGCCAGCCTCCTGCGCCGGGCCTGTTGCCGGCCAAGGCCGACCTGGAAAAACTCTTCGCCGAGCTCGGCCATAACGCCAATGCGGTCTATGTGGTCTATGACGACGAGGGCGGCGGCTGGGCCGGGCGCTTCATCTGGTTGCTGGATGTAATCGGTCACTCCCGTTACCACTACCTCAACGGCGGTGTCCACGCGTGGCCAGCGAGCAACCTCAGCACTGAAGTACCCGACGCTGCCAGCGGCACGGTCAACCTGACCCTGCACGAAGAGCCTACGGCCACCCGCGAATACCTGCAAAGCCGCCTCGGCGCCGCCGACCTGGCGATCTGGGACGCGCGCAGCCCGGCCGAATACCGCGGCGAGAAAGTTCTCGCAGCCAAGGGCGGGCACATTCCCGGCGCAGTCAATTTCGAATGGACCGCCGGCATGGACCTGAACGATCACCAGCGCATCCGCAAGGACATGCCCGAGATCCTCGAGCAGCTGGGCATCAGCAAAGACAAGGAAGTGGTCACCCACTGCCAGACCCACCACCGATCCGGCTTTACCTACCTGGTGGCCAAGCATCTGGGCTACCCTCGGGTCAAAGCCTACGCCGGATCCTGGGGCGAATGGGGCAACCACCCCGACACCCCTGTCGAAGTTTAAGGAAACCCAATGAAATCCCGCTTGTTTATCATCAGCCAGTACCTGCTGCCCCACCACCTGCTCTCGCGCCTGGCCGGCTGCGTTGCCGAATGCCGCGTGCGCTGGTTCAAGAACGCCTTCACCAGCTGGTTCGCCAAGCGCTACCAGGTGGACATGTCCCAGGCCCTGGTCGAAGACGTTACCGCCTACGAGCACTTCAACGCCTTCTTCACCCGCGCCCTCAAGCCCGGTGCACGTCCGCTGGATGAAACCCCGGGGGCAATCCTCTGCCCGGCCGACGGTGCCGTCAGCCAGCTCGGCCCGATCGAGCACGGCCGCATCTTCCAGGCCAAGGGCCACAGCTTCAGCGCCCTCGAGCTGCTGGGTGGCGATCCGGCCAATGCCGCGCCGTTCATGGGTGGCCAGTTCGCGACCATTTACCTGTCGCCCAAGGACTACCACCGCGTGCACATGCCGCTGGCCGGCACCTTGCGCGAGATGATCTACGTACCGGGCCGGTTGTTCTCGGTCAACCAGACCACTGCCGAAAACGTTCCGGAGCTGTTCGCCCGCAACGAGCGCGTTGTCTGCCTGTTCGACACCGAGCGCGGGCCGATGGCCGTGGTACTGGTGGGTGCGATGATCGTCGCCTCGATCGAAACCGTCTGGGCCGGCCTGGTAACGCCACCCAAGCGTGAACTGAAGACGGTGCGCTACGACGAAGCCAGCCGCGCGCCGATCCACCTGGAAAAAGGCGCGGAGCTGGGCCGTTTCAAACTCGGTTCGACGGCCGTGGTGCTGTTCGGGCCAGAGCAGGTGAAATGGGCCGAAGAGCTCGGCGCCGGCTCTGCGGTGAGCATGGGCGAGCGCCTGGCACTGCCGGCACAGGCCTGAAACTGAAAAAGCCCGCAGCGATGCGGGCTTTTTTGTACCTGTGGGAGCCAGGTCCGTCAGGCGCGAGCGTCGCGATCGCGAAAACCCAGCAGGTAAAGCACACCATCGAGACCCAGGGTCGAGATCGCCTGTTTGGCCGACTGCTTGACCAGCGGCTTGGCCCGGAACGCCACGCCCAGGCCGGCGATCGCCAGCATCGGCAAGTCGTTGGCGCCATCGCCGACGGCAATGGTCTGCTCCATCTGCAGGCCTTCTTTGCGCGCCAGCTCACCCAGCAGGTCAGCCTTGCGCTGGGCGTCGACGATCGGCTCGACCGCCACGCCGGTCACCTTGCCATCCACCACTTCCAGCTCGTTGGCGAACACGTAGTCGATGCCCAGCTTGGCTTGCAGCTGCTTGGCAAAGTAGGTGAAGCCACCGGAGAGGATGGCGGTCTTGTAACCCAGGCGCTTGAGTTCGGCGAACAGCGTTTCGGCGCCTTCGGTCAGGCGCAGCGACGCACCGATCTGGTCCAGCACGCCAACGTCCAGGCCCTTGAGCAGCGCCAGGCGCTCCTTGAAGCTGGCACGGAAATCCAGCTCGCCACGCATGGCCCGCTCGGTGATTTCCGATACCTGCTCACCGACCCCGGCAGCCTTGGCCAGCTCGTCGATCACTTCGGCTTCGATCAGTGTCGAGTCCATGTCGAACACCGCCAGGCGGCGGTTGCGGCGGAACAACGAATCCTGCTGGAAGGCGATGTCGACGTTCAGCTCCTGGGCGACGCTGAGGAACTCGGCGCGCAGGGCTTGCGGATCAGCCGGCTCGCCACGTACCGAGAACTCGATGCAGCCTTTGCTCTGCTCGGCCGGGGTGTCCAGCGCGACACGACCCGAGAGGCGATCGATATGGTCGATGTTCAGCCCGTACTTGGCGGTGATCGAGCTGACCCGCTGCAGTTGCTCGGCAGTCACCCGCCGGGTCAGCAGGGTGACGATGTGCCGGGCTTTGCCCTGGCCTTCGACCCAATTCTGGTAGTCGGCCTCGGAAACCGGGGTAAACCGCACCTGCTGGTCGAGTTCGTTACCCGCAAACTGGATGTTCTTGAGCACCGACGAGGCCTTCTCGGTATCCGGAATTTCGACCAGGATGCCAAAGGACAGGGTGTCGTGAATCACCGCCTGACCGATGTCGAGGATGTTCACTCCACCCTGGGCCAGGACGCCGGTGATGGCGGCGGTAAGACCCGGGCGGTCTTCACCGGTGATGTTAATCAGAACGATTTCGCGCAAGACGGGCTCCGACTCGTTGAAAAAAAGCGCATTCTACCGATTTTCGCTGACCATCGGGCGCAGTCGATACTTTGCCCGCCCCTGAGCGCTCGCTATACTGCGCAGCAACTTCTCCGACATAAAGAGCCGCGCTCTGTGAACCGGCCCACGCCCGTTAAGACCGACAACTTCTTCCTGCTGATCTTCCACGCCCTGCGCCAACGCCGAATACCGCTGGCGCTGCGTATCGCCTGCCATAACGTGTTCCTGGTGGCACTGGCGCTGGTGATCTACGCCTGCGTGATGGGCCTGCAGTTCAAGGAAGCCATGCATGAGCAGGCCGATGCCCTCGGGCAGAGCCTGACCACCCAGACCGCCACCTCGGCCACCGAGCTGCTGGTGTCCAACGACATCCTCAGCCTCAACGTGCTGCTGGGCAACCTGGTGAAGAACCCGCTGGTGGCCCATGCGGCGATCTACAGCGTCGACAACCGGATCCTCGCCGAAGCCGGCCAGCGCCCGAAAAACGGCCTGCTGGGTGAAGCCGAAGGCCTGTACCAGACCAAGATCACCTTCCAGGACGTGACCGCCGGGCAACTGCGCATCAGCCTGGACATGAGCCAGTTCCAGCAGCCGCTGACCATCAGCCTGCAGAGCATGGGCATCCTTGCCGGTATCCTGCTGGCCCTGGCGCTAGCCATGAGCCTGCGCCTGGGCCGCTACATCTCCACGCCGCTGTTGCAGCTGCGGGTCTGGCTGCGCGACATCAACGAGTTCACCCCGGCCATCGAACGCCAGGATGAAATCGGCGACCTGGCGCGTCAGCTGCACACCCGCCTGGCCCCGCCGCCACGGGAAATCGAGCCGGAAGAAGAAGAGTCCTTCGATGAGGATGAGGATGAGCCGGAGTTCGAAGTGCGCAACCTGCGCGACCCGAGCTTCGACGAACAACCGGCTGTGGCCAAGGCCGCCAAACCGGTCAAGCCTGTAACGGACGACGACAGCGATGACGCCTTCGCCGACCTGCTCGACGAGGACCACAGCCCCGCCCCTGCCCCGGCAGCCCCGGTCAACCGCGAGCCACAGGCCAGCGCCGTGCTGGCGGTGCAACTGGGCTCCCAGGAGCAACTGCGACGCCTGCCGCGCACGCGCCTGACCGAGCTGCTGGAACGCTACCGCGACTGCCTCGACCAGGCAGC
Source organism: Pseudomonas sp. 2(2015) (assembly GCF_000955865.1). Lineage (NCBI taxonomy): Bacteria > Pseudomonadati > Pseudomonadota > Gammaproteobacteria > Pseudomonadales > Pseudomonadaceae > Pseudomonas > Pseudomonas sp. 2(2015). The sequence continues at coordinate 26,471 of NZ_JYOF01000002.1, forward strand.
TTCACTGTATGAAAGCGAAGTGCATACCCTCAACGACGGCAGCACCCTGCTGTTGTTCCACAGCCAGGACAGCGGCGAGGACTACCTCACCAATGCCATCTGCTGTGGCGAGCTGCTGCGTGCCCTGGGCCATGAGCTGCAAATCGAAGTGGCCGACAGCGGCATCACCCTGCAACTGCAGCTGGGCCTGGCCCTGGGTGAAGACCTGCACGGCCTGAGCCAGATCGACCTGCTGCTGACCGAAAAAGCCCAGGACGCCCTGGCCCTGTCGCAGCACAGCCGCAACCTGCTGCTGGTCGAGCGCAAGATCAGCGACGACGCCCTGGTTCGTCAGCGTGCGCGGATTCGCCCGATCGCCAGCCCCGAAGGCGCTTGCTGTGTCGAGCGTCTGATGGAGCCGTACCCATCGATGCTGGAGCGGCAACTGGCGCGGATGCATGAGCGCCGGGTCAAGAGCTGACCCCTTGGCAGAGCAAAAGCCCGCAGTGATGCGGGCTTTTTTATTGCTGACCTGTGGGAGCTGGCTTGCCAGCGATGAGGACAGACCGGTGCTGGCTGACTTACGACCGCTTCACGGCCGATCGCTGGCAAGCCAGCTCCCACAGGCAGGATCAGCGGGCACAAAAAAGCCCGCATCGCTGCGGGCTTCTTGTAAGTCCTCGACTTAGAAGCGGAACACTTCCAGGTCGGTACGAATCGGCGTAGCCAACGGGATCTTCGGCTTTTCCGGCTCTTTGCGCACTTGTACCGGTGCAGCTTTCTTCGGTTGTTGTTCTTCCACCACTGCCGGCTGGTTGGCCAGCGGCTTCAAGGCAATGCTCAACTGCTCGGCGAGCTTTTGCAGCAACTGGCCCTGGGCTTGTACCTGGGCGCTCTCGCTACCCTGGTGCTGCTGCTCCAGGTGCACGATGCGGTTGTCACGGACCTGGCCACGGCGATCGAGCAGGCGCCACTGGGCGTCGAGAATCGCTGGCTGGTTGGTGCCGGAGTCCAGCCGGGTAATCGACAGCAGCACTTGTACATCCGGGGTGAAACCGGTGCTGGCCGGGGCCAGGACCACACGTTGACTGTCCAGACGCCAGGCCAGCTGACGGACCAGCAACTGGTCGATGTCGGCCGACAGGCTACCGGCCCAGCGGCCATCGGTGGCTGCCGTCAGGCTGCCATCGGCCTGGCGTTGCAGCAGGGTCTCGCGTTGCAGGTAGTCGGCAATCGACACAGGGCCGAGAACCACTGCCATACCCGCGCTTTGCTTGGGTTGGCCAGGCTCACCGCTGTCGAGCTGATACAGGGATACCGGTTGGTGCATGCTGCAACCAGCCAGTCCGAGCACGCCACACAGCAGAACCAACGGAAGGCGCAGAAATTTCATCATCCCATCCAGGCGGTCGCCACAAGGCAAACCGCAGTGATACTCATATAGATTCGTTCGGATACACAGCCACGCTGGTACCGCAAGGGGCCTATCATCCGCGAAATAGCGGCTCGACTCCAGTGTTTCAACCGCGAACGGGCACGAAAATACCCGTTCAGGCTGTCTAACCCGGCTTATCCGGGAATTTCGACCAACAGCGCGTCAACCCGCTGGAAGCCACGGGGCAATTTGTTGCCCCGGCGCCCACGTTCGCCCTTGTAATGCTCAAGGTCGTCCGCCTTCAGAGACAGGGTACGCTTGCCGGCCTGCAATACAAGGGTCGCGCCGTCGGGAATGACCGCCAGATCAGTGACAAATTCTTCACGCGAGGCCACCCGGTCGCCCGGGATGCCGATGATCTTGTTGCCCTTGCCCTTGCCCAGTTGCGGCAGGTCGCTGACCTTGAAGATCAGCAGGCGGCCTTCGGTGGTCACCGCCGCCAGCCAGTTGTGCTCGCGATCGGCGACCGGGCGCGGGGCAATGACCTTGGCACCGTTGGGCAGGCTGAGCAGGGCTTTACCGGCCTTGTTCTTGGCCTGCAGGTCCTCGCCCTTGACCACGAAGCCGTAACCGGCGTCGGAGGCGATCACATACAGGGCGTCGTCTTCGGGCAGCAGCACGCAGTCGAAGCTTGCGCCCGGTGGAGGCGTCAGACGGCCGGTCAGCGGCTCGCCCTGGCCACGGGCCGATGGCAGGGTATGGGCGGCCAGCGAGTAGCTGCGGCCGGTGGAGTCGATCAGCACGGCAAACTGGTTCGAGCGCCCGGCAGCGGCGGCCTTGAAGCCATCGCCAGCCTTGTAGGAAAGGCCCGTGGCGTCGATATCGTGGCCCTTGGCGCAACGCACCCAGCCCTTCTCCGAGAGCACCACGGTGACCGGTTCGGTCGGCATCAGCTCGTTTTCCGACAGGGCCTTGGCTTCGGCACGGGCGACGATTGGCGAGCGGCGGTCGTCGCCGTAGGTTTCGGCGTCCTTGATCAGCTCGGCACGCACCAGCTTGCGCAGCTTGGTTTCGCTGCCCAGCAGGGCAATCAGCTTGGCTTGTTCCTTGGCCAGTTCGTCCTGCTCGTTGCGGATCTTCATCTCTTCCAGGCGCGCCAGTTGGCGCAGGCGGGTCTCGAGGATGTACTCGGCCTGGGTTTCAGTAAGGTCGAAGCGGGCAATCAGCGCAGCTTTCGGCTGGTCCTCGGTGCGGATGATGTGGATAACTTCATCCAGGTTGAGGAAGGCTACCAACAGGCCTTCGAGCAGGTGCAGGCGGCGCTCGACCTTGTCGAGGCGGAACTTCAGCCGGCGGCGCACCGTCTGCACGCGGAATTCCAGCCATTCGACCAGCAGCGCCCGCAGGTTTTTCAGTTGCGGGCGGCCATCCAGGCCGATGATGTTGACGTTGACCCGGTAGCTGGACTCAAGATCGGTGGTAGCGAACAGGTGCTGCATCAGCTCGTCGAGGTCAACCCGGTTGGAGCGGGCGATGATGACGATACGGCACGGGTTCTCGTGGTCCGATTCGTCGCGCAGGTCGGCGACCATCGGCAGCTTCTTGGCCTGCATCTGCGCGGCGATCTGCTCCAGCACCTTGGCCCCGGAGACCTGGTGCGGCAGCGCGGTAACGACGATATCGCCGTCCTCAATGCGGTAAACCGCGCGCATGCGCACCGAGCCACGGCCACTTTCGTAGATTTTCAGCAGTTCGGCACGCGGGGTGATGATCTCGGCTTCGGTCGGGTAGTCCGGGCCCTGGATGTGCTCGCAAAGCTGCTCGACCGTGGCCTTGGGCTCATCGAGCAGGCGTACGCAGGCCGAGGCGACTTCGCGCAGGTTGTGTGGCGGCACGTCGGTGGCCATGCCCACGGCGATACCGGTGGTGCCGTTGAGCAGGATGTTCGGCAGGCGCGCCGGCAGCACCGCAGGCTCATCGAGGGTGCCGTCGAAGTTCGGCACCCAGTCCGCAGTGCCCTGGCCCAGCTCGCTGAGCAGTACTTCGGAGTAGCGCGACAGGCGCGCCTCGGTGTAGCGCATGGCGGCGAAGGACTTCGGATCGTCCGGCGCACCCCAGTTACCCTGGCCGTCGACCAGGGTGTAGCGGTAGCTGAACGGCTGCGCCATCAGCACCATGGCTTCATAGCAGGCCGAGTCGCCATGGGGGTGGAACTTGCCGAGCACGTCACCGACGGTACGCGCCGACTTCTTGTGCTTGGAGTCGGCGTCCAGGCCCAGTTCGCTCATGGCATAGACGATGCGCCGTTGCACCGGCTTCAGGCCGTCGCCGATATGCGGCAAGGCGCGGTCCATGATCACGTACATGGAGTAGTTGAGGTAGGCCTGTTCGGTGAAGTCAGCCAGTGACCGGCGCTCTACGCCATCGAGGCTGAGATCAAGGGAGTCGCTCATGCGGGCCTCATCATTTCAGGTTCTGGCGCAGCAGCAAGGTGCCGCCACGCTGGGTAAATTCGAGTTGTTTCAGGGCACTCATGCCCAGTAATACCTGTTCGCCATCGAGCCCCGGCACCACCAGCGCGCGCACATTGCGCAGGAGGATATCGCCCAGCTGCAGTTGGTCCAGGCGCGTGCGGTAGCCCTGGGTGCGGCCATTGGCGGTGCTCAACATCACCGGCGCACCACGCTCCAGGCCTAGCTTGCCGGCCAGGGCTTCGGGGATCGCCACATCGGTCGCCCCGGTATCGAGCAGAAAATGTACCGTCTGGCCGTTGATCCGGCCATCGGCGACGAAATGCCCCTGGCCGTTGCCGGCCAGTTGCACTTCGATGTAACCCTCGCCGTGTTGCGAGGTGACCACGGCATTGGGGTTGGCCTGACGCTGCTCCCACTCGCCGAAAAAGCGCGTGGCCAGGAACAATCCGGCCGCCCAGGCCAGAATCAGCAGTACCCGGCCAGCACGCTTGCCCGGCGGCTGGCTCACGATTTGCCACTCCAGCCGCCGGCCGGCGCGGCAAAGCGCCAGACAATCGGTCGCGATTCGCCGTCCTGGCGGGTCGCACCGTTGTTGTCCAGGCCAATCCAGGCGCCCTTGTCATCGATCACCAGCGCCTCGGCCAGGCCGAATGGCTGCGAGTAACGCCGGGGTTCGGCCAAGGCATCGGCGGCAAACGACCAGCAGCGCTCGACCTTGGCTGTCTGCGCATCACGCCGGCAAATGCGATAGGCGTTGCGCTCCAGGGTAAAGAGCTTGTCGTTGAACAGGGCCAGGTCGGCAAAGTCGCGCGACACCGGGCGCGGCCTGGGCATCTGCGGCGGCTGCATCTCGACCCCGGCTTCGCTGAGCAGCACGCAACCGTTGCCGCAGTTCCAGGTGGTCTGCTGGCGGTTGATCAGCAGCAGGCCGCGGCGCTCGCGCTCGGCCGCCAGCCAGATACGGTCACCGGCCGGGCTTACCGCCAGGCCTTCGAACAACGCATTGAAGTGCAGCAGCATGCCGCTGGCGCGCGCCTGGCGGACCATGCTCGGGTCGATTTTCAGCCAGTTGGGCGCGCCTTCCATTGGTACCTGCAGCACGGCCGCATGGGCTTCACTGACCAGGTAATGGTTGCCGGCGGCATCACAGCTGATGCCTTCGAAGTCCAGCTCGCCGCCGCGCACCTGCGCGGCAGCCCAGGTGCGCGAGCGCAAGCCCCAGGGCAAACCGCTGTCCGGTACCGGCGGTACCTCCATGTGCAGCGCTTCGGCTTGCCAGACGGCAGCCGAGGTATCCAGGCGGTAAAGCAGCTCGTCATCGCGGTCGGAAACCGCCCACAACCCGCCTCGGCATTCGCTCAGGCCAGACAGATTGCCGCCACGCATGCCCTCGACCGGGTGTTCGGCGACCAGCTTGAGCTCCGGCCACGGCGCGGCCAGTGCCGGAAGCGTCAACAGCGCCAGAGCCGCAGTCAGGGCCACACGTATCAAGCCAGGACCTCGGCCAGGTTGCCTTTGGATTCCAGCCAGCTCTTGCGATCGCCGGCGCGCTTCTTGGCCAGCAGCATGTCCATGATTTCGCGGGTGCCGTCCAGGTCGTCGAGGGTCAGCTGGACCAGGCGTCGGGTATTCGGGTCCATGGTGGTTTCCCGCAGTTGCGGCGGGTTCATCTCACCCAGGCCCTTGAATCGGGTGACCTGCGGCTTGCCGCGCTTCTTCTCGGCCACCAGGCGGTCGAGGATGCCGTCGCGTTCGGCTTCGTCGAGGGCGTAGTAGATTTCCTTGCCCAGGTCGATGCGATACAGCGGTGGCATGGCCACATAGACGTGGCCGGCTTCGACCAGCGGGCGGAAGTGCTGGACGAACAGCGCGCAGAGCAAGGTGGCGATGTGCAGGCCGTCGGAGTCGGCGTCGGCAAGGATGCAGATCTTGCCGTAGCGCAACTGGCTCATGTCGGCAGCGCCGGGATCGACGCCAATGGCCACGGCAATGTTATGCACTTCCTGGCTGGCCAGGACTTCGCCGCCATCGACTTCCCAAGTGTTGAGGATCTTGCCGCGCAGCGGCAGGATGGCCTGGAACTCTTTGTCCCGCGCCTGCTTGGCCGAACCGCCGGCCGAGTCACCCTCGACCAGGAACAGCTCGGCGCGCATCGGGTCCTGGCCGGCGCAGTCGGCCAGCTTGCCCGGCAGTGCCGGCCCCTGGGTGACGCGCTTGCGCTCGACCTTCTTGCTCGCCTTCAGGCGCCGGCCGGCGTTGTTGATCGCCAGCTCCGCCAGCTGCATGCCCACCTCCGGGTGAGCGTTGAGCCACAGGCTGAAGGCATCCTTGACCACGCCAGAAACGAACGCGGCAGCCTCGCGCGAGGACAGACGCTCTTTGGTCTGCCCGGAGAACTGCGGCTCCTGCATTTTCATCGAAAGCACGAAGCTGATGCGCTCCCAGACGTCTTCCGGCGCCAGCTTGACGCCGCGCGGCAGCAGGTTGCGGAACTCGCAGAACTCGCGCATGGCATCGAGCAGGCCCTGGCGCAGACCGTTGACGTGGGTACCGCCCTGGGCCGTGGGGATCAGGTTGACGTAGCTTTCCTGGACACTGTCGCCGCCTTCGGGCAGCCACAGCAGGGCCCAGTCGACCGCCTCCTTGTTACCGGCCAGGCTGCCGCAGAATGGCTCGTCGGGCAGGCGCAGGAACTCGCTGACCGAGTCGACCAGATAGGAGCGCAGGCCGTCTTCGTAGTGCCACTCGACCTTCTCGCCGGTGCCTTTGTCTTCGAAGCTGACCAGCAGCCCCGGGCACAATACGGCCTTGGCCTTGAGCACGTGCTTGAGGCGGCTGATGGAGAATTTCGGCGAATCGAAATACTTGGGGTCCGGGGCGAAGTACACGCTGGTGCCGGTGTTGCGCTTGCCAACGCTGCCGACTACTTCAAGCTCGGTGGCCTTGTAGCCATCGGCGAAGGTCATCTGGTACTCGTTGCCGTCGCGCTTGACCTTGACCCGCACCTGGCTGGACAAGGCGTTGACCACCGAAATACCCACCCCGTGCAGGCCGCCGGAGAACTGGTAGTTCTTGTTCGAGAACTTGCCACCCGCGTGCAGCTTGGTGAGGATCAGCTCGACCCCGGACACGCCCTCTTCAGGGTGGATGTCCACCGGCATGCCGCGACCATCGTCGGACACTTCCAGGGAATGGTCGGCGTGGAGGATCACCTGCACCGACTTGGCGTGCCCGGCCAGGGCTTCGTCGACACTGTTGTCGATCACTTCCTGGGCCAGGTGGTTCGGCCGGCTGGTGTCGGTGTACATGCCCGGGCGCTTGCGCACCGGGTCAAGGCCGGAGAGGACTTCGATGGCGTCTGCGTTATAGGCACTAGCGCTGGGAATGGCCATGGGTTCTCGTCGTCAGTCGTGGGTGAAAATAGGTTATCAAAATACAGAAAAATCGAGTGTTTGATACTGCTGCGGGGCAATGCCGGCAAAGCTCAGCAGGGCTGGCAGGCGTTCGGCAAAGCCCTGGAAGCTGTGATCGCCACCGGCCTGGATGCGCAGTGCACAGGCACGGTAGAACTGCTCGGCCTGGCGGTAGTCCAGGGTTTCATCGGCGGTCTGCAGCCACACTTGAAAGCGCCCGGCATCGGTCGGCGCCGGCACTTCCAGCTCGGCCAGAGCCTGCACGTGGTCCAGGGTCAGTTCCCAGGTTTCGCCGGTATAGAGGTTCTGCTGCGGCCCCAGGTAGCCGTCGAACAGCCGGTGCGGGTTGATCGCCGGGTTGACCAGCAGGGCCTTGAGCCCGTGGCGCTCGGCCAGATGGGTGGCATAGTAGCCGCCGAGCGAGCTGCCGACCAGTAATGGCGATTCGAGCTCGGCAATCGCCGCCTCAAGCTGGGCGATGGCCTGGCGCGGGTGATGATGCAGGGCCGGCACGCGCAGGCGCTCGGCCAGCCCCAGCTGGGCCATGACTGCTACCAGCTGGCTGGCCTTCTTCGACGACGGCGCGCTGTTGAACCCGTGAATATAGAGAATCGAACCCGACATGCCGCCCCCGATGCGCCTTGAATGCCTGGATCGCCAGGCAGGAAAGCGCGCATTTTAGCCTGTTAGACGGCAGATGCAGCAGTTTCAGCGATTTGGCAACACTTAATAGCCGTCGCCTTCGTAGTCGACGGTGAATTCGAAGTCGCTGACCCGTGACACGCCGGTGTCGATCGAGCCGTCCGCCTGCAGGCGCAGCCAGCGGTAGCCGGGGGCCTGCTCGCCGACTTTGAAGTCTTCGCTGCGCGGCTCGAACTGGATGCAGGTCGAGGGTGAGGCCAATAGCCGCACGCCGTCGCGAACCTGGTCCCACTCCTGGTGAATATGGCCCCAGAGCAAGGCCCGTACCTGTGGATAACCTTGCAGCACAGCAAACAGTGCGTCGGCGTTGCGCAAGCCGATCGGCGCCATCCAGGCGCAGTCGATAGATACCGGTTGGTGATGGAAACAGATCAGGTAATGGCGCTCGGGCGCTTCGTCCAAGGCGCTCTTTAGCAACCTGAGCTGGCCGTCATCGAGCAAGCCCGGCACCGAACCGGCCACCGCCGAGTTGAGCATGAGGATTCGCCAATTGCCGATATCCACCTGCGGATCAAGCAAATCAGTGCCCTGCGCCGCCTGCTCCATTGGCAGCGGCTCGTCATGGTTGCCGGCGAGCCAGCGCGCGGGGGCCTCAAGGCTCGCGGTCAGGTCACGAAAACAGCGGTAGGACTCGACCGAACCATCCTGGGACAAATCGCCGGTGGCCAGCAGCAGGTCGATCCGCGGCTGCTCGTCGCGTACCCGCTCGATCACCCGCTGCAGGCTGTCGCGGGTATTCATGCCCAGCAGCGTGCCTTGCGCGTCGGCAAACAAATGACTGTCGGTCAGTTGCACCAGGTACACCGGCGCGTCGCTAGGGGGGATCGATGGTTGCGGCAAGGGCCGACTCCTTGAACGGATTCAGCGCGATTATGGCGGCTGGCGGGCGTTGAGCAAATACTCGAAAACGACCGTCATCACATTTCAGCGAACGACGGCCAACTCATGGCCACAGGCCAGGCAATGGCTCAGCCATTCACCGAGGAACAGATTGAGCTGGGCCTTTTCGTCCGGCTGGTGCATGGCCGCATTTGGGTACGGATAGATACTGCGAAAACGCCGGGCGTGCTCGGCGCTGACCACTTCGGCCATGCGCGCGTCGTGGTAGACCTGCACCTCCAGCTGCGGCACCGGCAGCCAGGGCAGGCTGTGCTCCTGGCGCACGCGCAAGGTGGTGGTGTAGGGACAGGCGAGCACTACATCGAGGACCAGCACGCCAAGCATCTGGTCGCCCTGGGTCATGCCGATCCGGCGCGAGCTCTGGGTGCTGCGCATGTCGGGCAGCAGGCGCATCAGGCGCGCATAGTTGGCCTCGCAGGCAGCCTGCAACCCGACCAGATCTACCCGGTAGCGCTCGCGCAGCAGATTCACGACCATAGCCCCCTGACTTCAGCGCGGTTCAAGGCCAGCCATTGCAAGGCAATGATGGTTGCCGCGTTGGCAATTTTGCCGTCGCGCACGGCCTGCAGCGCATCCTCGAACGCCCAGACCTTCACGCGAATATCCTCGCCTTCTTCTTCCAGCCCGTGCAGGCCACCGGCCCCAACGCTGCTGCAACGGCCCAGGTAAAGATGCACAAACTCGTCGCTGCCGCCCGGTGACGGGAAATACCGGGTCATCGGCCACAGCGTACTGAACACCAGCCCAGCTTCCTCCTCGGCCTCACGGTGTGCAACTTCTTCCGGTTGTTCGTCCTTGTCGATCAGACCGGCGACCAGTTCGATCAGCCAGGGGTTGTCGACCTTGCCGATGGCGCCGACGCGAAACTGCTCGATCAGCACCACTTCGTCGCGCTGGGCATCGTAAGGCAGCACACACACCGCATCATGGCGCACGAACAGCTCGCGGCTGATCTCGCGCCCCATGCCACCGGCGAACAGCTCGTGGCGCAGGCGCACCTTGTCGAGGCGGTAGAAGCCCTTGTAGCAAGTGGCCCGATCGACGATCTCGACCTGGCCGGGCACAGCGTTGTTGAACGTGTCAGACATGGGAATCCTCATTACCTCATTTACCGCATCGCGCCATCCTAACCTGCGTACCGCTGCGTTTCACCTCTTTAAAGATACCGTCCAGGCTGCGAGGATAGGCACCCCGCTGGTCTATTCAGCTTAGTGGCGAACTGACGGCCTTGCCGACGGTCCAAGTCCGATCACCTTTGCCTTACAAGGATCATCATGACGCTTGTGAAACTGACTTCCGTGGCCGTGCTGGCCCTGGCCCTTGGCGCTTGTCAGAGCCTGTTCCAGCCCAATATGCGCACACCGCTGGAGGTCAAGCGCGACCGTTGGGAGCACATCAAGCCCGGTTGCAGCAATGCCGATTGCCCGCTGGTCAACATCGACACCATCCACTTCCCGGCCAACCCCAAGCTGGACGGGATCGTCGAGAAACGCCTGCTGCAACTGACCCAGGACAACGAGCGCAGCGCCCTGCCCAGCTCGCTCAAAGCCTACGAAGAGCAGTTCATGGCCAGCGCGCAAAGCCGCAACAGCAGCTACCTGCAAGCCAAGGTACGCGAGCAGCATGACGGACTGGTGATCATCGAACTGTCCAGCTACCTGGACACCGGCGGCGCCCACGGCATGCCCGGACGCGGCTTCATCAACTATTCGCGCCAGCAGGACAAGGTGCTGAGCCTGCAGGACATGCTGGTGCCGGGCCAGGAAGCGACCTTCTGGAAGACCGCCGAAGAAGCCCACAAAGGCTGGCTGATCAGCACCGGCATGGACAAGGACGCCGAGTTCGTCAAGACCTGGCCGTTCCGCCAGACCCCGCACATCGCCCTGACCTACGGCGCGGTGGTGCTGAAGTACGAGGTCTATGCCATCGCCCCGTACTCCATGGGCCATATCGAGCTGAAAATCCCCTACCCGCGCCTGAACGGCGTGATCAGGCCGCAGTTGTTTCCCGGTCGCGGCTGACTGCCGGCGCGGCGGCCCAATAGACCACCCCTGCCAGCAGCAAGGCCGGCAGGGTCGAGCCGACGTTCGGCGCATAGTGCGCCAGCAAATGGTAAGCCGCTACGCCAATCGCCCAGGCCAGCAATGCCGGCCAGTGCAGGCTGTGGATCGGGCTTGAGTCGCTGCGCCGGCGGCGGACGATGAAGTGATCGACCAGCACCACGCCGAACAGCGGCGCGAACACCGAGCCGATCAGCAACAGGAAGTTCTGGTACTGCGCCAGCGGCGCCAAGCTGGCGATCAGGGTGCACAGCACGCCAATGGCCAAGGCCAGGTGCTCGACCTTCAAGCGCAGCAGAAAACCTGTGGAGACCGCCGCCGAGTGAATATCGGCAAAAGCTTTTTCCGACTCATCGAGCAGGATCAGCAGCAACGGAATGCCCAGGCCGGCGCCAGCCAGGGCCAGCAGCAAGGTATTGACCTCGCCCGCCGGAGCAAAGGCCAGGGTGTAGGCCACGCCCAGGCTCATCATCCACACGTTGCCGATGAAATAGCCCAGCGCCGTGCCGGCAAACACCCGGCTGGCGCGCTGGCTGAAGCGTGAGTAGTCGGCAATCAATGGCAGCCACGACAGCGGCATGGCAATGGCGATATCTATGCCAATCGCCAGCGGCATCGAACCATCACCGGCGCGCGCCCACAGCGCAGCCAGGTCGGCCTTGGCAAACAGGTTCCAGGTCAGCCACAGGCAGGCGCCGATCAGCAGCCAGATGCCCCACTTGCGCAAAATCTTGCGCACGAAGGTCAACGGCCCGCTGACCGCCAGCAAGGTGGCCAGCGCGCCGAAGCACAAGGTCCACAGCAACGGATTGGTCAGCACGCTGCCTTCGCCGAAGGCGCGCTCGCCAAGCAGGCTGGCGGCATCGCGCATGACGATGATTTCGAACGAGCCCCAGCCGATCAGTTGCAGGAGGTTGAGCATGGCTGGCAGACGCGCGCCATTGCTGCCCAGGCTGCGGCGCAGGGCGGCCATCGACGACAGGCCGGTATCACTGCCGATGACCGCGACCGCGGCGAGCAGCAGCACGCCGACGCTGGTGCCGACGATGATCGCCAGCACAGCATTGGCCAGGCCCAGGCCGGGGCCGAGCAAAGCACCGGTCTGCAGCACCATCAGGCCGATGCCGAGGGAAAACCACAAGGAACAGAGGTCGCGGCCGCTGAGCACGCGTTGCTCGGCGCTGACCGGGTGATCGGGGGAAAACTGGCTGGGTGTGCTCACGAGTGTGGTCTCGACAGGAGGTAATTTGTTGTTCTTCAGGGCCCTATCGCTGGCAAGCCAGCTCCCACCGGTACCTTGTGGGAGCTGGCTTGCCAGCGATGCGGTGTGCACCAGCACACCGCCTGAACAGCCCGATCAGACCTTCTTGTACAACTGGCTGCCTTCCTGGCGGAACCGCTCGGCCTGCTCGCGCATGCCATCCTCGAGCGCCACGTCCACCGTTTCGATGCGCTGGTTGGCAGCGTATTCACGCACTTCCTGGGTGATCTTCATCGAGCAGAACTTCGGCCCGCACATCGAGCAGAAGTGCGCGACCTTGGCCGAATCCTTGGGCAGGGTTTCGTCATGGAAGCTGCGTGCGGTGTCCGGGTCCAGGCCGAGGTTGAACTGGTCTTCCCAGCGGAATTCGAAGCGCGCCTTGGACAGTGCGTTGTCGCGGATCTGCGCGCCGGGATGGCCCTTGGCGAGGTCGGCGGCATGGGCGGCGATCTTGTAGGTGATGATGCCGGTTTTGACGTCATCCTTGTTCGGCAGGCCCAAGTGTTCCTTGGGCGTCACGTAGCAGAGCATGGCACAACCGAACCAGCCGATCATCGCCGCACCGATGCCCGAGGTAATGTGATCGTAGCCCGGGGCAATGTCGGTGGTCAGCGGGCCAAGGGTGTAGAACGGCGCTTCGTCGCAGCATTCGAGCTGCTTGTCCATGTTCTCCTTGATCAGCTGCATCGGCACGTGGCCCGGGCCTTCGATCATGCACTGGACGTCATGCTTCCAGGCGATCTTGGTCAGCTCGCCGAGGGTTTCCAGTTCGCCGAACTGCGCTTCGTCGTTGGCGTCGGCAATCGAGCCCGGACGCAGGCCATCGCCGAGCGAGAAGCTGACGTCGTAGGCCTTCATGATTTCGCAGATTTCGTCGAAGTGGGTGTAGAGGAAGTTCTCCTTGTGGTGCGCCAGGCACCACTTGGCCATGATCGAGCCACCGCGGCTGACGATGCCGGTGACGCGCTTGGCGGTCAGCGGCACATAGCGCAGCAGTACGCCGGCGTGGATGGTGAAGTAGTCAACGCCTTGCTCGGCCTGTTCGATCAGGGTGTCGCGAAACAGCTCCCAGGTCAGGTCTTCGGCCACGCCATTGACCTTCTCAAGGGCCTGGTAGATCGGTACGGTACCGATTGGCACTGGCGAGTTGCGGATGATCCACTCGCGGGTTTCGTGGATGTGCTTGCCGGTGGACAGGTCCATCACCGTGTCCGAGCCCCAGCGGATGCCCCAGGTCAGCTTGGCCACTTCTTCTTCGATGGACGAGCCCAGGGCGCTGTTACCGATGTTGCCGTTGATCTTCACCAGGAAGTTGCGGCCGATGATCATCGGCTCCAGCTCCACGTGGTTGATGTTGGCCGGGATGATCGCGCGGCCGCGGGCGATTTCTTCGCGGACGAATTCGGCGGTGATTTCTTTCGGGATGCTCGCGCCGAAGCTGTGCCCGGCATGCTGTTGGTCAAGCAGGCCGGCGGCACGGGCTTCTTGAAGCTTCATGTTTTCGCGGATGGCGACGTATTCCATCTCGGCGGTGATGATGCCCTGGCGGGCGTAGTGCATCTGGCTGACGTTGGCGCCAGCCTTGGCCCGGCGCGGATTGCGCACGTGGGCAAAACGCAGCTTGGTCAGCTCGGCATCGGCCAGGCGCTGCTGGCCGAAGTCCGATGACAGGCCGGCCAGGCGCTCGGTATCGCCACGGGCGTCGATCCAGGCCGAGCGTACGTCGCCCAGGCCCTTGCGCACGTCGATGATAACGTTAGGGTCGGTGTAGGGGCCGGAAGTGTCGTAGACCAGTACCGGGGCGTTGGCTTCGCCGCCGAAGTCGGTCGGGGTGTCGTCGAGGCTGATTTCACGCATGGGCACGCGGATGTCCGGGCGCGAGCCTTCGACATAGATTTTGCGCGAGCGGGTGAATGGCTGTACGGATTGTTGATCGACCCGGGCCGATTCACTCAGATTGGTATATTTTTCTTGTTTACTCATCACAGGCTCTCCAGACGGCTTCCTAGCAGTGGAATGTCGGGGAGAACCTGAAAGGCACGGACGCACCATGGGTGGTGCTGTGCCAAATGCGCGGTGATGCCTGCAGCTGTGGTGGCTGACTCGACATTCCCGGACCTGGCACAAGAGACTCGCCGGGAAAGCGAGAAATCTTGTTCCCTACGCAGGCGCTAACCTGATCAGGTTCAACGGGATCCGGATTATCCGATCTCAGCCTCAACACAAGGCACCCCGACAAGAACGCGGCCAGTCTAAGCTGGAGTGGCATACAAAGCCAAGCACCTGGACATGGACACGATAAATGGCGCAAATAGCGGATTGTTGCAAAATGGCTGCGCAACTACACTCACCAGTTCAGAAATTCTCACCGTTCAAGGATTGCCCTATGCTGCGCAAACTTTCACTGGCCCTTGCCGTGTCTTGTGCTACCAACGGAATGGCCTGGGCAGCGGACGTGCCCCTGTCGGCGAAGACCGACCTGGTCAGTGTCTATCAGGAAGCCGTGAACAATAACGCCGACCTGGCGGCTGCCCGCGCCAACTACGGCGCCCAGAAGGAAGTGGTGCCCCAGGCCCGCGCCGGCCTGCTGCCGAACCTTTCGGCCGGCGCCGAAATGATGAACAACCGCACCAAGATCGACAGCCCTTCGATTACCGCCAACCGCAGCGGCAACTCCTGGTCCGCGACCCTGGCCCAGCCGGTCTTTCGCGCTGATCGCTGGTTCCAGTTGCAGGCGGCCGAAGCGGTCAACGAACAGGCGGCACTGGAGCTGTCGGCCACCGAGCAGAACCTGATCCTGCAAAGCGCCGAAAACTATTTCGCCGTGCTGCGCGCCCAGGACACCCTGGCCTCGACCAAGGCCGAGGAAGCCGCGTTCAAGCGCCAGCTCGACCAGTCCAACGAGCGTTTTGACGTTGGCCTGTCGGACAAGACCGACGTGCTGCAGTCCCAGGCCAGCTACGACACCGCCCGGGCCAACCGCATCGTTGCCCAGCGCCAGGTCGACGACGCCTTCGAGGCGCTGATCACCCTGACCAACCGCGACTACAACTCGGTGCAGGGCATCGTCCACACCTTGCCGGTGCAACTGCCGGTGCCGAACGACGCCAAAGCCTGGGTCGAGACTGCCGGCAAGCAGAACCTCAACCTGCTGGCCACCAACTACGCGGTGAGCGCCGCCGAAGAGACCCTGCGCCAGCGCAAGGCCGGGCACGCGCCGACCGTCGATGCGGTAGCGCGCTACCAGAAGGGCGACAACGACAGCCTGGGCTTTTCCAACCCCAACCTCACCGGGCAGAACTACAGCGGCGATGTCGAGCAGACCAGCATCGGCCTGCAGTTGAACATTCCGATCTACAGTGGCGGCCTGACCAGCTCGCAGGTACGCGAGGCTTACCAGCGCCTGAGCCAGAGCGAACAGCAGCGCGAAAGCCTGCGCCGCCAGGTGGTGGAAAACACCCGTAACCTGCACCGTGCAGTAAACACCGACGTCGAACAGGTGCAGGCGCGCAAGCAGTCGATCATCTCCAACCAGAGCGCCCTGGAAGCCACCGAAATCGGCTACCAGGTCGGTACCCGCAACATCGTCGACGTACTCGATGCCCAGCGCCAGCTGTACACCTCGGTGCGTGACTACAACAACACCCGCTACGACTACATCCTCGACAACCTGCGCCTGAAGCAAGCCGCTGGCACCTTGAGCCCGCAGGACCTGAGCGATTTGAGCCGCTACCTGAAACCGGACTACAACCCGGACAAGGACTTCCTGCCGCCAGACCTGGCAGCAGCGGCCAAGGCCAACTTCGAAGCCCGGCCCTGAAAAGCATCGCGGGTCAAGTCGAGGCGTCGCACCGCCGCTCCTACTGTGGGAGCGGCGGTGCGACGCCTCGACTTGACCCGCGATGACGTCAGAGCAAGCGCCCCAAGCCTTCAAGCAAGCGCTGCAAGGCCCCCTGGTTGGCCTTCATCACCGCCAACCCCGCCGCGCCCATGCGCTGCGCATCCCGCGGCAACTCAATCAGGCGGCGAACTTCGGCCGCCAGCCCCTGGGCATCATCGACTTCCTGCAAGGCGCCGGCCTCGCGCAACATTGCCGCAATTTCCAGGAAGTTGAACAGATGCGGGCCACTGAGTACCGGCAGCGCCAACGCCGCCGGCTCCAGCAGGTTGTGCCCGCCATTGGCCACCAGGCTGCCGCCTACAAAGGCGATATCGGCCAGGGCGTAGAGAAACAGCAACTCGCCCATGGTGTCGCCAAGCAGCACTGCGGTCTCGGCCGCGACCGCTTCACCACTGGAACGGCGCACGGTCGGCAATTGCCCGCGGCACAACTCGAACACGCTGCTAAAGCGCTCCGGGTGACGCGGCACAAGGATCAGCAAGGCGTCGGCATGGTGTTCGCGCAACTGCCGGTGGGCGGCGAGAATGATCGGGTCCTCGCCTTCATGGGTACTGGCCGCGATCCATACCGGCCGCTGGCCGGCCTGCCACCGCTCACGCAGGGCTCGGGCGCGCGGCAACAGCTGCTCGTCAATGCTCAGGTCGAACTTGATCGAGCCGGTTACCTGCACGCATTCCGGTCGCGCGCCCAACTGGCGAAAGCGCTGGGCTTCGGTTTCGGTCTGTACCGCGATCAGGCTCATCTCGGCCAGCATCGGCCGGGTCAGGCCAGCAAAGCGCGCATAGCCCCGCGCCGAACGCTCGGACAACCGCGCATTGGCCAGGGCCACCGGAATACCGCGCTTGGCGCACTGATGAATGTGGTTAGGCCACAGCTCGGTCTCCATGATCACCGCAAGCCTGGGCTGCACGTGATCGAGAAAGCGCCCGGCGGCCCAGGGCAAGTCGTAGGGCAGGTAGCAGTGCTGGATGCGCGGCTCGTCGGCGAACATCGCCCGCACCCGCTCGGAACCGGTCGGGGTCATGCAGGTGATGGTGATCGGCAGCTGTGGATAAGCCTGCAGCAAGGCGCGAATCATCGGCGCGGCGGCAATGCTCTCGCCCACCGACACCGCGTGCACCCAGATGCCGCCCCTGGCCATGGCCGGCAGCTTGCAGGCAAAACGCTCGGCGATGCGCTGCCCATAGGCCGGCGCCTTGCGCGAACGCAGGAACAGGCGCAGCGCAACCAGCGGCAGGCCCAGGTGAAACAGCAAGGTATAGAGGGTTCTGTTCATGGCGCCGAAGTGTACTAGCCAATGGCGCGCAAGTGCACTGCGAAGCGTTCGGCCAACCACTGCGCGGCGGGCCCCAGTGGCTCGTCACGGCGCCACACCAGCTCGACCACCAGTGCCGGCGGTGTCCATTCGCTGGCAAGCTCGACCATCTGCGCCTGGTAGGTGGGATACTGCACCACATGCCGCGGCAACCAGGCCCAGCCCAGGCCACGCATCAGCAATTCGGCCATGGCGTAGAAGCTGTCGGCGCGCCAGATCTGCGGGCTGATCGGCTCGCCACCGGGGTAGCCGCTTTCCTGCGGGGTGATCAGCAACTGGCGGTGGCGGGCCAGGTCCTGACGACTGACGCGCTCAAGACGGGTCAAGGGATGATCCACGGCGCAGGCAGTAACCATCTCGATCCGCCCCACCGCCCGGCGCTCAAGAGACACCGGCATCTGGTCATGGTGGAACAGCAGGCCAAGATCGGCGCGCCGCTCGATCAGCTTGCGCGCCACGTCGCCCTGGGCGCCGCTGGCCATCTGTACTTCGAGCAAGGGAAACTGCCGGGCCAGCTCATCGAGGCTGTCGATCACCGGTTGATAGGGCATGGCCTCATCCTGGGCCACCCGCAATTGCGCCTCTTGCCCGCGCATCAGGGCCAGGGCCCGGCCATCCAGGCGCTCGCACTGGCGCAGCAGCTCGCGGGCATCTTCCAGCAAGGTTGCGCCGGCTTCGCTCAGGCGCGGCTGGCGGCCGCTGCTACGCTCGAACAGGGTCACCCCCAGGTCAGCCTCAAGCAAAGCGATGCCGTTGCTCACCGCCGATTGCGCCTTGCGCTGTTCACGGGCTACTGCCGAGAACGAGCGCAGCTCGGCGACCCGCACGAACATGCGCAACTGCTCCAGATTCCACTGCTCGGCCATCAACCTATCTCCAGAAAAGATAGGTAATGACTTTACCCCATTCAGGCTTGCTCTAGAATGCCCAGCCAGAACAGAGGATCACCGTCATGAATGCCTACACCTACCTGGCTATCGCCATCTGCGCCGAAGTCATCGCCACCGCCTCAATGAAAGCCGTCAAGGGCCTGAGCACGCCCCTGCCGCTGCTGCTGATGGTCTGTGGCTATGCCGTGGCGTTCTGGATGCTGACCCTGGTGGTGCGCAGCATTCCGGTGGGCATTGCCTATGCCATCTGGTCGGGCCTGGGCATCGTCCTGATCAGCATCGCCGCGCTGGTGATCTACGGCCAGAAGCTGGACCTGCCGGCAATGCTCGGCATGGCCATGATCGTCGGCGGCGTGGTGGTGATCCAGGTCTTCTCGAAAACCGCCGG
Source organism: Pseudomonas sp. 2(2015) (assembly GCF_000955865.1). Lineage (NCBI taxonomy): Bacteria > Pseudomonadati > Pseudomonadota > Gammaproteobacteria > Pseudomonadales > Pseudomonadaceae > Pseudomonas > Pseudomonas sp. 2(2015). The sequence continues at coordinate 45,129 of NZ_JYOF01000002.1, forward strand.
GCATTGATCGGCAACAGGTGCAATGGCTCACAGGCTGTATACTGGGCGTCTGTCCACGCTTGTGAGGTTCATGCATGCCAACCGTAATTTCCACCGATGTGCTGATCGTCGGCGCCGGGGTCGCAGGCCTCTGGCTCAATGCCCGCCTGCGCCGGCTCGGCTATTCGACAGTTCTGGTGGAACGCGCCAGCCTCGGTGGCGAGCAGACCCTCAAATCCCAGGGGATCATCCACGGTGGCGCCAAGTACGCGCTGCACGGCGCCCTGACCGGCGCCTCGGAAGCCATCGCCGACATGCCCCGGCGCTGGCGCGAGGCCCTGGCCGGCAATGGCGAGCTGGACCTGTCCGGCGTACGCCTGTTGTCCGAAGCCCACTACCTGTGGTCGCCCGGCACCCTGGCCGGCAACCTCACCAGTTTCTTTGCCAGCAAGGCCGTGCGCGGCCGGGTCGATCAGGTCAAGGGCGAGCAGTTGCCACCCGCCCTGCAGGACCGTGCATTCAAGGGCAAGGTCTATCGCCTGGCCGAATTGGTCGTCGATGTGCCAAGCCTGCTCAACAAGCTCGCGGAACTGGCCGGTGACAGCCTGCTTGCCGGGCAAAGCATCGAACTGTTTGAAGAGAATGGCGAACTGGCCGGCCTGCGCGTCGATGGCCGCGAAATTCGCGCCCAGCGCGTGGTGCTCAGCGCCGGTGCCGGCAACGCCGCCTTGCTCGAAGCCTTGGGCCAGAGCCAGCCAGCCATGCAGCGCCGGCCGCTGCACATGGTCATGGCCAAGGGCGCCAGCCTCAAGCCGCTCTACGCCCATTGCCTGGGCGGCGGGCCGAAGCCGCGCATCACCGTCACCAGCCACCCGGGCGCCGATGGCCAGTGGGTCTGGTACCTGGGCGGCGACCTGGCCGAAGCCGACGGCGTAGCCCGCGAGCCTGAAGCGCAGATTGCCGCGGCGAAAAAAGAAGTCAGCAACCTGCTGCCCTGGATCGACCTCAGCCAGGTGCGCTGGGCCACCGTGCGCATCGACCGCGCCGAGCCTGCGCAATCGGGCCTGGTGCGCCCCGACAACGCCTTCCTCGCCGAGCAGCAACGCCTGCTGGTGGGCTGGCCGACCAAGCTGGCCCTGGCGCCGGACTTCAGTGACCGGGTGCTGGCCAACCTTGAGCGCGACGGCATCAAGCCAGGCGGCCAGCCGGCCCTGCCCGAATTGCCGCGACCGCCCATGGCCCTGCCGGTGTGGGAGCAACTGCTGCCATGAGCCTGCCGAGCCTGCACGATTTGCATCGGCCCCTCGGCAGTACCGGTCTGACGGTTTCGCCACTGGGCCTGGGCACGGTCAAGCTTGGCCGCGACCAGGGCGTCAAATATCCCAGCGGCTTCACTATTCCTGACGACCACGAAGCACGGATGCTGCTGGCCCAGGCTCGCGAGCTGGGCATCAACCTGATCGATACCGCACCCGCTTATGGCCGCAGCGAAGAACGCCTCGGCCCGCTATTACGCGGCCAGCGCCACCAGTGGGTGATCGTCAGCAAGGTCGGCGAGGAGTTCGAGGACGGCCAGTCGCGATTCGACTTCAGCGCAGCGCACACGCGCTTTTCCATCGAGCGTAGCCTCAAGCGCCTGGAAACCGACTGCATCGACCTGGTACTGGTGCATTCCGACGGCAACGACTTGCACATCCTTGAGCACGAGGAGGTTTACCAAACCCTCGAAGCCCTCAAGCAGGAGGGCAAGATCCGTGGTTTCGGGCTGTCCGGCAAAACCGCAGCGGGCGGTCTCAAGGCGCTCGAGCGCGGCGATTGCGCCATGGTCACCTACAATCTGAACGAGCAGGCCGAACGGCCGGTGATTGATTACGCCGCCAACCACGGCAAGGCGATCCTGGTGAAAAAGGCCCTGGCCAGCGGCCATGTGTGCCTTAGCCCCGGTGTCGACCCCGTGCGTGCCAGCTTCGAACTGCTGTTCGCCCACCCCGGAGTCAGCAGTGCTATTGTCGGCACCATCAATCCGCTGCACCTGGCCCATAACGTGGCAACCGTTGCCAAGGTGCTGCGCCGCTGACACTCACGCCGCCGCCGCGGCCGACCCCAACGCAAGACGGAGCCGACATGCCGCGAACGCTGATCCGCAAGAACCCGAGCAACTTCAAGACCCTGCCCTTGCACGTCGAGGCCAGCCCCGAAGGGCTGGTGTACCAGAGCATCGGCATGCCGCTGAACTTCGCCCAGACCCTGCAACGGCGCAAGCCGATCCAGGTTGCCGACAGCCAGCACTTTGCTGTCGAACTGGCCAACCTCGGCGTCTCGGTGCGCCTGACCCTGCGCTGGCAGAACCGCGATTACTGGGTGCTGGTACGCCAGCGCCGCCAGGACCGTGGCGATGTCGTGCTGAAACTGATTTCAGGCTATGTGCCGGCCCAGGAGCTGAACCTGCCGCTGCATACGGCAATTCAGGAGGTGGCCGAGGAATGCCTGCTGGAAACCCCGGAAGGCTGGCTGGGCGGGCGCTTCAACGATACCTGGCTGCCGGCGCCCTACGCCGACGCCCTGCACTACCGCGAAGCCCTGCCCTTTGTGCTGACGCCGCAGTCCGGCGCCGCACGGCCGGTACGCTGCGCCAACCTGCAATTGCTGGAACGGCCACGGGCATATGTGCACTTGCCAACTGCCTCGCTGCAACTGATCTACGACCTGTGTCTGCAAGTACCACGCGAGGCCAAGTCACTGAGCCTGTTCCACGTCGACGAACGCCTTGAAGGCGACCAACTGGTCGCGCGCCTCAACCGTAAACGCCCCGACCTGTACCTGATGCCGCTGGAAGACGGCCAGCCACGCGCCGAGCTCTACACCCTGAGCAAGGATCGCCTGGTGCCGGCCAGCACCCGCGGGCTGTACCTGGCAGAAAGCTTTGCCCAACAGGATGGCTGGCTGGTCAGGGATGAGCGGATTCGCTGGAAGGATTGGGTCAGGCAGCAAGGCCTGACACCCGCAAAACCGGACAGCGGCTTGAAGCGGCTGACCGGCAGGGCACGGGAGTTGTTGCAGATGGCGCGTGGCGGGCTGCGCAAGTAGAACCGAGTGCGGGGCGACTTGCCCCGCGATGCTTCAGTTCTTGCGGATCTTCTCGACGATGGCGGTGGTCGAGCTGTTTTCCACCAGCCCCAGCACCTTCACGGTACCGCCGTAGGCCTTGACGATATCGGCGCCGACCACCTGGTCGATGCCATAGTCACCACCCTTGACCAGCACATCCGGCTTGACCTGGCTCAGCAGGTTTTCCGGGGTGCCCTCAGGGAAGCTGATCACCCAGTCCACGGCGCCGAGGCCAGCGAGTACGGCCATGCGCCGGTCAACGCTGTTGATCGGCCGGCCCGGGCCTTTAAGGCGGCTGACCGAGGCGTCGTCGTTGACCGCGACGATCAGGCGATCGCCCTGGGCCCGGGCCTGCTCCAGGTAGGTCACGTGGCCGGCATGGAGAATGTCGAAGCAGCCGTTGGTGAAGACGATCTTCTCGTTGTGCGCGCGGGCATCGTCGATGGCCAGCAGCAACTGGTCGAGGCTCAGTACGCCACGCTCGGAACCCTCTTCGCGCTGGATCGCGCGGCGCAGCTCGGGGGCACTGATAGCTGCAGTACCCAGCTTGCCCACCACGATACCGGCGGCAAGGTTTGCCAGGCCGACCGCATGAGGCAGCTCTTCACCAGCGGCGATGGCGGCGGCGAGGGTCGAGATCACCGTGTCACCGGCACCGGTCACGTCGAACACTTCACGGGCCCGGGCCGGCAAGTGCAAGGCCGGGTGATCGGGGCGCAGCAGAGTCATGCCGTGCTCGCCACGGGTCACCAGCAAGGCGCCCAGTTCCAGCTCGCTCATCAGCTGGGCACCCTTGGCCACCAGCTCGGCCTCGTCGGCACAACGGCCAACGATGGTTTCGAACTCGCTGAGGTTCGGGGTGATCAGGCTGGCGCCTCGGTAGATCGAGAAATCCTTGCCCTTGGGGTCGGCCAGCACCGGAATGCCTTTGGCGCGGGCGGCCTGGATCAGGCTCTGGTGGTTTTTCAACGCGCCCTTGCCGTAGTCCGACAACACCAGCACCTTGACGCCGTCGAGCAAGGTATCGACCTCGGCGCCCAGGGACAGCGGGTCGGTGGCGAAGGGTTCTTCGAAATCGATACGCAGCAACTGCTGGTGGCGGCTCATGACCCGCAGCTTGACGATGGTCGGCTGATGGGCGATGCGCTGGAAGATCGAGCGCACACCGGCAGCCTGCAGGCTGTTGGCCAGGCTGTCGGCAGCCTCGTCCTGGCCGGTCACCCCGACCAGCGCCGCCGGAGCCCCCAGGGCTGCAATGTTCAAGGCGACGTTGGCAGCACCGCCCGGACGGTCCTCGATCTGTTCGACCTTGACCACCGGCACCGGCGCTTCAGGTGAAATCCGTGAGGTACCGCCATGCCAGTAGCGGTCGAGCATGACATCGCCCACCACCAGTACCGGGGCTTGATCGAAACGCGGCATGGACAACTTCATGGGCAACCCATATACAAAATAATTAACAGGGGCAGGATATTAGCACAGGCAAAGCGACGGCTTGTTTACCGCCTTGTTGCCAGGCATTCCAGGGAAACGCTGCCGGGGCACAAGGCCCCGGCGCGGTTGACTCAGGTGATGTCGACCTTGGCCGGCTCGTCCAGGCCCATGGCGTGCAGCCTGGCGTAAAAGCCGTTGGCTGCCAGCAGCTCGGTATGGGTGCCACGCTCGACCAGCTTGCCCTGGTCCATGACCAGGATCATGTCGGCCTTCTCGATGGTCGACAGGCGGTGGGCGATCACCAGGGTGGTGCGGCCTTTCATCACATGATCCAGGGCTGCCTGGATGTGTCGCTCGGACTCGGTATCCAGGGCCGACGTGGCCTCGTCGAGAATCAGCAATGGCGCATTCTTGAGCAACGCCCGGGCAATCGCCAGGCGCTGGCGCTGGCCACCGGAGAGCAGCACGCCGTTTTCACCGACCTGGGTGTCGAAGCCTTGCGGCAACTGCTCGACGAACTCCTTGGCATAGGCATCGGCGGCAGCGGCTTCGATCTCGGCCCGCGGCGCCCCGGCCAGGTCGCCATAAGCGATGTTGTTGGCCACGGTGTCGTTGAACAGGGTCACGTGCTGGGTCACCTGGGCGACGTGCTTGCGCAGGTTGCGCAGGCGGTAGTTCTCGATCTCCACGCCGTCGAGGAGGATCTGTCCGTCATCGTGGTGATAGAAGCGTGGTATCAGTGCCGCGAGGGTCGACTTGCCGCTACCTGAACGCCCCACCAGGGCGATCATCTGCCCGGGCTCTGCGGTAAAGGAAATATCGGTCAGCACCTGGCGGTCAGTACCCGGATAGGTAAAGTTCAGGTTGCGCACCTCGAGACGCCCGACCACACGGTCCAGCTCGACGGTGCCGCTGTCGACCTCCGGCGCCTCGTCCAGTTGCTCGAAGATGCTTTCGGCACCGGCCAGGCCTTTCTGGATGGTCGAGCTAACCTCCGACAACTGCCGAATCGGCTTGGGCAACAGGCCCGCTGCGGTAATGTAGGCTACCAGGTCACCGGCAGTAGCCTCGCCGCGCAGGAACAGCACCAGGAACATCAATGCCGCCATGGCGGTGTAGATCACCAGTTGCAGCATCGGCGTGTACACCGCGCCGGTCTTGGTCATGCGCAGCTGCTTGTCAGTGTTGCTCTGGCTGGCGTTGGCAAAGCGCTGCTGCTCGTAGCTCTCGCCACCGAAGCTGCGCACCACGCGGTAGCCCTGGATGGTTTCCGAGGCAACATGGGTGACATCACCCATGGCCACCTGGATCTTCTTGCTCTGCTTGCGGAATTTCTTGCTCGCGGTACCGACCATTACGGCGATGATCGGCAGGATCGCCAGCATCACCAGGGTCAGTTTCCAGTTCATCCACAGCAGGTAGATGAACAGGAAGACCACGGTCAGGCCTTCGCGGATCACCACCTTGATGGCATCGGTCGCAGCACCGGTGACCATGGTCACGTTGAAGGTGATGCGCGAAATCAGGTGGCCGGAATTGTGGCTGTCAAAGTAGCGGTTGGGCAGCACCAGCAGCTTGTTGAACAACTCGACCCGCAGGTCGTGAACCAGACCCAGGGAAACCTTGGCCAGGAAGTAGTTGCCCAGGAACGAGCCCAGACCCTGCCAGGCGGCGATCAGCACGATCAGCAGCGGCACGGCCTGCAGCAGTTGCAGGTCCTTGAGATACGGCACGTTGGGGAACAACACCGCCTGCGGGTTGCTCAAGCCATCGACGAAGTACTTGAGGATGCCGGCCAGCATCGGCTGGGTCGAGGCAAAGATCACGAAGCCGATGATACTCAGCAGAAAAATGCCGATATACGGCTTCACGTAGCTCAGCAGCCGGAAGTAGATTTTCAGGCTGGAGCTCTGCTCCGCCTCTCGCGGTGTTTCGGCCATCGTCGAGCTCGCTGTTCAGATAGAACCGGAAATTTTATCACAGCCTGGCGCCCGGGCACGTACCCAGACCAGGACAGTGGCCAGGCCGACCGGCAGCCAGCTGATGAACCACTCTGCACGCGGGGTGCCGGTCAGGCTTGCGGCGTCGAACTGCATGGCCAGGGTCGAGAACAACCACAGGCCCATCAGACCTTTGCCAAAGGCTGTATCGCGGGCTTTCCAGATTTCGCGCAAGGTGCACAGCCACACCGCCAGCCACAACAGCATGCCGGGGATACCCAGTTCGATGGCAATGTGAGTGAACATGTTGTGGGTGTGGTCGAACTGCATACCGGCGGCGCTGATGGAGTAGAACGACCCCAGGCCCAGGCCGGTCCAGGGATGTTCACCGATCATCTGCAGGCTTACCTCGAAGATCTCCGGCCGGTAGGACGCCCCTCGGTACATGACCAGCGAGTACAACAGCGCAAAACCAATGGCAGCGCCTACCAGCGCTGTTGCAGCAATCACCCGGCTTCTGCGGTCACGGCACCAGAGCGGCATGGCCAGCATCGTGATCAGCAAGCCCAAGGCCGCACCACGACTCTGGCACAACAACACGAACGCCCCCAGGCAGAGCAGGGCAACACCCCAGAGCAACTGCATCAGGCGTTGTTTAACTGGCCAATGGATCATCCAGACAATCGCTGCGCCGATGACGTAAGAACCAAGGATTGGGTGGGAAATTTCACCGATGCCATACAGCCTGGATGCCCACTCCTCGCCGCGGACCAGATAAAACTGCACGATCGACAATACGGCACCGATAGCCAGCCCCGCCCCACCCAGAAGCATCAGCAGGCGAATGCGCTGCTCCCCGAGTTGGGCCAACAGGGGGAAGAACAGCAGGAATACCGCTATGTACAGCAGGCGCTTGAGTTCACGCCCGGGCTCCTCTGTGGCGGCCCACGACAAGCTCAAAGCGGTCCAGCCGAGCATCAGCAGCAACGCCAGGCACAGTGCCTTTTGTGCATGCCAAAGCTCGACCAGCAATGCGCGGGCAGACCACAGCATGACCAGCGTAGGCAGCCACAGAAACGCAACCAGCCCTTGCTGGTAAAGCTTGTTGCTTGGCGCCAGGGCAATGCCCACCAAAAACCAGAAAAAGCCAATTGCCAGCCAGGCCTGCGCCCAGCGCCTCGAATACATCATGCACTTCCCCATTGATTCAACAACACCGGCATGGTGCAACCCTGAACTTTTCGGCATTATTGCCGGTCATTTTGCTTGCCCGCTAACAAGGCCCCTACCATGCAATGTTCCCGGCTCCCCCAAGTCGACTTCAATCAGCTGACGCTTGGTGCCCAGATACTGGAGGCCGACAGCTACGGCGCTAAAGTCTACCTGTTAACAGACGGCAATATCCTCAAGCTCTTCAGGCGCAAGCGGTTAATTTCATCTGCGCTGCTGCGACCTTACTCCCGACGCTTTATCGATAACGCGGTGATGCTAAAGAAAAAGGGAATTCCTACGCTTGAGGTGCTGGAGTACTACAAGCTGGACGCACCTGGAATGACGGCGGTACTGTACCGTCCACTGCCCGGCAAAACCTTGAGCCAGCTGTCTCGCGAGCCCGGTTTCAGCTGGCAGGAACGCCTTCCGGATCTGATCGGACTGGTGCGCCACCTGCATCAGGCGGGTATTTACTTCCGCTCACTGCACCTTGGCAACATTGTTGTTACGCCTGAGCAGCAACTTGGCTTGATCGATGTCGCCGACATGCGTTTCCTGCGAGCCCCGTTGTCCAGCCGAATGATTCGACGCAACGTGCAACATTTTGCCCGGTACATTGCCCGGGAACAGTTGGCTGACCAGTTTCCCCTGGCTGAGCTTGAGCGCGCACTGCTGCCGTAAAGAACTCAGGCCCTGCCCAGTAACGCCCTGGAAGCCTGACTGAAGCGTTGCCAGGCCTGCTCGGGCTGCAGGGCCTGGTATTGAGCGTTGGCAACAGTGCTTGCCTGAAGATCCGAGCACGCGGCAATCGCGTTGCTCCAGGCGCCGACATCACCCGCCGGCGCATAGTAGCCTGCGATTCCCAACTGCTCGCGAAACACCGGCAACTCGCTGCACAGGACAGGCACATCGGCCATTACCGCCTCTTGCAGCACCAGGCCCAACCCTTCGGAGTGCGAAGGAATCAACAGCCAGTCAAATGCCCTGTAGAGCTTTTCCAGCCCGACACAGTGCCCTGGCATCGAGACTTTCTGAGCCAGATCAAGCGCCTGGATCCGCGCCTGCAACTGTGAGCGCAAGCCGCCCTCACCGAGGATCACCAGGCGCAGATCAGCTTGCTGCCGAGCAGCCTGGGCAAAGGCATCGAGCAAGTAGTCAAAACCCTTGCTATCGACCAACCGGCCGACTGCGCCCAGGACACGTACGCCGTGCTCCGCGAGCCCCAGCGCCTGACGTGCCTGTTGCCGGCCTAGCAAGTTGCGACGAAAGCCATCTGGTTCAAGGGCGGTACGCAACACCTGCACCGGCACCCCGAGGTCTTGCTCCAATGCATCGGCAAGGGTTTGTGAGACGGCGACAAACGTCAGCCGAGAGGCAGGAAAAGCGCGCAACAAGGCAATATCGGCCCGGCGCAGGCGGGTCTTGCCATGAAACACGACGGTTGCCCGCAAGTCCGGCATGACCTTGAGCAGCGGCAGTATCAAACGCGACACGCCCAACCCGTCAAGCAACAGCACCTGAGCATTGGCTTGTTCCAGCGCATCGCGAAACCGCCCCCGCAACCAGGGGCGCAATGCGCGCCAGACATGCCGCCCCTTGAGCAGGCGATGGGACAAATGCCACTCGCGCGTTGACTCACCGCCATAGCAGGCACCCTGCCCCTGCAGCAGCCAACTGCTGATTTTCGCCCCAGGCCCGGCCTGGGACAGAATTTGTTGATGCACCTTGTGCACCGAGACATACGGCGAACCGCCAGCCCACATAATGTTGACGATATTCACGGGGATGTACCCCTTGTATCGGACTGGATCACTGGCAAGCCAGTTGAATCAATTCGCAAGAAAGCCAATAGCCACTCCCACTGCCAAACCGATCAACAAGGCAGCAGCCAGCTTGACCCGCTCGCGCTGACGCCGGCGTGCTTTGCGCTGACGCTCTTCAGGCAGGCTGACGTGCATGCCAAAGCCGGTATGCAACACGGCATCACCTTCCAGGCTCACGCCGGTCAGGTTCAATTCTGCATAGCGCTTTGACAGTGCCTTTTCACCAGCATAGGCGGCGAACGGCGCACAGCGCTGATAATCGCTCAAACGGCGCAACCCCGGGTTCAGAGAAAAGCTCTGCCACTCAGGCTTGTCCGACAACAACGGGTAGCAGGGCACACCGGCAATCACCTGGCGCTCACCAAGGTGAATGTAGGGGCTATGCAACTTCAGGTCATAGACATAACTGCGCAACCAGACCTGAAGCAGCTCAGGGCTGACCGCCAGGATCGCTTGCGAGTCTTCGATGAAGCCAGGACGGTAGAACTCCCAGTCATCTTCACAATGGAAAATGTAAGAGGTTTTTACATGGCTGTAAGCGAGATCGATCGAGGCCAGCTGACCCAGTTTCGGACGATTGACGAAGACCTTGCAGTGCGGCTTCCAATGCTCGGGCACAGCCTGGTGAACAGCGTCATCTCCCGAATCTTCGGTGATGAACACTTCACGAATAGGCGCGGTATTGAAGCGGTCAAAGCTTTCCAGCGTAAGTTTTAGCAAATCGAAGCGTCCGCAACTGGTGACAACCAGTGTTACGTCGCTATCTTGGCAGAATCGCACCGGACTCCCTCCCCATAAACTGTATTCAAATGTTCGAGACTACTTGCCTGGTTTCAGGACAGCCGGCTCATATGCCCAGTCTCAAACGCAAGCGTTGCCAGCCGGTCAGGGCTGGGCGGGGACGAAGAGGTGGCTGCATTTTTTCCACGATGCTACGACCTACCTGGGCGAAGCTGAATTGCGAGACGGCCAGATCACGGCCGTTGTTGCCGATACGCTCGACCAGCCCGGGGTCGGCACGCAATACTTTCAGCTTCTCTTGCAACTGGGCAATGCTGTCATAGAGCACCACGTTATGCATGTCTTTCAAACCCAGGGCGCGATTTTCCGCCTCACCCTGGTCAAAGGCCAGCAAAACGCAGCCACAGGCCATCGCCTCGAAATTCTTGATCATGTATTCGCCCATGCCGACATCCGCGCTAACAAAAAAACGGATGCGGTTGAGCGTGTCGCAATACTCTTCACCGGACTTGGTACGGGTTACCAGCAGGTTTTCCACCTGCGCCAACTCATCGAGCAACGCCTTGCGGCCACTGTAGGCAACGCTGTTGGTGCTGCCGACAAAAGCCAGCTCGATATCCCGTTCACGACCCTGGTCGGCCAACAGCTGCTGGTCGTAGCCCTTGGGTACGAACTCGGCATCGAAACCCTCCTGACGCAGGCGCTCACTGACCATGTAACCGGAACTGATGACCCGCGCCCAAGGCAGTTGGCGGTAATGGGCACTGAACTTGCCGGTGTACTTGCAGGGGATGTAGTTCTGGTAGGCATCATGTTCGAGGATGACCAGATTGGGCACCGTACGAATGAAACCGACCTGGCGAATCTCTTGCTTGAAGCGCAGGAAAAACACGATCCGGTCGTACTTGTCGACGTCGACTTCGCGGCGGAAGTAGCGGCGCAGGTTGCGCTGCTCGTCACTGCTCAGCCAGCGCAGGTCGCAGTCGCTGTGCGCAGCAACGCCGTCATACAAACGGTCGAGGATCGCCCGTTGTTCTTTCTGCACCAGAAATAGAACTTTCATTGTCTTCCTTGCGGCGCTCAGGCCACAGCTTTCAATCTTGTAGCATCGTGATCAGAGCTCACGACGCCAGAACAATTCGTGTCGACGCACAGCCTTGCGAAAGAATTCGTTCTCGCCATAGGGCGAAGGACGACGCCCGGCCAGCCAGCGTTGCAGCAGGCGGCGCAGGCGGCGCTTGAACGGCGCAGGCGGCTGCAGGTCGTGCATCATGCCCAGGGCCATGGCTTTGTCGCGCTGGGCGGGCAGGCCCAGCACCAGGCAGTAGGGAGACCAGGCCTGGGCTGCTTGCAGTTGCGGCGGCAAAGCAATGCCTGCACCGCTATCACCCATGGGCCAGCGGTCGTTGTCATGCAGGTGATTGGCATAGCACAGCAGGGTTTCAGGCTGCCACTCAAGGCCTTGCAGCGCTTCGAGCACAGCAGCCTGGGCGCAGATATGATCAGGGTGCGGATCGAGGGTCGGGTGCGGCATCACCAGCACCTGCGGCCGGGCCCTGAGCAACAGTGCACGCAGATCGGCCAGCAGGTTGTTCCAGGTTGGCGCGCCGTCTTCATCACCCGGCAGGGTCAGCGGGTTGAACTGGCGAAACAGGCGGGTATCGGCAAGCCCGGCCTCGCGCGAAGCCATTGGCTCTGCAGGCGCGGCCTGCATGGCCGGGAGTTGCAAGCAGAAATACCCCAGCTGCACGCAGCGAGACTCGGGCACCCCGGCCCAACGCGGCACAGCGATGCTGTCCCAGGCTCGTAAACGGCCTTTCAGGCGCGCAGCATCGGCCTTTTCCAGGCCCATTTGCTGGTAGTGTTCGGCTTCGATTTCACCGGCAGTCAAGGTCACCACCCAGGTCTCCTCGGCCTGGCTGTAGAAGCCAAAGGCTGCGAGCTCGGCATCATCGGCATGGGGCGCAATGACCATGACCCGGCGCTGGCGAAGATCGGCTTCTGGTGCAACCCATAGCGTTGCCTCGCCCACCAGGCGGCAATGCCGGCCACGCAGGCGCAACTGTCCAGCCATCAACGCCTCGGCCAGCCCAGTGAGGTTCAGGTAACGCAGGCCGTTCACGCCCCGCTCGAACGTCTGAACGTCGTCACTGCCCAGGCTTACCGCAGGATCAAGAAACCGCCCCAGCCAATTGCTCTTGAGGCGCAACTGCAAAATCAGCGTTTGCTCGGCGCCAAGCGGCAGCGGCGATGGCAGACGCAGCAAGCCGTCGACCAACTCGAGCGGATAGGCCAGGCAGTCTGGAGGGAACTGATACTGATAGTCTTCAGCTGGTGAATAGAACAGGTGGTCGGCAAACCACGCCTCATGGGCCACCCACAACAACGGCACCAGCAGCAGCGGCAGCCACCACTGGACAAAAACGCCCAGGGCGAGCAGCACCAGCAGGCCAATCAGCAGCCCCAGGCGCTTATTGCGCCGGTGGCGCTTGAGCAACTGCTGCTTGCGGCTCACACCTGAAACACCGGCACGGGGTTGCACCAACGGTCCTTGTACTCGCGATCGGCACGGCCGAAGGAGAACCGCAGCGGTTTGTTACGCGCACGGGCATCTTCCCAGGCAGCCTGGGTATTGAGGAAGCTCAGCACGCTGCCCGGGCTGAAGGCTTTGGTTTGTGGGTCAACACCACCGTTGATGTATTCAACGCTGATCCACTCCGGCGCTTCGACCCGGTAAACCAGCTGGATGGCAATCGGCGCATCGTCGAGAAACAGCACCGAACCGATCAACAGCTCGCGCAGGCGCTCGATCACCTCGGCCATGCGCTCGGCTCCGGTGGCCGGGAACTCCCAGCGGCGCTGGAACAGGTCGCAGTAGATCGCCGCAAGTTCGCTACTGGAAAAATCCGTGACCGGCCGCACCTGGCCGCCCGCCTCTTCCAGCAGGCGCAGTTCGCGTCGCTGGTTGTAGCGAAACTTCTTCGACAGGTCTTCCGGCGTACGGGCCATGGCCAGCGATTCGGCCTGCGCCTTGAGGTTGGCAAAACGGCCCTGGTTGAGCTCGGACAGATAACGCCCGGCATGACGCAGCGGCGCCTGGGCATCGGTAGCGGCGGGCAGAATCAGCTCGGCATTGCCCAGGTCGTACAGGCCTTTTTTGCCCTGACGCTTAAGCACATCTTTGGACAGCGCCAGGTAGCGACCCCAGGTGGGAATCGCAGCCTTGAGCTCGCCGTTTTGCTCCCAGCCCAGGTAACGCACCGGGATCTGCGCCAGGTCAGCCAGCTGTTCAACAACCAGTGGATGGGTGGCGACACTGCCGCCAAATTTTTCCCAGGCCTGGGCGTAGGTTGGCGCATCGATCTGCGTCCAGCCGCGCTCGCGCCAGCCTTGAATATGGTTGAGCATCAAGCCTCCGCTGTCAGGGCACGAACGTGCGGCAGTTGCCAGAAGGCCTCGCGCACTGCGGCATCGGAGAAGCGCTCACGCAAACGCTCAAGCATGCGCCCGGCGCACTCCTGGCGCTGCCCGGCATCCAGTGCGGCCAGGTGCTGCAAACCTTGCCCAAGACGCTCGGCGTCGCCCAGCGGGAAGAGGATGCCGACACCCTCGACCACCTCGACCGCACCGCCGCAGGCCGTAGCCAGTAGCGGCACGCCGGCGACCATGGCTTCGAGCAGGACCATGCCGAACGGCTCATGGTCGGAGCTCAAGGCGAAGGCGTCAAAAGCACGAAAGTAGCGACGAGCGTCAGGCACCTGACCGAGAAAATCCACGTGCGCGGCGATTCCCAGTTCGGCGGCCTGCTCTTTGAGTTGCTGCTCCAGGCGACCCTTGCCAAGAATGGCCAGGCGAGCGCCGGCCGGCAGTTGCGGCAAGGCCTGGGCGAAACCACGCAGCAAGGTGGCCTGGTCTTTGTCTGGATGCAGGCGGCCGACGTTGCCGACGATCCACGCTTGCGGGTCCAGGCCCAGGGCCTCGCGCGCCTGCGCGGCGGACACCTGGCTGGCCTGCAGCGCCTCGATGTCGATGCGGTTATAGAGGGTCTGGATACGCTCGGCCGGCCACTTGCGCAGGCATTTGCGCATGTCGTCGCGCACTGCGTCAGAAACACCGAGCAGGCTCAAGCGTTTGCTGAACAAGTTGGCGAACAGCTGGCGGCTGCCACGCAGGTAGTCACCGAAGGCGTGGTGCACGCCAATCACCGGCAAGTTGCTGCCGAGCAAGGCGATATAGATCGGCTTGAAGCGGTGCGCGATGCAGAAGCTGAACTGGCGGCTGGCGACGATCCGCCGCAAGGCGCGGATCGCCCCCAGCTTAAGGCCACGAATGGCCTTGGAGCTGAACTCGAGGAAGATCACCTCGTCCGAGGCGCAGCCGGCCGCGACCTGAGGGTCGGCAGCGCCGGTCAGGAACACCGTGGTGACCTTGTAGCCGCTACCGTCGAACAGGCTGGCGTACTGGCGCGCACAGTCCAGGAACGGACCGTCATAACCATGACAGAACTGCAGGACGCGTTTTTCAGCCCTGGACGTCATAAGTGTCCGCGCCGTCCTTGACCACCAGGATGTCTTCCATGATCAGGTACTGCAGGTCCGAGCCGAAGAACATGTTCAGCGCATCGGTCGGCGAGCAGATCATCGGCTCGCCACGACGGTTGAGCGAAGTATTCAGCGACACGCCGTTGCCAGTCAGGGTCTCCAGCGCCTTCATCATGTCGTAGTAGCGCGGGTTGTACTCGCGCTTGAGCACCTGGGCGCGCGAGGTGCCGTCTTCGTGGACGACTTCCGGCACGCGGGTCTTCCACTCTTCAGCCACTTCGAAGGTGAAGGTCATGAACGGCGCCGGGTGATCGATCTTGATCATCTGCGGCGCGACGGTGTCGAGCATCGACGGGCAGAAAGGCCTCCAGCGCTCGCGGAACTTGATCTGGTGGTTGATGCGGTCGGCAACGCCTTCCACGCTCGGGCAACCGATGATCGAACGACCGCCGAGGGCACGCGGGCCGAACTCCATGCGGCCCTGGAACCAGGCCACCGGGTTGCCGTCGACCATGATCTTGGCGATCTGCTCGGGCATGTTCTCCAGCTTGCGCCATTTTGGCTGGCTCGGATGACGGGCACAGGCGGCGATCACGTCTTCGTTGGAGTACGCAGGGCCGAGGTAGACGTGCTCCATCTTCTCGACCGGTACACCACGGGCGTGGGACACATAAGCAGCAGCTCCGACCGCGGTGCCGGCGTCGCCGGAAGCCGGCTGGACGAACAGTTCCTTGAGGTCAGGGCGGGCAATGATCTTCTGGTTGAGCTTGACGTTCAGCGCGCAGCCGCCAGCGAAGGCCAGTTTGCCGGTCTCCTTGAGGATGTCGCCCAGGTAGTGGTCGATCATCTGCAGGGCGAGCTTCTCAAACAGCGCCTGCATGCTCGCGGCGTAGTGGATGTACGGCTCGTCGGCGATGTCGCCTTCGCGTTTCGGGCCCAGCCACTCGATCAGTTTTGGCGAGAAGTAGAAACCCTTGCCCTTCTCTTTATAACGACGCAGGCCGATGACATTGGCGTAGTCGGTGTTGATCACCAGCTCGCCGTTTTCGAACGAGGCCAGGCGCGAGAAATCGTACTTGCTGGCGTCGCCGTAAGGCGCCATGCCCATGACCTTGAACTCGCCATCGAGCATTTCGAAACCGAGGAACTCGGTGATCGCGCCGTACAGGCCACCGAGGGAGTCCGGATCGAAGAATTCCTTGATCTTGTGGATCTTGCCGTTTTCGCCGTAGCCAAAGAAGGTCGTGGCGTATTCGCCCTTACCGTCGATACCGAGGATCGCGGTTTTCTCTTTGAAACCGGAGCAGTGGTAGGCACTGGAGGCGTGGGCCAGGTGGTGCTCGACCGGCTCGATCTTGACCTTTTTCGGGTCGAAGCCCAGTTGCTCCAGGCACCAGACGATCTTCTTGCGGTAGCGCTTGTAGCGACGGTTGCCCATCAGGATCGCGTCAAGGGCGCGGTCCGGGGCGTACCAGTAACGCTTGGCGTAGTGCCAGCGAGCCTCGCCGAACAGGCTGATCGGGGCGAACGGAATCGCCACCACATCAACGTCGGACGGCTTGATACCGGCCTGTTCCAGGCAGAACTTCGCCGATTCGTAGGGCATGCGGTTCTTTGCATGTTTATCGCGCACGAAGCGCTCTTCTTCAGCGGCGGCAATCAGCTTGCCGTCGATGTACAGGGCCGCGGAAGGGTCATGACTAAGGGCGCCGGACAGGCCAAGAATCGTCAATGCCAAGGGTCTAGCCTCTTCAATCTGTAAAAGTGCGCCTCGGCCCGGAGGGCGGATGGCAGCGAAAGGGCGGGATTATAGCGCATTCACCTGCAACGCGGCACCGGGTGGAATTGGACAGATCGCAGGTGATGAATGAAGGCACCGCGCGGTCATTGCCCGAACGAAAGCCCCACAACGGCATGCACTCATACGACTTCAGCGAAAAGAAAAAGAAAAAGAAAAAGAAAAAGAAAAAGAAACAACTTACATTGCCGTGAGAAGTTTCTATATATACACAAAAGCCCGATAAGAATTAGATAGTCAACACCAGACGACCATCAACAAACAAGGGCACACACATGCAAATTGAACTTGCACCCACAATTGTTTACCCAGATGACTATGGAACCCCTACTTCAAAAGGCGGACAAACACCGCCAGGGCACCCCCTGGTTATTGCCAGAATGTGGAGCCAGCGAAACGAGGCTTATCTATCTGGCAATTGGTGGTCAATGCTTTGCCTCGACCTAAAAAGAGCGCAATACAACAAGCCTCCTTTCTCCCCCGGCCTAATGACCCTGGATCTTATTTGCGCCCACCACGCCGACCAACTAAAAGCGCTCGACCCGACACTAGAAAACAAAGTGGCATGGCATAAGGGGCGCATCAGGGCTAATACTTACGGAGCAGACAAATCACCATCCCTGACAACCGAAGTGCAATTTTCCGGAGGAATTTTTACCGCCACAAAAGCCATCGCGCATGCCATCTATGGCAAAGGGGCAAAAGCCACAGTCTCACTGAAAGACATCGGAATCTCTCCCAGCGTCGAAAAAATCCCAGAACTCAAGAGTCTAATCGAGGCTGCAGAAATCGGCTCAACACAAATTGACATCAATGTACCGTATTACACAGGCCAAGACTCGTTCGCAGCCAGGACCTATCTCGGCAATATAACATTGCGAATTATTGGCACAATAACTCGAGACAGCGAGGGAAACGTCAGCTTCTCGGGACAGGCAAAAGCGTACAACGATCTATACGATGCAGAAGCAAGCGATCACAGAATACCTCTCGACGAATCAGCTACTACGGCATTGAGAAGCATGTTCAAAGTCACCAATGCAGTGAGCTACGAAATTGAAATGCCGGGCTCATTGCCAATCAACTATTCAACGACCCCATGAAAGCGCCAACCCTTATAACGACGGCAACTCTACTTCTACCCTCATTACTTCTGACACTAGCATGGATCAGCCTTACATTGGCCGTTCAAGGCATCCCTGAAAACCTGGACGATCCACTCGACACCAGAGGGGTGCCGGCCTCCGCAATCTGGACGGTTATTATCGCCATGCTTGGAGCACCTAGCATCGCGCTCTCAAGCATTGCAAATTTTTTAGCCAATAAGACAAGACACAAAGAGATAGGCCGATCAGTGAGCCTGCTGGCAAACCTTCCGACAATAGCGACTTCATTACTTGGGTTATTTGTTACGACAAGCTATGGCAGCGTGTCTATCGCCACAATACTTCCCGGAGCCTTGTTCCTGGCAAGCGCTGCAGCATCGAGCATCCTGATCCGGGCCCGCTTCAAAGCACCTAGCCAGTAACTGTGGGCAATCAAAGTCTGATTGCCTACCGCCCCTGCCGCGCTTATTCGGCGATCAGCCAATCCATCCGCCAGCTGCCCTGAGTCTGCGCCAGCACCTGCGACAGCCATGGCAACAGCGTGCGCAGTTCTTCTTCCAGGCCCCATGGCGGGTTGGCGATGGCCAGGCCCGAGCCGTTGAGGCCCTGCGGGCTGTCCTGCGGGTGCACATACAGCTCGACCCGCAGCAGTTTAGGCGCGCCGGTGCTGGTCAGGTCCTGGTAGAAGCGCACCAGCTGGCGCTGGTCCTTGATCGGGTACCAGATGGCCGCGACAGTCTGGCGCATGCGACTGATGGTCTCTTTCATCGCCTGGGTGCAACGCTTGAGCTCGTCGGCCTGCTCGAACGGCGGGTCGATCAGCATCACCGCACGCTTTTCCTGCACCGGCAGCAAGGCCCGCGGCACATGCCAGCCCTCGCCCAGGTGCACGGCAACGCGCGGGTCCTTCTTCATGTTGTCTTTGAGCAGGCGACCGTCTTCGGGGTGCTTCTCGTTGAGCAGCACGCGATCCTGCTGACGGGCCAGGCGTCGGGCCAGTTCCGGGGAGCCCGGGTAATAGCGCAGCTCGCCATCGGGGTTCATCTTGCGCAGGATGCGCAGGTAGTCCGCGGTGATTTCCGGCAGGTCGTCGCGCCCCCAGAGGCGGCCGATACCTTCCAGCCACTCGCCGGTACGTGTCGCCTGATCGCCCTGCAGGTCGTAAAGACCCAGGCCTGCGTGGGTGTCGAGGTAGGCAAACGGCTGTTCCTTGCGCGACATCAAGGCGATGAGGCGGGTCAGCACAAGGTGTTTGAAGACGTCGGCGTGGTTGCCGGCGTGGAAGGCGTGACGATAGTTCATGGCAACTCCTGCAAGACCGCGCAGTTTACCTTGTCATGCACAACAGGGGGAGCGGCGATGCGCAGATGCGGCTTGACCCGCGATGTCAGCCATCGCGGGTCAAGCCCAGTGGGGGCGGGCTTGCCCCGCGATGAGACCAATGCCGCCAGCCCACCTGCTGCTACCTGAATTGCGACCGCTTCGCGCTCGATCGCGGGACAAGGCCCGCTCCCACAAGACTCTTGCGAGGCCGGGCCGTGGTCAGGCGAAGCTCAACAGTCGATCAATGACCGGCCTTGAACGCCTCGTCGGCGGCTTCGAAGCGCGAAACCATCGCCTTCGACGGGCTGCCGGCCCGGCTGACGAAGTAGATCGCCAGGGCGCCGAGGATGAAGCCCGGGATGATTTCGTACAGGCCCCAGATGGAGAAGTGCTTCCACACCACCACGGTGATCGCACCGACCAGGATACCGGCCAGTGCGCCGTCACGGGTCATGCCTTTCCACAGTACCGAGATCAGTACCACCGGACCGAAGGCAGCACCGAAGCCGGCCCAGGCGTAGCTGACCAGGCCCAGCACGCGGTTCTCAGGATTGGAGGCGATCAGGATGGCGACCACGGCCACCAGCAGCACCATGGCGCGACCGACCCAGACCAGCTCCAGCTGCGAGGCACCCTTGCGCAGGAAGGTCTTGTAGAAGTCTTCGGTCAGGGCGCTGGAGCACACCAGCAGCTGGCAGCTCAGGGTACTCATGACAGCCGCCAGGATGGCCGACAGCAGGACACCGGCAATCCATGGGTTGAAGAGGATCTTGGCCAGCTCGATGAACACACGCTCGTGGTTCTCGGTGACCGGGCCTGCGACTTCAGGGTGCGCCGAGAAGTAGGCGATACCGAAGAAGCCCACAGCGCAAGTACCTACCAGGCAGAGGATCATCCAGGTCATGGAGATGCGACGGGCCTTGGCGATCGACTTGACCGAGTCAGCGGCCATGAAGCGCGCCAGGATGTGCGGCTGGCCGAAGTAGCCCAGACCCCAGCCCATCAGCGAGATAATGCCGATGAAAGTGGTGCCCTTGAGCATGTCGAAGTTGCCCGCGTCCTTCAGCTCGATGGCAGCGAAGGTGGTGTCAAGACCGCCGGTTGCGATCAACACGATAACCGGGGTCAGGATCAGGGCGAAGATCATCAGCGTAGCCTGGACGGTGTCGGTCCAGCTCACTGCCAGGAAACCACCAACGAAGGTGTAGGCAATGGTTGCCGCCGCACCAGCCCACAGCGCTGTCTCGTAGGACATGCCGAAGGTGCTTTCGAACAGACGGGCGCCGGCAACGATGCCGGAGGCGCAATAGATGGTGAAGAACACCAGGATCACCACGGCGGAGATGATCCGCAGCAGCCCGCTGTTATCTTCGAAGCGGCTGGAGAAGTAATCCGGCAGGGTCAGCGCATCACCGTTGTGCTCGGTCTGCACCCGCAGGCGGCCGGCAACAAACAGCCAGTTCAGATAGGCACCGATGATCAGGCCGATGGCGATCCAGCTTTCCGACAGGCCCGACATGTAGATAGCGCCCGGCAGGCCCATCAACAGCCAGCCACTCATGTCCGAAGCACCGGCCGAAAGCGCGGTAACCACGCTGCCGAGGCTGCGACCGCCAAGAATATAGTCGGAAAGGTTGTTGGTAGAGCGATAGGCCATGAAGCCGATCAGCACCATTGCCGCGATATAGATCACGAACGTGATCAAGGTTGGATTGCTTACACTCATTGTTGCGCCCTGGCGTTTGTTTTTATGTAGCGACAGCCTCGAAGAGGTTGCACCCAGGCCGCGAATCCTATGCAACAACGCAAAGAGGGTGCAACCTGTTTTTACAATCAAGTTGCACCTCGTCGGAAATTTTGCGTAACAGCGGGTTTTTGCTCCCTTTTGGAGCAAGAAGACCTGTTTTCAGAAGAAAACGCACCACAAACAGCCATTTTTGCTGTGTGGTTTTACCCTCCGGACGAGTAGCACTTTTTTCCTGCATATTTTGGGTTGCACTAGGTTGCACCCAAAATCGCGCACGGCTAATCTTGGCGCCAGCTTAAGCCACAGCCTGTGGCAATAATGAGGATAAGAAATGGCGACGACCACCCTTGGGGTCAAACTCGACGACCCTACCCGTGAGCGACTCAAAGCAGCTGCGACCTCTATCGATCGCACGCCGCACTGGTTGATCAAACAAGCGATCTTCAATTACCTGGAGAAGCTCGAGGGTGGCGCCACCCTGACCGAACTCAACGGTCAGCCCGGCATTCATGCCGACGATGCCGGTGAAGTACAGGCCGACCACGCCCACCAGTGCTTCCTCGAATTTGCCGAAAGCATCCTGCCGCAATCGGTCTTGCGCTCGGCCATCACCGCCGCCTACCGCCGCCCTGAGCCGGAAGTGGTACCGATGCTGCTGGAGCAGGCGCGCCTGCCGGCCGCCATGGCCGAGGCCACCAACAAGCTGGCCGCCGGCATCGCCGAAAAACTGCGTAACCAGAAGAGCGCTGGCGGCCGTGCCGGCATCGTTCAGGGCCTGCTGCAGGAATTCTCCCTGTCGTCGCAGGAAGGCGTGGCGCTGATGTGCCTGGCCGAAGCCCTGCTGCGCATCCCCGACAAAGGCACCCGCGACGCCCTGATCCGCGACAAGATCAGCACCGGCAACTGGCAGCCGCACCTGGGCAACAGCCCGTCGCTGTTCGTCAACGCCGCCACCTGGGGCTTGCTGCTGACCGGCAAGCTGGTCTCGACCCACAACGAATCCGGCCTCACCTCTTCGCTCAGCCGCATCATCGGCAAGAGCGGCGAGCCGATGATCCGCAAGGGCGTCGACATGGCCATGCGCCTGATGGGCGAGCAGTTCGTGACCGGCGAAACCATCGCCGAAGCCCTGGCCAACGCCAGCAAGTTCGAAGCCAAAGGCTTCCGTTATTCCTACGACATGCTCGGCGAAGCGGCGCTGACCGAACATGACGCGCAGAAATACCTGGCGTCCTACGAGCAGGCTATCCATTCGATCGGCAAGGCTTCCCACGGTCGCGGCATCTATGAAGGCCCGGGCATCTCGATCAAGCTCTCGGCCCTGCACCCACGCTACAGCCGCGCCCAGTACGAGCGCGTCATGGATGAGCTGTACCCGCGCCTGCTGTCGCTGACCCTGCTGGCCAAGCAATACGACATCGGCCTGAACATCGACGCCGAGGAAGCCGACCGCCTGGAGCTGTCCCTGGACCTGCTCGAGCGCCTGTGCTTCGAGCCGCAACTGACCGGCTGGAACGGTATCGGTTTCGTCATCCAGGCTTACCAGAAGCGCTGCCCGTATGTGATCGACTACGTCATCGACCTGGCCCGCCGCAGCCGCCATCGCCTGATGATCCGCCTGGTAAAAGGTGCTTACTGGGACAGCGAGATCAAGCGCGCCCAGGTCGAAGGCCTGGAAGGCTACCCGGTGTATACCCGCAAGGTGTACACCGACGTTTCCTACATTGCTTGTGCACGCAAACTGCTGTCGGTGCCGGAAGTCATCTACCCGCAGTTCGCCACCCACAACGCCCACACCCTGTCGGCCATCTACCATATCGCCGGCCAGAACTATTACCCGGGCCAGTACGAATTCCAGTGCCTGCACGGTATGGGCGAGCCGCTGTACGAGCAGGTTGTCGGCAAGGTCGCCGATGGCAAGCTGAACCGTCCGTGCCGCGTGTATGCCCCGGTCGGTACCCACGAAACCCTGCTGGCCTACCTGGTTCGCCGCCTGCTGGAAAACGGCGCCAACACCTCGTTCGTCAACCGTATTGCCGACCAGTCGATCTCGATCCAGGAACTGGTCGCCGACCCGGTCGCCACCATCGAGCAAATGGCCACCCAGGAAGGCAATACCGGCCTGCCGCACCCGCGCATTCCGCTGCCGCGTGACCTGTATGGCACCGAGCGGGCCAACTCCGCCGGTATCGACCTGGCCAACGAACACCGCCTGGCTTCGCTGTCCTGCGCCCTGCTGGCCAGCGCCCACAACGACTGGAAAGCCGCGCCGATGCTCGGTTGCGCTTCCAGCACCGAAGCAGCTGCGCCGGTGCTGAACCCGGCTGACCTGCGCGATGTGGTGGGTCATGTCCAGGAAGCCAACGTCACTGACGTCGACAACGCCATCCAGTGCGCGCTCAATGCCGCGCCGATCTGGCAGGCCACCCCGCCGGCCGAACGCGCCGCGATCCTGGAGCGTGCCGCCGACCTGATGGAAGCCGAGATCCAGCCGCTGATGGGCCTGCTCGCCCGCGAAGCCGGCAAGACCTTCGCCAACGCCATCGCCGAAGTGCGTGAAGCCGTCGACTTCCTGCGTTACTACGCCGTCCAGGCGCGCAACGATTTCAGCAACGACGCTCACCGCCCGCTGGGTCCGGTAGTGTGCATCAGCCCATGGAACTTCCCCCTGGCGATCTTCAGTGGCCAGGTTGCCGCGGCACTTGCCGCCGGTAACTCGGTGCTGGCCAAGCCGGCCGAACAGACCCCGCTGGTTGCCGCCCAGGCCGTGCGCCTGCTGCTCGAAGCCGGTATCCCCGAAGGCGTAGTGCAACTGCTGCCGGGCCGCGGCGAAACCGTCGGCGCCCGTCTGGTCGGTGACGATCGGGTCAAAGGCGTGATGTTTACCGGTTCTACCGAAGTCGCCCGCCTGCTGCAACGCAACATCGCCGGCCGCCTGGATGCCCAGGGCCGTCCGATCCCGCTGATCGCCGAAACCGGCGGCCAGAACGCGATGATCGTCGACTCCTCGGCGCTCACCGAACAGGTGGTCATCGACGTCGTATCTTCTGCCTTCGACAGCGCTGGCCAGCGTTGCTCGGCCCTGCGCGTACTGTGCCTGCAGGAAGATTCTGCCGACCGCGTCATCGAAATGCTCAAGGGCGCCATGGCAGAAAGCCGCCTGGGCAACCCCGAGCGCCTGGCCGTGGACATTGGCCCGGTGATCGACGCCGAAGCCAAGGCCGGTATCGAGAAACACATCCAGGGTATGCGCGACAAAGGCCGTACCGTGTACCAGATGGCAATCGCCGATGGTGAAGAGATCAAGCGCGGCACCTTCGTGATGCCAACCTTGATCGAACTGGAAAGCTTCGACGAACTGCAGCGCGAGATCTTCGGCCCGGTACTGCACGTGGTGCGCTACAACCGCAAGAACCTCGACCAGCTGATCGAGCAGATCAACGCCTCCGGCTACGGCCTGACCCTGGGTGTCCACACCCGGATCGACGAAACCATTGCCAAGGTCATCGACAACGTCAATGCCGGTAACGTCTACGTCAACCGCAACATCGTCGGCGCCGTGGTCGGCGTGCAGCCATTCGGCGGTGAAGGCCTGTCCGGTACCGGCCCGAAAGCCGGTGGCCCGCTATACCTGTACCGCCTGCTGTCGACCCGCCCGGCGGGCGCCATCGAGCAGTCGTTCCAGCGCACCGATGGCGAAAACGCCCCGGACACCCGCCTGCGCGACAGCCTGAGCAAACCGCTGCAAGCCCTCAAAGCCTGGGCGGCGAGCAATCAGCTGAACGACCTGAGCGGCCTGTGCGAGCAGTTCGCCCAGCAATCGCAAAGCGGTATCAGCCGCCTGCTGGCGGGCCCGACCGGCGAGCGCAACAGCTACACCATCCTGCCGCGCGAGCACGTGCTGTGCCTGGCCGAGGTCGAAGCTGACCTGCTGACCCAACTGGCGGCGGTACTGGCCGTGGGCAGCTCGGCGGTGTGGCCGGAAGGCGAGCTGAGCAAGACCCTGCGCAATCGCCTGCCGAAGGAAGTGCAAGCGCGCATCCAACTGGTGGCCGACTGGAACAAGGATGACGTGATATTCGACGCCGTCCTCCACCATGGCGACTCCGACCAACTGCGCGCCGTGTGCGAGCAGGTGGCCAAGCGCGCCGGCGCCATCGTCGGTGTTCACGGCCTGTCGTCGGGTGAAACCGCGATTGCCCTGGAGCGCCTGGTAATCGAGCGCGCACTGAGCGTCAACACTGCTGCTGCCGGTGGTAACGCGAGCCTGATGACTATCGGCTGATAGCCAGCAGCGCCTCTATCGCGGGTCAAGCCCGCTCCTACAGCGTAGGAGCGGGCTTGACCCGCGATGCTTTCTAGCCCAGAAACTTCGCACGTTGATGACGCACCAGCCACCCCAGGCTACCCGCCTTCACGACCTCGGAAGCAATGACGAAAACCAGGGGATCTGACCGCCACGAATACTACCCTGGACATAAAAGACTATAAAAAATGCATCCATCCCACCCCACCAAAACCGGGTCATACGTGGGAGCTGATTCATAGGCTGACGACCGAAGGCCTCAGACATCAACAAAGATCCCGATGAAAAAACCTGCCAGCAAAACCACGAGAAAAGACACCAGCACTATCCAAACCAGAATCCCGACCGACATCCAGGCCCAATTCAGGAGTGACAAGCGGGAATTAGACTGGCCTTTCGGGTCGCCTACGCAGGTGTTTATCGCCCTCTGAATCCTGGCCATTACCCAAAGAATCACGACATCCATAGCCAATACCGCACTCAACAACGGCAGCGGCGCCAGCTCCATCATCTGGTTTGCCCACAACGAGAGCGCTGTCAGCAGGATCAAGGCGCATACCAACCAGAACGGTGACCACCTGTAGCTACGACCAGACAGGTGTAATTGCCGATCGACCCTGCTCAGCAGGCTGTAAAGAAACAGAATGCCGAAGATGCTTCTTACCAGCGGTAACACTCGCTCCCCGGTTTCCCGCCGGTAGAGCGCCCAGCTTTGGTAATGGCAAAAAGCCCAATAAAAGCCAAAGGTGAACAGGTTCATCACGATCATCTTTCTGATCGATACGACGAAGAACATTGGCCCCCTGCCTGGAACATCAGAGAGATCAGGGCTCATCGAAGCGGTGCTGTTAGTGGTCATGGCTACGGCCTTCGGTAATGGGCCGACTATCTAAGCCTGCTCGTGCATCACAGATCTGCCCTCTGGCTCCGAAGCAAGGGTACGAACATTCCCAAACGCCTTGTGCCTTGCCATCACCCGCATCTATTTCACTGTGCAGTAGCAACGTCACTACCTAGACTCGGCCCATCCCCAGACAGGAATGCCGCCATGTCCGAGACTCTGCTCAGTGCCCGCAACCTGGCCTTCGAACTCTACGAAGTGCTCGATGCCGAGGCCCTGACCCAACGCCCGCGCTTTGCCGAGCACAACCGCGAAACCTTCGATGCCGCTCTGAGCACTGCGCGGACCATCGCCGAGAAGTATTTCGCCCCGCATAATCGCAAGGGCGATGAGCACGAGCCACGCTATGAAAATGGCGAAGCGCTGTTGATCCCCGAGGTCAAGCCTGCGGTCGATGCCTTCCTTGAAGCCGGCTTTCTCAACGCCAGCCGCGACTTCGAAGCCGGTGGCATGCAGTTGCCGACCTTGCTCTCGCAAGCCTGTTTCGCCCACTTCCAGGCAGCCAACGCCGGTACCACGGCCTATCCGTTCCTGACCATGGGCGCCGCCAACCTGATTGAGAGCTTTGGCAGCGACGAGCAGAAGCGCCTGTTCCTGCAACCGATGATCGAAGGCCGCTTCTTCGGCACCATGGCCTTGACCGAGCCGCACGCTGGCTCGTCCCTGGCCGATATTCGCAGCCGCGCCGAGCCAGCCGGCGATGGCAGCTATCGGCTGCGCGGCAACAAGATATTCATTTCCGGCGGCGACCATCCATTGTCGGAGAACATCGTGCATATGGTCCTGGCCAAGCTGCCCGATGCGCCGCCCGGGGTGAAGGGCATTTCGCTGTTTATCGTGCCCAAGTTCCTGGTCAACGCCGACGGCAGCCTCGGCCCGCGCAACGATGTGTTGCTGGCCGGGTTGTTCCACAAGATGGGCTGGCGCGGCACCACCTCGACGGCGCTGAACTTCGGCGACAACGGCCAGTGCGTCGGCTACCTGGTGGGCAAGCCACACCAGGGCCTGGCCTGCATGTTCCAGATGATGAACGAGGCGCGTATCGGCGTCGGCATGGGCGCGGTGATGCTTGGTTATGCCGGCTATCTGTACTCGCTGGAGTACGCCCGCCAGCGTCCGCAAGGGCGCCTGCCAGACAACAAGGATCCGGCCACCGCTGCCGTGCCGATCATCAATCACAGCGACGTCAAGCGCATGCTGCTGACCCAGAAGGCCTACGTCGAAGGCGCCTTCGACCTGGGCCTGTACGCCGCGCGGCTGTTCGATGACACCCAGAGCGGCGAAAGCGATACGGTTTGCCAGCAGGCCCATGAACTGCTCGACCTGCTGACGCCGATCGTCAAGTCCTGGCCTTCGGAGTTTTGCCTCAAGGCCAACGAGCTGGCCATCCAGATTCTCGGCGGTCATGGCTACACCCGCGAGTACCCGGTCGAACAGTACTACCGCGACAACCGCCTGAATCCGATTCACGAAGGCACCCACGGCATCCAGTCGCTGGACCTGCTCGGGCGCAAGCTGGCGCAGAACGGTGGTGCCGGGCTCAAGCAACTGGTCCGCCTGATCGCCAGCACCTGCGCGCAAGCCCATCCGCACAGCAGCCTGGATCGTCTGCGGGTACCGCTGGAGCAATTGCTCAATCGCCTGCAGGAAGTGACCCTCGGCCTGCTCGGCGATCTGGCCCAGGGCCAGGTCAATGCCGCCCTGGCCAACTCGGCGCTGTATCTAAAGGCTTTCGGTCACTGCGTGATCGGCTGGCGCTGGCTGGAGCAGGCAATCCACGCCGAACAAGGCCTGGCCCGGGGCAACCCGGCCGATCGCGACTTCTACCTGGGCAAATTGCAGGCCGCGCGTTATTTCCTGACCTGGGAAGTGCCGGGCTGCCATAATGAGCTGGCATTGCTCGCGGCCCGTGACGATACCTGCCTGAGCATGCACGACGAGTGGTTCTGAGGGGGAACCACCGCGCACACGGAGGTTCCCGCATGTTCGAGTTGACCGCATTGCTGCGCCAGCGCTTCGCCGCCCTGCGCAGCAGTGGCGAATTTTTCTCCCTGCGTTATGTGCAACAAAGCCAGCAACACCTGTCGGTGCGCAAGAATATCGCCGAGCCGCCGTTTCTCAGCCGCGACGAAGGCGCGATGCTCACCGTGCGCGTCAATGGCGTAGAAACCTACGCCGCCACCGCCGACCTCTCGCAAGCCGGCTTGCAGCGTGCCTTGGAGCAGGCTGAGGCACTGGCCCGGCAAATCGCCGGGCGCGCCCTGCTCGACCTGCGCGAGCAACCACTGGCCACCGGCCGCGCCGATTACTGCTCGCCCAACCTTGAGCAAGCCTTCCCGTCCCTGGCCGACTGCTACGCCCTGCTTGCCCAGGAATCTGCCAGCGTGCCGGACGACAGCCGCCTGGTGAACTGGCAGGCAAGCCTTGGCATCAGCACTATCGAGCAGATCTACCTGAACACCGCCGGCGCCGAACTGCGCCAGGCCCAGCGCTTTATCTACCCGGGCTTCAGCACCACCGCCTTCGACGGCCAGGACAGCCAGACCCGCACCCTGGGCCGGGAGAACTTCGGCCAGCAGGGCGGCCTCGACGTCATCGAGCGCTGCGGCCTGGTGGGTGCCGGGGCCAAAGTCGCCGAGCAGGCCCTGCAACTGCTGCTGGCGCCGAACACCCCCAGTGGTGTGCGCGACCTGCTGCTGATGCCCGACCAGATGATGCTGCAGATCCACGAATCGATCGGCCACCCGCTGGAAATGGACCGTATCCTCGGCGACGAGCGTAATTACGCCGGCACCAGCTTTGTCAAAGCCAGCGACTTCGGCAGCCTGCAGTACGGCTCGAAATTGCTCAACGTGACCTTCGACCCGTCGATCCGCGAAGAGCTTGCCAGCTACAGCCACGACGATGACGGCAGCGCTGCGCACAAGCAGTACCTGATCAAGGACGGTTTGCTGGTCCGCCCGCTCGGTGGTGCCCTGTCGCAGTTCCGTTCCGGCCTTGAAGGGGTGGCCAACAGCCGCGCCTGCGGCTGGAACCGCGCACCGATCGACCGCATGGCCAACCTCAACATCGAGCCGGGGGACAAGACCCTGGCGCAACTGATCGGCGGTATCGAGCAGGGCATCCTGATGCGCACCAACCGCTCGTGGTCGATTGATGATGCGCGCAACAAGTTCCAGTTCGGCTGCGAATGGGGCCAACTGATCGAAAACGGCGAGCTCAAGGGCGTGGTCAAGAACCCCAACTACCGCGGCATCTCCGCCCGGTTCTGGGGCAATCTCAGCGCCGTCGGTGACGCCAGCACCTTGCAGGTACTGGGCACGCCAAACTGCGGCAAGGGCGAGCCGAACCAGGTGGTACGCGTGGGCCACGCCTCCCCCGCCTGCGTATTCAGCCAGATCGACGTATTCGGAGGAGACGCCTGATGGCTGCCACCCCACTGCAAAGTTTCCAGCACCTGGTCGCCAGCCTGCGCGACGCGGTGTGCGCGCCAGAGCATTTCACCTTGAGCTACAGCGGCGAGCACTCGCAGTTCATCCGCTTCAACCACGCCAGGGTGCGCCAGGCCGGCGAAGTGCAACAGGCCAGTTGCGTGCTCAAGCTGGTCGCCGACGGGCGCCAGGCCGAGCTGCAGTTCACCCTCGGCAACGACGCCGAGGTCGATCAGTTGCGCCTGCAACAAGCCCTGGAGCAACTGCGCCAGACCCTGCCGCTGCTTGAGCCCGATCCTTACCTGCAACTCAACGACAGCGCCTGGCACAGCCACAGCGTGCAGGATCAAGTGCTGCCGGACAGCGCTGCGGTGCTGGCGCAGATCGAACAAGGCGCGGGTGATCTGGACCTGGTTGGCATCTACGCCGCGGGCCCGATCTGCCGGGGTTTTGCCAGCTCGTTCGGGGCCTTTGGCTGGCACCAGGCCAACAGTTTCAACTTCGACTGGAGCCTGTTCCACAGCAACGGCGAGGCGGTCAAAGCCAACTATGCCGGCCAGTCCTGGGACGGCGAAGCCTTCGCCCTGCGCCTGCAGCAGGCCCGCGAACAGCTCGACTACCTCGGCCGCCCGCTGAAAAAACTCGCCCCCGGCCAATACCGCGCCTACCTGGCACCGGCAGCGCTGGACGAGATCATGGGCATGCTCTGCTGGGGCGGCTTCTCGGCCCAGGCCATCGCCACCAAGAACAGCCCGCTGCAACGCCTGTCCAGCACCGATGCCAGCCTCAGCCCGATGGTCCACATTAGCGAACAAGTCAGCGGTTCTCTGAGCCCGTCGTTCTCGGACGAGGGCCTGGTGCGCAGCGACCTGCGCCTGATTGACCAGGGCCGGGCCCACGATCGGCTGATCTGCGCCCGTAGCGCCGCCGAGTTCGAACTGACGGCCAACGGTGCCGATAGCTACGAGTCGCCATGCGCGCTGAGCATGGCCGGCGGCGAGCTTGCGCAGAGCGAAGTCCTCGCCCGCCTGGGCACCGGCCTGTACATCAGCAACCTCTGGTACCTGAACTACTCGGACCTGCCCGCTGCGCGCATGACCGGCCTGACCCGCTTCGCCACCTTCTGGGTCGAGAACGGCGAGATCCAGGCACCGGTGAGCACCATGCGCTTTGACGACAGCGTCTACAGTTTGCTGGGTTCGCAACTGGAGGCATTGACGACCGAACGCGAGCTGATTCTGTCGACCAGCACCTACGGCCAGCGCCAGACCAGTTCGAGCCATTTGCCGGGAGCTTTGGTCCAACGCCTGACGTTGACGTTGTGATAACCCCGATCGCTGGCAAGCCAGCTCCCACAAGGGTCTGTGTGAACTTGTCCCTGTGGGAGCCGGCTTGCCGGCGATGAGGCCCTCGACCTTGTAGAGATGCCCATGCCCAACCGCGCCCCGCTGGACCCGACCACCGCCCGCTGGATTCCCTGGGTGGTGGCCATCGCCTTTTTCATGCAGTCGCTCGACGGCACCATCCTCAACACCGCCCTGCCGGCCATGGCCCGCGACCTGGCCGAAGACCCGCTGCGCATGCAGTCGGTGATCATCGCCTACATGCTCACCGTGGCCCTGCTGATCCCGGCCTCGGGCTGGATTGCCGACCGCTTTGGCACCAAGCGCATCTTCTTCGGCGCCATCCTCCTGTTCAGCCTAGGTTCGCTGCTCTGCGCCCTGGCCAGCAGCCTCGGCATGCTGGTAGCGGCACGGGTGATCCAGGGCCTGGGCGGTGCCTTGATGCTGCCGGTCGGGCGCCTGGTGGTGCTGCGTGCCTATCCGCGCTCGGAGCTGGTGCGGATCATGAGCTTCATCACCATCCCCGGCCTGCTCGGGCCGTTGCTGGGCCCGACCATGGGCGGCTGGCTGGTGGAAATTCTCAGCTGGCACTGGATTTTCCTGCTCAACCTGCCGGTTGGCGCCATCGGCTGTTATGCGGTGTGGAAGTTCATCCCCGACCTGCGCGGCTCTGAGCGTACCCGCTTCGACGGCATCGGCTTCGTGCTGTTCGGCGCGGCAATGGTGTTGATCACCATTGCCATGGAAGGCCTGGGCGAGCTGCACCTGCCGCACCTGCGGGTAATGCTGCTGCTATTTGCCGGCATGGCCTGCCTGGCCGCCTACTGGCTGCGCGCCGGCAGCGTCGACAACCCGCTGTTTTCGCCAAAACTGTTCCGCACCCGGACCTTTTCAGTGGGTATCCTCGGCAACCTGTTTGCCCGCCTGGGCAGCGGCGCCCTGCCGTTCCTGGTACCGCTGCTGCTGCAGGTGGCGCTGGGTTACTCACCGTCCCAGGCCGGCATGAGCATGATCCCCCTGGCCGCGGCGGCGATGGTCGCCAAGTCGATTGCCCGGCCGCTGATCGAGCGCTTCGGCTATCGCAACATTCTCACCGGCAATACCCTGCTGCTGGGCCTGCTGCTGGCAAGCCTGGGGCTGGTCGACGAACATACGCCCTACGCCCTGTTGCTGTTGCAGTTAGGCCTGCTCGGCGCGGTCAACTCGATGCAGTTCACGGCAATGAACACCGTGACCCTGATCGATCTCGACGACAACAGCGCCAGCAGCGGCAACAGCCTGCTGTCGGTGGTCGCGCAATTGTCGCTGAGCCTCGGTGTGGCCTGTGCCGGCGCCCTGCTTGGCGGTTTTACCGCAGCGGGCAGTGCCGAAGGCGTCGAGAGCACCCTCGGGGCGTTCCAGCTGACCTTTGTGACCATCGGCCTGATGGCCATGCTGGCGGCGGCGATCTTCATGCAGCTGTCCAGGGCGGACGGAAGGCGTGCCCCTCGTCCGGAACCGGAGATCGAGCCTTAGGGCTAAAGGCCATGAGGCTGGTACACTGCGCGACATTTTGTTTTGCAGGCCAGTCTCGTGACCACCATTGCCACCGCCTTCGCCACTTTGCCGCTGTCCGCCGCCATGCTGGCCAACCTGGACGCCCTCGGCTACGCCCAGATGACCCCGATCCAGGCCCAGAGCCTGCCGGTGATGCTCAAGGGCATGGACTTGATCGCCCAGGCCAAGACCGGCAGCGGCAAGACCGCCGCCTTCGGCATCGGCCTGCTCAACCCGCTCAACCCGCGTTACTTCGGCTGCCAGGCGCTGGTGTTGTGCCCGACCCGCGAGCTGGCCGACCAGGTGGCCAAAGAGCTGCGCCGCCTGGCCCGCAGCGAAGACAACATCAAGATCCTGACCCTCTGCGGTGGCGTTTCCCTGGGCCCGCAGATCGCTTCGCTGGAGCACGGCGCGCACATCATCGTTGGCACCCCGGGCCGCGTGCAGCAGCACCTGAGCAAAGGCACCCTGGTGCTCGATGGCCTCAACACCCTGGTGCTCGATGAGGCCGACCGGATGCTCGACATGGGCTTCTACGACGCCATCGCCGACATCATCGGCCAGACCCCGAAGCGCCGCCAGACCCTGCTGTTCTCCGCCACCTACCCGGCCGGCATCAAGCAACTGGCCTCGGCGTTCATGCGCGACCCGCAAACCGTCAAGGTCGAGTCGCAGCACGCCGACAGCCAGATCGAGCAGCGCTTCTACGAGATCACCCCGGAACAGCGCATGGACGCGGTGAGCAAGCTGCTCGGGCACTTCCGCCCGCAGTCGTGCGTAGCGTTCTGCTTCACCAAGCAGCAGTGCCAGGAGCTGGTCGAGCACCTGCAGGCCAAGGGTATCGCCGCCCAGGCCCTGCATGGCGACCTGGAGCAGCGTGACCGCGACCAGGTCCTGACCCTGTTCGCCAACCGCAGCCTGTCGGTGCTGGTAGCCACCGATGTCGCCGCCCGCGGCCTGGATATCGACGCCCTGGACATGGTCATCAACGTCGAGCTGGCCCGCGATGCCGAGATCCACGTGCACCGCGTCGGCCGTACCGGCCGTGCCGGCGAGAAAGGCCTGGCGGTGAGCCTGGTGGCCCCGGCCGAAGGCCATCGCGCCCAGGCCATCGAAGACATGCAGAAGGCCGCCCTGCGCTGGGAACAGCTGGACAGCCTCAAGGCCCAGAATGGTGCACCGCTGCTGCCGACCATGAGCACCCTGTGCATCGCTGCCGGGCGCAAGGACAAGCTGCGCCCTGGCGACATTCTTGGCGCCCTGACCGGCGATGCCGGACTGCCGGGCACCCAGGTCGGCAAAATTGCCATCTTCGACTTCCAGGCCTTCGTCGCCGTCGAACGCGCGGTGGCCAAGCAGGCGCTGCAGCGACTCAACAGCGGCAAGATCAAGGGCCGCTCGTTGCGGGTGCGGATCGTCTGATTACTTTTTTCGCGGGGCAAGCCCGCTCCTACACACCCTCCCTGTAGGAGCGGGCTTGCCCCGCGATCGCTTCACCACCGAATTCTCGAGGATTTTGCAGTGCGTTCCACCGAAGTGATCATCATCGGCGCTGGCGCCGCCGGCCTGATGTGCGCCCTGAGCGCCGCCAAACGCGGCCGTCAGGTGCTGCTGCTCGACCACGCCAACAAACCGGGCAAGAAGATCCTCATGTCCGGCGGTGGCCGCTGCAACTTCACCAACATGTACACCGAGCCGAGCAATTTCCTCTCGCACAACCCGCACTTCTGCAAATCGGCCCTGGCCCGCTACACCCAGTGGGACTTCATCGAGATGGTCGGCAAGCACGGCGTGCCCTACCACGAGAAAAAGCTCGGCCAACTGTTCTGCGATAACAAGTCCAGCGACATCCTCGGCATGCTTCTGGACGAGTGCGACAACGCTGGCGCCGAGCTGCGCATGGACACCCGCATCGAGCAGATCGAAAAACTCGACAGCGGCTACCTGCTGGAAACCAGCGCCGGCCAGTTCCAGTGCCAGTCGCTGGTCATCGCCACCGGCGGCCTGTCGATCCCGACCCTGGGCGCCACCGGCTTCGGCTACCAGGTGGCCCGCCAGTTCGGTCACACCCTGCTGCCGACCCGTGCAGGCCTTGTGCCGTTCACCATCACCGAGCCGCAGCTCAAGGCGATCTGCACTGAACTGTCGGGCACCTCGGTGGATTGCGTGGCCAGCTGCAACGCCAGCAGCTTCCGCGAAAACCTGCTGTTTACCCACCGCGGCCTGAGCGGCCCGGCGATCCTGCAGATTTCTTCGTTCTGGCAGGCCGGCGACACGGTTGAGATCAACCTGCTGCCCGAGCACGACGCCCTGAGCTGGCTGCAACAGCAGCAAGCCGAGCGCCCCAACAGCGAGCTCAAGACCCTGCTCGGCGAGATCTTCACCAAGAAGATGGCCAACCTGCTGGCCGAGCACTGGTTCGTCTCCAAACCGATGAAGCAGTACACCCCGGCAGAACTGGCCCAGGTCAGCGACAAGCTCGGGGCCTGGCAGGTGGTGCCGGCCGGTACCGAGGGCTACCGCACCGCCGAGGTAACCCTGGGCGGCGTCGATACCCGCGAGGTTTCGTCGAAAACCATGGAGTCGCTGAAAAGCCCGGGGTTGTACTTCATCGGTGAAGTGCTCGACGTCAGCGGCCACCTGGGCGGCTTCAACTTCCAGTGGGCCTGGGCCTCGGCGTACGCGGCCGCGCAGTTCGTCTAACCTTCGCGGTAGAATCAGCGCATCAAGGAACAAATTTTGCTGGTCAGATGGCGGCGGTAACACCGCTGCCATCTGACTGGCTCAATTTCGATCATCGCCCAAGGCCTGCCGACCCGACATGTCATCTTCCTCGTTCAGCCAATCGTTGCGCCGCCTCTGGGCCCTGGACAAGTTCAGCTACGCCATCCGCGTTCTCATCGCCCTGACCGGCAGCATGCTGCTGTGCTGGTACAAGGACGAGATGAGCCTGCTGATCCCGCTGTTTCTGGGGATTATCGCCAGCGCCCTGGCCGAGACCGACGACAGCTGGCAGGGGCGCCTGAATGCCCTGGCGGTGACCCTGGTGTGCTTCACGGTTGCCGCGCTGTCGGTGGAGTTGCTGTTCCCCTACCCGATCATCTTCGGCTGCGCCCTGGCCCTGGCCAGCTTTGCCCTGACCATGCTCGGTGCGCTCGGCGAGCGCTACGGCGCGATTGCCTCGGCGACGCTGATTTTGTCGGTGTACACCATGATCGGCGTCGACCAGCGCGGCGGCGAAGTCACTGACTTCTGGCACGAGCCGTTGCTGTTGGTGGCCGGCGCCGCCTGGTACGGCCTACTTTCAGTGCTATGGCAGGCGCTGTTTTCCAACCAGCCGGTGCAGCAGAGCCTGGCCCGGCTGTTCCGCGAACTGGGTCGCTACCTCAAGCTCAAGGCCACCCTGTTCGAGCCGATCCGCCAGCTGGATGTCGAAGCCCGGCGCCTGGAACTGGCGCAGCAGAACGGCCGGGTGGTGGCCGCACTGAATGCGGCCAAGGAGATCATCCTGCACCGGGTCGGCAATGGCCGGCCTGGCTCGAAGGTCAGCCGCTACCTGAAGCTGTACTTCCTGGCCCAGGACATCCATGAGCGTGCCAGTTCTTCGCACTACCCCTACAACGCCCTGACCGAAGCCTTTTTCCACAGCGACGTGCTGTTCCGCTGCCAGCGCCTGCTGCGCCAGCAGGGCGTTGCGTGCCAGCAGTTGTCCGAATCCATCCAGCTGCGCCAGCCGTTCACCTATGACACCAGCTTCGCCCAGGCCCTGGAAGACCTGCACGCCTCGCTCGAACACCTGCGCATCCAGAGCAACCCGGCCTGGCGTGGCCTGCTGCGTTCGCTGCGGGCGCTGGCGGCAAACCTGGCGACCCTCGACCGCCTGCTCAGCGATGCCAGCAACCCCGACAACCTTGCCGATGCCAGCGACAGCAGCCTGCTCGACCGTTCGCCGCGTAACTTCAAGGACGTCTGGAGCCGCCTGCGTCAGCAACTGACGCCGACCTCGTTGCTGTTTCGCCACGCCCTGCGCCTGCCTCTGGCGCTGTCGATCGGCTATGGCATGGTGCACCTGATTCACCCGACCCAGGGCTACTGGATCATCCTCACCACCCTGTTCGTCTGCCAGCCCAACTACGGCGCCACGCGGCGCAAGCTGGTGCAACGGATCATCGGTACGGGCATCGGCCTGACCGTCGGCTGGGCGTTGTTCGACCTGTTCCCCAGCCCGATCATCCAGTCACTGTTCGCCGTGGCCGCCGGGGTGGTGTTCTTCGTCAACCGCACCACCCGCTACACCCTGGCAACCGCAGCGATCACCCTGATGGTGCTGTTCTGCTTCAACCAGATCGGCGATGGCTACGGGCTGTTCCTGCCGCGCCTGTTCGATACCCTGGTGGGCAGCCTGATCGCCATCCTCGCGGTATTCCTGTTCCTCCCGGACTGGCAGGGCCGGCGCCTGAACAAGGTGCTGGCCAATACCCTGAGCTGCAACAGCACCTACCTGCGCCAGATCATGCAGCAGTACGCCCAGGGCAAGAGCGACGACCTCGCCTACCGCCTGGCCCGGCGCAACGCCCACAACGCCGACGCAGCGCTGTCGACCACCCTGGCCAACATGCTCATGGAACCGGGGCATTTTCGTAAGGAGGCCGACGTCGGTTTCCGTTTTTTGGTGCTGTCGCACACCCTGCTCAGTTATCTGTCGGGCCTCGGCGCGCACCGCGATAGCACGCTGGATGCCGAGGTTCGCCAGCAATTGATCGATGGCGCCGGGGCCAGCCTGGCCAGCAGCCTGGATGAAATCGCCGAAGGCCTGGCCAGCAAGTTGCCGGTGGCGATCCACAGTGATGCCGAAGAGGCCCTGGCCAATGAGCTTGAGCAGATGCCCGAAGAGCTCGACGAAAACCAGCGCCTGGTGCAAACCCAGCTGGCGCTGATCTGCCGGCAACTGGCGCCACTGCGCACCCTCGCCGCACACCTGATCAAGGACAGCGCGCCGGCCTGATTACAGGCCGTGCTGCTTGAGCAGCCGGGCATAACTGCCATCGGCTTTCATCTGGGCAATGGCGCGGTCGAAACCGGCGACGATCTGCTGGTGCTCGGGATTCTTCAGGCTGACGAGGATATGCAGGCTGTTCTCGCTGACCGGCTTGTCGAAGAACTCCACCGCCTCACGCACCTCTTTCGGTTCGCGCTTGAGGTAATAACCGGCAACGAACTCATCCTCCAGCGCCAGGCGTACACGCCCGGCGGCGAGCATGCCGACAGCAACGGAAAAACTGCGCACCGGAACCTTCTGCAACTGGGTGTCGCTGTCGAACTCGGGCGAGTAGGCGTAATCGCGCACCACGGCGACAGGGAACGGATGGAGGTCGCTCAAGGCATTGAAGCGCAGCGCATCGCCTTTGCGCTTGAGCAGGCGGATCCGGTTGGTCAGGTAGCTGGCGGAGAACTGGCCAATTTGTGTACGCGAGTCGTTGTACCAGGCGTTGACCAGCACATCGTAGCGGCCTTCCCCCACCCCCAGCAGCGCCCGGGCCCAGGGCACCTGCTCGTACTGGCTGGTATAGCCGGCACGGGTCAGGGCGGTGGTGACGATGGCCGTGGCCAGGCCGCCGTTGGCCATGCTGGCATCGGTGAACGGTGGCCAGCTGTCGGCCACCAGCCGCAGCCGGGTGGCCTGCGCCGATGTGCTCAGCAGTAGCAGTATTCCCATTGAAGCCAAGACTCGAAGCAATGGCCGCATGCTCAAATCCTTTAGCGAACCCCTGGTTCGCGCCGTTGATTTCAACTGCTTGAGAATGTTCAGTGCCTATCAGCCATCGCAGGTTACACAAAGAAGAAGTAATCGGGCAGAGGCAAATGATATCAAATGGCCTCTATTCCGGTCGACTTCGAGCCTGTATTGACCTGGCGCAATTAGACCCTCGCCGCGCAGTCTGCCATGATCAGGGCTATCAACCGCTTGAGAGACGCCCATGGCCATCGACTGGATCTGCAAACACCACAGTGACATTGGCAAGGAACAACTCTATGCCATTCTGCGACTGCGTACCGAAGTGTTCGTGGTCGAACAGAAATGTGCCTACCAGGAAGTCGATGGCCAGGACCTGGAAGGCGACACCTGCCACCTGATGGCCTGGGAAGGTGACCAGTTGCTGGCGTACCTGCGTTTGCTCGATCCACAGTCCCAGGGCGGTGACGTGGTCATAGGCCGGGTGCTGATCGCCCCCCAGGCACGTGGTCGTGGACTGGGCCATGAACTGATGGAGCATGGGCTCAAGTACGCAGAGCATTACTGGCCTGAAGTGCCGGTGTACCTGTCAGCCCAGGCGCACTTGCAGGGCTACTATGCACGCCATGGTTTCAAGGTGGCGGGAGAGGAATACCTGGAAGACGATATCCCGCATATCGGTATGCGTCGCGGCTGAAATTCAGGGCTGCTGCGCAGCCCATCGCTGGCAAGCCAGCTCCCACAGGAGTCACTCAGAACCTTGTGGGAGCTGGCTTGCCAGCGATGGGGCCCTCAGGGATACCCCAGCACCTCGCGAACACTGCGCAAATGCTGGGTGATCCACTGCTTGTCGATCGCCCCCCAGTCGCGAATCCGGTAGTGCCCGGCATGATTGCGCGCGCCTGCCTGCTGCTCGAACTCACAGACGATGTCCAGGTCGGCCAGGGCGGCAATGGTGTCCTGGGCGGTGCGCCGCGGCATGCCGGTGGCTTCCATCAAGGCCGGGACGGTGCTGGCAGTCTGGCTGTCGATCAGCCAGGCGACATACAGCCGGCGGTAGAAACTGCTCTTGGTCTTGCTCACTTCCATTGGCAAATCCTCAGGGCCTACAGGCTGGCGGGCAGCTCGCGGTAGGTCAGGTAAACGCGCAAGTCGAATTCCAGTTGATGGTAGCCCGGCTGCATATATTCACAGAGCTGGTAGAACGCCTTGTTGTGATCGGACTCTTTCAGGTGCGCCAGTTCGTGCACGACGATCATCTTCAGAAACTGCGGCGCCGCCTCCTTGAACAACGAAGCGATGCGGATTTCCTTCTTGGCCTTGAGCTTGCCGCCCTGCACCCGCGACACCGCCGTGTGCAGGCCGAGCGCGCGGTGGGTGAGGTCAAGGCGGTTGTCGAACAGCACCTTGTCGAGGTTCGGCGCGTTGCGCAGGTGCTCCTGCTTGAGCGCCTGGGCATAGCTGTACAGCGCCTTGTCGCTTTGTACCGCGTGCCGGTCCGGGTAGCGCTGCTGCAAGTAGTCGCCCAGGCGATTGCTGGCAATCAACTGGCGGACCTGGTCTTGCAGGGCGGGCGGATAGGCTTGCAGGTACTTGAGCACGGTCATGGGCAAAACGGCTGACGGTAAAGGCGCCAGTGTACCCAACTACAGCTGCTGCCAGGCAAAAAAGCCCGGAAACGCCCCGGCATCACTGGCAGTCATCGGTCGCGCCACCAAAAAGCCCTGCACATATTCGCAGCCGTTGGCCTGCAGCCAGTGCGCCTGATCGAGGGTTTCGACACCTTCGGCGATCACGCTGATTGCATACTGGCGACACAGGTCGATGACGCAACGCACCAGCGCCGCGTCCGCTTGCGAGCCGGGCAAGCGTGCGACCAGGTGGCGGTCGAGTTTAAGCGTGTCGATTGGCAGGTCGCGCAGCAGCCGCAGCGAACAATCGCCCGCACCAAAATCGTCGAGGGCGATGCGCACGCCCAGCTCGCGCAACTTGTGCAACTGTTTCAAAGCCACGTCGTTATTGACCATCAACGACGTCTCGGCCACCTCGACCTCCAACTGCGCCGGATCAAGGCCCTGGATGGCGATCACCCGGCCCAGTTCCTCGGCCAGGTTGGGCATGGCGAACTGCACGCGACTCAGGCTGATGCCCAGCACCAGTGTCGGCTCGAAGCATTCCTGCCAGTCACGCCGCTGCGCCGCGCCCTGGGCGTATATCCAGCTGGCCAGGCGCGAAATCAGCCGCGCCTCTTCCAGCAAGGGCAGGAACAACCCCGGCGGCACGTCGCCGACACTGGGGTGCTGCCAACGCAGCAGCGCCTCGAAGCCGCGTAGACGGCCGTCGGCAAATGCCACCTGGGGCTGGTAGACCAGGCTGAAATCCTTGTGCTCGATGGCGCTGCGCACCGAATCTTCGAGCATCAGCCGCGAGCGCGCCCGGCCATTGAGGTCCTGGTCGTAGTAGCGATACTGCTGGCGCCCGGCCTGCTTGGCCGCATACATCGCAGCGTCGGCCGCGCGCAGCAGGCCGTCGAGGTTGGCGCCGCAATCGGGGTAGGTGGCAATGCCGATGCTCACGCCGAGGGTCACTTCCATGCCCTCTATCTGCTGGCAGATCGACATGCGCTCGATCACCCCCTCGGCGAAACGCGCCGCCTGCTCGGGGTATTCCAGGGCATCGAACAAGGCGGTGAACTCATCGCCGCCCATGCGCGCCAGGATCGCATTGGCGCCCAGGCAATCCTTGAGCTGCTCGGCGACCCAATGCAGCACTCGGTCGCCGGCCTCATGGCCGAGAAAATCATTGATACGTTTGAAACCGTCCAGGTCCAGGTACATCAGCGCCTGGGTCTTGTCGCTGCGCTCATTACGCACCAGGGCGCTTTCAGCGGCCTGGTAGAAGCCACGGCGGTTGAGCAGCCCGGTCAAGGGGTCGGTAACCGCCTGAAACTCCAGTTGCTGGTGCAGGTGGCGCACCACCGACATGTCCAGCACCGTCACCACCATGGCGCGCTGGCCGTCGGTCAATGGCGAGCACGACAGCGCTACCGGCACCGGCTGGCCGCCGGCGGTACGCAGCAGGGCATCGTGGATACGGAAGATCTGCCGCTCCAGGTAGGCCTGGTAGAACGCCGATTCGGCCCACAAGGTCATCCCCGGCGACTGCACGAAATCCAGCAGGTTGGCACCTTGCAGCAGCTCGACCGGGGCTTGGAGCAATTGCGAAATGGCCGGGTTGGCAAAGCTGATCTCACCCTTTTCGCCCACCACCAGGATGCCTTCGGCGGCATTGTTGAGCACCGAGGCGTTGAACGCCCGCGCCGCTTCCAGGTCGCGGCTCAAGCGCTGCAGCGAGCGCCGGTTGCGCTGCTGCTCGAGCAGGGCCTGAACCTTGGGCTTGAGGATCTGCGGATCGAAGGGTTTGAACAGGTAATCCACCGCACCACTGGCATAGCCCTTGAGCACAGCGGCCTGGGACTGTTCGTTGGCGGTGAGGAAGATGATCGGCGTCAACCGCGTACGCTGGCTACCGCGCATCAGGCGGGCAACCTCGAAACCGTCCATGCCCGGCATCTGCACATCGAGCAGCACCAGGTCCACTTCATGTTCGAGCAGCGCGCTCAGGGCTTCCGTCCCCGAGCTCGCGGTGAGTACTTGCCAGTCCTGGCGGGCCAGCAAGGCCCGCATGCTGATCAGGTTTTCCGGATAATCGTCAACGACCAGCAGTACTGAGCCGCTATCGTGTGACTGAGGTTGCGCGCAATCCATGCTGCTTCTCTTAAGGCACCAATGCCGGGCTTCGGCTGAAATCTGTGCGTAACTCTAGACCCGGCTGCCATAAATCTGAAGTCAGCACATTGCCATCATGGGCGGAATGGCCTGTTAGCCGACTAACGGTCTGTCCGTCCGGGCCATGCGCATTGCCTTCCTGGCGCGCAGGCACAAAAAAGCCCGCATCGCTGCGGGCTTTTCTGTTCAGGCTTAATTGACCTTGGCGGCCAGCTCACCTTTGGCGTAGCGCTGGAACATCGCTTCGAGGGAGATCGGCTTGATCTTCGAGGCGTTACCAGCAGTGCCGAAGGCTTCGTAACGGGCGATGCAGACGTCGCGCATGGCCTTGACGGTTTCGCCGAAGAACTTGCGTGGGTCGAATTCGCTCGGGTTGGTGGCCATCAAGCGACGC
This sequence comes from Pseudomonas sp. 2(2015), assembly GCF_000955865.1. NCBI lineage: Bacteria > Pseudomonadati > Pseudomonadota > Gammaproteobacteria > Pseudomonadales > Pseudomonadaceae > Pseudomonas > Pseudomonas sp. 2(2015). The sequence continues at coordinate 87,314 of NZ_JYOF01000002.1, forward strand.
ATGGCACCGGTGGACGCCAGGCGCAGGTCGGTGTCGATGTTGACCTTGCGCACGCCGTACTTGATGCCTTCGACGATTTCTTCAACCGGCACGCCGTAGGTTTCCTTGATGTCGCCGCCGTACTGGTTGATGATCGCCAGCCACTCTTGCGGTACCGAGGACGAACCGTGCATCACCAGGTGGGTGTTGGGGATGCGCTTGTGGATTTCCTTGATGCGGTCGATCGCCAGCACGTCGCCAGTAGGCGGCTTGGTGAACTTGTAAGCACCGTGGCTGGTACCGATGGCGATGGCCAGGGCATCGACCTGAGTGCGTTTGACGAAGTCGGCAGCTTCTTCCGGATCGGTCAGCATCTGGCTGTGATCCAGTACGCCTTCGGCGCCGATACCGTCTTCTTCACCGGCCATGCCGGTTTCCAGCGAACCCAGGCAGCCCAGCTCGCCTTCAACCGAAACGCCGCAGGCGTGAGCCATGGCAACGGTTTGCTGGGTAACACGGACGTTGTAGTCGTAGTCAGTCGGGGTCTTGCCGTCTTCGCCCAGCGAGCCGTCCATCATCACCGAGCTGAAGCCCAGCTGGATCGAGCGCTGGCAGACGTCAGGGCTGGTGCCGTGGTCCTGGTGCATGCACACCGGGATGTGCGGGAATTCTTCGATCGCAGCCAGGATCAGGTGGCGCAGGAACGGCGCGCCGGCGTATTTGCGGGCACCGGCCGAGGCCTGGACAATCACCGGGGAGTCGGTCTTGTCAGCGGCTTCCATGATGGCGCGCATCTGCTCGAGGTTGTTGACGTTGAAAGCTGGAACGCCGTAGCCGAATTCAGCGGCGTGGTCCAGCATCTGGCGCATGCTAATGAGTGCCATTGTGTATCTCTCTCCCGACAAGCGTCGTTTTTCGTGCAAGCCTGCCGCAGCGGCGGTTGCTATTCAAGTAGTGTGGGCCTTCGAGGCCCGGCCAGTCACGGCGCCTTGCAGCCCCGCCCTATCAAATCGTTGGTGGCGACCCAGTACACCAGGCCTTCGTCACCCTTGCTGTGGAACGCCAGCACTCCATCGCTGTACAACGCACCCGAGCCACTGGGCTCCGGCTTGAGCCGGTAGACCTGGTCGCCGCCACCCAGGCGAACATCCACCTCCTGCTGGCTGCTGTCGGCAAAGCGCCAGAGCACTTCAACCTGGCTGTCGCAGACCCAGCGGGTCCAGTTGTCGGCCGGTGCCGGCGCAGGCTTGAGGCTTGCGCAACCACCGAGTACTGCCAGGGCCATCAAGGCCGCAACCGCTTTCATCCAATATCCTCTAGCAGACCACAAACCGGCCGGTAGGTTGCCGTGAACCGATCAAGGGCAACCCTGGGCCCGGCGCTGATGTTCGTCGTCGTATTTTTCCAGGCCATCCGGGCCCAGCCTTTTGTTGATCACCGGTGCCGTTTCAGCCTGCCATTCAGACTGATAGCAGCCGCCTTTCGGCGCGCCGGGCTTTGCCGGCGCCTGCTCCGGGTTACTGGAGCAAGCGCCGAGCAGACCGGCCAGGATAATCACAGGCAATTGCTTGACCATGCAGGTCGCTCCCTTTGCCAGGCCGAATGGATCAGGCCTTGGCTCGCTGTTCCAGCACTTCAACGGCCGGCAGCACTTTACCTTCGACGAACTCGAGGAAAGCACCGCCACCGGTAGAAATGTAGGAGATTTGCTCGGCAACGCCATATTTGTCGATGGCCGCCAGGGTATCGCCACCACCGGCAATGGAGAACGCCGCGCTCTCGGCGATGGCCTGGGCCAGGACCTTGGTGCCATTACCGAACTGGTCGAATTCAAACACGCCGACCGGGCCGTTCCAGAGGATGGTCTTCGACGACTTCAGCAGCTCGGCGAAGTTGGCCGCGGTTTGCGGGCCGATGTCGAGGATCATGTCGTCTTCGGCAACGTCGGCAACCAGTTTGACGGTCGCGGCGGCGCTTTCGGCGAATTCCTTGGCAACCACGACGTCCACTGGCAGCGGTACGTTGACCTTGGCAGCGATGGCCTTGGCGGTGTCGATCAGGTCAGGCTCGTACAGCGACTTGCCGACCGGGTGACCGGCCGCGGCCAGGAAGGTGTTGGCGATGCCGCCGCCGACGATCAGCAGGTCGCAGATCTGGCTCAGGCTGTTGAGCACGTCCAGCTTGGTCGACACCTTGGAGCCGGCAACGATCGCCGCCATCGGCTTGGCCGGGGCTTTCAGGGCCTTGCCCAGGGCATCCAGCTCGGCCGCCAGCAGCGGGCCGGCAGCAGCGACCTTGGCGAACTTGGCTACGCCGTGGGTCGAGCCTTCGGCGCGGTGAGCGGTACCGAAGGCGTCCATCACGAACACGTCGCACAGGGCAGCGTACTTCTGCGCCAGCTCGTCGGCGTTCTTCTTCTCGCCCTTGTTGAAGCGCACGTTCTCGAACAGGACGATGTCACCGGCCTTGATTTCGACACCGTCGAGGTAGTCGGCAACCAGCGGCACGTCGCGGCCCAGGGCCTTGCTCAGGTACTCGGCGACCGGCTTGAGGCTGTTCTCGGCAGAGAACTCGCCTTCGCTCGGGCGGCCCAGGTGCGAGCAGACCATCACGGCCGCGCCCTTTTCCAGGGCCAGCTTGATGGTCGGCAGCGAAGCGAGGATGCGCGCATCGCTGGCAACCACACCGTCCTTCACAGGCACGTTGAGGTCTTCGCGGATCAGTACGCGCTTACCTTGCAGATCGAGGTCGGTCATCTTCAACACGGTCATGAATGCAGTCCTTCAGGGCTGTTTACAAGTGGAGCGGGTTTGATTGACGACGTGCAGAAAGTGATCGGCAACGTCGAGCATACGGTTGGCAAAACCCCATTCGTTGTCGAACCAGGCCAGCAGGTTGACCAGCCGGGGGCCGGAAACGCGGGTCTGGCTGGCATCGACAATCGCCGAATGCGGGTCATGGTTGAAATCACAACTGGCGTGCGGCAGTTCAGTGTAGGCCAGCAGCCCCTGCAGCGGGCCGCTCAGGGCGGCTTCGCGCAGCACCCGGTTGACCTCGCCGGCGGTGGTGTCGCGGGCGGTCTGCAGGGTGATGTCCAGGCACGACACATTGACGGTCGGCACGCGTACGGCTTTGGCCTGAATTCGCCCGGCAAGTTCCGGCAGCAGCCGTTCGATACCACGGGCAAGGCCCGTGGACACCGGGATCACCGACTGGAACGCCGAACGGGTACGGCGCAAGTCTTCGTGGTGATAGGCGTCGATGACCGGCTGGTCGTTCATCGCCGAGTGGATGGTGGTAATCGACACGTACTCCAGGCCAAAAGCCTGGTCCAGCACCCGCAACAGCGGCACGCCGCAGTTGGTGGTGCAGGAGGCGTTGGACACCAGCTTCTCGCTGCCGTCCAGGCAATCCTGGTTGATTCCGTAGACCACCGTGGCGTCGACATCCGCCTCGCTGGCCATGGGCTGGGAAAACAGCACCCGCGGCGCGCCGGCGTCGAGAAAACGCATGGCATCGGCGCGGGTGTTGTAGGCGCCGGAGCACTCCAGCACCAGGTCGACGCCCAGCGCCGCCCAGTCGATCCCTTCCGGGGTGGCACTGCGCAAGACTTTCACGCAGTCGCCATTGATATGCAGACAATCGCCGTCGACCTTCACCTCTCCGGGGAAACGCCCGTGGGTGGAGTCGAAGCGTGTCAGGTATTCGATACTGGCCTGGTCGGCCAGGTCGTTCAGCGCAACGATCTCGAAGCCCGCCTTCGCCCCCCGCTCAAAGAGTGCGCGCAAGACGCAACGACCAATACGGCCGTAGCCGTTGAGTGCAACTTTGTAAGGACGCGATTGGGGCATGGGATGCTCACGGAACAGAAGCGTTATCTGCAACCTGCGGGAATCGAGTTGACTTCAATCGCTGGCAAGCCAGCTCCCACAGGGATCACCGCAGCCCCTGTGGGAGCTGGCTTGCCAGCGATGAAGCCGACGCCAGTCCCACAGGGAAACGGGATCAGTCTTCCAGCAGCTCTTCAGCAGTACCCAGGATGTTTTCCAGGGTGAAACCGAACTCTTCGAACAGGGCCGACGCAGGTGCCGACTCGCCGTAGGTGGTCATGCCGATGACGCGGCCTTCGAGGCCGACGTACTTGTACCAGAAGTCGGCGTGGGCCGCTTCGATGGCGATCCGCGCGCCGACTTGCAGTGGCAGTACCGACTGCTTGTAGCCAGCATCCTGGGCATCGAACACGCTGGTCGACGGCATCGACACGACGCGGACCTTGCGGCCTTGCTCGGTCAGCTTGTCGAACGCCTGAACCGCCAGGCCGACTTCGGAACCGGTGGCGATCAGGATCAGCTCAGGCTCGCCGGCGCAGTCCTTGAGGACGTAGCCGCCGCGGCTGATGTTGGCGATCTGCCCGGCATCACGCTCTTGGTGCTGCAGGTTCTGACGCGAGAAGATCAGCGCCGACGGGCCGTCTTTACGCTCCAGGGCAAACTTCCAGGAGACCGCCGACTCGACGGCATCGGCTGGGCGCCAGGTGTCCAGGTTCGGGGTGCTGCGCAGGCTGGTCAGTTGCTCGATCGGCTGGTGGGTCGGGCCGTCTTCGCCAAGACCAATGGAGTCGTGGGTGTAGACGTGGATGACCCGCTGTTTCATCAGCGCCGACATGCGCACCGCGTTGCGGGCGTATTCCATGAACATCAGGAAGGTCGCGCCGTAAGGCACCAGGCCGCCGTGCAGGGCGACGCCGTTCATGATCGCGGTCATGCCGAACTCGCGCACGCCGTAGAACATGTAGTTGCCGCTGGCGTCTTCAGCGCTGACGCCTTTGCAGCCTTTCCACAGGGTCAGGTTGGAACCGGCCAGGTCAGCCGAGCCGCCGAGCAGTTCAGGCAGCAGCGGGCCGAAGGCGTTCAAGGCGTTCTGGCTGGCTTTACGGCTGGCGATGGTCTCGCCCTTGGCCGCGACTTCAGCGATGTAGGCTGCTGCTTTCTCGGCGAAATCGGCCGGCAGGTCACCGCTCAGGCGACGCACCAGTTCGTTGGCCAGCTCCGGGTGAGCGGCGGAGTAGGCAGCGAAACGCTGGTCCCACTCGGCTTCAACGGCCTTGCCGGCTTCCTTGGCATCCCACTCGGCGTAGATCTCAGCCGGGACTTCGAACGGGCCGTGGTTCCAGTTCAGCTCTTTGCGCGCCAGGGCGATTTCGTCGTTGCCCAGCGGAGCACCGTGGCAATCTTCCTTGCCCTGCTTGTTCGGCGAGCCGAAACCGATGATGGTCTTGCAGCAGATCAGGGTCGGCTGCTCGCTCTTGCGCGCGGTGTCGATGGCGGTGCGGATTTCGTCGGCGTCATGGCCGTCGACATTGCGGATCACCTGCCAGTTGTAGGCTTCGAAACGCTTAGGGGTGTCATCGGTGAACCAGCCTTCGACTTCGCCGTCGATGGAGATGCCGTTGTCGTCGTAGAAGGCGATCAGCTTGCCCAGGCCCAGGGTACCGGCCAGGGAAGCGACTTCGTGGGAAATACCTTCCATCATGCAACCGTCACCCAGGAACACATAGGTGTGGTGGTCGACGACGTTGTGGCCTGCGCGGTTGAACTGGCCAGCCAGGACTTTTTCCGCCAGGGCGAAACCGACGGCGTTGGCCAGGCCCTGGCCCAGCGGGCCAGTGGTGGTCTCGACGCCCGGGGTGTAACCGAACTCTGGGTGGCCCGGGGTACGGCTGTGCAGTTGACGGAAGCTTTTCAGGTCGTCGATCGACAGGTCGTAGCCAGTCAGGTGCAGCAGCGAGTAGATCAGCATCGAACCGTGGCCGTTGGACAGCACGAAGCGGTCGCGGTCGGCGAAGTTCGGGTTGGTCGGGTTGTGCTTCAGGTAGTCACGCCACAGAACCTCGGCGATATCCGCCATGCCCATAGGGGCACCGGGGTGGCCGCTGTTGGCCTTTTGCACGGCATCCATGCTGAGGGCACGAATGGCGTTGGCACGCTCACGACGGCTGGGCATCGCTTATCTCCTGGGTGTTGAATTAGTTACGAAACGAAAAAAGGCGGCCATTTTCGCCCAGGCACGTGTCCGGGGGCAATGACGGATGGTCGATGCAGCATGATTTTCCTGTGATTGAGCAAAGAATCAGGCGTTAACCCGGGCAAACAGCCGGATCGGTCGCTTGGCCTGCGACGAATTGCCCCGCCTATCGAGCAATATCAAAACTTTTTGATATTGGCCTTGCGAGGCAATCGTTGCCTGACTAGACTGCCGCTCCATGAACCTACCCGTGCCGTCGATCCGCCAAGAGCAAAGCGATGCGCTGGCTGCCCTGTGCAAAGCCGGCGGCGATCCGCTGCGCCTTAACGTATTGCGCGCCCTGGCCAGCGATTCGTTCGGCGTACTGGAACTGGCGCAGATCTTCGCCATTGGCCAGTCGGGCATGAGCCATCACCTCAAGGTGCTGGCCCAGGCAGGCCTGGTCGCGACCCGCCGCGAAGGCAATGCGATCTTTTACCGCCGCGCCCTGCCCGATGGCCTGAGCCTGGGCGGCAAGCTGCATGCGGCATTACTTGAAGAAGTCGACGGGCTGAGTCTGGCCGATGAGGTCCAGGCCCGTATCGCCCAGGTGCAACAACGCCGGGCTGCCACCAGCCAGGACTTTTTCCTGCGTGTCGAAGAGAAATTTCGCGCCCAGCAGGATTTGATTGCCGGCTTGCCGCAGTACCGCGAAAGCTTGCTGGCCCTGCTCGACAAGCTCAGTTTTGAAGCCGGCGCCGAGGCCCTTGAAGTGGGCCCCGGCGATGGCGAGTTTCTTCCCGAGCTGGCCCGGCGCTTTGCCCGGGTCACCGCCCTGGACAACAGCCCGACCATGCTCGACCTGGCCCGTAGGGTCTGCGAGCGTGAAGGTCTGGCTAATGTGAACCTGCAGTTGGCCGATGCACTCAGTGCAACGGATGTGGAAGCCGACTGCGTAGTGCTGAACATGGTCCTGCACCATTTCAGCGCCCCGGCCGAAGCCCTGCGGCAGCTGGCCAACCGCGTGAAACCAGGCGGAAGCCTGTTGGTAACAGAGTTGTGCAGCCACGACCAGAGCTGGGCCAGAGAGGCCTGTGGCGATATCTGGCTGGGCTTCGAGCAGGACGACCTGGCCCGTTGGGCCAGCGCTGCGGGACTGGCTCCCGGGGACAGCCTCTATGTGGGCTTACGTAATGGTTTCCAGATTCAGGTCCGCCATTTTCAGCGACCGGCTGGCGACATCACCATCGGTAAATTTTAGGAACCCGTCGAGATGAGCGAATACTCCCTTTTCACCTCCGAGTCCGTGTCTGAAGGGCATCCGGACAAAATCGCCGACCAGATTTCGGATGCGGTGCTGGACGCCATCATCACCCAGGACAAATTCGCCCGCGTGGCGTGCGAAACCCTGGTAAAAACCGGCGTCGCGATCATCGCTGGCGAAGTCACCACCTCGGCCTGGGTCGATCTGGAAGACATCGTTCGCAAAGTCATCGTCGATATTGGTTACAACAGCTCCGACGTCGGCTTCGATGGCGCGACCTGCGCGGTCATGAACATCATCGGCAAGCAATCGGTAGACATCGCCCAGGGCGTTGACCGCAGCAAGCCTGAAGACCAGGGCGCCGGCGACCAGGGCCTGATGTTCGGCTACGCCAGCAACGAAACCGACGTGCTGATGCCAGCACCGATCTGCTTCTCGCACCGTCTGGTCGAGCGCCAGGCCGAAGCGCGCAAGTCCGGCCTGCTGCCGTGGCTGCGCCCGGACGCCAAATCGCAGGTTACCTGCCGTTACGAAGGCGGCAAGGTAGTGGGTATCGACGCCGTGGTGCTGTCGACCCAGCACAACCCTGAAGTGTCGCAAAAAGACCTGCAGGAAGCGGTGATGGAGCTGATCGTCAAGCACACCCTGCCGGCCGAACTGCTGCACAAGGACACCCAGTTCCACATCAACCCGACCGGCCAGTTCATCATCGGTGGCCCGGTAGGCGACTGCGGCCTGACCGGTCGCAAGATCATCGTCGACAGCTACGGTGGCATGGCCCGTCACGGCGGTGGCGCGTTCTCCGGCAAGGACCCGTCCAAGGTTGACCGCTCCGCCGCCTACGCCGGGCGCTACGTGGCCAAGAACATCGTCGCCGCCGGCCTCGCCGAGCGTTGCGAGATCCAGGTTTCCTACGCCATCGGTGTCGCTCAGCCGACGTCGATCTCGCTGAACACCTTCGGCACCGGCAAGATCTCCGACGACAAGATCGTCCAGCTGGTGCGCGAGTGCTTCGACCTGCGTCCGTACGCGATCACCACCATGCTCGACCTGCTGCACCCGATGTACCAGGAAACCGCTGCCTACGGTCACTTCGGCCGTATCCCGCAGCAGAAGACTGTCGGCGACGACACCTTCACCACCTTCACCTGGGAACGCACCGACCGCGTCGACGCCCTGCGCGCTGCTGCCGGTCTGTAAGGGCTGAAGCTACAAGCTGCAAGCTGCAAGCTGCAAGCAAAGCCCCGGCCGGGTGACTGGTCGGGGCTTTTTCATTGGCCTAGACACATGACCTGACATGTTGAACACCTTCAAGGCGCTCAATCTTTCCTAGGCTTGGTATTCCACCCCGCCGAGCAAGGATGCTCGCCATGCTGCACACGTCCCTGCTGTCCCTTCTGCTCTTCTTCTGGCTGCTTCCGGCACACGCGCAGACTTGCCCCGACTGGCCGCCTGTTCAGGCCCGGGCTGAAATCCGCCAGCTCCAGCAGACGCTTGCCGACTGGGACGATCACTATCACCGTCAGGGTGTCTCGCTGGTCGCTGACGAACTCTATGACCAGAGCCGCACACGCCTGGGCCATCTGCAAAGCTGCTTCCCGACGCCAGCCAGGCCGCAGGACAGCCCGTTGAAAACCGCTGTCGGCCCCTTGCGCCACCCGATTGCCCATACCGGCCTTGGCAAGCTGGCCGACGATGCGGCGGTCAAAGCCTGGATGCACGGCAAGCAAGAGCTGTGGATTCAGCCCAAGGTCGATGGCGTGGCCGCTACCCTGGTTTATCGCGACGGCAAGCTGGTGCAACTGATCAGCCGCGGCGACGGCGTCCATGGCCACGACTGGAGCCGGCACATCCCGGCCCTGGGCACACTCAACCAGCAGTTGCCCGAGTCCCTCGACCTGGTGCTCCAGGGCGAACTGTTCTGGCGCCTGGACGGCCACGTACAGGCCAATGCCGGCAGCCTCAACGCCCGCGGCAATGTCGCCGGCCTGCTGGCGCGCAAACGTATCAGTGCCGAACAGGGCGCGGTGGTCGGCTTGTTTGTCTGGGCCTGGCCACTGGGGCCGGCCGATCAGCGCGAGCGGCTCAAGGGCTTGAGCGCGTTGGGTTTTGAGCATAGCGAGCGTTACAGCGAGCCCTTGGGCAGCTTCGCCGAAGCTGCCCGCTGGCGCGAACACTGGTACCGCAGCCCGCTGCCCTTCGCCAGCGACGGCGTGGTGCTGCGCCAGGGCCAGCGCCCGCACGGCAGTCGCTGGCAAGCGCGCGACCCGTACTGGGCAACCGCGTGGAAATACCCCTTTGCCCAGGCGCTGGCGCAAGTCCGGGGCGTACACTTCAACATCGGCCGTACCGGGCGTATCACCCCGGTGCTGAAGATCGAGCCGGTGCAACTGGATGACCGGCAGATCCGCCAGGTCAGCCTCGGCTCCTTCCAACGCTGGCAGCAGCTGGACATCCGCCCCGGCGACCAGGTGGCCATCAGCCTCGCCGGGCTGACCATTCCACGCCTGGATGAGGTGGTGCACCGCAGTGTTCAACGCATGGACATCGCAACCCCTGACCCTGCCCACTACCACTCGCTAAGTTGCTGGCAACCCGACGCTGGCTGCCGTAGCCAATTCGTCGCCCGCCTCAATTGGCTCAGTTCCAAGCAAGGCCTGAACATGCCCCGTTTGGGCCCAGGCACCTGGGAAAAACTCATCGACAGTGGCCATGTGCAAGGCCTGGGCGACTGGCTCGACCTGCAGGATGAAGACTTGCAATCGGTGCCAGGGCTTGGCGAACGCAGCCGCCAGCAGTTACTGCAAGCCTTCGACCAGGCCCGCCGGCAACCCTTTGTTCGCTGGCTCAGTGCCCTCGGCGTTCCAGCCGCGACGCCCTTGGCAGCGGACACCACCTGGGCAGACCTGCGCCAGCGCGATGCCGGGCAATGGCTGGCCGAGCCGGGTGTTGGCCCAGGCCGCAGCGCGCAATTGCTGGCGTTTTTCCGCTCACCGCAGGTGCAGATAGTGGCCGAACAATTGCGCAGACACACAATCGAGGGTTTCTAATTTCGCCGGATCAGGGCAGCATCATGGATTCTGCCAAGCCCGCGACAACGGAGCCCCTAATGAAACTGCTTTCCCCGCTTGCCCTGTTCACCGTCTGTTCACTCCTGGCCACGCCCCTGCTGGCTGCCGAACAACAGCCAGGCCTGACCGGTTGCGCAGCCAAGAAGCAAGCCATCAGCGAACAGATCGAACAGGCTCGCGCCCATGGCAACAGCAATCAGCAAGCCGGCCTGGAAAAAGCCCTCAGCGAAGTGACCGAGCATTGCACCGATGCCAGCCTGCGCAAAGAGCGCGAACAGAAAGTCCTCGATGCCCGTCACGAAGTGAACCAGCGCACCAAGGACCTGGACAAGGCCATGAAAAAAGGTGACGCCGAGAAGATCAACAAGCGCAAGGACAAGCTGGCAGAGTCCAAGCAGGAGCTGCAAGACGCTCTGAAAGAGCTGGAGAAGTAACTGACAGCGTTATTGTCGGAGCGGATTTATCCGCTCCCGCAGCCACTCAGTGATTTCGAAACTCGGTATGACAGGCTTTGCACGCCGCCTCGACCTTGTCCATCGGCGCAGCCAGGTCAGCCGCCTTGAGCGGCTGGGTGCGGGTCACCGCGACCAGTTCGGCGGTACTGGCCTCCATCTGCCGAGCCAGGTCCTGGAAGCGTGCCTGCTTCTCCCAGACATCGGCGCGGGCGCTGGTATCATCCTCTTCGCGAACCTGTGGAAAGTGCTTCCAGGGCTCGCGGGACAGGCTGTCGAGCTTGACCGCGCCATCGGCGAACTTCTGCCCATCGAAGGCCAGGCGCCCACGCAACATGCCGCCGAGGTCTTCACTGGTCTTGAGCATTTGCTTGAAGATCGTCTTGCGCTGGCCCAGTGGCGAGTTGGGATCGACCCCGCCACAGGCACTCAGGGTCAAACACGCCAGCAGTACAACAGAAAGTCGCTTGAGCATCTTGATCACTTCGGCTCACGGAAAAAGGCGGCCAGTATCCTCGCCTCACCGGCAAAGACCAATACCCTTATTAAAACTACGGTTTGCGAAAACGGCTGCAAGCCACGCCAACCGTCGAGGAACCCCGTTGATGAAACTTCCTTTGCGCCACCTCGGCTGGACCCTGTCAGTGCTGGCCCTGCTGGCCGGCTGCAACGGCAGCGCGCCGGAAAAACCCAAGCCACACCCGCTGGCTACCTACGTCGGCGCCACCTGGGAAGACCTGCCACAGGTCAGCGACAGCGACCTGGTCGCCGGTTTCGAGTCCTGGCGCAGTGCCTGCGAGCGGCTCAAGCGCGATGCGATCTGGGCCAACACCTGCAGCGCAGCGGCAGCCATTGCTGCCAGCCCGGCTGAAGTACGCAGCTTTCTTCAGGCGCAGCTGGACGTCTACAGCATGCGTTCGGCCGAGAACAACGCCAACGGCTTGATCACGGGTTACTACGAGCCGGTCTACCCCGGCAGCCTGACCCAGACCGACAGCGCCACTGTGCCGGTCTATGGCGTACCGGACGACATGATCGTGGTGGCGCTGGACAGCGTCTATCCCGAACTCAAGGGCAAGCGTCTGCGTGGCCGCCTCGAAGGCCGGGTACTCAAACCCTACGACACCGCAGAAACCATCAATGCCCAGGGCGCCAAGGCACCGGTACTGGCCTGGCTGACCGACCCGATGGACCTGCAGTTCCTGCAGATCCAGGGTTCTGGCCGCATCCAGCTGGAAGACGGCCGCCAACTGCGCATCGGCTATGCCGACCAGAATGGCCACCCCTATCGCCCGATCGGCCGCTGGCTGGTGGAACAAGGGCAATTGAAGAAAGAAGAAGTGACCATGGGCAGCATCCATGCCTGGGCCCAGAGCAATCCGGCGCGGGTGCCGGAACTGCTGGCGAGCAACCCCAGCTATGTGTTCTTCAGCACCCGCCCGGACAGCAACGAAGGCCCGCGCGGCTCGCTTAATGTACCGTTGACCGCCGGCTACAGCGTGGCCATCGACCGCAAGGTGATTCCGCTGGGCAGCCTGCTGTGGCTCTCGACCACGCGCCCTGATGGCGCGCCGGTGGTGCGTCCGGTGGCCGCCCAGGATACCGGCGGGGCGATCACCGGCGAAGTGCGCGCCGACCTGTTCTGGGGCACTGGCACTGAAGCCGGCAAACTGGCCGGCGACATGAAGCAGCAAGGCCAGATCTGGCTGCTGTGGCCCAAGGGCGCAGCCTTGCCGGCCGTGCCCCAGGTGCCGTGACGCGGCTCAGATCGAGACGAAGAAGAACGACGCAATCAGGCCCAGGCCGACGAACCACACCAGCGAACGCAGGGCGGCCCAGTCGGCCAGGTAGCAGATGATGTAGAGCAGGCGGCTGGTGATGTACAGCACCGCCAGCACGTCCTGGGTCACCTGCTCGGCATTGCCGACAATGTCGGCGATGATCACTGCCGCGGCGAACGCGGGGAAGGCTTCGAAGCTGTTCATCTGCGCTGCGTTAGCCCGGCGCGGCAAGCCTTCGAGTTTGTCGAGGAAGGCCCGCGGGTCGTGGTTCTGGCGCAGGCTGAAGCGCCCGCTGGCAACCTTGGCGATGCTGGTACAGACAATGGGCAAAAACAACGCAATCAGTACACACCAGAAGGCAACGGTCATGGCCAAGTCCTTGTCAGTAGAATTATCAGAGTTTCATGATCAGCATGCCGATCAGCACCAGGGCACAGGCTAAGAGCCTCGGCCCGCCAAAAGGTTCTTTGAGGTAGCGCATGCCGAACAGCACCACCAGAATCACGCTGACCTCGCGCAGCGCCGCCGCCTCGGCCACCGACCCCAGTTGCATGGCCCAGAGCACCAGGGCATAGCTGAACAACACGCAAAAACCCACCGCCAGGCCCAAGCGCCACTGCAGCCGCCAGAACAGCATGAACGGCGCGCGCCGGGCCACCCCGGCCAGCAGCGGAAACGGCCAGGCACTGATCAGCGTCAGCCATACAAGATAGTCCAGCGGCTGCGACCACAGGCGGATCGCCTGGCCGTCGAGCCAGGTGTAGCAACCGATGCACAGGCCGATCAAGGCCACCACCGGCAGCATCGACCAGGGCAGCCGGTCACCGCCGCCGCCCTGCCAGAGCAGGCAGGCCATGCCACAGGGAATGAGCAGGATGCCGATGATCTGCTGGCTGCTCAGGGCTTCGCCGGCAAAGGTCAGGGTCAGCGCCAGCACCACCAGCGGCGACAGGCCGCGCATCAACGGATAGACCAGCCCCAGGTCACCGACCCGATAGGCCTGTATCAGCAGGAACCGGTAGAAGAGTTCAAACACTGCCGAGGCCAGCATCCACGGCCAGACCTCGGCCGGCGGCACCTGGACGAACGCGACCATGGCGAGGGCAAATACCAGCGCCACCACGTCCATGCTGGCAATCACCAGCAGGCGTTCGCCGCTGAATTTGATCAGGGTGTTCCAGGTCGCGTGCAGCAGCGCCGCGACCAATACCAATGAGGTGGCTAACACGCAATGGTCCTTGGCAAGGCAGGTGAGGTCATCAATGGCCAGGCGCTATATAACCACTTCAGCACAGGCGGCTGGAAACGAAATCGAAAGAACGCGGTCAACGAAACCAGTCAAAAGTGTGTCCCGAAGCCCTCGGCAGGTCATCAAAGAAATGCCCGAGGCTATCGGGTGTCGACTTGGAAGCCACTACAGGACCTAGGATGCTTGAGCTCGTTGCTGCGTTTATCTGTTTGACCACCCTCCTCACCTATGTAAATTACCGTTTCATCGGCCTGCCCCCAACCATCGGCGTGATGGTCACCGCCTTGCTGTTCTCGCTGCTGCTGCAAGGCTTGAGCGTGATCGGCTACCCCGGCCTGGAAGAGCGCGTGCAGGGCTTGATGAACCAGATCGACTTCAACGATCTGCTGATGCACTGGATGCTGTCGTTCCTGCTGTTCGCCGGCGCCTTGCACGTGAACCTTGCCGACCTGCGCAGCTACCGCTGGCCGATCGGCCTGCTGGCGACCGTCGGCGTGCTGATCGCCACCGTGGTCATCGGTTTTCTCGCCCACTGGATTTTCGCCCTGTTCGGCTGGCATGTGAGCCTGCTCTACTGCCTGCTGTTCGGTGCCTTGATCTCGCCGACCGACCCGATCGCGGTTCTCGGCGCACTGCGTACCGCCAATGCCTCCAAGCCACTGAAGACCACCATCGTTGGCGAGTCGCTGTTCAACGACGGCACTGCAGTCGTGGTGTTCACCGTATTGCTGGGCATCGCCCAGCTTGGCGAAACACCGACGGTGGCCGACACCGCGATCCTGTTCGCCCGCGAAGCCATTGGCGGCATTCTGTTCGGCGGCCTGGTGGGCTACATCACCTACCGCATGATCAAAAGCATCGAGCAGTACCAGGTCGAGGTCATGCTGACCCTGGCACTGGTGATCGGCGGTTCGGCCATGGCCTATGAGCTGCACGTTTCGGCGCCGATCGCCATGGTCGTGGCCGGCCTGATCATCGGCAACCTGGGCCGCAACCTGGCAATGAACGACATGACCCGCCGCTACCTGGACGGTTTCTGGGAACTGATCGACGACATGCTCAACGCCCTGCTGTTCGCCCTGATCGGCCTGGAGCTGTTGCTGCTGCCATTCTCGTGGATGCACCTGGCGGCGGCCGGCGTGCTGGCAGTGGCGATCCTGCTGTCGCGGCTGCTGACCGTGGCACCGGCCATCCTGATGCTGCGCCGTTGGCGCACCGTTCCGCGCGGTACCGTGCGGGTGCTGACCTGGGGTGGCCTGCGTGGCGGTGTGTCGGTGGCCCTGGCGCTGTCGCTGCCATCGGGCACCGAGCGTGATCTGCTGCTGAGCATCACCTACATCGTGGTGCTGTCGTCGATCCTGTTGCAGGGCCTGACGATCGGCCGGGTGGTGCGCGGGGTTACCGAGCAGCCTTGACACCGCTATCGCTGGCAAGCCTGCTCCCACAGGGATATATGGGAGCCGGCTTGCCGGCGGCGCCTATCACTCCACCGCGGTATCGAACTGATCCTTGATGTACTTGATCTCAGTGCGCCCGTGCGGCGCCGGCAAGCCGTCTTCACCGAGGTTGACGAAGACCATGCGGTCGACGGTGAGGATGCTCTTGCGGGTGATCTTGTTGCGCACTTCGCACTTGAGGGTGATCGAGGTGCGGCCGAATTCAGTGGCGGTGATGCCCAGTTCGATGATGTCGCCCTGACGCGAAGCGCTGACGAAGTTGATCTCCGAAATGTACTTGGTCACCACGCGCTGGTTGCCCAGCTGGACGATCGCATAGATCGCCGCCTCTTCGTCGATCCAGCGCAGCAGGCTGCCGCCGAACAGGGTGCCGTTGGGGTTGAGGTCTTCGGGTTTTACCCATTTGCGGGTGTGGAAATTCATATCTGCTCCTGACCGTCTTGCCAATCGATGTGGGTAATGATGGCAGAGCCTGACCCCCTCCTCCATTTAACATCGACTATGGTCTCGATTAATCGACAGAAAACCTTGGGCAGTTGCGCTGGCGCAGCTATAATCGCCAACGCTTCAATACGGTCATCGTCATCCACGACCGTTCCCGCCACCTGTCCGAGGGGCGCTGCAGCAGGTTCAACCTGTCAGGCTCGGATGGGGCGTTGTCCCGCCAGGCCTGCCTGCGGACACTAAACGCACAACGGCGCCCATTCGCACACTACGAATGGAGGCTCTCAATGAGCGCTGTAAACACGCCTGCTGGTTTTACCGATTACAAAGTCGCCGACATCTCCCTGGCTGCCTGGGGCCGTCGCGAGACCATCATTGCCGAATCGGAAATGCCTGCGCTGATGGGCCTGCGCCGCAAGTACCTTGAAGAGCAACCGCTCAAGGGTGCGAAAATCCTCGGCTGCATCCACATGACCATTCAGACCGCCGTGCTGATCGAAACCCTGGTCGCCCTGGGTGCCGAAGTACGCTGGTCGTCCTGCAACATCTTCTCGACCCAGGACCAGGCCGCTGCCTCCATCGCCGCTGCCGGCATCCCTGTGTTCGCCTGGAAAGGCGAGACCGAGCAAGAGTACGAGTGGTGCCTGGAGCAGACCATCCTCAAGGATGGCCAGCCATGGGACGCCAATATGATCCTCGACGACGGCGGCGACCTCACCGAACTGCTGCACAAGAAATACCCGGCGGTACTGGAGCGCGTCCACGGCGTCACCGAAGAGACCACCACCGGTGTGCACCGCCTGCTCGACATGCTGGCCAAGGGCGAGCTGAAAGTCCCGGCGATCAACGTCAACGACTCGGTCACCAAGAGCAAGAACGACAACAAGTACGGCTGCCGTCACAGCCTCAACGATGCCATCAAGCGCGGCACCGACCACCTGCTGTCGGGCAAGCAGGCGCTGGTCATCGGTTACGGTGACGTGGGCAAGGGCTCGGCCCAGTCGCTGCGTCAGGAAGGCATGATCGTCAAGGTTTCCGAAGTTGACCCGATCTGCGCCATGCAGGCCTGCATGGACGGCTTCGAGCTGGTCTCGCCGTTCATCGACGGTATCAACAACGGCACCGAAGCGAGCATCGACAAGGCCCTGCTGGGCAAGATCGACCTGATCGTGACCACCACCGGTAACGTCAACGTTTGCGATGCCAACATGCTCAAGGCCCTGAAAAAGCGCGCCGTGGTCTGCAACATCGGCCACTTCGACAATGAAATCGACACCGCTTTCATGCGCAAGAACTGGGCCTGGGAAGAAGTCAAACCACAGGTACACAAGATCCACCGTACCGGCCACGGCGACTTCGACCCACAGAACGATGACTACCTGATCCTGCTGGCCGAAGGCCGCCTGGTGAACCTGGGCAACGCTACCGGTCACCCAAGCCGGATCATGGACGGCTCGTTCGCCAACCAGGTCCTGGCACAGATCTTCCTGTTCGAACAGAAGTACGCCGACCTGCCAGCCGCTCAGAAAGCCGAGCGCCTGACCGTTGAAGTCCTGCCGAAGAAACTCGACGAAGAAGTGGCCCTGGAAATGGTCCGCGGCTTCGGTGGTGTAGTGACCCAACTGACCCCGCAACAGGCCGAATACATCGGCGTGACTGTTGAAGGGCCATTCAAGCCACACGCCTACCGTTACTGAAAGTTGGTAGCTGCAAGCTGCAAGCTGCAAGCGGTTCGCGCCGCTTCTGCTTGTCGCTTGCGGCTTGTAGCTTGCCGCTGAAGAGAACCTTCTATGTCTCAGGAACGTCGTTACAGCTTCGAGTTCTTCCCGACCAAGACCGATGCTGGACATGAAAAACTGCTCGCCACTGCCCGCCAGCTGGCCAGCTACAACCCGGATTTCTTCTCCTGCACCTACGGTGCCGGTGGCTCGACCCGCGACCGCACGTTGAACACCGTGCTGCAGCTGGAAAGCGAAGTGAAAGTCCCCGCCGCCCCGCACCTGTCGTGCGTCGGCGACAGCAAGGACGACCTGCGCTCGCTGCTGACCCAGTACAAGGCAGCCGGCATCCAGCGCATCGTCGCCTTGCGCGGCGACCTGCCGTCGGGCATGGGCATGGCCAGCGGTGAGCTGCGCTACGCCAACGAACTGGTGGAGTTCATCCGCCAGGAAAGCGGCGATCACTTCCATATCGAAATCGCCGCCTACCCGGAGATGCATCCCCAGGCGCGCAACTTCGAGGATGACCTGAAGAACTTCGTGCGCAAGGCCAACGCCGGCGCCGACAGCGCCATCACCCAGTACTTCTTCAACGCCGACAGCTACTTCTATTTCGTCGAGCGCGTGCAGCAGCTGGGTGTGGATATTCCGGTAGTACCGGGGATCATGCCGATCACCAACTACAGCAAGCTGGCGCGCTTCTCCGACGCTTGCGGCGCCGAGATCCCACGCTGGATCCGCAAGCAGCTGGAAGCCTACGGCGACGATGTGAAGAGCATCCAGGCCTTCGGTGAAGACGTCATCACCCGCATGTGCGAGCAACTGCTGCAAGGCGGCGCTCCAGGGTTGCACTTCTACACCCTGAACCAGGCCGACCCGAGCCTGGCGATCTGGAACAACCTCAAGTTGCCCCGCTGATCGAACCGCTACACCGCAGGTAACAATTGCGTCAGAATACTGAAAAGGCCTTTAGCTTACGCTAAGGGCCTTTCTGCATTCCTGCCCCCAGACGGATTTTCGTGCCTTCATGCGCCAAGGACTTACCCCTGCTCGACCGCAACTCGTTTACCTGGTCTTCGGGCCGCCCACCTACCACCAGGAAGCCCAGTTCAGCATCGTCAGCGCCCTGGCCAACCTGCGCAAGACACCCGGGGAAGCACTTGATATCCAGGTCTACAGCGACAATCCCGAACCCTACCAGCACCTGCCGGTAAGCGTTCATTCACTCGACGCCGCCACCCGTGAAGCCTGGAACCAGCCCTACGGCTACCACTTTCGCAGCAAGCACGTGGTGCTGCGTCAGGTGCTGGCCAGCGCGCCCATGGCCGTGCTGATCGATACCGACACGTTCTTCCATCAGTCGCCCATCGAGCTGTTTCGCCGGGTCAAGCCGGGCACCCTGCTGTGCAATGCCATCGGCAGTACCTATGGCAATGATCCTCAGTGCCCGCTGTTCCAGAGCCTGGCAGCAATGCTCGAAGAACGCGGGCTGGCCGACCGGCACATGGCGCTGCTGAACTCCGGCGTCATCGGCCTGATGCAGGAAGATGCGCCATTGCTGGACCGCTCCATCGCCTTGATGGACGAGTACTACCCCCACGCCAACGGCGCCTACACCCTGGAGGAGTTCTGCCTGGGCGTGGCCGCCTACCGGCAGATGCAGGTTAACCAGTGCACCGACCTGATCCATCACTACTGGAGCCGCAAGCAGCTGTTCCGGGCCAAGGTCCAGGCCTGGCTGGCCAAGCACCAGCACGCGCCCCTGAGCGAAGAGGCGTTGGCGGATGTCACCCGCGTCAACGCCCAGTTGCCCAAACCGCCGACCTTGCAACGCCTGGGCTACAAGGCGCTGAGCCTGGCCCTGCCGAGCGAACAGCGCCAGTTCATGCGCGAGTTGCTCAATGGCTGCTATGACTACCCCAACGAGTTCGACCGCGCCTGCGCTACGGCCTGGTGGGACAAGGCCCTGGACAACGCCAGGGCCCGCCATCCGCGGCCGATCTGCGCCGATACCCTGCAGCGATGGTTCGAGCACCCAGGCATGCGCCTGTCGCTGGGCCGCAAGCACCGCACGGTGCGTGATTCACTGTTAAAGCGATCACAGCGCTGACACCCAGGCTGGCTCGACATGCACGGCTACTAGCCATAGCCGTGCACACGTCGTAATCTCCAGCCATGCCCGATTTCACCCGCCTGTTGACCGCGCTGATTCTCACTTGCCTGAGTGCCTTTGCCCACGGCGAGAAGCTGCGTATCGTCACCGAACCCTGGGCCCCCTACGTCTATCTCGAAGACGGCCAGGCCAAAGGCATCGACTATGAGGTCACCGCCGAGGTATTCAAGCGCCTGGGGGTCGAGGTGGAATGGCAGTTCCTGCCCTGGAAGCGCTGCCTGGCGATGATCGAGCAGGGCCTGGCCGATGGCGTGCTGGACATCTTCCAGACCGAACAGCGCGACAGCCAGTTGTTCTACCCCAGCGAGCCGCTGTCCGACGTCGAATTCACCCTGTTCTATGCCAACGCCCGCCCGCACAAGGTCAAGCACCTGGAAGACCTGCGCGGCCTTACCGTCGGCACTTCGCCCGGTTACAGCTATGGTGGCGCGTTTATCGACTCACCACTGTTCACCCGCGAGCCGGCCCCCACTCACGAGGCCAACTTCGGCAAGCTCCAGCGCGGACGTATCGACCTGTTGATTACCGACCGCCGTGTGGGCCGCTATATGATCAAGACATTGGGCCTGGAACAGCAGATCAGCGAACTGCCTCTGGTGATCAGCCGCCACAGCCAGTACCTGGCGGTGCGCCGCAATGTCGGCATGGACCTGCTGGCCCAGCGCTTTGCCGCCGAGCTGCGGCGCTTCAAGCGCGAGCCGGCCTATGCCGCGCTGCATGCACGCTACGCCGGCACTGCGGAAAACTTTCCAACCGCCGTTGAGCAGCAGGAAAGCAGCATGCGCTGAATGCTCTGTTATACTCGGGCCTTCCCGCCAGGCTTACGCCCGGACGCTCGGCCTTGCAAAAGGCATCCCGACCGGCAGGACAGCGCGGCCCAGAGCCCGCCCGCCGCCCCGGATGCGCATTGAAGACCCTGCTGGACCGGACGCGATAGCATCAGCTGATGCCCGTCGCGCCAGGCAAGATTATCCCATCGGGCTCAGCCCCCATTAAAACAGGATTACTCATGTCCTTTGCTTCCCTCGGTCTCTCCGAGGCTCTAGTTCGCGCCATCGAGGCTGCGGGCTACACCCAGCCCACTCCGGTGCAACAGCGGGCCATTCCCGCCGTGTTGCAAGGCCGCGACCTGATGGTTGCCGCCCAGACAGGTACTGGTAAAACCGGCGGTTTCGCCCTGCCGATCCTTGAACGCCTGTTCCCCGGTGGTCACCCGGACAAATCCCAGCGCCATGGCCCACGCCAGCCGCGGGTACTGGTGCTGACCCCGACGCGCGAACTGGCCGCCCAGGTTCACGACAGCTTCAAGGTTTACGCCCGCGACCTCAAATTCGTCAGCGCCTGCATCTTTGGTGGCGTCGGCATGAACCCACAGGTTCAGGCCATGGCCAAGGGTGTCGACGTGCTGGTGGCCTGCCCCGGCCGTCTGCTGGATCTCGCCGGCCAGGGCAGCGTTGACCTGTCCCACGTCGAGACCCTGGTGCTCGACGAAGCCGACCGCATGCTCGACATGGGCTTCATCCATGATGTGAAGAAGGTCCTTGCCCGCCTGCCGGCCAAGCGTCAGAACCTGCTGTTCTCGGCGACCTTCTCCAAAGACATTACTGACCTTGCCGACAAGCTGCTGCACAACCCCGAGCGCATCGAGGTCACGCCGCCGAACACCACGGTCGAGCGTATCGAGCAGCGCGTCTACCGCCTGCCGGCCAGCCACAAGCGCGCCTTGCTGGCACACCTGATCACCACCGGTGCGTGGGAACAGGTGCTGGTGTTCACCCGTACCAAGCATGGCGCCAACCGCCTGGCCGAGTACCTGGAAAAACACGGCCTGACCGCCGCCGCGATCCACGGCAACAAGAGCCAGAACGCGCGCACCAAGGCCCTGGCCGACTTCAAGGCCGGCAGCGTGCGCATCATGGTTGCCACCGATATCGCCGCCCGTGGCCTGGACATCGACCAGTTGCCGCACGTGGTCAACTTCGAACTGCCCAACGTTGAAGAAGACTACGTTCACCGTATCGGCCGTACCGGTCGTGCCGGTCGTTCGGGCGAGGCCATCTCGCTGGTCGCGCCGGATGAAGAAAAACTGCTCAAGAGCATCGAGCGCGTTACCCGCCAGAAGATCCCGGATGGCGACCTGATGGGCTTTGATGCCTCCAAGGTCGAAGCCGAGAAACCCGAGACCCGTGAGCGTCCGCAAAACAATCCGCGTGGTGGCCGTGGCCAGCGTGCCGATGGCAGCAATGCCGGCAGCGGCGGTCGCAAGGACAAGGGCAAGGATCAGGGCAAAGACAAAGGCCGCGACAAGGACAAGGAAAAAACCGCGGAGAAATCCGCCGGTGGTCGCCAGGAGCGCAAGCCCCGCGACAACAAACCGCGTCAGGCCCAGTCGGGCCAGCCAGGTGTTCCGCAAGTTCCGGCCAATCGTGATCCGGAAGAGTTCCTGGATGACGAAGTCGACAACTTCGGCAACCGCGCCGACTACGTCAGCCCTTACCAGAACAAGGGCAACCAGGGCCGTAACCGTCGTCCGGGCGCACCTGCCCAGACCGGCACCGGCGCCAGCACCGGTGGCCAGCCACGTGGCGGCCAGCCGCGCAGCAACAACGGTCCGCGCAGCGGTGGTGGTGCTTCGGCCAATGGCGAGAAGCGCGGCGGCGGTGCCCGTAATGGTGGCGGCAGCCGCGACGGTGGCGGTCGCAATCGCCGCCCGGCGCGCGACGATCAAGCGAGCAAAGAGCCGGCCGTGCGCAATCCGCGTGAAGGCCAGCCGCAGCCGAAGATCGTCCACAAGGAGTCGAAGGTCGACCGCTTCCCGACTGCCGAACAGCTCGAGCAGCTGCCAAGCCGTCCACGTGGCGAGAAGCCTGCGCTGCTGACGCGTAACCGCTGATTCAGCGACCGTGCCAACAAAAACGCCGCCCCTAGGGGCGGCGTTTTCGTTTATGCAGCAAGCATTACTTCTGCTTGATACCTTCGATCGAGATGTCCAGATCCAGGGTCTGCGAAGACGGGCCTGGGCCTTTGATGCCGAAGTCGTTCAGGTTCAGCGTGGTCTTGGCGTTGAAGCCGGCGCGTTCGCCACCCCATGGATCCTTGCCTTCACCGTTGAAGGTGGCCTTGAAGGTCACTGGCTTGGTAACGCCGTGCAGGGTCAGGTCGCCAGTCACGTCAGCAGTTTTCTCGCCGGTCGATTTGACAGCGGTGGAGACGAACTTGGCCTCTGGGAACTTGCTCACATCGAGGAAATCTTTGCTGGCGATGTGCTTGTCACGCTCGGCGTGGTTGGACCACAGGCTGGCGGTTTTCAGGTCGACGGCGATCTTGCTGGCTTCAGGCTTGGCGGCGTCCCAGCTGAAGGAGCCATCGAAGTCCTTGAAGGTGCCGTGGATGAAGCTGTAGCCCAGGTGGCTGATCTTCCAGTCAACGAAGGCGTGCTGGCCTTCCTTGTCGATCTTGTAGTCTGCTGCCATTGCCTGACCGGCCGAGAACAGTGCGGTACCGAGCGCCAGAGCGGCAAAAGTCTTTTTCAACATGCGTCTATATCCCTTTTGGAGTTGAGGTTGAACATCAAGCTTTGCGGCCCAGCATGCGGATCAGGGTCGCGTCACGGTCGATAAAGTGGTGTTTCAGGGCTGCCAGGCCGTGCAGCCCGGCAAAGATCACCAGGCCCCAGGCCAGGTAGAAATGGATCTCGCCGGCGACATCGGCCTGATCGGGCAGGTTGCTGACCAGCGCCGGCACTTCAAACAGGCCGAACACCGGGATGCCAACGCCGTCGGCGGTAGAAATCATGTAGCCGGCGAACATCACCGCGAACAGCCCCAGGTACAGCAGGCCATGGCCGGCCTTGGAGGCGAGGCGGGTGAGTTTGCCGTGGTTGGGCAGCGCTGGCGGCGGTGGGCTGAGAAAGCGCCAGAGCACGCGCAGGAGCATCACACCAAGCAGCACCAGGCCGATACTTTTGTGCAGGTCGGGGGCGTCTTTGCGCCATGGGCTGTAGTAGTCCAGGCCCATCATCCACAGGCCCAGGCCGAACAGGCCGAATACAGCCAGTGCAACACCCCAGTGCAGGACGATGCTGACAAAGCCATAACGAGAAGGTGAGTTGCGCAGTTGCATTGCCGTGTTTCCCTGTAAGAACTGTGCTCAGACTAACGATTTATTAATCGAATAAAAGCAGAAAAACTTGCTCTGAAATATCGAGAAATATGATCTTTAGTATGAAACGAAGCTATTAAGGAAACATTAACTACGTGGGAAGGGAAGACCCTGCGGGCCTTGGGGTCGCTGCGCGGCCCATCGCCGGCAAGGCTGGCTCCCACAGGTTCGGTGTGTACTTGCCCCTGTAGGAGCCGGCGTTGCCGGCGATGAAGTCAGCGCATTACTGCGCCTTGGCCTGGGTATTGGCTACCGGCTTTTTCACTGGTTCCGCCTTGGCGGCGGCTTTTTTCGCAGGTGCCGCCTTGGCTGCGGTTTTCTTCGGCTGTTGCGCCTTGGCTGCCGGCTTTTTCGCCGGTGCCTGCTTGGCCGCTGGTTTGGCCGGAGCGGCTTTCACCGGCGCCTTGGCTGGCTCTTCCTTGGCAACCGGGGCGACCGCAGGTGCTGGCGCAGCCGCCGGCGCAGGGGTCGGAGCCACCTCGGCCTGCTTGGCCGCTGGCTGCTCGGCAGGCTTGTCATCGCTACCGAACATGCGCTTGAAGAAGCCTGGCTTGCCCTCATCCTTCTTCACCGGCTCTTCGGCCTTGGCCGGCTTGTCGGACGAGCCGCCAAACAGGTTGCTGAAGAAATTGCCTTTGCTCGCCGCTGCAGCTGCGGTGCCGGCAGCGGCCGTGGCGGCAACCGCCTTGACCGGCTCGAATGACTTGCCCGCGGCCAGGTCCTGGACCTGGCTGGCAGCGCGCTGGCCGCTGCGCAGGGCGCCTTCGAGGGTGCCTGGGTACATCGCATCGGTGTGCTCGCCAGCAAAGGCAACCCGCTGCACCGGACGCTCCCACAGGCGCCAGTACTTGCTGATCTGCCCAGGACCATAGGCCAGGTAGGCGCCACCGGTACCCACGTCAGTGCTGTAACGGCGTACTTCGTAGCCGGTGAAGGCGCCACGGGCTTGCGGGTAGAAGGCGTGCAGGCGGATCAACACCTGGTCGACCATCTGCTTGTCGCCAAAAGCCTGCAGCAGGCGCGCGTTGTCACCGGAGAGGTTGATCACCACGTTAGCGCCGCCCTTGAGCGCAGGCTCGATCCAGAGCATGCCCAGGCCGGTGTTGCTGTAGATCTCGCCAGACATCCGCGCGCGGCTTTCCCACACCGGGGTCTTGAACTTGAGCATCAGCTGGTCGCGCCAGCCGTAGTTGGTGCCCTTGAGGGCGGCCAGGTGCTTGGTGTCCAGGCCCGGAGTCATCTGGATCTTCGACAGCGCGCGCAGCGGTACGGCCAGCACGACGTAGTCGGCCTGGTAACCGACGCTGCCAACCTTGACGGTGACGCCGTCCTTGTCCTGGATGATGGCGCTGACCGGCGACTGGGTCTTGATGGTTTTCAATTGCTTGACGAAGGCCTGGGCCAGCACCGGGCTACCGCCTGGCAGGCGTGCGGCGCGCAGGTCACGGTCGCTGACGCCGCGGTAGACGCGGGTCTGCTGGGCGAAATAGAGCAGCGACAGGCGCGACGGCTCGTCATAGCGGGTACGGATCTGCTGGTTGACCAGCTGGCGCGCGGTGGCCGGCAGTTGCAGCTTGTCGAGCCAGCCGGAAACGTTGAGCTGGTCGAGGGCGAACAGGGTGCTGTTGGCCGCCGGGTTCAGCGGATCGTCGATCGAGCGTGCGAGGTCGTCGAGGGTCTTCTCGTAACGCTTGAGCGCTTCGGCGGTGGCCGGTTGCTTGGTGCTGAGGTCGGCGGCGCTGAAATACTCGCCATCGATCAGGTAACCCGGGGTACGCACGAACTCAGGTGCCGGCAAGGTGCTGAGCTTGAAGGCATCCAGGTACTGGTTGAGCACCGGCTGGGCCTTGCTGTTGCCGATCCATTCACTGGTGGCCAGGCCCGAGCGCCCGCCCATACCGGTCTTGGCTTCCAGCAGGGTCACCTGCCAGCCCTTGTTCTGCAACTCATAGGCGGCTGTCAGGCCGGCCAGACCGCCACCGACGACGATTGCCGTCGGGGCCTTGTCCTTGGCCAGCGCAGTGCCGCTGAACAGTCCTATCATTACCAGCGCACAGGCGCGCAGCCAACCAGCAGACATTCGGCGAACTCCGGATCAAAGCAGAAGTGTTTGGGGGGATCCCCCAGAAAGAGTAGCCGAAGGATACGCCACGCCAAGCGCCCCCGCCAGCAACGCCAGCACCCTGATTGCAGCGCACGGGTTGTTCTCGACCGGCGCATTGCATAGGCTTGCGCGGCATGTCCGAGCCGCCGTCGCCAGGAGAATCGAAATGGGCCTCAACCAACAGTGGATGCAACGTGACCTCAAGGTCCTGTGGCACCCCTGCACCCAGATGAAAGATCACGAACAACTGCCGCTGATTCCGATCAAGCGCGGCGAAGGCGTGTGGCTGGAAGACTTTGAAGGCAAGCGCTACCTCGACGCCGTCAGCTCCTGGTGGGTCAACGCCTTCGGCCATGCCAACCCGCGCATCAACCAGCGCATCAAGGACCAGGTCGACCAGCTTGAGCACGTGATTCTCGCAGGCTTCAGCCACCAGCCGGTGATCGAGCTGTCCGAGCGCCTGGTGCAGATCACCCCCGAAGGCCTGGACCGGGTGTTCTACGCCGATAATGGTTCGTCCTGCATCGAAGTGGCGCTGAAAATGAGCTTTCACTACTGGCTGAACAAAGGCCAGCCAGAGAAGAAGCGCTTCGTCACCCTGAGCAACAGCTATCACGGCGAGACCATCGCGGCGATGTCGGTCGGCGACGTGCCGTTGTTCACCGAGACCTACAAGGCGCTGCTGCTCGACACCATCAAGGTGCCAAGCCCCGATTGCTACCTGCGCCCCGAGGGCATGGGCTGGGAAGAGCACTCGCGCAACATGTTTGCGGCCATGGAGCAGACCCTGGCTGAACACCACGCCACGGTCGCCGCGGTGATCGTCGAACCGCTGATCCAGGGCGCCGGTGGCATGCGCATGTACCACCCGGTATACCTCAAGCTGCTGCGCGAGGCCTGTGACCGCTATGGCGTGCACCTGATCCACGACGAGATCGCCGTGGGCTTTGGCCGCACCGGGACGATGTTCGCCTGCGAACAGGCCGGCATCCGCCCGGATTTCCTGTGCCTGTCCAAGGCCCTGACCGGCGGCTACCTGCCGCTGGCCGCGTGCCTGACCACCAACGAGGTGTACAGCGCCTTCTACGACGATTACCCGACCCTGCGCGCCTTCCTCCACTCGCACAGCTACACCGGCAACCCACTGGCCTGTGCCGCGGCGCTGGCGACCCTGGATATCTTCGCGCAGGACAATGTCATCGAGGCCAACAAGGCCCTGGCCCAGCGCATGGCCAGCGCCACCGAGCACCTGGTCGACCACCCGCAAGTTGGCGAAGTGCGCCAGACCGGCATGGCCCTGGCCATCGAGATGGTCCAGGACAAGGCCAGCAAGACCGCCTACCCGTGGCAGGAACGCCGTGGCCTGAAGGTCTTCGAGCACGCCCTGAGCCGTGGCGCCCTGCTGCGCCCGCTGGGCAGCGTGGTGTACTTCCTGCCGCCATACGTGATCACCCCGGAGCAGATCGACTTCCTCGCCGAGGTGGCCACCGAGGGTATCGACATTGCCACCAGCAGCCGCGTCAGCGTGGCAGTGCCGGCTGATTTTCACCCTGATTTCCGCGATCCGGGCTAAAAAAGCATCGCTGGCAAGCCAGCTCCCACAGGGACTGCATGCACCGATCCTGTGGGAGCTGGCTTGCCAGCGATAGCGCCCGCACTGCCAACATATTTTTTAGAGCTAGCCCATGAGACTGTCCCGCTTTTTCATCGACGCCCCCCTGAGCCTCGGCGCCCACGACCTGCCCGAAGCCCAGGCCCACTACATCGGCCGCGTGCTGCGCATGGCGGTTGGCGATGCCGTGCAACTGTTCGACGGCAGCGGCCAGGAGTTTCGCGGCCAATTGCTGGAAGTCGGCAAGAAAACCGTCCGCGTGCAGCTCGACGAAGCCTTCGCCGGGCAAGCCGACTCCAGCCTGCAAGTTCACCTCGGCCAGGGCCTGTCGCGCGGCGAGCGCATGGACTGGGCAATCCAGAAGGCCACCGAACTGGGCGTCAGCGCTATCACCCCGATCGTCAGCGAGCGCTGCGAAGTACGCCTCAAGGATGAACGCGCCGACAAGCGCATGGCTCATTGGCGCCAGGTGGCGATCAGCGCCTGCGAGCAATGCGGGCGCTCCAGCGTACCGGTCATCCACCCGCCACAGCCGCTGGCAGACTGGCTCAAGGCCTGCGACCAGGACCTCAAGCTGGTCCTGCACCCGGTCGCCGAACCCATGGTCAGCCATCAGCAGCCCGCCAGCCTGGCGTTTTTGATCGGCCCAGAAGGCGGCCTCAGCGAGGCCGAAGTCGAGCAGGCCAAGGCCACCGGCTTCCATGCCGCACGCCTGGGCCCGCGCGTATTGCGCACCGAAACCGCGCCAGTCGTGGCCCTGGCCGTCGCCCAGCAGCTGTGGGGCGACTTCTAGAGCACGTAGAAGAACACCGCGATGAAGTGCAGCAGGCTGCCGGCGATCACGAACAGGTGCCAGATGCCATGCCAATGGCGAAAGCGGCTGTCGTAGGCAAAGAAGATGATGCCGATGGTGTAGAACGCGCCACCGGCCGCTAGCCAGGCAAAGCCTGCGGCGCCGAGGCTGGCCAGCAGCGGCTTGACCGCCACCAGCACGATCCAGCCCATCAGCGCATAGATGATGATCGACATGACCCGCGCTTCGGAGCGCGGCTTGATCTCTTGCAGCATGCCGATCACCGCCAGCCCCCAGACCACCCCGAACAGGCTCCAGCCCCAGGGCCCGCGCAGGCTGACCAGGCAGAACGGCGTATAGCTGCCGGCAATCAACAGGTAGATCGACAGGTGATCGAGCTTGCGCATGATCACTTTGGCTTTGCCGCGCACGCTGTGATAAAGGGTCGAGATGCTGTAGAGCAACAGCAGGGTAAAGCCATAGATCGCCAGGCTGACGATCTTCCAGGGGTCGCCTTGCAGGCTCGCCACCACCAGCAGCCAGATGGCGCCGATGCAGGCCAGAACGGCACCGACCAGATGGGTCCAGGCGTTGAAACGTTCACCGTGATACATGCAACAGGATCCTCCTGACTTAAAACAGGTCTCCCATCCTACACAGGCAAATGCTTCAAACCACCCCTGCGTCTACCAACAGTTGCTCCAGCGCGGGCAGGTCCGGCACCCGTGCCACCTGTTCGCCCACCTGTACCGCCGCCAGCTCCAGGCCGGCCAGCGGCACATCGACGTAGTTGAGCTGGCTGTCGAGCTTGCACGAACGCGGAATACCCTGCACCAGCAAGGCGACAAAGCGCAGCGGGCTGTCGCCCAGGGCATTGAGCACGACGATCCGCGCCCGCTCGCCAACCTGCAACTGGCCATCGCAGGCCGACTCGAAACTCAGCAGCGGCAGGCGCTGGCCGCGCCAGTCAATCCAGCCAAGCATCCACTCGGGTGACTCCAGCGCCGGGCTGCCGACCTGAAAGCCGATCAGCTCGGCCACGGCCACGTTGGGCAGTACCAGGCAGCGATCGCTCAAGGGCAGCAGCAGGCCGGTGAGGCTGCTGCGCCGGTTTTGCCGGGCCGGTTGTTCAAGCATCGCGGCGACTCCATTGGGCGATGCTCTGCAGCAGCACCGATTCCTGATAGGGCTTGCCCAGGTAGTCATTGACGCCGATGGCCATGGCCCGGTCGCGGTGTTTCTGGCCGGTACGCGAAGTGATCATGATGATCGGCAGATCCTTGAGCCTGGGGTCGTGGCGGATCTGCGTGGCGACCTCAAAGCCGTCCATGCGCGGCATCTCGATATCCAGCAGGAGAATGTCCGGGCGATGCTCCTGCAGCAGGGCCATGGCATCGACCCCGTCCTTGGCGGTCAGTACGTTCATGCCGTGGCGTTCGAGCAGGCGGCCGGTAACCTTGCGCACCGTCACCGAGTCATCCACCACCATCACCAGCAGCGGCCGTTGCGGCAAGCTGCCATGGCTGTCCCGGCGCAGGCCTTCGCTGCTGTGCTGGTGCAGCGCCAACTGCTGCTGCAAACCGCGCAACTGGCCGAGCAGATCGAGAATCAGCACCACCCGGCCATCGCCCAGCAAGGTCGCCCCGGACAAGCCCTGGACCGCGGCAAACTGCGGCCCCAGGCTTTTGACCACGATCTCGCGGCTGGCCGCCAGGCCATCGACCTGCACAGCGTATTGCTGGTCGTGGGAGTGCACCAGCAGCACCGGCAGCGGCAGGCTCTGGCCCAACAGTTTCGGCTGCGCCGCCCCCTGCAGCAGCTCGCCCAGGTAGCGCAGCTCGTAGCGATGCCCGGCGTACTGGTAATGCGGCGGATCAAGCTGATAGCACGCCTCGAGTTCGGCCGGCGGCACGCGGACGATGCCTTCGATGGTATTGAGCGGAATCGCGTACTGCTCTTCGCCGTAGTGCACCATCAAGCCACGGTTGATCGACACCGTGAATGGCAGGCGAATCAAAAAGCGCGCGCCCTTGCCCGGCTTCGACTCGATCACCATCGAACCTCCGAGCTGCTTGACCTCTTCATGGACCACGTCCATGCCCAGGCCGCGGCCGGAAATCTGGGTGATCTTCTCGGCGGTGGAAAACCCTGGCTGGAGGATGAACTGCATGATCTCGTGGTCACTGAGCACCGCTGCAGGGTCGAGCAAACCACGCTTGATCGCCTTGCGCCGCACGGCTTCCAGCGGCACCCCGGCACCGTCGTCGGTCATTTCAATGACGATGTCGGCGCCTTCATGCAGCAGGTTCAGCGAGATCAGCCCGTGCGCAGGCTTACCCGCTGCCAGGCGCGCCTCGCGCGACTCCAGGCCATGGTCGACGGCGTTGCGCAGCATGTGCTCCAGCGGCGCCATCATGCGTTCCAGAACGCTGCGGTCCATCTCGCCCTCGGCATTGCCGACCACCAGTTCGACCTGCTTGCCCAGCTCGCTGGAGACCTGCCGCACCACCCGCTGCAAGCGCGGCACCAGGCGCTCGAACGGCACCATGCGGGTGCGCATCAGGCCTTCCTGCAGGTCGCTGTTGACCCGCGCCTGTTGCTGCAACAGGCTGTGCGCGTCATGGGCGCGCACGCTCAGGGTTTCCTTGAGGTCGAGCAGGTCGGAGGCCGATTCGAACAACGCCCGCGACAGTTGCTGCAGCTGCGAATGGCGGTCCATTTCCAGCGGGTCGAAATCGTCGTAGGCCTGGCCGTCGCCATCGGCCTGGCGGCTGAGGATGCGCCCCTGGGTTTCGGTATCCAGGCGGCGCAACTGGTCGCGCATGCGCTCCAGGGTGGTTTCCATCTCGTTCAGGGCCACTTGCGCGTCATTGACCTGCTGCTCAATGCGGCCACGGATGATCGAATTCTCTCCGGCCAGGTTGCCCAGGTCATCAAGCAGCTCCGAGGCCACCTTGACCATATCCCCGGCGCCACGCTCAGGGGCGGTCACCGGCAGCTCTGGCGGCGCCGTATCCGGGTGCGCCTGACCAGCAGCGGTATCGGCCAATGCGGCGCTGCTGAAGTTGCGGATGTAGTCGATCAGCGCCGTGGCCGCGTGCAACGGTTGCTGCAGGCGTACTGCATCGAGCATGTGCGCCAGGCGGTCGTGGCAATTCTGCAGCAGGCTGAACAGCGCCGGGCTCGGTTGCAACTGGCCGGCGGCGAGCAGTTCGTAGAGAAACTCCAGTTCATGGGCCAGATCGCCGATCGGCCCGATCTCGACCATCCGCGCACCGCCCTTGAGGGTGTGCAGGTCGCGCAGCAGGTTCTCTACCTCAACGCCATTACGCGGCTCGGCCTGCCAGCGCAGCAAGGCCGCGCTGGAGCTTTCGACCAGGTCCAGGCTTTCTTCGAGGAAGATCTCCAGCAGCTCTTTGTCGCCGGCATCCTGCTGCGCTTCGACGGGTTTATCCACAGGCACCGGCGGCGGCGCCTCATGACGAAACTCGCGCAGCGCCGCCAGCAGCTCTACCTGGGCAGCCGGCACCTGGCCTTGCTGCAGTTGTTCGAGCATCTGCGCCAGTTGCCGGTGGCTGCGCTTGAGCAGGGCAAACAGCTCGGCGCCAGGGCTGAAGCGCCGGTCCACCAAACCTTCGTAAAGCAGCTCAAGCTCTTGTGCCAGCACCTCGAACGCGCCCATGGCGGCCATCTGCGCGCCCCCCTTGAGGGTTTGCAGGTCGCGGGCCAGCGACGACAGCGCCGAGGCGTTGTCGGTATCCAGTAGCCAGCGCGCCAGGGCCTGGTCGGCGCTGTCGAGAATGTCGCTGGCTTCATCGAGAAACAGTTCGAGCATGGCCGGGTCCGGCGCTTGGGCCGCAAGTTCGGCGGTGGCACTGGCAAGCTCGGTGATTGTCCCGCCCTGGCTGCTGACCAGGCCCATGGCCGCTGGGTCGAGGCCTTCGTCAAGCAGCTCGCGCAAGGCCTGCAGGCGTTCCGGACGCGGGTCGACTTCCTGGCCGGCGGCGATCTGGTCGAGCATGTCGATCAGCGCTTCATGGGCGCTTTGCGCCTCGCTGAAGAACCGCGGGCTGACCGCCAGGCTGCTCTCCTCCACGGCGCCATAGAGGTCGAGCAAGGCTTCACAGAGCTCATCCACCTGCCACAGGTCGGCCAGGTGTGCGCTCTGGCCGAGGGTGGTCAGTTCATCAAGCAGGGCATTGAGTTCCTGGCGCTCGCCCGGGTGCTCCTGCCAGCGCAAAAGCAACGATTCGGCGTCGAGCAGGATGTCCATGCCCTGGGCCAGGAAGCTGGCAATCAGTTGCGGGTCGCGCTTGACCCGCAGGCCCTGGCTTGGCGCCTCGAGCAAAGCTTGCAGGCGCGCATCGACCACCTGGTGAATATCGGCGATCAGCGTCGCGGCCCCGGCAATCGGCGCCAGAGGCGCGCTGGAGAGCTGCTGCACGCCACGGCGCAGCAGCGGCTCGGCAGTTTCCAGCAGGTAGATTTCTTCCAGGTCGAAGGCCAGCTGATGGGCCTTGAACTCCCGCGCCAGCAAGTCCAGGGCGCCGGCCAGCTCGGCAATCGGTACTACCCCGGCCATCGCCGCACTGCCCTTGAGGGTGTGCAGGGCACGCTGCAGGTTATCGCTGACCGCCAGCGGCAACTGCTTGTCGGCCTCGTGCAGGAAGGCTTCGAGACTGTCCAGGTGACCCAGGGCTTCGTTGCGAAAGATCTCCAGCAATTGCGGGTCGATGGCTTCGCCGGCCTCGGCCTCGCTGCGCGGATCGTTCATGGCCAGGGCGTGCAGGTGCGCGGCCAGTTGTTCAACCTGCGGATGCGCCGGCGCCAGTGCCTGGGCAAACTCGCCGAGCAAGCCAGGCAGTGTGTCCAGCGCTTGCTGCAAGGCGGCCAGGGGCGCTGCACCGATATCTACCCGGCCCTCGAGCACGCGATTGAGCAGGTGCTCCGCCGCCCAGGCCAGTTCCCCCAGCACCTGGGCGCGGACCATCCGCCCGCTACCCTTGAGGGTGTGCAGACCGCGGCGCAGTTCGATCAGGGCGTCACGATCGGCGCCGTCGGCTTGCCAGCGCGTCCACATCTGATTGAGCAAAGGCAGAAGTTCGTGGGCCTCTTCGAGGAAAATTTCCCGCAGCTCGTCGTCGATTGGTGCTTCTTCATCCGCCGCAACAACAGGCGCTTCCACCAACGCCGGTTCCGGCTCGGGCCGATAACCCAAAGCAGCCAGGCTGTGCTGCGCCGCCTCGAGGAACCGCGAAGGGTTGGCCTGGGGATCGGCAATCAGCCATTGCAGGGAGCATTCACAGGCACTCACGGCCTCGGCCAGGTGGCTCAGGGCTGCAGTATCCGCCAGGGTCTCGCTGCCCAGCAGCTGTGCATGCACGTAGTCGCCGCACTGCCCGATCAACGCCGCTGCGCGCGGCAGCATCAGCATCGCCAGCGCGCCACGCACCTGTTGCAGCAGGCCCGGCACTGGCTGCAGACGCTGCGGCTGCCAGCCGGCGTCGAGGCAATCGCCGATCAGGTCCTTGACCTGCTGCAGCACGGCGAAGGCTTCCTCCAGCACCAGCTGGCGAATCTCCGCCAGGTCGGTGCCCGGCAGCGGGCTCTGGCTGTTCTGCTCCAGCGGCCCGACCATGCCGGCCAGGGTGGCCTCGACATACAACAGCGCGCCGGCGATATCCATCAGCAGCGCATCGGCAGGCTCGCGCTGACCCTGGGCCAGGCTTTGCAGCACCAGCACCTGGTCGATGATCACCCGCCGCGGCTGGCCAAAGCCGAGGACCGCCAGGGTGTCGGCGATCTGGCGCAGCGGCGCCAGTAACGGTTCCAGTTCCTCCAGATGCTGGCGGTCGCCGCGCACGAACTGGTCGAGGCGCTCCTTGACCCGCTTGAGGTCTTCGCACAGGGCGGCGACCACCGAACGCAAGGCATCACGATCGGGCCCGGCCTGCAGGCGATCGCGCCAGGTGCCCAGGTACAGGTCGAGGTTGGCCAGCTCTTCGGCGTCGGCCGGGCTGCTGCTCAGCAGGCTGTCCTGGGCCAGGGCCTGGGCACCGCGCTCGGCACGCAATTGGTTGAGCACTGGCAACACCACCAGCGGCAAGTCGCGGCGGGCGCTGCGCAGGCGCTCCAGGTACAGCGGCAATTGCTCAAGGCCGCGAAACAACGCGCCCAGCGCTTCACCGCGCTGGCTGGCGCGGCCCTGGCGCAAGGCCAGGCCCAGTTGTTCCATTTCTTCGGCGAGCAGCGCCGCGCCGTGCAGTTCGAGCATCAGCAGGCAGCCGCGCACCTGGTGCAGCTGTTCGACAAATCCGTCGAGCACCGCTTCATCGCCGGGCTCGGCGGCAAAGTGTTCAAGGGTCAGGCGTGCCTGGCCCAGGCAGTCGGCGATCGCCCCTCTGACCCAGGCCAGCGCCACCGTATCGTGCCGATCCGCCATAACTGCTCCCATCACCATGATGCCCTCAACGCGGTGGCGTCGGCGGCAGGGTAAAACCGGACACCGAGCGGCGCATTTCACTGGCCATGCGCGCCAGGTTACCGATGCTCTCGGCGGTGGCGGTGGAGCCGGCCGAAGTTTGCGAGGTGATCTGCTGGATCACCGACATGGTATGCGAGATCTGCCCGGCCGAAGAGGTCTGCAGCTGGGCGGCGTCGGAGATACTGTGAATCAGGTCGGCGAGGGTCTGCGACACGCCTTCGATTTCGGCCAGGGCGACCCCGGCATCCTGGGCCAGGCGCGCACCGCGCACCACTTCGGCGGTGGTCTGCTCCATGGAGATCACCGCTTCGTTGGTGTCGGCCTGAATGGTACGCACCAGCGCTTCGATCTGCCGCGTGGCCGACGATGAGCGTTCGGCCAGGCGCTGTACTTCGTCGGCAACCACGGCAAAACCGCGCCCGGCTTCACCGGCCAGCGAAGCCTGGATTGCCGCGTTGAGGGCGAGGATGTTGGTCTGGTCGGCAATGTCGTCGATCAGGCTGACGATATCGCCGATCTCCTGGGACGACTCGCCCAGGCGCTTGATCCGCTTGGCGGTGTCCTGGATCTGCTCGCGGATGTTGTCCATGCCGTTGATGGTGTTGTGCACCACCTCGTTGCCCTTGTTGGCGATAGCCACCGAACGCTCGGCCACCTTGGCCGATTCGTAGGCGTGGGTGGAAACGCGGTCGATGGATTCAGCCATGTCGCCCACCGCCACCGAGGCATCGCTGATCTGCTGGGCCTGGTGCTCGGAGGCCTTGGCCAGTTGGCGCGCGGTGTTCTGGGTGTCTTGCACGGCGGCGGCAACTTCCTCGGCGCTGAGGTTGATGGTCGCCACCAGGTCGCGCAGCTGGTCGATGGAGTAATTGATCGAATCGGCAATGGCGCCGGTGAAGTCTTCGGTCACCGACACGGTTACGGTCAGGTCGCCGTCAGCAAGGTCTTCAATTTCGTCGAGCAGGCGCATGATCGCCTGCTGGTTGCGCTCGTTCTTCTCGGCAGTTTCGTGCAACTGGCGGTGGGTGGTGCGAACCATCACCAGGCCGATGAGAATGATCGACGCCAGCGCCAGCAAACCCAGTACATAGCCGCCGACGGTATCCAGGGTTCGGCCGCCAGCCAGGTTTTCAAACCCGGTGGCCAGGCGCGAGGCTTCATCGAGCAGGGTTTGCGACAGGCCGAAGATGCTCCCGGCGGCTTCGCGCACACGGAACAGCTCAGGCGAGGTTTCAAGAATTTCGTCGACGGAGCCTGCGACAAACTGGAACAGCTCGGCGATCTCGCCCAGGCGCGCGCGGGCGTCCGGATCCTGCACGCGGGTAACCTGGATCGCTTCGTTACCGCCGAGCATGGCCTCGAGTACCTGGCCGAAACGGCTGGCGTCGCGGCCGAAGGCATCGGCGGCCTGCACAGCGGTGTCGTCGCCGGCCAGTACGGTATTCACCGAGCCAAGAATACGCTCGGCCAGCAACGACTGGCGCTGGGCCACGGCCACCTGGCTGGCCGGCGCACCGCTTTGCAGGAGGATCTCGACGACCTTCTCGTATTCCACCTGCAACTGCGGCACGGTTTCGGCCAGGGTCGCGGCGACCTGGTGCAACGACAGCACGGTCTGCTCGCTGGCCAGGATGGTGTCGGTGTTCTTGCGCAGGTTTTCCCAGTCACGCAGCACTGCGTCCATTTCCTTGCGCACCGCCGGCGGCGCAGCGGGCAGGCCGGTGCTGGCATCGCCCTTTTTCAGGTAGCCCCAGCGCTGTTCGAAGTCGTTGCGCGCCTCGCTCAACAGGCGGAAGGCCACGGCCTTGCCGGCCGCCGCTTCAGTGGCGTTCTTGGCGATGCGCTGGGACAGCACCCGCAGTTCGCCGGCATGGCCGATGTACTGCTTGTCGTAGTTGGCCTGGGTGTTGAGGTAGGCGAAGTTGGCGAACAGCAGGATGATCGACAGGATCAGCACCACGAACAGCGCCGCGATCTGCGCGCTGCTGCGGGAACCCTGGGGCGATGGAGCCGTCTTGGTCGTGGTCACGGAGGTGGCATTCCTTTACAGCGCGACATCAAGGAAACCCGGCGCCTGGGCCAGGGCGAAGGGGCTGAAGATCGCCCAGCTGCGCTCACGCTGGAAATGACCCTGGACGAAGGGCGCGGCCGCACTGAGCAACGGCGTTGGCGGCGACAGGTCGAGACTGTGCAGCGGGAAATGCTGCAAACCCAGCACTTCATCGACCAGCAAGCCGGCAAACAACTCGTCATGGTCGAGCACCAGCACTCGTCGCTGCTTGCGCGGTGCCGACAGGCCCAGGGCGAAGAAACCGCAGAGGTCCATCACCGGCAGCAGCCGGCCACGCAGGTTGGCGACACCGCTGACCCAGGGCTTGACCCCGGGGATGCGGCTCAGGCGCGGCTCGTGCAGCACTTCGGCGACTTCGCCCATGGGCGCGACGAACCACTGTTCGGCAATGCGAAAGCCGATGCCGCTCCAGCTTTGCAGGCGGGTTTCCTGCAACGGCAGGTCGGCGGCCAGCAGCCGGCAGCGCCGGTCGATGTCCAGCAGCAGCTCGAAGGCCGTCAGCGACTCGCCCATGGGCTGGGTGGTCAACCTTTGAGCACGTCGTTGAGCTTTTTGATCAGGGTGTCTTCGTCCACCGGCTTGGTCAGGTAGTCCTTGGCGCCCTGGCGCTGGCCCCAGACCTTGTCGGTCTCCTGGTCCTTGGTGGTGACGATGATCACCGGGATATGCGCGGTTTCCGGGTCTTTGCTCAACTGGCGGGTAGCCTGGAAGCCGTTGACCCCGGGCATGACGATGTCCATCAGTACCGCATCGGGCTTTTCGTGGCGGGCCAGGGCTACGCCATCGGCGCCGTTTTCGGCCTTGAGCACTTCATGCCCGTGCTTTTCGAGCATACCGGTCAGTTTGTACATTTCGGTCGGCGAATCGTCGACGATCAGAACTCGGGCCATGCTGTTCCCCATAAGGAATAGACGCCTGCGCGGCGGCGCAACGTCAGGGTGCGTGTTGTTCTTCTGCGGCGAATCCGGGCACATGGGCCTTGATTGCGTCCAGCAGCTCTTCCTTGCTGAAAGGTTTGGTCAAAAATTGATCAGAGCCGACGACACGGCCACGGGCCTTGTCGAACAGGCCATCGCGGGACGACAGGAGAATCACCGGCGTGTCCTTGAAGGTGCTGTTCTGCTTGATCAGGGCGCAGGTCTGGTAGCCGTCCAGACGCGGCATCAGCACGTCGACGAAAATGATCTGCGGCTGGTGGTCGATGATCTTGGCCAGGGCATCGAAACCGTCGATGGCCGTGATGACCTCACATCCTGCTTCACCGAGCAATATCTGGGCGGTGCGGCGAATCGTCTTGGAGTCGTCGATCACCATCACCTTCAATGCCGCGCCGGGCTGTTCCATAATTGCTCTACCATCGCTGCTCGCTATGAGCGGCAAGCTACAAGTTTCTGGCGGCAAGAAAAAGCAGGGTGAACGCGGCGTGCTTTTTCTTGTGGCTTATGGCTTGTGGCTTGCAGCTGGAGACGGCCGTGCAGGCCACGTGCCAGGCCTTTTTAGCACACTCTGGGGGGTGCATTCCATCGGCCCGCGCCGACGCCCGGCGCAGCGCCGCCCAGGATGCGTTTTTCCCTTGACCGCCAGCGCTGCGAGCGCCACCCTGACGCCACTTTTCATTCGAGCCAATGCGGCCCATTGCCGCTGAGAGGATTTTGCCCATGAGCGTTCGCCTCGGGATTGTCATGGACCCCATTGCGCGCATTTCCTATAAAAAGGACAGCTCGCTGGCCATGTTGCTGGCCGCCCAGGAGCGCGGCTGGTCGCTGTTCTACATGGAGCAGCAGGACCTCTACCAGGGCGCCGGCCAGGCCCGCGCACGCATGCGCCCGCTGAAAGTGTTCGCCGACCCGGAGCACTGGTTCGAGCTGGACGCCGAGCAAGACAGCGCCCTGAGCGAGCTGGACGTGATCCTGATGCGCAAGGATCCACCGTTCGACATGGAGTTCGTCTACAGCACCTACCTGCTGGAACAGGCCGAAGCCGCCGGCGTGCTGGTGGTCAACCGCCCGCAGAGCCTGCGCGACTGCAACGAAAAGCTGTTCGCCACGCTGTTCCCGCAGTGCACGCCACCGACCCTGGTCAGCCGCCGCGCCGATATCCTGCGCGAATTCGTCAACCAGCAGGGCGACACCATCCTCAAGCCGCTGGACGGCATGGGCGGCACCTCGATCTTCCGCCATCGCCCGGGCGACCCGAACCTCTCGGTAATCCTCGAGACCCTGACCGGCAACGGCACCCAGCAAATCATGGCGCAAGGCTACCTGCCGGCCATCAAGGACGGCGACAAGCGCATCCTGATGATCGACGGCGAGCCGGTGCCCTATTGCCTGGCGCGCATTCCGGCCTCGGGCGAAACCCGTGGCAACCTCGCCGCCGGCGGCCGTGGCGAAGCCCGCCCGCTGACCGACCGCGACCGCTGGATCGCCGCACAGGTCGGCCCGACCCTGCGCGAGAAGGGCCTGCTGTTCGTCGGCCTGGACGTGATCGGCGAGCACCTGACCGAAATCAACGTCACCAGCCCGACCTGCATCCGCGAGATCGACAACGCCTTCGGCACCCAGATCGGCGTGCAGTTGATGGATGCCATTGATCGCAAGCTCAAGGCGCGCTGACAGCCGACGCGGAGCAACCGCGCAGAGTGGGGTATCATGCCGGTCGTTTTTATGACCTGGGCACCTGCTCTGCCGGTTCCCCCCGGTCTTTGCAGCTGCTGGATACCTGATGACGCTTCCTGCTGACATCCCTGCCGACTTCTCTCCACCCCGCGTACGCCCGGTGGATCGCCTGGGTTTTACCCTGTTCCTGGCAGCGCTGCTGCACCTGGCGCTGATTCTCGGTGTCGGCTTCACCTTCGCCAAGCCCGAAGAAATCCGCCGGACCATGGAAATCACCCTGGCCACCTTCAAAAGCGAGAAAGCGCCGCAGAAGGCCGATTACCTGGCCCAGGACAATCAGCAAGGCAGCGGCACCCTGGACAAGAAGGCGGTGCCGAAAACCACCGAAGTAGCGCCCTTCCAGGACAGCAAGATCAACAAGGTCACCCCGCCGCCGGCCGCCAAGCCCGAAGTACAACCGCAACCGACGCCGCCCAAGGCAGTAGTGGCGACCAAGGCGCCGAAGCCGGAAAAGGTCGAAACCCGACCCAAGGAAGCCAAGCCGCAGCCCAAACCCAAGGCCGCGACCCCGGACTTCGACAGCTCGCAGCTGTCCAGCCAGATCGCCAGCCTCGAAGCCGAACTGTCCAACGAGCAGCAGCTGTACGCCAAGCGCCCGCGCATCCACAGGCTTAATGCCGCCTCGACCATGCGCGACAAGGGTGCCTGGTACAAGGACGAGTGGCGCAAGAAGGTCGAGCGTATCGGCAACCTCAACTACCCCGACGAAGCCCGGCGCCAGCAGATCTACGGCAGCCTGCGGCTGATGGTGTCGATCAACCGCGACGGTTCGCTGTATGAAGTGCTGGTGCTGGAGTCCTCCGGCCAGCCGCTGCTCGACCAGGCCGCCCAGCGCATCGTGCGCCTGGCCGCACCGTTCGCGCCGTTCACCGGCGACCTGGCCGAT
This sequence comes from Pseudomonas sp. 2(2015), assembly GCF_000955865.1. Lineage (NCBI taxonomy): Bacteria > Pseudomonadati > Pseudomonadota > Gammaproteobacteria > Pseudomonadales > Pseudomonadaceae > Pseudomonas > Pseudomonas sp. 2(2015). Next base: position 127,691 of record NZ_JYOF01000002.1, read on the forward strand.
ATCGACCGGCTGGAGATCATCCGTACCTGGCGTTTCGCCCGCGGCGACCGGCTGCAGAGTAATTGATCTAAGGCTCCGCCTGATGGCAAAACAATAGCCATTTTGCGATGATGCGCGCCCGTATATCCCCCTCAAGAAAGGATTCTGTTGATGTCGCGCATCAATTTCGCCCGCAAAACAGCCGCCCTCGGCCTGGCCCTGGCAGCCTGCGTCCTGCCTGCTGCTGCCTTCGCCGACGCCGCCGAGCTGTCGCAGAAGCTGTACAACGAAGTTGGCGAGTACAAGTACGACGAAACCCCGGCGCGCCTGGCCAAGATCCAGGCCTTGCTCGACCAGGGTGCCGATCCGAAAGGCCAGCCAATGTTCCTGGCCGCCTCCTACAAGATCGTCGCGCCGTTCGAGCTGTTCCTGCCAAAGATCGGTGACGTCAACACACCGATCCAGGAAAACGGCGAAACCCTGCTGCTGTTCGTCCTCAACCAGGCCGAGCAATCGAAGGCCTCCGAGGCCGACCTGCGCATGGTCAAGGGCCTGATCAAGGCCGGCGCCGACGTCAACGTGCTGGCCCAGGGCGATTCCGCCACGCCGCTGAACACCGCGGCAGGCAAGGGCTCAGCCGAACTGATCAAGCTGCTGCTGGCTTCTGGCGCCGATGCCAAGGCCGTCCGGCCGAACGGCTTTACCCCATTGACCGGACCGGGTGCCTCGAACCTGGAGGTGATCAAGCTGCTGGTCGCTGCCGGCGCCAATCCCTACCAGGTAACCCTGACCGGCACGACGCCGCTGCACCATGTTTGCGAACGCGCCTTTGAGATGAACGGCCAACCTGACCCACAAGCGGCCGAGCGCATTGCCCTGCTGCTGAAAAAAGGCAGCTCGATCGATGCCTACCACGAGCAGCACGGCACCTTCCCGGTCGGTACGCCGCTGGAAGAAGCCGCCCGCACGGACAACCCAGACTGCGTCGCCGCGCTGATCAAGGCCGGCTCCAGCCTCAAGGCCCCGGCGTTCCCGGAGAGCTACCTGGCCAAGTACCCGCAGGCCAAGCAGCAAACCGTCCAGGAGTACGTGCTGTCGGCCGCTGAAGAGTCGCCAACCCTGTACACCGAAGAAGTGGTCAAGCTGTTCAAGTAACCCCGCAGTAAAGCTGACAAGGTGACGCCAGCACCTTGTCAGCGTGGCCACTCACCGCCACACTATCAGGCATGAAGAACCTCAGCCCGGATTACCTCAAGCATCAGTTCCTGATTGCCATGCCACACATGGCCGACCCGAACTTCGCGCAGACCTTGACCTACATCGTCGAGCACAACGCCAATGGGGCGATGGGGCTGGTGGTCAATCGGCCACAAGACCTCAACCTGGCCGATATCCTCGAACAGCTGCGCCCGGACGTCGAACCGCCGGCCAGTTGCATTCATGTACCAATCTATATGGGCGGCCCGGTGCAAACCGACCGCGGCTTCGTCCTGCACACCAGCGAGCGCAGCTTCCAGGCCACCGTCGAACTCGACGGCCTGTCGCTGACCACCTCCCAGGACGTGCTGTTCGCCATCGCCGACGGCCTGGGCCCGAAACAGAGCCTGATTACCCTCGGCTATGCCGGCTGGGAAGCCGGGCAGCTGGAAGCGGAGCTGGCCGACAACGCCTGGCTGAACTGCCCGTTCGACCCCGAGATCATCTTCGGCATGGCCTGTGAGCAGCGCCTGGCCGCTGCGGCGGCAAGCCTGGGGATCAACCTCAGCCTGCTGACCAGCCAGGCGGGGCACGCCTGATGGCCGAAGTACGTCTACTGCTGGGCTTTGACTACGGCAGCCGCCAGATCGGCGTCGCCGTCGGCCAGGTGATCACCGGCCAGGCCCGCGAGCTGTGCACCCTCAAGGCGCAGAACGGCACGCCGGACTGGGCCCAGGTGGAAAAACTGATCAAAGAGTGGAAACCCGACGCCCTGGTGGTCGGCCTGCCCTTGAACATGGATGGCAGCCCCAGCGAGATGAGCGAGCGCGCAGAAAAATTTGCCCGCCGCCTCAATGGCCGTTTCAACCTGCCGGTCCACACCCACGACGAACGCCTGACCACTTTCGAAGCCAAGGGCGAGCGCATGGCCCGTGGCGGCCAGCGCGGCAGTTACCGCGACAATCCGGTGGATGCCATTGCCGCCGCCTTGCTGCTGCAGGGCTGGCTGGAGGCCAATACCGGGGCCTGAGACCCGATCATCGCATTCAAGCCGGGCCAGCGCACCGCTCCCCGGCCTCTTGAGGAGCAAGCATGAGCCTACCCAATCCCGCCGAACTGATCCGGCAGATGGCCGTCGACCTTCGCGCCCATCTGGCCCGCCGCGCCATTGCCGAGCCGCGTTTCATCGGCATCCGCACCGGGGGTGTCTGGGTCGCCCAGGCCCTGCTCGAAGAGCTGGGCAGCGACGCCGCCCTGGGCACGCTCGACGTTTCCTTCTACCGCGACGACTTCAGCCAGAACGGCCTGCACCCGCAGGTGCGCCCGTCCGACCTGCCGTTCGAGATCGAAGGCCAGCACCTGGTGCTGATCGACGACGTACTGATGAGCGGGCGTACCATCCGCGCCGCCCTCAACGAGCTGTTCGACTATGGCCGCCCGGCCAGCGTGACCCTGGTCTGCCTGCTCGACCTGGATGCCGGCGAATTGCCGATCCGGCCGAATGTGGTCGGCGCCACCCTGTCGCTGGCTGCCCATGAACGGGTAAAATTGACCGGACCCGCACCGCTCGCCCTCGAGCGCCAGGACCTCGCCTCCGCTTCCGCCCTTTAAGAGTCCCCCGCGATGACGCCAATCGACGCCAAGCGCCCGCTGCAGCTCAATGATCAGGGCCAGCTGCGCCACTTTCTCTCGCTCGACGGTTTGCCCCGCGAACTGCTGACCGAAATCCTCGACACCGCCGACTCGTTCCTCGAAGTCGGCGCCCGGGCCGTGAAGAAGGTCCCGTTGCTGCGCGGCAAGACCGTCTGCAACGTGTTCTTCGAGAACTCCACGCGCACCCGCACCACCTTCGAACTGGCCGCCCAGCGGCTGTCGGCCGACGTCATCACCCTGAACGTGTCGACCTCTTCGACCAGCAAGGGTGAAACCCTGTTCGACACCCTGCGCAACCTCGAAGCCATGGCCGCCGACATGTTCGTCGTGCGTCATGCCGACTCGGGCGCCGCGCACTTCATCGCCGAGCACGTGTGCCCGGAGGTGGCGATCATCAACGGCGGCGACGGCCGCCACGCCCACCCGACCCAGGGCATGCTCGACATGCTCACCATTCGTCGGCACAAGGGCGGCTTCGAGAACCTCTCAGTGGCCATCGTCGGCGACATCCTGCACTCGCGGGTGGCGCGCTCGAACATGCTCGCGCTGAAAACCCTGGGCTGCCCGGACATCCGCGTGATCGGCCCGAAAACCCTGCTGCCGATTGGTATCGAGCAGTATGGGGTGAAGGTCTACACCGACCTCGAGCAAGGCCTCAAGGACGTCGACGTGGTGATCATGCTGCGCCTGCAGCGTGAGCGCATGGCCGGCGGCCTGCTGCCCAGCGAAGGCGAGTTCTACCGCCTGTTCGGCCTGACCACCGCGCGCCTGGCCGGGGCCAAGCCGGATGCCATCGTCATGCACCCGGGCCCGATCAACCGCGGCGTCGAGATTGAATCAGCGGTGGCCGACGGCGCCCACTCGGTGATCCTCAACCAGGTCACCTACGGCATCGCCGTGCGCATGGCGGTGCTGTCCATGGCCATGAGCGGGCAGACCGCGCAACGTCAATTCGAGCAGGAGAACGCCCAGTGACCCTCAGTATTATCGGCGCCCGGGTCATCGACCCGCTGAGCGGCCTGGACCAGACCACTGACCTGCACATCGATGCCGGCAAGATCATCGCCATCGGCGCCGCCCCGGCAGGCTTCAAGCCGGCGCGCAGCATCGACGCCCAAGGCCTGGTAGCCGCCCCCGGCCTGGTCGACCTCAACGTCGCCCTGCGCGAGCCCGGCTACAGCCGCAAGGGCAGCATCGCCAGCGAAACCCGCGCTGCCGCTGCCGGTGGCGTCACCAGCCTGTGCTGCCCGCCGCAGACCAAGCCGGTGCTGGACACCTCGGCAGTGGCCGAGCTGATTCTCGACCGCGCCCGCGAAGCCGGGCACAGCAAGGTCTACCCGATCGGCGCCCTGAGCAAGGGCCTTGAAGGCGAGCAGCTTGCCGAGCTGATTGCCCTGCGCGACGCCGGCTGCGTGGCCTTTGGCAACGGCCTCAATGCCTTTGCCAACAACCGCACCCTGGCCCGCGCCCTGGAATACGCCGCGACCTTCGACCTGACGGTGATCTTCCACTCCCAGGACCGCGACCTGGCCCAGGGTGGCCTGGCCCACGAAGGCGCCATGGCCAGCTTCCTCGGCCTTCCGGGCATCCCGGAAACCGCCGAGACCGTGGCCCTGGCGCGCAACCTGCTGCTGGTCGAACAGACCGGCGTGCGTGCGCACTTCAGCCAGCTGACCAGCGCCCGCGGCGCGCGGCTGATCGCCCAGGCCCAGGAACTGGGCCTGCCGGTGACCGCCGACGTGGCCCTGTACCAGCTGATCCTCACCGATGAAGCGCTGCGCGACTTCTCCAGCCTCTACCACGTGCAACCGCCGCTGCGCACCCGCGCCGACCGCGACGGCCTGCGCGAGGCGGTGAAGTCCGGGGTGATCCAGGCGATTTCCAGCCATCACCAGCCCCACGAGCGGGATGCCAAACTGGCACCGTTCGGCGCCACCGAGCCGGGCATCAGCAGTGTCGAACTGTTGCTGCCGCTGGCCATGACCCTGGTGGAAGACGGCCTGCTCGATTTGCCAACTTTGTTGCAACGTTTGTCTGCAGGCCCTGCAGCAGCGCTGCGCCTGCCAGCGGGCGAGCTGAAGGTAGGCAGTGCCGCAGACCTGGTGCTGTTCGACGCCAAGGCCTCTACCCTGGCCGGCGAGCAATGGCGCTCGAAGGGCGACAACTGCCCGTTCATCGGCCACTGCCTGCCGAGTGCGGTGCGTTATACCTTGGTCGATGGGCATATCAGTCACGAAGCCTGAGTTTGCGCTGCTACATCGCGGGTCAAGCCCGCTCCCACAGGATTTCACCCATCTCTGTGGGAGCGGGCTCGACCCGCGATAGCCATTACCACTCATCCTGCAAGGTTGAAATCCTTCCCACCACCCCCATATGAGTCTGCATCAGGCATTTTCGCCCCGCTGCGTGGAGACTCTCCCTTGACCACCATCGTTTCAGTTCGCCGCCACGGCAAAGTCGTCATGGGCGGCGACGGCCAGGTTTCTCTCGGCAACACCGTGATGAAAGGCAACGCCAAGAAAGTCCGCCGCCTGTACCACGGCCAGGTCATCGCCGGTTTCGCCGGTGCCACCGCCGACGCCTTCACCCTGTTCGAACGCTTTGAAGGGCAACTGGAAAAACACCAGGGCCATCTGATCCGCGCCGCCGTGGAGCTGGCCAAAGAGTGGCGTACCGACCGCTCCCTGAGCCGCCTGGAAGCCATGCTGGCGGTAGCCAACAAGGACGCATCGCTGATCATCACCGGCAACGGTGACGTGGTCGAACCCGAAGATGGCCTGATTGCCATGGGTTCCGGTGGCGCCTACGCCCAGGCCGCCGCCCGCGCCCTGCTGCAAAAGACCGACCTCTCGGCCCGCGAAATCGCCGAGACCGCGCTGAACATCGCCGGTGACATCTGTGTGTTCACCAACCACAACCTGACCATCGAGGAGCAGGACCTGGCCGAGTAATTCAGCTGTTCTGGCGCCCGGCCCCGGTGGCCGGGCTTTTCCACGCTGACTTATCGAGCCCAAGGACCATCACTATCATGTCCATGACCCCCCGCGAGATCGTCCACGAACTCAACCGCCATATCATCGGCCAGGACGACGCCAAGCGCGCCGTCGCCATCGCCCTGCGCAACCGCTGGCGGCGCATGCAGCTGCCGGCCGAGCTGCGCGTTGAAGTGACGCCGAAGAACATCCTGATGATCGGCCCGACCGGCGTCGGCAAGACCGAAATCGCCCGGCGCCTGGCAAAGCTTGCCAACGCCCCGTTCATCAAGGTCGAAGCGACCAAGTTCACCGAAGTCGGCTATGTCGGCCGTGACGTCGAGTCGATCATCCGCGACCTCGCCGATGCGGCGATCAAGATGCTCCGCGAGCAGGAAATCATCCGCGTCGGCCACCGCGCCGAAGATGCTGCCGAAGAGCGCATCCTCGACGCCCTGCTGCCACCGGCGCGCACCGGCTTCAACGAAGACCAGGTCGCCAGCCAGGACTCCAACACCCGCCAGCTGTTCCGCAAGCGCTTGCGCGAAGGCCAGCTGGACGACAAGGAAATCGAGATCGAAGTGGCCGAGGCCGTGGGTGTCGATATTTCCGCGCCGCCGGGCATGGAGGAGATGACCAACCAGTTGCAGAACCTGTTCGCCAACATGGGCAAGGGCAAGCGCAAGAGCCGCAAGCTCAAGGTCAAGGAAGCGCTCAAGCTGGTGCGCGACGAAGAAGCCGGGCGCCTGGTCAACGAAGACGAGCTCAAGGCCAAGGCCCTGGAAGCGGTCGAGCAGCACGGCATCGTGTTCATCGACGAAATCGACAAGGTTGCCAAGCGCGGTAACGTTGGCGGCGCCGATGTTTCCCGTGAGGGCGTGCAGCGCGACCTGCTGCCACTGATCGAAGGCTGCACGGTGAACACCAAGCTGGGCATGGTCAAGACCGACCACATCCTGTTCATCGCCTCCGGTGCCTTCCACCTGAGCAAGCCGAGCGACCTGGTGCCCGAGCTGCAAGGTCGCCTGCCGATTCGCGTCGAACTCAAGGCCCTGAGCCCGGAAGACTTCGAGCGTATCCTCAGCGAACCGCACGCCTCGCTCACCGAGCAATACCGTGAGCTGCTGAAAACCGAAGGCCTGAACATCGAGTTCGCCGCCGACGGCATCAAGCGCCTGGCCGAGATCGCCTGGCAGGTCAACGAGAAAACCGAGAACATCGGTGCCCGTCGCCTGCACACCTTGCTCGAGCGCCTGCTCGAAGAGGTGTCGTTCAGCGCCGGCGACCTGGCCAGCGCCCACAGCGAAGCGCCGATCCGCATCGACGCCGACTACGTCAACAGCCACCTGGGCGAATTGGCGCAGAACGAAGACCTGTCTCGCTACATTCTGTAGCTCAGCGGCAAGCGGCAAGCTATAAGCTACAAGCTGGACACCGGTGTCTTGTAGCTTGTAGCTTGCAGCTTGTAGCCCAAGAGCCCTTATCCATGACCAGAATCCCCACCGGCATCAACCTGCACAAAGCCTCCAAGACCCTTACCCTGACCTACGGGCCAGGCGAGGTGTACAACCTGCCCGCCGAATTCCTGCGCGTGCACTCCCCTTCCGCCGAGGTCCAGGGCCACGGCAATCCGATCCTCCAGTACGGCAAGCTTGGCGTTGGCTTGAGCGGGCTGGAACCTGCCGGCCAGTACGCACTGAAACTGACCTTCGACGACGGCCACGACAGCGGCCTGTTCACCTGGGAATACCTTGAGCAGTTGTGCCTGCGCCAGCAGGAACTCTGGGATGACTACCTTGGCGAGCTGAAAAAAGCCGGCAAATCCCGCGACCCCAACGAGTCGATCGTCAAGCTGATGCTCTAGCTCGGGCCCCTCAGGGTTTAGAGCGCATTTTCTAATTCTATTTGCTTGAATGCCTGCACCACGGCCAATGAGTGGCCGTCTTGCGCTATACCAAAAAGTCGGGTAACCAATGGATCTGGCAAGTTCCCTGCATCGGATTTAATGCAGGGTCGGGCTGGTATGTAGAGGTCGCGAGCGAAAGCAGGCAGTCTTCTCACGCAGAAAAAACCCGCATGGCTCATCGTCGTTTGCATCCGGCCGCAGGACCGCAGTTCGTTATCACTGGTCACCCGAGCAGCAGTACCGGGCGTTCGTCTGTGTAACGCGCACAGTCAAACCGGTACTCGTCTCAGGACAACGGAGCGTCGTAGATGAGTAACAAGAATAACGATGACCTGCAGCGCCAAGCCTCGGAAAACACCCTGGGTCTGAACCCGGTGATCGGCTTGCGCCGCAAGGATTTGCTGACATCTGCTCGAATGGTCCTGCGTCAGGCCATTCGTCAACCGCTGCACAGTGCCAAGCATGTCGCCCATTTCGGCATGGAGCTGAAAGATGTGATCTTCGGCAAGTCGAGCTTGCAGCCCGAGGGCGACGACCGCCGTTTTCACGACCCGGCCTGGAGCCAGAACCCGCTGTATCGCCGCTACCTGCAGACCTACCTGGCCTGGCGCAAGGAACTGCACGACTGGATCGATACCAGCAACCTCTCCGACCAGGACATCAGCCGCGGCCACTTCGTCATCAACCTGATGACCGAGGCCATGGCGCCGACCAACACCGCAGCCAACCCGGCGGCGGTCAAGCGCTTCTTCGAAACCGGTGGCAAGAGCCTGCTCGACGGCCTGTCGAACCTGGCCAAGGACATGGTCAACAATGGCGGCATGCCCAGCCAGGTGAACATGGACGCCTTCGAGGTCGGCAAGAACCTCGGCACCAGCGAAGGCGCGGTGGTGTTTCGCAACGACGTGCTGGAACTGATCCAGTACCGGCCGATCACCGAGCAGGTGCTGGAAAAGCCGCTGCTGGTGGTACCGCCGCAAATCAACAAGTTCTACGTCTTCGACCTCAGCCCGGAAAAGAGCCTGGCGCGTTTCTGCCTGCGCTCCAACGTGCAGACCTTCATCGTCAGCTGGCGCAACCCGACCAAGTCCCAGCGCGAATGGGGCCTGTCGACCTACATCGACGCGCTCAAGGAAGCGGTCGACGTGATCCTGGCGATCACCGGCAGCAAGGACCTGAACATGCTCGGCGCCTGCTCCGGCGGTATCACCTGCACTGCGCTGGTGGGCCACTACGCGGCGCTGGGCGAAAAGAAGGTCAACGCCCTGACCCTGCTGGTCAGCGTGCTCGATACCACCCTCGATACCCAGGTGGCCCTGTTCGTCGACGAGCAGACCCTCGAGGCGGCCAAGCGCCATTCCTATCAGGCCGGTGTGCTCGAAGGCCGAGACATGGCCAAGGTATTCGCCTGGATGCGCCCCAACGACCTGATCTGGAACTACTGGGTCAACAACTACCTGCTGGGCAACGAGCCGCCGGTGTTCGACATCCTGTTCTGGAACAACGACACCACGCGCCTGCCGGCCGCCTTCCACGGCGACCTGATCGAAATGTTCAAAAACAATCCACTGCTGCGCCCCGATGCACTGGAAGTGTGCGGTACGCCGATCGACCTCAAGCAGGTGACCACCGACATCTTCAGCGTCGCCGGTACCGCCGATCACATCACCCCGTGGCAGTCATGCTACAAGTCGGCGCAGCTGTTCGGTGGCAAGGTCGAGTTCCTGCTGTCCAACAGCGGCCATATCCAGAGCATCCTCAACCCGCCGGGCAACCCCAAGGCGCGCTACATGACCAACAGTGAAATGCCCGCCAGCGCCCTCGACTGGCAAGAGAACTCGACCAAGCACACCGATTCCTGGTGGCTGTACTGGCACACCTGGCTGGCCGAGCGTTCGGGCAAGCTGAAAAAGGCCCCGGCCAACCTTGGCAACAAGGCCCATGTGGCCGGTGCCGCAGCGCCAGGGACTTACGTTCACGAGCGTTGATAGCGAACACCGCCGCAGCTCGCAAGGGCTGCGGCGTTTACAAACCACAGGGCTTCGCGCATGCCGCAACCGTACATTTTCAGGACCGTCGACCTGGATGGCCAGACCATCCGCACCGCCGTCCGACCCGGCAAGCCGCACTTGACGCCCTTGCTGATCTTCAATGGCATCGGCGCCAACCTGGAGCTGGTGTTCCCGTTCATCCAGGCCCTGGACCCGGACCTTGAGGTAATTGCCTTCGACGTGCCGGGGGTCGGCGGTTCATCGACCCCGCGCCACCCCTACCGTTTTCCGGGCCTGGCCAAGCTTACCGCGCGCATGCTCGACTACCTCGACTATGGCCAGGTCAATGTCATTGGCGTGTCCTGGGGCGGGGCGCTGGCCCAGCAGTTCGCCCATGACTACCCCGAGCGCTGCAAGAAACTGGTGCTGGCTGCCACCGCCGCTGGCGCGGTGATGGTGCCGGGCAAGCCCAAGGTGTTGTGGTTGATGGCCAGCCCCCGGCGCTACGTGCAACCGTCCCATGTGATCCGCATCGCCCCGCAGATCTACGGCGGCGCCTTTCGCCGGGACCCGGACCTGGCCCTGTCGCACGCGGCCAAGGTGCGCTCAGGCGGCAAGCTCGGTTACTACTGGCAACTGTTCGCCGGGCTTGGCTGGACCAGCATTCACTGGCTGCACAAGATCCAGCAGCCGACCCTGGTGCTGGCCGGTGACGATGACCCGTTGATTCCCTTGATCAACATGCGCCTGCTGGCCTGGCGAATTCCCAATGCCCAGCTACACATAATCGACGACGGCCACTTGTTCCTGATCACCCGGGCCGAGGCCGTCGCCCCGATCATCATGAAGTTTCTCCAGCAAGAGCGCCAACGCGCCGTCATGCACCCTCGGCCCGCCCCCAGCAGCTGAGACGCCTGCCACACCCGAGCCCATGGCAGGATGCCAGGCACCCCGGGTGCGCGGCGTGAGGTTGGTGTCGCTCTTGCATTGATGTGTTTGTTGATGGCCTGACGACGGAGTGTTGCCTGATGAAAGACAAACCCGCTAAGGGATCGCCACCGGTCCCCGCCACCTATATGAACGTGCAGAGTGCAATCAGCGGTCTGCGCGGCCGCGACCTGCTCTCGACCTTGCGCAGCGTCAGCCGTCATGGCTTGCGCCATCCGCTGCATACCGCCAAGCACATGCTCGCCCTGGGCGGTCAGCTGGGCAAGGTGCTGCTGGGTGAAACGCCCTACCAGCCCGGCCCTCGCGACAACCGCTTCAAAGACCCCGCCTGGAGCCAGAACCCGCTCTACAGTCGCGGCCTGCAGGCCTACCTGGCGTGGCAGAAGCAGACCCGCCTGTGGATCGATGAAAGCCAGCTGGCACCCGATGATCGCGCCCGCGCACACTTTCTGTTCACCCTGCTCAACGATGCCGTGGCGCCGAGCAACTCGTTGCTCAACCCGCTGGCGGTCAAGGAGCTGTTCAACTCCGGCGGCCTGAGCCTGGTGCGCGGCATCAACCACCTGCTCGATGATTTGCGCCACAACGACGGTCTGCCGCGCCAGGTCAATCCGCAGGCCTTCGAAGTCGGCCGTAACCTGGCCACCACGCCGGGCTCGGTGGTGTTTCGCAACGAGCTGCTGGAACTGATCCAGTACAAGCCGATGAGCGAAAAACAGTACGCCAGGCCCTTGCTGATCGTGCCGCCGCAGATCAACAAGTTCTACATCTTCGACCTCAGCCCGGCCAACAGCTTCGTCCAGTACATGCTCAAGAACGGCCTGCAGACCTTTATGATCAGCTGGCGCAATCCTGACCCGCGCCACCGTGAGTGGGGCCTGTCGAGTTATGTCGAGGCGCTGGAGGAAGCACTCAACGTGTGCCGGGCGATCACCGGCAGCCGCGAGGTCAATCTCATGGGCGCCTGTGCCGGTGGCCTGACCATGGCGGCGCTGCAAGGCCATTTGCAAGCCAAGCGCCAACTGCGCCGGGTCAGCAGCGCCACCTACCTGGTCAGCCTGCTCGACAGCCAGATCGACAGCCCGGCAAGCCTGTTCGCCGACGAGCAGACCCTCGAAGCGGCCAAGCGCCGTTCCTACCAGCAAGGCGTGCTCGATGGCCGCGAGATCGCCCGGGTGTTCGCCTGGATGCGCCCCAACGACCTGATCTGGAACTACTGGGTCAACAACTACCTGCTGGGCAAGGCGCCACCGGCGTTCGACATCCTTTACTGGAACAACGACAACACCCGCCTGCCGGCGGCGCTGCACGGCGACCTGCTGGACTTCTTCAAGCACAACCCGCTGGCCCGCGCCGCAGGCCTTGAGGTATGCGGCACGCCGATCGACCTGCAGAAGGTCAACGTCGACAGCTTCAGCGTCGCCGGCAGCAACGACCACATCACCCCCTGGGATGCGGTGTACCGCTCGGCGGCACTGCTCGGCGGCGACAAGCGCTTCATCCTTGCCAACAGCGGCCATGTGCAAAGCATCATCAACCCGCCGGGCAACCCCAAGGCGCACTACGTCGACAACCCGCGCCTGAGCAGCGACCCGCGGGCCTGGCTCTACGATGGCAAGCAGGTCGACGGCAGCTGGTGGCCGCAGTGGCTGGAGTGGATTCAGGCACGCTCCGGCGTGCAGCGCGAAACCCTGATGGCCCTCGGCAACCAGAACTACCCTCCCATGGACCCCGCGCCCGGCAGCTACGTGCAGGCGCGCTGAACAAGAAGAACGGATGAAAACCCGCGACCGTATCCTCGAATGTGCCCTGCAACTGTTCAACCGCCAGGGCGAGCCGAATGTCTCGACCCTGGAGATTGCCAACGAAATGGGCATCAGCCCGGGCAACCTCTACTACCACTTCCACGGCAAGGAGCCGCTGGTGCTGGGGTTGTTCGAACGCTTCGAGGACGAGCTCACGCCGCTGCTCGACCCGCCGCTGGAAGTGCGCCTGGATGCTGAGGACTACTGGTTGTTCCTGCACTTGATCGTCGAGCGCATGGCCCAGTACCGGTTTCTGTTCCAGGACCTGTCGAACCTGACCGGGCGCCTGCCCAAGCTGGCCCGCGGCATGCGCAACCTGCTCAACGCGCTCAAGCGCACCCTGGCGGCGCTGCTGGCCAGCCTCAAGGCCCAGGGCCAGGTGCTCAGCGATACGCGGGCGCTGGGGCAACTGGTGGAACAGATCACCCTGACCCTGCTGTTCTCGCTCGATTACCAACGGGTGCTGGCTCGCGAAGGTGAAGTCGGAGTGGTGGTCTACCAGGTGATGATGCTGGTGGCGCCGCACCTGGAGGCGGGGTCGCGGTATGCGGCAGAGCAGTTGGCCTTGAGGTATCTGGATGGCTGACCCTAGGACTGCTTCGCAGCCCGTTCGCCGGCAAGGTCGGCTCCCACAAACCCGGTGCAACACCCATAATGAAAACGCCCGGCACAAGGCCGGGCGTAGACTGACAGCCGCCTGAAATCAGGCCTGGCTGGTCGGGCTTGCCGATGGCGACGACGCCGGTGCGACCGCTGCAGCACTGGCTGCTGGCGCCGGGCTTGGCGACGGTGCAGCGCTGGCCGCAGGGGCCGCCGGCTTCGCCGCTGCAGGTTTAGCTGCTGGCTTGGCCGCTGGCTTTTTCACTGCCGGCTTCTTCGCCGCAGCCGGTTTGGCTGCAGGCTTGGCTGCTACCGGCTTGGCTGCTGGCTTGGCCGCAGGTTTAGCCGCTGCGGTTTTCGCCGCTGGCTTGGCTGCAGGTTTTGCCGCTGCAGTTTTCGCCGCAGGCTTGGCTGCAGGCTTGGCCGCAGGTTTCGCTGCAGCCTTGGCCAATGGCTTGGCTGCGGTCTTGCTCGCTGCCGGTTTCTTCGAGATAGGCGTAACCGATGCACCGGTCAGCTTCTCGATCTGCTTGGTCAGCGTATCGACCTTCGAATGCAGCGCCTTGACCTCACTGCGGCTCGGCACGCCAAGGCGCGAGATCGCACTGTTAAGGCGCTTGTCGAAAGCACCTTCGAGCTCGTCCCACTTGCCCAGTGCGCGGTCCTTGACGTCGCTGATGCGCGAGGTCGCCGACTTGGCGGTTGCCTTGGCGGAGTCGACAGAGCCCTTGGCGAGTTTTTCAGCTTTCTCACCCTCCTTGACCAGGTTGTCAAACACCTTGCTGCCATCCTGATCGATCTTGGAGTAGATACCCAAACCAGCCAGCCAGATCTTGCGGGAATACTTCTCGATCCCCCCGACCCAGGAGCTGCCTTCTTTTTCAGTATTCTTCTTGCCAGCCATCCCGCTCTCCTTATTGTTTACGTGCGACACGTTCAAGCAATGCCGTGAGCTCATCGAGCTTGACAGAGAGTGTCTCCACGTCATGTTTAGACGGAATGCCGATGCGATTCAAGGCGCTCGCGACCCGTGTGTCGAAAGCCTTTTCGATTTTGTCGAGTTGAACCTCGACCTTGCCCTTCACGCTGCTCAGTTCGCCCTTCACCGAATCGATCTCGGAGTTGGCGGCATCGACCTTGGCATCGAGCTTTTTCTTGCCGCGTTTTTCTACCGATTCACCGGCCTTGACCAGCTCTTTCAGGTAGTCGGCACCTTCCTGGCCGACCCGGGTGTAAGCCCCGAGGCCTGCCAGCCAGATCTTGCGCGCGTAGCTGCGCACTTCACCCAACGTGCGCTGGGCGTCGTCTTTTTTCTTCAGGATAACTTTGGCCATGCTCTGCACCTCACGCTCTGAACGGAAATGGAGGAACTGCCCAGCGAAGTTGGGCTTGAGCACAAGGTAGGGGGAAAAATTAGAATTGGCACACTAATAAAAGGGGCAGAGACAAGCTTCAAGCTTCAAGCGGCAAGAAAGGCAGCGGTGATCTTGAAACTGTCGTGCCCCTCCCACTCACCGCGAACCACTTGCAGCTTAAAGCTTGCAGCTCCCCCCTTGAGCCGCTAGGCGAGCGCCTTATCCAGCGCCCGCTCGATCTCGCTTTTGATGGTCCCGCTCATCATCGACAGCATCATGCCCAGCTTCAGCTCGACCTTGATGCTGTCCTCGCCAATCTGCACGCTGCCGTTGGCGCCACTGCGCTTGACCTCGACCCTGTCGCCGTTCCAGCTGGCCTTGAGGTCGTATTCGCGGGCCAGCTTGTCGACCAGGGCCTCGGCCTTTTGCCGGGCCGCGTCGCGGCCCAGGCTGTGTTTGCGTTCAACGCTGATCTGGGTCATTCATTCAATCCTGGGTTCGAAGGCATACTTATATTATGCCCGCGCCCCACCTGCGACACACCCCGCCAAGACAAATCCGACCGTACGCCCTAGAATGGCCAGTAATTTTTTCCGGTGAAGCGATATGAACGATCAGCGCAAAGGCGACCACGCCGAACCCACCACCCACTTCGGCTACAAAGACGTGCCGGAAAGCCAGAAGGCCGAGAAAGTCGCCGAGGTGTTCCACTCGGTGGCGGCCAAGTACGACCTGATGAACGATGTGCTCTCCGGCGGCATGCACCGCCTGTGGAAGCGCTTCACCATCGAGCTGTCGGGCGTGCGTCCGGGTAACCGGGTGCTCGACATCGCGGGCGGCACGGGCGACCTGGCGGCCAAGTTCTCGCAACTGGTCGGCCCCACCGGCCAGGTGGTACTGGCCGACATCAACGAGTCGATGCTCAAGGTTGGCCGCGACCGCCTGCTCGACCGCGGCGTGGCCGGCAACATCGAGTTCGTCCAGGCCGACGCTGAAAAGCTGCCGTTCCCGGACAACCATTTCGACTGCGTGACCATCGCCTTCGGCCTGCGCAACGTCACCCACAAGGAAGACGCCATCCGCTCCATGCTGCGGGTGCTCAAGCCCGGCGGCCGCCTGCTGGTGCTGGAATTTTCCAAGCCGACCAACAAGCTGATGTCCAAGGTCTACGATGCCTATTCGTTCGCCTTCATGCCGCTGGCCGGCAAGCTGATCACCAACGACTCGGAAAGCTATCGCTACCTGGCCGAATCGATCCGCATGCACCCTGACCAGGAAACCCTCAAGGCGATGATGGTCGAGGCCGGTTTCGACCGCGTCACCTACCACAACATGACCAGCGGCATCGTCGCCCTGCACCGCGGAATCAAGCCCTGATGCTCCTGGCCGGCCTGCTCGCCAGCGTCGAACACGGCCTCAACCGTGTTTTGCGCCTGGACAGCACAGCGCTGCCGCGCCTGCGCCCGCTCGACGGCAAGGTGATTGCCATCGACTGCCGCCAGCCGGCCCTGCAGCTGTTCATCCTGCCCAGTGACGAAGGCCTGATGCTTGCCACGCACTGGGCCAATGAGGCCGACTGCACCTTGCGCGCGCCGGCCAGCAGCCTGCTGCGCCTGGCCCTGAGCCAGGACAAGAGTGCCATTCTGCACAGCCCGCAGGTCGAGCTTGAAGGCGACAGTGCGGTGCTGCTCGACCTGGTAGCGGTTCTGCAGGACCTGGAGCTCGACTGGGAGTACGAAGTCTCGCGCTGGCTCGGCCCGGTCGCCACGCAACTGCTCAGCGGCCACTTGCGCAGCCGCGCCAACTGGACCCGCCAGGGCCTGGCGGCGCTCAACCAGAACCTTTCCGAGTACCTCGCCGAAGAGGCCCGGACCCTGGTCGGCCAGCGCGAAGCCGAAGCCCGTTTCAGCGAACTCGACACGCTCAAAGTCGATATTGAACGCCTTGAGGCGCGCATCGAGCGCCTTGCCCGATCCCTTGATACCAGCGATAACGCATGAAGCTGCTTGCCGTCCGCCGTCTGTTGCGCATCCAGCGCGTCGTGATCCGTTACCGTCTCGATGACCTGCTGTTCGCCCTGCCCCTGCCCTGGTGGCTGATGGGCCTGCGCTATGCCATGCCCTGGCGCTGGCTACCGCGCAAGGAGCTGCAGCTTAGCCGTGGCGCGCGCCTGCGCCTGGCGCTGCAGGACCTGGGGCCGATCTTCATCAAGTTCGGCCAGTTGCTCTCGACCCGCCGCGACCTGCTGCCCGAAGACATCGCCGACGAGCTGATGCTGCTGCAAGACCGGGTTCCGCCGTTCGATCCGCAAAAAGCCATCGCCCTGATCGAAGAACAGCTCGGTGCGAAGATCAGCGAAGTGTTCAGCCGCTTCGACGTCGAGCCGCTGGCTTCGGCGTCGGTAGCCCAGGTCCACGCGGCCAAGCTCAAGAGCGGTGAAGAGGTGGTGGTCAAGGTCGTGCGCCCGGGCCTCAAGCCGATCATTGCCCAGGACCTGGCCTGGTTGTTCCTGATCGCCCGCGGTGCCGAACGGGTTTCGGCCGATGCGCGCCTGCTGCACCCGGTGGAAGTGGTCAACGACTACGAAAAGACCATCTACGACGAACTCGACCTGTTGCGCGAGGCGGCCAACGCCAGCCAGCTCAAGCGCAACTTCGAAGGCTCGGAGATGATGTACGTGCCCCAGGTCTACTGGGACTGGTGCCGGCCGAAAGTGCTGGTGATGGAGCGCATCTACGGTATTCAGGTCACTGACCTTGCGACCCTGGCCGACCAGCGCACCGACATGAAGATGCTCGCCGAGCGCGGCGTGGAGATCTTCTTCACCCAGGTGTTTCGTGACAGCTTCTTCCACGCCGACATGCACCCTGGCAACATCTTCGTCAGCACGGTCAAGCCGTGGAGCCCGCAGTACATTGCCATCGACTGCGGCATCGTCGGCAGCCTGACCCCCGAGGACCAGGACTACCTGGCGCGCAACCTGTTTGCCTTCTTCAAGCGCGACTACCGCCGTGTGGCGCAGTTGCACATCGATTCGGGCTGGGTACCGGCGCAGACCAAGCTCAACGAATTCGAAGCGGCGATCCGCACCGTGTGCGAGCCGATCTTCGAAAAACCGTTAAAGGATATTTCCTTCGGCCAGGTGCTGATGCGTCTGTTCCAGACCGCGCGGCGCTTCAACATGGAAGTCCAGCCGCAGCTGGTGCTGCTGCAAAAGACCCTGCTCAACATCGAAGGCCTGGGCCGCCAGCTGTACCCCGACCTCGACCTGTGGAGCACCGCCCAGCCGTTCCTCGAACGTTGGATGCGCGAGCGCGTCAGCCCCAAGACCCTGCTGCAGAACCTGCATGGCCAGGTCGAGCAGATCCCGCACCTGGCCGGCATGACCCGCGACCTGCTCGAACGCATGTCGCAGCCGCACCTGGCCGACCCGCCAGCACCCTGGCAGCACAAGAGCGATCACTGGGCCCTGCGCCTGCTCGGTGCCGGCCTGCTTGGCGGCGGCGCCACTCTGGCAGCCGGCGCGGTGAGCCTCAGCGCCCCTGCTGCCTGGCCGGCCTGGCTGATGCTGGCCGCCGGCCTCTACCTGATCGTGCGTCGATAGCCAGCCGGGCCGCTGGCTGGCACACTAACGCAAGGGTTCGGCGAAGGATCGAACCCGGTTTTGGAGTCGAAGATGAAAGACTGGCTGGACGAGATCAACTGGAACAGCGATGGCCTGGTACCGGCTATCGCCCAGGACCACAAGACCGGGCGCGTGCTGATGATGGCCTGGATGAACCGCGAATCGCTGGCGCTGACCGCCGCTGAGCAGCGGGCCATCTACTGGTCACGTTCGCGTGGCAAACTGTGGCGCAAGGGCGAAGAGTCCGGCCACGTGCAAAAACTGCACGAAATGCGCCTGGACTGCGACGCCGACGTGATCATCCTGATGGTTGAGCAACTGGGTCATATCGCCTGCCATACCGGCCGCGAAAGCTGCTTCTACCGGGTCTTCGAGCA
Organism: Pseudomonas sp. 2(2015); assembly: GCF_000955865.1. Taxonomy (NCBI): domain Bacteria; kingdom Pseudomonadati; phylum Pseudomonadota; class Gammaproteobacteria; order Pseudomonadales; family Pseudomonadaceae; genus Pseudomonas; species Pseudomonas sp. 2(2015). Next base: position 146,099 of record NZ_JYOF01000002.1, read on the forward strand.
CGGTGAGTGGAAGACCGTCGACCCCGTCCTCAAGGACCCGAATGCCATCTACAGCGCAGGACACTGACATGAGCGACACCCTGACCCGCCTGGCCGAAGTACTGGAAGCGCGCAAAGGCGCCGAGCCCGACAGCTCGTACGTGGCCAGCCTGTATCACAAGGGCCTGAACAAGATTCTGGAAAAGCTCGGCGAAGAGTCGGTCGAGACCATCATCGCCGCCAAGGACGCCGCCCACAGTGGCGACTGCAGCGATGTCATCTACGAGACCGCCGATCTGTGGTTCCATAGCCTGGTCATGCTCGCCCAACTGGGCCAGCACCCGCAGGCGGTGCTGGACGAACTGGACCGCCGCTTCGGCCTGTCCGGGCACGCCGAGAAAGCAGCGCGTCAGCCGTCGGCCTAACTGAATTATTTCGAGGGATTGCACCATGGGTATTTTTGACTGGAAACACTGGATCGTCCTGCTGGTCGTGGTGGTACTGGTGTTCGGTACCAAGAAACTGAAGAACTTCGGCAGCGACCTGGGCGAGTCGATCAAGGGCTTCAAGAAAGCCATGAACGAAGAAGAGTCCAAGCCGGCCGAGCAGACGCCACCGCCAGTGCAACCGGTCCAGCCCCAGGCCGCTTCGCCGCTGAACCAGCCGCAGACCATCGACGGCCAGGCCCACAAGGTCGAAGAGCCGATCAGGAAAGATTGATCAATGTTCGGGATCAGCTTCAGCGAACTGTTGCTCGTGGGCCTGGTGGCCCTGCTGGTGCTCGGCCCCGAGCGCCTGCCGGGTGCCGCGCGCACCGCCGGGCTGTGGATCGGCCGGCTCAAGCGCAGCTTCAATGCGATCAAGCAAGAGGTCGAGCGCGAAATCGGCGCCGATGACATCCGTCGTCAGTTGCACAACGAGCACATCCTCTCCATGGAGCAGGAAGCGCGCAAGATCCTCAACCCCAACAGCGTCACGCCCGAGCCGCCGGCAACCCCGGCAGCCACCAGCGAAAGCGCCCCGGCGCCCGCCCCGGTCAGCAGCGAACCCACGCCGCCAGCCACCAGCGCGCCCACCGAACCGACACAGCCACCGCGAGCCCCATGAGCGATATTCCGGAAAACGACCAGCCGATGCCGCTGGTTTCGCACCTCACCGAGTTGCGTACACGCCTGCTGCGCTGCGTCGCGGCCATCTTCCTGATCTTCGCCGGGCTGTTTTCCTTCGCGCAGCAGATCTACACCCTGGTCTCGGCGCCATTGCGCGCGCACTTGCCGGCCAACGCGACGATGATCGCCACCGACGTCGCCTCGCCGTTCCTGACGCCGTTCAAGCTGACCATGATCGTTTCGCTGTTCCTGGCCATTCCGCTGATCCTGCAGCAGATCTGGGGCTTCATCGCGCCGGGCCTGTACCGCCATGAAAAGCGCATCGCCATTCCGTTGCTGGTGTCGAGCATCATCCTGTTCTACGCCGGCATGGCCTTCGCCTATTTCCTGGTGTTCCCGCTGATCTTCGGCTTCTTCGCCAGCGCCACCCCGGAAGGGGTGTCGATGATGACGGACATTTCCAGCTACCTGGATTTCGTCATGACCCTGTTCTTCGCCTTCGGCGTGGCCTTCGAGATCCCGGTGGCCGTAGTGCTGCTGGTGTGGATCGGCGTGGTCGACGTGAAGTACCTGAGAAAGATCCGCCCGTACGTGATCATCGGCTGCTTCGTGGTCGGCATGATCCTCACCCCACCGGACATCTTCTCGCAGACCCTGCTGGCGGTGCCGATGTGGCTGCTGTTCGAGATCGGCGTGCTGTTTGGCGGGCTGATCCGCAAGCGCAGCGAGCACCCGCAAGACGCTGCCGACGACCATAACGACCAACCGCCAGCGACCCAGCCGTGAACCTGCTGTTACTCGAAGAAGCCGATTTCATCGCGGCCGACCGTGTGGTGCTGGCTGACCGGCGCTTCACCCACATGCAGGAAATCCACCGTGTGGCAGTGGGCGACAGCCTGCGGGTCGGGCGTATCGGCGGGCTGATGGGCCAGGCCGAAGTCCTGCGCCTGGAAGGCCATGAAGCAGAACTCAAGGTCAGTTTCGACCAGCCGCCTCCGGCCAAACTGCCGCTGACCCTGGTGCTGGCGCTGCCACGGCCGAAGATGCTCCGCCGGGTGTTCCAGACCGTTGCCACCATGGGCGTGCCGAAGGTCATCCTGGTCAACAGCTACCGGGTCGAAAAGAGCTTCTGGCAAACACCGTTCCTCGAACCCGAGGCGATCCGCGAACAGCTGATCCTCGGCCTTGAGCAGACCCGCGACACGGTGCTGCCCGAGGTCATCATCGAAAAGCGTTTCAAGCCGTTTGTCGAAGACCGCCTGCCAGCCATCAGCGCCGGCACCCTCGGCCTGGTTGGCCATCCTGGCCAGTACCCGCCGTGCCCACGCGGGTTGAACGAGCCCGTTACCCTGGCCATCGGCCCGGAAGGCGGCTGGATTCCCTACGAGATTGACCTGCTGGGCAAGGCTGGCCTTGCCCCGGTACAGCTTGGCGAACGCATCCTGCGCGTCGAGACCGCGGTCACCGCGCTATTGGCACGCTTGTTCTGACTTCAGTTTTGCCGCTCCAGGCCGATGCATTGGCACCAGAACAATAATCGCCTCTGCCGATCGCAATGGAGTCCCACCATGTACCGTTGGTTAGCCCAGCACCTGGGTAACGTGAGCGTCAATCTCAAACTCGGCATCGGCTTCGGCCTGGTCCTGTTGCTGACCCTGGCCATTACCCTGACCGGCTGGCAGGGCCTGAACGGCATTACCGAGCGTGGCGACACCCTGGGCGGCATCTCCCAGGTGCACCAGGCCACCCTGGAGCTGCGCATTGCCCGCCAGGGCTTCCAGCTCAAGGGCGACGAGGCTGCAGCGCAGGGCCTGAGCAACGCCCTGGCGGCGCTTGAACGCCAGCTGCAAGCGGTCGACCAACGTATTGTCCTGCCCGAGAACCGCCGCCGTATCGAGCAGCAGCACGACGCCGTGCGCCAGTACCACCAGGCCCTGACCAGTGCCGACAAAGCCGCCCAGCAGCGCGAAGCCGCTCGCGCCGTGCTCGGCAGCAGCGCCGACGAGGCCGCAGCGCTGATCGCCCAGGTCGAGCAACAACTGCTCGGCGGTAGCGACCTGAACCTGTTCAACAGCGTGGTCGGCGCCAGCAAACTGCTGCAACAGGCGCGCTTTCAGGTGCGTGGCTATACCTACAGCGGCAAGCCCGAGTTCCAGCAAACGGCGCTTGAAGCCATCGACCAAGCCACCTCGCAGCTCAAGACCCTGGCCGAAGTGCTGCCGGCCAGTTACACCAGCAACTTCAACCAGGCCGCCCGTGCCCTGGGCAACTACCGTGGCGCGGTGGTCGAGTTCGGCAATGCGCAAAGCGCCTCCGAGCAGGCCGCGCAGCACATGATCGGGCTCGGCCAGAGCCTGATCGAGCAAAGCCAGCAACTGACCACCACCCTCACCGGCCTGCGCGATGCCGAGTCGCAGCATGCCAAGTCGATGCTAGCCCTGGCCACCGTGCTGGCCCTGTTGTTCGGCCTGCTGGCCGCCTGGGCGATTACCCGGCAGATCGTGATCCCCCTGCGCCAGACCCTCAACGCCGCCGACCGCGTCGCCAGTGGCGACCTGCGCCACGACCTCAAGGTCGATCGCCGTGACGAGCTGGGCCAATTACAGCGCAGCATGCAGCGCATGACTGTGAGCCTGCGCGAACTGATCGGTGGCATCGGCGACGGCGTCACCCAGATTGCCAGCGCCGCCGAAGAGCTGTCGGCAGTCACCGAACAGACCAGCGCCGGGGTCAACAATCAAAAGGTCGAGACCGACCAGGTCGCCACCGCCATGAACGAAATGGCCGCCACTGTGCAGGAAGTCGCGCGCAACGCCGAGGAAGCCTCCGAGGCGGCGGTGATGGCCGACCAGCAGGCCCGCGAAGGCGATCGGGTGGTCGGCGAAGCCATCGCCCAGATCGAGCGCCTGGCCAGCGAGGTCAACCACTCCAGCGAAGCCATGGGCCAGCTCAAGGCCGAAAGCGACAAGATCGGCAGTGTGCTCGATGTGATCAAGTCGGTGGCCCAGCAGACCAACCTGCTGGCCCTCAACGCCGCCATCGAAGCCGCCCGCGCCGGTGAAGCCGGGCGTGGCTTTGCCGTGGTCGCCGATGAAGTGCGCAGCCTGGCCCAGCGCACCCAGCAGTCCACCGAAGAGATCGAACAGCTGATCGCCGGCCTGCAAAACGGTACCCAGCAGGTTGCCACGGTCATGGACGCCAGCCGCGGCCTGACCGACAGCAGCGTCGAGCTGACCCGCCGCGCCGGCACCTCGCTGGAAACCATCACCCGCACCGTGTCGTCGATCCAGGCGATGAACCAGCAGATCGCCGCTGCTGCCGAGCAGCAGAGCGCGGTGGCCGAAGAGATCAACCGTAGCGTGATGAATGTGCGCGACGTGTCGGACCAGACCTCGGCCGCCAGTGAAGAGACCGCGGCGTCGAGCGTCGAGCTGGCGCGGTTGGGGACGCATCTGCAGACGCTGGTCGGCAAGTTCCAGCTGTAGAAAGCATCGCGGGTCAAGCCCGCTCCCACATAAGGTGGGAGCGGGCTTGCCCCGCGATGAGGCCCTAGAGCACCTGGCGCAAAAACGCCTGGGCGCGCAGGTCCTTGGGTGAAGTGAAGAACGCCTCCGGCGGCGAATCTTCCAGCAGCTTGCCGTGATCGAAGAACAGCACCCGATCCGCCACTTCCCGGGCAAAGCCCATTTCGTGGGTGACGCAGACCATGGTCATGCCTTCCAGGGCCAGGGTCTTCATCACATCGAGCACTTCGCCGACCATTTCCGGGTCGAGCGCCGAGGTCGGCTCATCGAACAGCATCACCTTGGGGTCCATGGCCAGGGCGCGGGCGATCGCCACCCGCTGTTGCTGGCCACCGGACAAGCGTGATGGGTACTCGTTGGCCTTCTGGGCGATACCAACCTTCTCCAGCAGCGCACGGGCCTTGGCTTCGCGCTCGGCCTTGCCGCGCTTGCGCACGACTTTTTGCGCCAGGCACAGGTTCTCCAGCACGGTCATGTGCGGGAACAGGTTGAAATGCTGGAACACCATGCCGACTTCGCGGCGGTAGGCGTTGACGTCGGTCTTCGGGTCGGCCAACTGCAGGCCGTCGATGGCCACGGTGCCTTCATCGAACGACTCCAGGCCGTTCAGGCAGCGCAGGAAGGTCGACTTGCCCGAACCCGAAGGGCCGAGCACTACCAGCACTTCGCCCTTGGCCACGTCGGTGCTGACGTGATCGACCGCGCGCACCACCTGCCCACGGGTATCGAAGACTTTTACCAGGTCACGGACTTCAATCACTTTGCGCAAGCCTCCGCTCAAGCCGGCTGGCCATGTGCGACAGCGGCAGGTTGATCAACAGGTATAGGCCGGCGACGCAGAACCAGATCTCGAAGGTCGAGAACGAAGTGGTGATCGCCTCGCGACCGCTTTTGGTCAGTTCGGTGATGGCGATCACCGAGACCAGCGAGGTGTCCTTGACCAGGCTGATGAACTGCCCGGCCAGCGGCGGCAGCACGCGCTTGAAGGCTTGCGGCAGCACCACATGACGCATCGACTGGCCAGCGCTCAGGCCCAGCGAACGGGCCGCTTCACCCTGGCCCCTGGCAATCGACTGCACCCCGGCACGGACGATCTCGGCGACGTAGGCGCCGGTAAACAGCGCCAGCGCCGCCACCCCGGCAAACTCCCGGGACAGGTTGAGCACGGTGCCGATGAAGAAGTAGAAGATAAAGATCTGCACCAGCAGCGGCGTGCCGCGCACCAGCTCGACATAGACCGTCGACAGGTCGCGCAATGTCGGGTTGTTCGACAGCCGGCAGAGCCCGGCAAACAAGCCGATCAACAGCCCCAGCACACCGGAGGCGACCGAGATCCATACCGTGGTCCACAGGCCCCAGGCCAGCGGGCCCGCGGCCCAGTGGTGGGTAACGCCGATCAGGTCGCCTTCGGCCACATCGTCGCCGCGCGACAGCTGTACGCTGGCCTGCTCGACCTCGAAGACCTGCTCGCCACCGCTCTCGTCACGTACGGTGACGCTGGCCATGTCGCCCTTGCTGACGATGGCTTCGATGGTGCCGTTTTCACTCACGCGCTGGGCGACTTCGGCCTGGTAGGCGAAATACTGCGGCACCCGGTTCCAGCGCCACTCGTAGGACATCAGCGAGGTCGCGTAATACAGGCTGATCGCCAGGCCGATCAGGACCAGCGCGGTCAGCCCGTGCCAGGGCCACTGGGCTTTGTTGTGTTTGATCACGAGGGTACTTCCGTAAAAGCGAACGCGCAGGACCAGCCTGCGCGTCGGGTTTCAAGCCAGGCGTGGGGCCTTGGCCTTATTCCATGTCCTTGAGCCAGGCGGTGTCCTTGAACCACTTGTCGTGGATTCGATCGTAGGTACCGTCGTGCTTGATCTGGTGCAGGAAGTTGTTGATGAAGTTGAGGCTGTCGTAGTCGCCCTTCTTCAGGCCGAAGGCCAGCGGTTCGAAGGTGAACGGCTTGTCGAGGAACAGCAGCTTGCCAGCGCCAGCCTTGTTCACCGCCACGACGTTGTACGGCGCGTCATAGACGAAGGCGTCGGCCTTGCCGTTGACCACGTCCATCACCGCTTCCTGCTCGTTGTCATAGCCGTGGTACTTGGCTTTGCCGATCAGCTTCTTGGCGACCATTTCGCCGGTGGTGCCGAGCTTGGAGGTCAGGCGGTACTTGTCGTTGTTCAGGTCTTTGTAGGACTTGATCTCGTCTGCCAGTTCCTTGCGGATCAGCAGGGTCTGGCCGACCACGATGAAGGGTTCGCTGAAGTTCAGCTTGAGGTTGCGTTCCTGGGTCAGGGTCATGCCGCTGCCGATCATGTCGAACTTGTCGGTCATCAGCGCCGGGATGATGCCGTCATAAGCGGTGGAAACCATCTCCAGCTTGACGCCCATGGACTTGGCCATGGCCTTGAGGATATCGACTTCGAAGCCGATGATCTCGCCGCGCTTGTTGGTCATCTGGAACGGCATGTAGGTAGGGTCCATGCCGACACGCAGGGTGCCGCGCTTGACCGCGTCATCGATGGCACCAGCCGCCTGCGCGGCACTTACCGCAACCAGCGCCGTGACGCCGACCAGCAGCATCGACAGATACTTCTTAATCATCACCAGATCCCCTAGCAGGAAAGCTCGAATTTTATTTTTGGCGCGAACCGTCCTACAGCGACGGGTGCGAGATATTCGGGGTGGGATGCTAACGCATGAACGGCACGGTACATATAGCCGAAGATGACTTTGTTACGCATTGATACCAGAAAAAGCATCGCCGGCAACACCGGCTCCCCCAAGGTCAGTTGTGCATACAACCCTGTGAGAGCCGGCGTTGCCGGCGATTGCTTGAGCCTGCCAGACGATCAGGCGCTGGCCATCGAAGGCTGCGCCGCAGGCTCTGGATGCAGCGGCAGCAGCGGCGAGTGCGGATCGTTGGCGATCGACTGGCGCCAGACGCCCAGCCAGGCCTCATTCTGCCCATCCCAGACTGCTGTGTGCAGGCGCGCCAGGGCGACCGGGTCGCTGAGCAGGGCCAGGCGGGTGTTGCCGTCCAGGCCGTTCGGGCCGACCTCCAGGGCCTTGGCGATACGCTCGGCACGCAGTGCCTCGATCGGCGCCGCGACACCGTGGCGAGCGGTGGCCAGGGCACAAGCCAGGGCGTTCTGCTGCGGATCGACCACGGCACGTACGAAACCGTCGTGCATGGCATGCCAGCGGTTCTCGTGGGTGTACTGGTCGGTGGCCAGCAGCTCCTGCGGCGTGGCGTATTCCTCAGGGATCAGGAACAGGCTTTCGTCCTTGGCACGCAGGCCCAGGTGCACGCGGCTGGAGATCACCGAGACCGGGATCGACAGCATCAGCGAACCGACGATCGGCACCAGCCACCACAAAAAGCTCGGGTTGAGCCAGGCCACCAGCAGTGCCCAGGCCACGCCCAGCAGGGTTTGTGGACCATGGCGGCGTACCGCTTCGCTCCAAGGAGTGGAGTCGTCGTCACGCTGCGGCGAGTTCCAGGTCGCGGCCCAGCCGAGGAACGCGGCGAGCACGAAGCGGGTGTGGAAAATCATCCGCACCGGCGCCAGGAGCATGGAGAAGAGCATCTCCAGCAGCATCGACACGGTGACCTTGAAGCGCCCGCCGAACTCTTTCGCGCCCTTGGCCCAGATCAGGATGACGCTGAGCAGCTTGGGCAGGAACAGCAGCACGATGGTGGTGGAGAACAGCGCGATGGCTTTCTCCGGGTGCCACTGCGGCCACAACGGGTAGAGCTGGCGCGGTTCGAGGAAGTACTGCGGCTCCATCAGGGTGTTGGTCGCCAGCAACGCGGTCGACAACACCAGGAAGAAGAACCACAGCGGCGCCGACAGGTACGACATCACCCCGGTGAGGAACACCGCACGGTGTACAGGGTGCATCCCCTTGACCAGGAACAGACGGAAGTTCATCAGGTTGCCGTGACACCAGCGCCGGTCGCGCTTGAGCTCATCGAGCAGGTTCGGCGGCAGTTCTTCGTAACTGCCCGGCAGGTCGTAGGCAATCCACACGCCCCAGCCGGCACGACGCATCAGCGCCGCTTCAACGAAGTCGTGGGAGAGGATCGCACCGGCAAAGGCACCCTTGCCCGGCAATGGCGCCAGGGCGCAGTGCTCGATGAAGGGCTTCATGCGGATGATCGCGTTGTGGCCCCAATAGTGCGACTCGCCGAGCTGCCAGAAGTGCAGGCCGGCGGTGAACAGCGGGCCGTAGACGCGGGTGGCGAACTGCTGCATGCGCGCATACAGGGTGTCCATGCCCGAGGCTTTCGGCGCGGTCTGGATGATCCCGGCGTCCGGGTTGGCCTCCATCAGGCGCACCAGGCTGGTCAGGCATTCGCCGCTCATTACGCTGTCGGCATCGAGCACGACCATGTAGCGGTAGTCGCCGCCCCAGCGCCGGCAGAAGTCGTCGAGGTTGCCGCTCTTGCGCTTGACCCGGCGACGACGCCGACGGTAGAAAATCCGCCCGAAGCCCTTGGACTCGCGGCAGACTTCCAGCCAGGCCTGTTGCTCGGCCACGGCGATGTCGGTGTCGTTGGTGTCACTGAGCACGAAGAAGTCGAAACGGTCGAGGTCACCGGTGGCGGCCACCGACTCGAAGGTCGCCCGCAGGCCGGCGAACACCCGTGGCACGTCTTCGTTGCAGATCGGCATGACGATCGCGGTGCGGGCACCGGCCTCGATCGGCTCATTGCCGGCACTGCTGCCGGAGATGCGGTATTTGTCCCGCCCGGTGAGCAGCTCGAGGAAGCCCATCAGCGCGGTCCAGAAACCCGCCGAGACCCAGCAAAAGAGGATCCCGAAGAGAATCAAGATGCTGGTCTGCAGGGCATACGGCCAGACTTGCGTGGCGGTTTGCAGCAGCGGCTGGTGCATGACCTCGTCGAGGTCGACGAACGACCAGCCCTGGTACGGCAGGATGCCCTTCATGTACCAACCGGCGACGATGGTCTGGCCGAGCATCAGCGCCAGCAGGATGTAGCGGCGCATCGAGCCGACCCAGCGCCAGCGTGCCTTGGGCAGCTCGCGTTTTTCCGGGGCCGGGGCGTTGGTGCGGCCGGTCAGGCGGCGCCAGGCGCGGATCAGGATGTTGGTCCGCCACGGCTCGGGGATGACCCGGGTGCGCCGGATCGGCGGCGTGGCCTTCAGGCACACCCGGCCGCTGCCGTCCACCGCGAGCATCTCGGCGTCTTGCAGCTCTTCGGCGCAGGTCACGTGCAGGCGCTCGCCCACCGAGGCCTGGACGGCCTCGGCAGCGTCGGCGCCCGGCTGGGCAGACAGGCGTTGATGCAGCTCGCTGAACGAGGAGCAACGGGCGAGTTCCGCGCGCTGCTCGTCGCTCAGGGGCAGGTGGGCCAGGTATTCGCTGAGCGATTCTGGCCGGGTATGGGCATTACTCATCGGCAGGCAACTGATAGCTCCAGGTCTCGGTCAGCACCTGTTCGGTGGTGGCCGGTGCCCCGGTGGTGGAGGCCGCGTCGGCGGCAGGTTGCTCGGCAGGCTTGTCGGCCTTGGCGTGTTTGGCCGCGGCTTTGTCCTGCTTGCTTGGTTTGGCAGGCTTGGCCGGCTCGACCGGAACGTCACGCAGCAGGGCGGCGCGCATCTCCACGGACTTGCCCGGATCCTTGATCTTCAACCGCAGGGTCAGGCGCCAGCCCTTGATTTCCGGGTTGTAGCGCAGGTTGTTCTCGACCACTTCGGCATTGTCGCCAACGCTGACCTGGCTGCGCACGGCGGTGTCTTCCGGCAGTTTAGCCAATACCGGGCCTTCGAAGTCGACCAGGAAGGCCACGCTGCCATCGGGCTGACGGATCAGGTTGGACTGCTTGACGTCACCGGTCGAGCGCAGGGTCTGCTTGACCCAGCCCAGGTTCGGCGAATGCAGGTTGGACTCGTCGATGGTCCAGTGCAGGCGGTAGGCGTATTCGAACGGGGTGCCTGGCTCCGGCAGTTTCTCCGGGCTCCAGAAGGCCACGATGTTGTCGTTGGTTTCGTCGGCAGTCGGGATCTCGACCAGATCGACGGTACCCTTGCCCCAGTCACCGACCGGCTCGATCCAGGCGCTTGGACGCTTCTGGTAGTTGTCGTCGAGGTCTTCGAACTGGCTGAACTCGCGCTGGCGTTGCAGCAGGCCGAAACCACGCGGGTTCTCGACGCTGAAGTTGCTCACGGCCAGGTGTTTCGGGTTGTTCAGCGGGCGCCACAGCCACTCGCCGTTGCCGGCATGGATCGACAGGCCTTCGGAGTCGTGCAGGGCCGGACGGTAGTTGAGTACCTTGGACGGCTGGTTGCCGCCGAACAGGAACATGCTGGTCAGCGGGGCGATGCCCAGGCGGCTGACGTGGTCACGCAGGAACACCTTGGACTGCACGTCGACAATGGTGTCGCTGCCCGGACGCAGGGTCAGGCGGTAGGCACCGGTGGAACGCGGCGAATCGAGCAGCGCGTAGATCACCAGTTGCTTGTCGGCAGGCTTTGGCCGCTCGACCCAGAACTCGGTGAAGCGCGGGAACTCTTCACCCGATGGCAGCGCGGTATCGATCGCCAGGCCACGGGCGGACAGGCCATACACATGGCCCTTGCCGACCACGCGGAAATAGCTGGCGCCCAGCAGGGTCATGATTTCATCCTGCTTGTCGGCCTTGTTGATCGGGTAAAGCACGCGGAAACCGGCGTAACCCAGCTTCTCGGTGGCCTTGGCGTCGAACTGCAGGTCGCCGAAATCGAAACGACTCGGGTCGTACTTGATCTCTTTCACCGCCTTGGTGGTGATTTCGTTGATCTTGACCGGTGTGTCGAAATGCATGCCCTGGTGGTAGAAGGACAGCTTGAACGGCGTCTTGTCCTTGGCCCACTCGGCTTTTTCGTTGAGGAAGCGGATTTTCTGGTAGTCCGCGTACTTCATGTCACGGAACACCGCCGGCAGATTGCTTTTCGGCGCTTCGTACTTTTGTCCGGCAAGATCCTTCGCCTTGGCCGCGACATCGTCAAGGTTGAACGCCCAGAGCTGGCCTGCGCCGAGCAGGCTTACCAGCGTTGCGCCTGCCAACAGCGCCGTGCGCAGCCGATTGCCAGGAGTTCTTGGTGCATTACAGGGACTTACAATCACGAGCAACCCTCGCCGAAAACAGATCATAAAACCAACGGCCAGCGACATATGCCAGGTTGGCGAGCACTGTTCGGACTCCGAAAGGGCGCAATGATTCCCCAAACGGTTCCGGACAGTCTCAAGTCAGAGTGAAACGAACCCACGAACGCAGGCCCACATGGCGCGCGATTATCCAGCAGGCTGCGTTACAACGCATCAGGCTGATCAAACTATTTATGCTACAAAACCCCTTGTTTTCCCGCAAACAGGGGTTTTTTGCCATCAGATTTGTAACATAAATGTTACGGGGCCATCATTGACCAGGTGCACTTGCATGTCAGCACCGAACTGACCACTGGCAACCGTCGCATGTTGCGCCTGCGCCTGGGCCAGCAAATAGTCGAAAAGCTCGGCCCCTAGCGCTGGCGGCGCAGCCGTCGAAAAGCTCGGGCGCAGGCCGCTCTGGGTATCGGCGGCCAGGGTGAACTGCGACACCAGCAGCAGGCCGCCGCCGATATCCTTGAGCGACAGGTTCATCTTGCCCTGTGGGTCGCTGAACACCCGGTAGTTGAGCAGCTTGTGCAGCAGCTTGTCGGCATGGCCGCGGGTATCGCCCGGCTCGACCGCGACCAGCACCAGCAGGCCCTGGTCGATCGCGCCAACGGTTTTGCCCTCGACATCCACCCGCGCGCCACGCACGCGTTGCAGCAAGCCCTTCATGCTTCTTCCAGGGGCAGGTCGAGCAGGCGCCGGGCCATCTGGTCGGCGGCGCGCACCAGGGCGTCGGTGATGCCGGGCTCCGAGGCAGCGTGGCCAGCGTCGCGAATCACCTTAAGCTCACTGTTCGGCCAGGCCTGGTGCAGCTCCCAAGCGTTGTCCAGCGGGCAGATCACGTCGTAGCGACCATGCACGATCACCGCCGGCAGGTGGGCGATCTTCGGCATGTCGCGGATCAACTGGTCCGGTTCAAGGAAGGCATTGTTGGTGAAGTAGTGGCACTCGATGCGGGCGATCGACAGCGCGCGCTGTGGCTCGGAGAAGCGATCGACCACCAGCGGGTTGGGCCGCAGGGTCGCGGTGCGCCCTTCCCAGGTCGACCAGGCCTTGGCTGCGTGCATCTGGGCGATCTGGTCGTTGCCGGTGAGGCGCTTGTGGAAAGCCTTGACCAGGTCGCCGCGCTCTTCGGCCGGAATCGGCGCGATGTAGTCCTGCCAGTAATCGGGAAACAGGCGGCTGGCGCCGGCCTGGTAGAACCACTCGATCTCTTGCGGGCGGCACAGGAAGATGCCACGCAAAATCAGCCCATGCACGCGCTCGGGGTGGGTCTGGGCGTAGGCCAGGGCCAGGGTCGAGCCCCACGAGCCGCCGAACAGCACCCACTTGTCGATCCCCAGGTGCTTGCGGATGCGCTCCAGGTCTTCGACCAGGTGCCAGGTGGTGTTGTTTTCCAGGCTGGCATGCGGGGTCGAACGGCCGCAGCCGCGCTGGTCGAAGGTGATGATGCGGTACAGATTGGGGTCGAAGTAGCAGCGGCTCTGGGCATCGCAGCCGGCACCCGGGCCACCATGGATGAACACCACCGGCAGACCTTCCGGCGAACCGCTTTCATCGACATACAGCACATGCGGTGCTTCCACGGCCAGATCGTGCCGGGCGTAGGGTTTGATCTGCGGGTACAAGGTCTGCATTACGCACTCCGTGTGGGAATTATTCTGCCGTTGGGCATCATAAACCTGAATTGCGCTTTGAGCATGTACCTGTGATGGCTTTGGGGCCTCATCGCGGGGCAAGCCCGCTCCAACGAGAACTGTGGGAGCGGGCTTGCCCCGCGATGCAGGCGCCGCGCAATCAGCGTGAATAGCGCTCCTTGCCCCACGCCAGCAAGGTCTGGAGCAACTGCTTCAACACCACCTGGGTCGGCGCCGCGAGATCCTCGCGGTACTTGAACGGCTCGACCTCTTCCATGTAGGTGCTCTGCGCCAGCTCCAGCTGCACTGCATGAATGTTGTTGGCCGGGTCGCCATAGTGGCGGGTGATATGCCCACCCTTGAAGCGGCCATTGAGCACGTGACTGTACTGCTCAAATTTTGCACAAACACCTTGCAGCCGTTCGGCCAGTTGCGGATCACAACTGGCGCCATTGAAGGTGCCGAGGTTGAAGTCCGGCAGCTTGCCGTCGAACAGGTGCGGGATGTGTGAACGAATCGAGTGGGCATCCCACAGCAAGGCATAGCCGAACTGCTCGCGCAGGCGCGCCAGCTCGCTGCGAATGGTGTCGTGGTAGGGCCGCCAGATGGCTTCCAGGTACCCCGCCCGCTCCTGTGCCGACGGCGCCTGACCGTCCTTGAACAACGGCTCGCCCTCAAACAGCGTGGCCGGGTACAGGCCGGTGGTGGCGCCAACGTACAGCGGCTTGTCGTCGTCCGGGCGGTTCAGGTCGATGACGAAACGCGAGTACTCGGCGGCGACCACGCTCACGCCCAGGCCTTGGGCAAACTCATATAGCTGCGGAATGTGCCAGTCGGTGTCCGGCAAGCTTTGCGCCTGCCCGACCAGGCCGTCCTGCACCGCCGGGGTCAGCTTCAAACCGGCGTGGGGCATGCTGATCAGCAGCGGCAGCGTGCCCTGGTGAAATTTCAGTACCTTGTCCATACGCCCTCTCTCAATTGGAAATTTCATGGCCCAGGCGCACCACCCGCTTGGGCAGGTCGCCGCCGAGCCAGTAGGCCAGGTCGGCCGGTCGCTCGATCTGCCAGGCGACAAAGTCGGCAACCTTGCCCACTTCCAGCGAACCGTGGCTGTCGCCCAGGCCCAAAGCGGTTGCCGCATGCAGGGTGACACCGGCCAGGGCTTCTTCCGGGGTCATGCGGAACAGGGTACAGGCCATGTTCAGCATCAGCCGCAGCGACAGCGCCGGCGAAGTGCCTGGGTTGAGGTCGCTGGCAATGGCAATTTTCACCCCATGCTTGCGCAGGGCCTCCATCGGTGGCAACTGGGTTTCGCGCAGGAAGTAGAACGCACCGGGCAGCAACACCGCTACGGTCCCGGCCGCCGCCATGGCGATGGCGTCGTCTTCGGTCATGAATTCCAGGTGATCGGCCGACAGCGCCTGGTAACGCGCCGCCAGGCTGGAGCCTGCCAGCGACGACAGTTGCTCGGCATGCAGCTTGACCGGCAGGCCCAGTTCGCGAGCCTTGATGAACACCCGCTCGACCTGGGCCGGCGAAAACGCCAGGTACTCGCAGAAGGCATCCACTGCATCCACCAAACCCTCGGCCGCCAGGGCCGGGAGCATTTCGTCACAGATATGGCTGATGTAGTCGTCAGCCCGATCCTTGTATTCCGGTGGCAAGGCGTGGGCTGCCAGGCAGGTGCTGCGCACGGTGAGCGGCAGCTCCTCGCCAAGGCGGCGGATAACCTTGAGCAGCTTGCGCTCGCTGGCCAGGTCAAGGCCGTAGCCGGACTTGATCTCCAGGGTGGTGACGCCATCATGCATCAGCGCCTGCACGCGCTGGCGGGCACTGGCGAACAGCTCGTCTTCGCTGGCCGCGCGGGTCGCCCGCACGGTACTGGCGATGCCGCCGCCCTGGGCGGCGATCTCGGCATAGCTGACGCCTTGCAGGCGCTGCTCGAACTCGCCGCTGCGGTTGCCGCCAAACACCGCGTGGGTGTGGCAGTCGATCAACCCCGGAGTGACCCAGGCGCCGCCCAGGTCCACGGTTCTGTCAGCGACCAGGGCCGGCAGCTGCTGGCGCGGCCCGATCCATTCGATATGGCCGGCGCTGGTGACAATCGCCGCATCCTCGATGATCGAGTAAGTACCTTGCGCCATGCTTGCCACATGGCAATGCTGCCAGAGGGTTTTCATCCAGAGTCTCCTTGATCAGAGTTGAGAAGGTTCCTGCACCAGCGGCTGCTCGGCGGCAACCACCTGCGGCTTGCACCAGAGCTTGTAGGCCACCACCAGGAACAATACCCAGACCACGCCGACCAGCAGCGCGGCTTGAGTATCAGGGAAGTACCCGAGTACGCCAAAGACGAACAGCATGAAGGCAATCGCTGCCGCCGGGCCATAAGGCCAGAACGGTACCGGGAATTTCAGCTGGGCGACTTCTTCACGGCTCATGCTGCGGCGCATGGCAACCTGGGTCACCAGGATCATCAGCCACACCCAGACGGTCGCGAAGGTGGCGATCGAGGCAATCAGCAGGAACACGTTTTCCGGGATCAGGTAGTTGAGTACCACACCGCCGAGCAACGCTGCGCCCATGACCAGCACGGTCATCCATGGCACGCCATGCCGGGAGATCTTGGCAAAGCCTTTGGGCGCCTGACCTTGCTGGGCCAGGCCGTACATCATGCGCCCGGCGCCGAAGATGTCGCTGTTGATCGCCGAGACCGCGGCGGAAATCACCACGATGTTCAGCACGGTCGCCGCCGAGCCAATCCCCAGGTTACTGAAGATCTGCACGAACGGGCTGCCCTGGCTGCCGATCTGCGGCCATGGGTACAGGCACATCAATACGAACAGGGTCAGCACATAGAACAGCAGGATGCGCATCGGCACGGCGTTGATTGCCTTGGGGATGACACGCTGCGGGTCCTTGGCTTCACCGGCGGTGATGCCGATGATCTCGATGCCGCCGAAAGCAAACATCACCACGGCAAACGAGGCGATCAGGCCACTAATGCCGTTGGGCATGAAGCCGCCATGCTCGAACAGGTTGCTGATGCCCACGGCGTTATCGGCAGCGGCATTGCTCAGGCCGAAGGCCATGATGCCGAAACCGGCGAGGATCATCGCGACGATGGCGCCGACCTTGAGCAGCGACAGCCAGAATTCCATCTCGCCGAACACCTTGACGTTGCACAGGTTCAGGCCGCCGATCAGGAAGACGATGCCCAGCACCCAGATCCAGCGCGCCACCTCCGGAAACCAGAAGCCCATATAGATGCCGAAGGCGGTGACGTCGGCGAGGCAGACGATGATCATTTCAAAGGCATAGGTCCAGCCGAGGATAAACCCCGACATCGGCCCCAGGTAGGTACTGGCGTAGTGGCCGAAGGAACCGGACACCGGGTTGTGCACGGCCATTTCGCCCAGCGCGCGCATGACCATGAAGACCGCTGCACCACCGATCAGGTAGGCCAGCAGTACTGCAGGGCCGGCCATCTGGATGGCCGAGGCGGAGCCGTAGAACAGCCCGGTACCGATCGCCGAGCCCAGCGCCATGAAACGAATGTGTCGCGCGGTCAGCCCGCGCTTGAGTCCTTGAGCTTCTTGCATGTCACGTCCTTATTCTTGTTCTGGTCGTGAGAATGAACGGGCGCGCCAATCCCGGCGCAAGCCCGCCCCAATGAGGGAGCGGGCTTGCCCCGCGAAGGGCCCCGGGAGCAATTACAGGCTAGGCAGGACCTTGGCCGGCAGCAGGCCGGTCAGGCGCCCTTCGGCCAGCAGGGCGATGGCCGCCTCGATGTCCGGGGCGAAGAAGCGGTCTTTGTCGTAGTAGGCAACCTTGCTGCGCAGGGTTTGACGCGCCTGTTCCAGCTTCGGCGAGGTCTTCAGGCCTTCGCGCAGGTCCAGGCCCTGGCAGGCAGCCAGCCATTCGATGGCAAGGATACCGCGCACGTTGTCGCTCATTTCCCACAGGCGCTTGCCGGCAGCCGGGGCCATCGACACGTGGTCTTCCTGGTTGGCAGACGTTGGCAGGCTGTCGACACTGTGCGGGTGCGCCAGGGCCTTGTTCTCGCTGGCCAGGGCCGCGGCGGTAACCTGGGCGATCATGAAGCCGGAGTTGACCCCGCCATTGGCAACCAGGAACGGCGGCAGCTGGGACATGTGCTTGTCCATCATCAGCGAGATGCGGCGCTCGCTCAGCGAACCGATTTCGGCGATGGCCAGGGCCATGTTGTCGGCGGCCATGGCCACCGGCTCCGCGTGGAAGTTACCACCGGAGATCACGTCACCTTCGGCGGCAAATACCAGCGGGTTGTCGGACACGGCGTTGGCTTCGATCACCAGCACTTCGGCGGCCTGGCGGAACTGGGTCAGGCAGGCGCCCATGACCTGTGGCTGGCAACGCAGCGAGTACGGGTCTTGGACTTTGCCGCAGTTCTCGTGGGAGGCGGAAACTTCGCTGCCATCACCCAGCAGGTCGCGGTAGCACGCGGCTGCATCGATCTGGCCGCGCTGGCCACGGGCTTCGTGGATGCGCGCATCGAACGGCGAACGCGAACCGAGCACGGCTTCGACGGTCAGGCCACCGACCGACATGGCCGCGGCGAACAGGTCTTCACCTTCGAACAGGCCGCGCAGGGCAAAGGCGGTGGAGGCCTGAGTGCCGTTGAGCAGTGCCAGGCCTTCTTTGGCCGCCAGGGTCAGCGGCTCAAGGCCAGCAACCGCCAGGGCTTCGGTGGCCGACAGCCATTGGCCGTTGTGACGCGCCTTGCCTTCACCCAACAGTACCAGCGACATGTGCGCCAGCGGGGCGAGGTCGCCGGACGCGCCGACCGAACCCTTGAGCGGGATGTGTGGATAGACTTCGGCGTTGATCAGCGCGATCAGGGCGTTGATCACCTTGCGGCGGATGCCGGAGAAACCACGGCTCAGGCTGTTGACCTTGAGCACCATGATCAGGCGCACCAGGGCGTCGTCGATCGGTTGGCCGACGCCAGCGGCGTGGGACAGCACCAGCGAACGCTGGAGGTTTTCCAGGTCGTGGCTGGCGATACGGGTCGAGGCCAGCAGGCCGAAACCGGTGTTGATGCCGTAGGCGGTGCGGTTTTCCGCGAGAATCTGCTCGACGCAGGCGACGCTGGCGTCGATCTGCTGGTCAGCGCTGGAATCCAGCTTGAGTTTTACCGGCTGCTGGTAGATCGCACGCAGCTGAGCCAGGGTCAGGGTGCCAGGCTTCAGGGTCAATTCAGTCACGTTAATGCTCCGTACTCGTGAGGCGTAGGCGCCTGCATAGATATCAGTATCAACCATTTAGCGCAGATCAGCGCGTGATCATCGGCAGGTTCAAGCCTTGTTCCTTGGCGCAGTCGATGGCGATCTGATAACCGGCATCGGCGTGACGCATGACACCGGTAGCCGGGTCGTTGGTCAGTACCCGGGCGATCCGCTCGGCAGCTTCGTCGGTACCGTCGCAGACGATGACCATGCCCGAGTGCTGGGAGAAGCCCATGCCTACGCCACCACCGTGGTGCAGGGACACCCAGGTCGCACCGCTGGCGGTGTTGAGCAGGGCGTTGAGCAGCGGCCAGTCGGAGACGGCGTCGGAGCCATCCTGCATCGATTCGGTTTCACGGTTGGGGCTGGATACCGAGCCGGAGTCCAGGTGGTCGCGGCCGATAACGATCGGCGCCGACAACTCGCCGCGGCGGACCATTTCGTTGAACGCCAGGCCCAGCTTGGCGCGCTGGCCCAGGCCGACCCAGCAGATACGCGCCGGCAGGCCCTGGAAGCTGATGCGCTCGCGAGCCATGTCCAGCCAGTTGTGCAGGTGGTCGTCGTCCGGGATCAGTTCCTTGACCTTGGCGTCGGTCTTGTAGATGTCTTCGGCATTACCCGACAGCGCCGCCCAGCGGAACGGGCCGATACCACGGCAGAACAGCGGACGAATGTAGGCCGGTACGAAGCCCGGGAAGTCGAAGGCATTGGCAACGCCCTCTTCCTTGGCCATTTGACGGATGTTGTTACCGTAGTCGAAAGTCGGCACGCCCTGCTTCTGGAACTCGAGCATGGCTTGAACGTGGACAGCCATCGATTGCTTGGCGGCCTTGACCACCGCAGCCGGTTCGGTCTGCGCACGGTCGCGGTATTGCTCCCAGGTCCAGCCGGCTGGCAGGTAGCCATTGAGCGGGTCGTGGGCGCTGGTCTGGTCGGTGACCATGTCCGGGCGCACGCCACGCTTGATCAGTTCAGGCAGGATTTCGGCGGCGTTGCCCAGCAGGGCAATGGAGATGGCCTTGCCTTCGGCGGTGTATTTGGCGATGCGCGCCAGGGCGTCGTCCAGGTCCTTGGCTTGCTCGTCGACATAACGGCTGCTCAGGCGGAAGTCGATGCGGCTCTGCTGGCATTCGATGTTCAGCGAGCAGGCGCCGGCCAAGGTCGCCGCCAGTGGCTGGGCGCCGCCCATGCCGCCCAGGCCCGCGGTCAGTACCCACTTGCCCTTGAGGCTGCCGTTGTAGTGCTGGCGGCCGGCTTCGACGAAGGTTTCGTAGGTGCCCTGGACGATGCCCTGGCTGCCGATGTAGATCCAGCTGCCGGCGGTCATCTGGCCGTACATGGCCAGGCCCTTGGCATCCAGTTCGTTGAAGTGTTCCCAGTTGGCCCAGTGCGGTACCAGGTTGGAGTTGGCGATCAGTACGCGTGGGGCGTTGCTGTGGGTCTTGAACACGCCGACCGGCTTGCCCGACTGCACCAGCAGGGTTTCGTCGTCGTTCAGGTTGGTCAGGCTCTCGACGATCTTGTCGTAGCACTCCCAGTTACGCGCGGCACGGCCAATACCGCCATACACCACCAGCTCTTTCGGGTTCTCGGCGACTTCCGGGTCGAGGTTGTTCATCAGCATGCGCAACGGTGCTTCAGTCAGCCAGCTTTTGGCGGTCAGCTTGTTGCCGCGCGCTGCGCGGATTTCGACGTCACGGAATTTCTTGAAGTTGTTGTCAGTCACGGAAATGGCTCCTAAGCGATCGGTCCAGAGCAACCCAGGCATTGGGTGGGTCATGGCACTTATACAAACACATCTTTACTTGTATGTACAAGCATAGGCAATTGAAGTGCCAACTCCTGATCAGTGCGCTTTCCCCGGCGCCAACGCAGGTGCTAGAGCCCCGCGATGCGCGGGCTGTGGCGAATTAAAATTTTTTCCAGGAGATGAGCGGTCGAACCAAGGGGATCAGTGGCGTTGCACCACTTTGGGTCAATCGGTAACAGCCTCGGCCGCGCTGAACGGCCGAGGCGTAACACACTCAGCGCGGGCTGAGCTCGATCAGGCAGCAACGCCCCTGAATGCTCAAGGTCTGCAGGCCCTGGCTCGCCTCCAGGTGCAAGCAGTCATAGCGCCCAAGCAGCTGCACACCGCTGTCCAGCGTCACCTCGACCTGGGAAGCCACGGCAAACAGCAGCACGGTCGTGGCCGAACTGAACAGCCGCTGGCTGCCATCGAGCCACTGCAGGCGCGCGTTGTAGCGCTCGGGAGAATAGATCAGGTTGAAATCGCGAATTGCACCACCGAGCAGCGTGCAACTGACCTGACTCTGGCCGCTGAAGGCAAAGGCGTCGAACGGCAGCAACGGCCGCGTCGCTTGGCCATCGACCTGCAGGCGCATGCCCTCGCCCTCGAGCACGGTGATGATCCGCTGATACCCGGCAAAGCTGGAAAAACCACCGGACTCGCTGATATCGGCAATCGACAGGCGCCAGCCGAAGCCGTCCAGGCCGACGCCGGCATCGCGGGCAATCTCTTCGGTGCTGCCGCCGCCGTTCTTCCATGGCATGCGGGGGTAGTCTTTGGCGCGTAATACCTGCAACTGGCTCATTTGCTGAAGCGTCCTTCCAAGCGATGACGGGATCCGGGATGAATCAGACGAGCGGCAGTCACTGGCTGGCGCCCCGACCAGGTGCGGCGGCGGATCAGCAGGCACGGCTCGCCCGGTTCGATTTGCAGCAGGCGGCATTCATCCGGGTCGGCAAGAATCGCCTCGACCACGTGTTCGCCCTCGGTCAAGGGTGCGACTTGGGACAGGTAGGCGTAGGGCGTTTGCCGGGTGAAGTCCTGCTGGAGGTATTCGGGCGCTACCGCAGCATTAACGAAGCGGTCCTCGATCTGCACGGCGACGCCGTTCTCGTAATGCACGATCAGCGAGTGGAACACCCGCTGGCCTTCACGCATGTCCAGGGCCAGGGCGCGCTCGGAACCGGCGGCCTCTTCGGCGAGGATGATCACCTTGCAGCTGTGCTCGTGGCCACGGGCGGCGATCTCGTCGGCAATGTTGTTGACCTCGAACAGCGCCGAACGGCTCTTGGGCTCGGCCACAAAGGTGCCGACGCCCTGCATGCGCACCAGCAAGCCTTCGGCAGTGAGCTCGCGCAAGGCGCGGTTGATGGTCATGCGGCTGAAGCCCAACTGGTTGACCAGTTCGCTCTCGGACGGCACCCGGTGATGCGGCGGCCAGCTGCCATTCTGGATCTGCTGGGCGATCATCTGTTTGACCCGGGCGTACAGCGGCGCCGGACCCTCGCCCATCTGGGCAACCAGCGCGGAGACAGGAGGTGTCGGCACGGAAGATATCCTTGTTCGGTTGAATGAACGGTAGCTTGCCGGAGTTTACCCAGCAGGCAAACGTCTGTATATGTATATACAAATAATCACAATGAGGTGCCGTGCCGATGTCCGTCTTCTTTGCCGAACGTGCTTTGCTGCCTACAGGCTGGGCCGAAAACGTCCGAATCGAGGTCGGCGCCGACGGCCTGCTGACCCGCATCGAGGCCAATGCCTCGGCCGAAGGCGCCGAGCACCTGGCCGGCCCGCTGCTGCCGGGCATGCCCAACCTGCACTCGCACGCCTTCCAGCG
This sequence comes from Pseudomonas sp. 2(2015), assembly GCF_000955865.1. Taxonomy (NCBI): domain Bacteria; kingdom Pseudomonadati; phylum Pseudomonadota; class Gammaproteobacteria; order Pseudomonadales; family Pseudomonadaceae; genus Pseudomonas; species Pseudomonas sp. 2(2015). The sequence goes on from NZ_JYOF01000002.1 coordinate 168,396, forward strand.
CGCCATGGCCGGGCTTGCGGAAGTGGCCGGCAACCCCAATGACAGTTTCTGGACCTGGCGCGAGCTGATGTATCGCCTGGTCGGCAAGATCAGCCCTGAGCAGCTGCAGGTCATTGCCCGCCAGCTGTACATCGAGATGCTCAAGGCCGGCTATACCTCGGTCGCCGAATTCCACTACGTTCACCACGACACCCAGGGCCAGGCCTACGCCGACCCGGCGGAGCTGTCGCTGCGCATCAGCGCTGCGGCGCGCGCCAGCGGCATCGGCCTGACCCTGCTGCCGGTGCTGTACAGCCACTCCGGCTTTGGCGGGCAAGCACCGAACGAAGGCCAGCGGCGCTTTATCAACAGCACCGAACAGTACCTGAACCTGCAGGCGCGTCTGGCGCCGCTGCTCGCCGAGCAGCCGGCGCAGGCCCTGGGCCTGTGTTTCCATTCGTTGCGCGCGGTGACTCCGGAGCAGATCGCCGAGGTCATGGCTGCCAGCGACAAGGCCTGTCCGGTGCACATCCATATCGCCGAGCAACAGAAAGAAGTCGACGACTGCCTGGCCTGGAGCGGGCGCCGGCCGTTGCAGTGGCTCTACGAGAACACCGAGGTGGATCAGCGCTGGTGCCTGGTGCATGCCACCCATGCCGAGCCCGACGAAGTCGAGTTGATGGCCCGCAGCGGCGCGGTCGCCGGCTTGTGCCTGACCACCGAGGCGAATCTGGGCGACGGCATCTTCCCGGCCGTGGATTACCTGGCCCGCGGCGGGCGCCTGGGGATTGGTTCGGACAGCCATGTGTCATTGAGCGTGGTAGAGGAATTGCGCTGGCTGGAATATGGCCAGCGTTTGCGTGACCAGCGCCGTAACCGCCTGTACCGCGGCGATCAGCCAATGGTCGGGCGCACCCTGTACGACGCCGCCCTGAGTGGCGGCGCCCAGGCCATGGGCCAGCCGATTGGCGAACTGGCGGTGGGCAAGCGCGCGGACTGGCTGGTGCTCGATGGCAACGACCCGTACCTGGCGACAGCCAGTGAAGACGGCATTCTCAACCGCTGGCTGTTTGCCGGCGGTGACCGTCAGGTGCGCGATGTGATGGTCAACGGCCAGTGGGTCGTGCGCCAGGGTCGCCATGCCCAGGAAGAAGACAGCGCACGGGAATTTGCCGGGGTGCTGCGCAGCCTGTTGGGCTGATCCACAAACGCGGTAGGGCCATCGCTGGCAAGCCAGCTCCCACAAGAGCAATGCAATCCCTGTGGGAGCTGGCTTGCCAGCGATTTGGGTATCAAGGCTTGTGCGCCGCCATGTCCTTGTCCGTCACCCGCCAGATCAGCCGCTGGGTGTCGTAGCCCTGCTGGCGCGCCTTGGCCAGCAGGCTTTCGCGCTGCAACGCCGGAATGGTCGGGGTGCGCGAAAGTATCCACAGGTACTTGCGATCCGGATTGCCGACCAGCGCAGTCTGGTACTTGTCGTCGACGTAAAGGATCCAGTAGTTGCCCTTGGCGACCCCAGGCAGCAAGGTCGAGAACCAGTTGTCGAACTCCACCCAGAGCTTGTCGGTCTTGCCCGGCACCTGCGCAGTGGCCGTGCCGCTGGCCTCCTGCCATTCACCTTGCAGGGTCTGGCAGCGGTTGAGCACCCCGACATTACCGTCCGGCTTGAGGTTGTAATGAGCCTCGGACTGGGCGCAGTCGCGCTGGAAGAACATCGGTAGCCGCGCCAGTTCATACCACTTGCCCTGGTAGCGCTTGAGGTCGACGCTGCCGGCAGTCTTGGGCTCCAGCGAGCCTGCGCCGGTGCTGGCACAGCCGCCGAGGATCAACCCGGCGCACAGCGCCAGCAGCAGATGCAACCGCTTCATTTGAGGCCCTGCCCGGAATACATCAGCACTTTGTCACCGGCGTACTGGACACTGATAAAGGTCTTCTCGTCGCCCCAGGTGCAGCTGGACATGCCCAGGGCGCCCGAGCAATCGGTCGGCGCGCCGAGCAGTTTTTCGACCTCGGCCTTGGCCATCCCGGACTTGAGCTGTGAATAGTTTTCCTGGTTGATCTTGTTGCACGCAGTGAGGAACACGCACAAGGACAGCAGGGCGAGGGAACGCAACGACATGAAGGGTCACTCCTGGACATGAGGGTGCAGGCGCGGTGGCCTACCGACAGCTTAGAAGGGAAAAAGCTCATCCGGTTCCCGAGCGCCCAGGTTTTGTTGGCGTCAAAGCCCCGCCATTGGTCGACTGGTGAGTTCTGCGATTAATCTTTTGCCCATAACGGACGACACAGGAAGGCGCTGCGACCGATTGCCGCGCCCCACCCGTTGACCCGCCTTGTGCAGACAGACCTCGCAATGACAAAAAACCTGAAGTTCAGCCACAAGATTCTGCTCGCCGCCGCCCTGGTGGTCGCTGTCGCCTTCACCTGTTTCATCCTGTTCAACGATTACCGACAGCGCCAGACCCTGCGCAGCAACACCGAAGCCTCGATGCAGGAGCTCGGCAGCCTGACCAGCAGCAATATCCAGACCTGGCTGCAAAGCCGCATGCAGCTGCTGCAGTCGCTGTCCCAGCAAGTCGCCATCGATGGCGCCAGCAAGGACAGCCTGACCCGCAGCCTGAGCTTGCCGGTGTACGGCAGCAATTTTTTGCTGACCTACTTCGGTGGCCAGGACGGCTACATGCAGTCGGTGCCGCTGGGCAATCGCGCCGCCGACTACGACCCGCGGGTGCGCGGCTGGTACAAGGCCGCCACCAGCGCCGGCCAGACCATCATTACCGAGCCGTACATTTCAGCGTCGGCCAACAAGCTGGTGATCACCCTGGCCACCCCGGTGCAGCACCAGGGCCGGCTGATCGGCGTCAACGGCGTCGACACCGACCTGGACAGCATCAGCGCGATCATCAACGCGCTGAACTTCGACGGCCACGGCCAGGCCTTCATCGTCAACGGCGCCGGCAAGATCCTCGTCCACCCGAAAGCCGACCTGGTGCTGAAGGACCTCAGCGACGCCTACCCGCAAGACACCCCGCAGGTCGGCAGCGGCCTGAAAGAAGCCGAGCTCAACGGCCACAAGCAGTTCATCACCTTCACCAAGGTCAACGGCGTGGCGTCGGCGGACTGGTACGTGGCGCTGGAGCTCGACCAGGATTTCGCTTTTGCCATGCTCAGCGAACTGCGCACCTCGGCAGTGGTGGCCACGGTGATCGCCGTGCTGATCATCATCGCCCTGCTCGGCGTGCTGATTCGCGTGCTGATGGAGCCGCTGCACGTGATGGGCCGGGCCATGCACGACATCGCCGAAGGCGAAGGCGACCTGACCCGGCGCCTGCGCATTCATGGCCAGGACGAATTCGGTAGCCTCGGCCAATCGTTCAACCGCTTTGTCGAGCGTATTCACGAGTCGATCCGCGAAGTGGCCTCGGCCACCGGCCAGGTCAACGAAGTGGCGCTGCGCGTGGTCAGTGCCTCGAACGCCTCGATCCACAATGCCGACCAGCAGTCGAGCCGCACCAGCAGCGTCGCTGCGGCGATCAACCAGCTTGGCGCCGCCGCCCAGGAAATCGCCCAGAACGCCGCCCTCGCCTCGCAGCACTCCAGCGACGCGCGCAACCTGGCAGCGCAGGGCCAGCAGGTGGTCGAGCAGACCATCGAAGTGATGAACCAACTGTCGGCGAAAATCAGCGACTCGTGCGGCAACATCGAGACGCTCAATGCCAACACGGTGAACATCGGCCAGATTCTCGAGGTGATCAGCGGCATTTCCCAGCAGACCAACCTGCTGGCGCTCAACGCCGCCATCGAAGCGGCCCGTGCCGGCGAGGCCGGGCGCGGCTTTGCCGTGGTGGCCGACGAAGTCCGCAACCTCGCCCACCGCACCCAGGATTCGGCGCAGCAGGTTCAGCGCATCATCGAAGAGCTGCAGGCTGGTGCTCAGGTGGCGGTTAGCACCATGACCGAAAGCCAGAGCCACAGCCAGCACAGCGTCGGCATCGCCAACCAGGCCGGCGAGCGGCTGGGCAGCGTAACCCTGCGTATCGGCGAGATCGACGGCATGAACCAGTCGGTAGCCACCGCCACCGAAGAGCAGACGGCCGTGGTCGAGTCGATCAATGTCGACATCACCGAAATCAATACGCTGAATCAGGAAGGGGTAGAGAACCTGCAGGCAACCTTGCGCGCCTGCAATGACCTGGAGAATCAGGCCAATCGTTTGAAGCAGTTGGTGGGGAGTTTCAGGATCTGATGTGAAGCTGATCGCGGGGCAAGTCGAGTCGTCGCACCGCCGCTCCCACAGGCAATGCAAATCTCTGTGGGAGCTGGCTTGCCAGCGATGAATTCAACTCAAAACCTTGAGCCCGGCTCCAGCAGAAAATCCATCTCTTCATCGGTACTCGGCCGATTCAGCAACAGATTGCGATGCGGGAAGCGGCCAAAGCGGGCAATCACCCGCTGGTGCTGCTCGGCGTAGTCAAGGAACCCTTCGAACAAGCGCCGATCGGCATCCGGCTGGGCATCGAGCAGCAACTGGTAACGCTCGACGCTGATGTTCTGCCAGTCCAGTACCTCGGCATGCTCCAGCACCAACAGGATGAACACCCGCTGGATCGGCAGCAGCTGGTAATCCCAGGCCTTGTCCAGCCCCTGCATCACCAGCACCTGGGCACGTCGGTCGCCATCGAAGGCGCGCGGCGTGTCGCGGTGGATCATGCGCGGCAACTGGTCGAGCAGCAACACCAGGCCAAGCCAGCCCTGCGGGCTTTGCAGCCACTCATCGAGGCCGCCGGCCAGCGCTTGCTCGACCAGCTCGCCGAAGCGCTCACGCGCTTCGTCGTCGTGGTGCTTGCCGAACCACAAGGTGCTCTTCTCGTCAGCCACATCCTGGGGGCTGGTGCCCCAGCCAAACCACCACTCCAGCAAAGGCTGCCAAGGTGCGAGCATGATTTACTCCTTGTGATAACCGGTAACGCGCTCGACTTCCTGCTTGGAGCCGAGGAACACTGCCACGCGCTGGTGCAGGCTCTCTGGCTGGATGTCGAGGATGCGCTGGCGACCGTCGGTGGAAGCACCGCCGGCCTGCTCGATGATGAAGGACATCGGGTTGGCTTCGTACATCAGACGCAGCTTGCCCGGCTTGGATGGTTCGCGGGCATCGCGCGGGTACATGAACAGGCCGCCACGGGTCAGGATGCGGTGCACATCGGCAACCATCGAGGCGATCCAGCGCATGTTGTAGTTCTTTTTCAGCGGACCGGTTTCACCGGCCAGCAGCTCGCCCACGTAGCGGGTCACCGGCTCTTCCCAGTGGCGCTGGTTGGACATGTTGATGGCGAATTCGGCGGTGGTTTCCGGCACCTGAATGTTCTCGTGGGTCAGTACGAAACTGCCCAGTTCGCGGTCCAGGGTGAAGCCCTTGACGCCGTTGCCCAGGGTCAGGATCAGCATGGTTTGCGGGCCGTAGATCGCGTAACCGGCGGCAACCTGCTTGGTGCCTGGCTGCAGGAAGGCCTGCTCGTTGAGGCTCTCGTTCTGGCTCAGGTATTCGTTCGGGCAGCGCAGTACCGAGAAGATGGTGCCGACCGAGACGTTGACGTCGATGTTCGACGAACCGTCCAGCGGGTCGAAGACCAGCAGGTAGGCGCCTTTCGGGTATTTGCCCGGGATCTGGTAGGCGTTGTCCATCTCTTCGGAAGCCATGCCGGCCAGGTGACCGCCCCACTCGTTGGCTTCGAGGAGGATGTCGTTGGAGATCACGTCGAGTTTCTTCTGGACTTCGCCCTGCACGTTCTCGGTGCCCATGCTGCCCAGGACACCGCCCAGCGCGCCTTTGGAGACGTTGTGGCTGATTTCCTTGCACGCACGCGCCACCACTTCGATCAGGAAGCGCAGATCGGCAGGGGTACTGTTGCTGCGGGTCTGCTCAATCAAATAGCGACTCAGGGTAACGCGGGACATGTAAGGCTCCGAAGGAAGGGGGTAATAAAAACCCACGCAGTTTACAGGGAGAGTGAAGCGCTAGCGAGCAATCAGACACGCTTGGCCGATCAGACGGCACATCGGCCCGAGAGTTCAGCGCTCCCGGGCCGGCCTTTGCAGCTTAGTCGAGGGCTTTCCAGATATCGGTTGCGTACTCGCGGATGGTCCGGTCCGAAGAGAACCAGCCCATGCGCGCGCTGTTGAGCACTGCCATGCGCCACCACTGCCTGGGCTCGCGCCAGAGCGCTTCGACGCGCAATTGCGCTTCCCAGTAGGCATCGAAATCGGCGCACACCAGGAAGCGGTCATAAGCCACCAGCGAGTCGACCAAACCGACATAACGGGCCGGGTCATCCGGTGAAAACACCCCGCCACGAATGGCCTGGAGCACGTCGTTGAGCCGATGGGAGGCACCGATCGCGGCACTGGCGCCAAAGTCGCCGCTGCGCTTGCGCGCCTCCACCTGCTGGGAGGTCAGGCCGAAGATGAACATGTTCTCGGCACCGACCTGCTCGCACATTTCGACATTGGCGCCGTCCAGGGTGCCGATGGTCAGCGCGCCATTGAGGCCGAATTTCATGTTGCTGGTGCCCGACGCCTCGTAGCCGGCGGTGGAAATCTGCTCGGACAGATCGGCCGCCGGAATGATGCTCTCGGCCAGGCTGACGTTGTAGTTGGGCAGGAACACCACCTTGAGCAAGCCGCGCACGGTCGGGTCGTTGTTGACCACCTTGGCGATGTCGTTGCTCAGTTTGATGATCAGCTTGGCCTGGTGATAGCTGGCGGCAGCCTTGCCGGCGAAGATCTTCACCCGCGGCGCCCAGCCGCTGCCAGGTTCGGCGCGGATGGCCTGGTACAGGGCCACGGTGTGCAGCAGGTTGAGCAACTGGCGTTTGTACTCATGGATGCGCTTGACCTGCACATCGAACATCGCCTCGGGGTTGAGGGTAATGCCCAGGCGCTCCTGGACCAGGCTGGCCAGGGCCTTTTTGCTGTGCAGGCGCTGTGCGGCGAACTGCTTGCAGAACGACGCCTTGTCGGCAAACGGCTCAAGGTCGCGCAGGCGTCCCTGCGGGTCATCGAGCAGGTCGGCGCCGAGGGCCTCGACCAGCATGCCGGTCAGTTGCGGGTTGGCCTGGAACAGCCAACGACGGAAGGTGATGCCGTTGGTCTTGTTGTTGATTCGCTCGGGGTAGAGCTTGTGCAGTTCGGCGAACACCGTGCTGCGCATCAGCTTTGTGTGCAGCGCCGACACACCGTTGACGCTGTGCGAACCGAGGAACGCCAGGTTGCCCATGCGCACCCGGCGGCCGTTGTCTTCCTCGATCAGCGACACCGCGCGCAGCACGTCGAAGTCGTGGATGCCCTTGGCGCGCAAGGCGTCGATATGAAAGGCGTTGATCAGGTAGATGATCTGCATGTGCCGCGGCAACATGCGCTCCATCAAACCCACCGGCCAGGTTTCCAGGGCTTCGGGCAGCAAAGTATGGTTGGTGTAGGCCAGGGTCTCGACGGTCAGCTGCCAGGCGGTGTCCCAGGGCACTTCGTGCTGGTCGACCAGCAGGCGCATCAGCTCGGCGACCGCGATCGAGGGGTGGGTGTCGTTGAGCTGGATCGCCGCCTGCTGCGGCAGGTTGAGCAGGCTGTCATGCATGTTCAGGTGCCGGCGCAGCAGGTCCTGCAGCGAGGCGGAAACAAAGAAGTACTCCTGCCGCAGGCGCAGCTCCTGGCCGGCCTCGGTACTGTCGGCCGGGTACAGCACCCGCGAGATACTTTCGGCGCGCGCCACTTCGGCGACAGCGCCAAGGTGATCGCCGGCATTGAAGCGCTCCAGGTGTAGTTCTTCCAATGCCCGCGCCCGCCACAGGCGCAAGGTGTTGACGCTGGCACCGCGCCAGCCGACCACCGGCGTGTCATAGGCCACCGCACGCACCGTCTCGGCCGGCCACCACACCTGGCGCTGCTGGCCACTGGCATCGTGCACGGTCTCGACACTGCCACCAAAGCTGATCGGGTAGATCACCTCGGCCCGCTCGAACTCCCAGGGGTTGCCGAAATCCAGCCAGTTCTCGGTCTGCTCCTGCTGCCAGCCATCGACTACCGCCTGGCGGAACAGGCCGTGCTCGTAACGAATGCCGTAACCGTGGGCGGCGATGCCAAGGGTCGACATGCTCTCCATGAAACACGCCGCCAGACGCCCCAGGCCGCCGTTACCCAGCGCCGCATCGGGCTCCAGCAGGCGAATGCGCTCAAGGTCAACGTTAAGCCCGTCCAGCGCTTCACGGGCAACATCGAGCAGGCCGAGATTGCTCAGGCTGTCGTACAGCAGACGGCCGATCAGGAACTCCAGCGACAGGTAATACACCCGCTTCTGGCTCTTGCGGTAGATCTGCCGGGTATGGTCCATCCAGTGGTCGACCATGTGATCGCGGGCAGCCAGGGCAATGGCTTCGAACCAGTCGTGATCGAAGGCATGCTCCGGGTCCTTACCGACCGCGTAGGTCAATTTATCCAGCACAGCGGTGCGAAAAGCGGCCACCTCTGCGTCACGAGCGAGCGGTTCCTGAGACATGCGACGTCCTCGGGCAAGTTGACGAATGCGGATGGAGATTTCTCAGCCTAGACCGTTCGACACAGAGGGGAAGCTCTGGTTCGCGACTTTCTTGCGGCCAGCGGCAAACAAACCCGGAATAAAGCGGCAAATGGTTGTTCACAATTTGATCAACTCCGGTATCATCGCGCGCCCACAAGACTCTTCTAGCCTGAGCCCGATGAAACCGACCCTGATTGCCGCCGCCGAAGTCGACCGACTGGAAACCTGGCAGAAGTACCAAAGCCATATGTGCGGAGGCTGCAACTCGACCTGCTGCACCTTGCCGACGGAAGTGAAAATCAAAGACCTGATCCGCATGGGCGTGGTGGATGAGTTCGAGGTGGGCGAGCCGCCGAAGAACATTGCCAAGCGCTTGCAGAAGGACGGGATCATCCAGCGCTTCAACCAGAAGTCGGGGATTTTCACCCTGGCGCAGATGAGCAACGACGATTGCCTGTACCTGGACCGTAAAAGTCGCATGTGCACCATTTACGACAAGCGCCCGGACACCTGCCGCAACCATCCACGGATCGGCCCGCGGCCGGGTTATTGCGCGTACATCCCCAAGCCAGCGGCGCGCCGCTAAAAGCATCGCTGGCAAGCCAGCTCCCACAAGGTTGTACATGATCCTGTGGGAGCTGGCTTGCCAGCGATGAAGCCAACCCGGTTTCATGTCCCGCACAAACAAAAACGCCCCCGGCCTTGCGACCGGGGGCGTTTTCATTCAGCCGGAACTAAGACTCAGTTCTTGGCTTTCTTGGCAGCGCGGGTACGCTCGCCTTCGTCGAGGATCTTCTTGCGCAGACGGATCGACTTAGGGGTCACTTCGCACAGCTCGTCGTCCTGGATGAATTCCAGAGCCTGTTCCAGGGTGAAGCGAACAGGTGGAACCAGGGCGATGGTTTCGTCTTTACCCGAAGCACGCATGTTGTCGAGCTTCTTGCCCTTGGTAGGGTTGACGCCCAGGTCGTTGTCACGGCTGTTCAGACCAACGATCTGACCGTTGTAGATCTCCTGGCCGTGCTCGACGAACAGCTTGCCGCGCGCCTGCAGGGTTTCCAGGGAGTAGGTCAGGGCCTTGCCGGTTTCAACCGAAACCAGTACGCCGTTCTGACGGCCGGACATGTGGCCGGACTTCATCGGAGCGTAACGGTCGAAGATCGAGGTCAGGATGCCTGCACCGTTGGTCAGGGTCAGGAACTGGTTACGGAAACCGATCAGACCACGGGCTGGAATGTTGTATTCCAGGCGTACACGGCCCTTGCCATCCGGAACCATGTTGGTCAGGTCGCCTTTACGCAGACCCATTTCTTCCATGACCTTGCCCTGGGAGTCTTCAGGGATGTCGATGGTGACGTTTTCGAACGGCTCGTGCTTGGCACCGTCGACTTCACGGATGATCACTTCCGGACGACCAACACCCATTTCGAAGCCTTCGCGACGCATGGTTTCGATCAGAACCGAGAGGTGCAGCTCACCACGGCCAGAGACCTTGAACTTGTCAGCCGAGTCGCCTTCTTCAACGCGCAGTGCAACGTTGTACAGCAGCTCTTTGTCCAGACGTTCCTTGATGTTGCGGGAAGTCACGAACTTGCCTTCTTTACCGCAGAACGGCGAGTCGTTGACCTGGAAGGTCATCGAAACGGTTGGCTCGTCAACGGTCAGCGGCTTCATCGCTTCAACTGCGTCCGGGGAGCACAGGGTGTCGGAGATGAACAGCTCGTCGAAACCGCTGATGCAGACGATGTCGCCAGCCTGGGCTTCTTCGACGTCAACGCGGTGCAGGCCGTGGTGACCCATCAGCTTGAGGATACGACCGTTGCGCTTCTTGCCATCGACGTCGATAGCCACCACCGGGGTGTTCGGCTTGACGCGACCGCGAGCGATACGGCCAACACCGATAACACCGAGGAAGCTGTTGTAGTCCAGTGCCGAGATCTGCATCTGGAACGGACCGTCACGGTCAACAGCAGGGGCCGGTACGTTGTCGACGATCGACTGGTACAGCGGGGTCATGTCTTCGGCCATTTCGGTGTGGTCCAGACCGGCAATGCCGTTCAGGGCCGAGGCGTAGACGACTTTGAAGTCCAGCTGTTCGTCGGTGGCACCGAGGTTGTCGAACAGATCGAAGATCTGGTCCAGAACCCAGTCAGGACGCGCGCCCGGACGGTCGACCTTGTTGATCACCACGATTGGACGCAGGCCGGCTTCGAAAGCCTTCTTGGTCACGAAACGGGTTTGCGGCATAGGGCCGTCTTGAGCGTCGACCAGCAGCAGTACGGAGTCGACCATCGACATTACACGTTCAACCTCGCCACCGAAGTCGGCGTGGCCGGGGGTGTCGACGATGTTGATGTGGTAGCCGTTCCAGTTGATGGCGGTGTTTTTCGCCAGAATGGTAATACCGCGCTCTTTTTCCTGGTCGTTGGAGTCCATGACGCGCTCGTCGTTGAGCTCGTTACGCTCCAGAGTGCCGGACTGACGCAGGAGTTTGTCGACCAGGGTGGTTTTACCATGGTCAACGTGGGCGATGATGGCGATGTTACGCAGATTTTCGATCACGTGTGTATCTCGATCAGAGGATTCGGGTTGCCGCCCAGTCTAGGCGGCGAATATGAATGAATGGCGCTCAAACGGCCCGGTGGTCGGGAGGGCGATGGCGGATGCTCCCGCCATATAGCCCCGGCGTCTTATGTCGGACGATAAACGCGCACATTGGCATGTCCCTCACTGAGCAGATGATGGGCATGCAGGCGACTCATTACTCCCTTGTCGCAATACAGCAGGTACTGGCGCGTGGCATCCAGCTCCTTGAAGCGACTGTTCAGGGCGTAGAACGGCAAGGCCTGGACCTCGATGCCGTCCAGTTCCAGGGGCTGGTCTTCCTGGGCATCAGGGTGGCGAATGTCGATCACCACCTGCCCGGCCAGCGCCTGGCTGACTTCTTCGATCTGGATATCCTGGCTGAGTTCATCGATCACGTGGTCGATGGAGATCAGCCGAGCGCGCTCCAGGGCACGCTCGAGCACCGCCATGTCGAACTGCTTCTCTTCATGCTCGAGGCGATGACGCTTGGCGCAAGTGGTCGGGTTCACCGAAATCACGCCGCAGTATTCAGGCATGTGCTTGGCGAACTCGGCGGTGCCGATCTGCTGGGCCTGGTCGATGATGTCCTGCTTGTGGCTGGCCAGCAGCGGGCGCAGCACCAGCTTCTCGGTGGCCGAGTCGATCACCGCAAGGTTCGGCAGGGTCTGGCTCGAGACCTGGGAGATGGCTTCACCGGTCACCAGGGCGTCGATCTGCAGGCGGTCGGCGATATTGGTCGCCGCGCGCAGCATCATGCGCTTGAGGGTCACGCCCATGTAGCTGTTGTCGACCTTGCCGAGGATCTCGCCGACCACTTCTTCGAACGGCACGCTGACGAACAGCACGCGCTGGCTGCTGCCGTACTTTTTCCACAGGAAGTGGGCGACTTCCATCACCCCCAACTCGTGGGCGCGGCCGCCAAGGTTGAAGAAGCAGAAGTGGGTCATCAGGCCGCGACGCATCATCTGGTAGGCGGCGACGGTGGAGTCGAAACCACCGGACATCAGCACCAGGGTCTGCTCCAGCGCGCCCAGCGGGTAACCGCCGATGCCTTTGTGCTGGTTGTGGATGACGTACAGGCGCTTGTCGCGCACCTCGATGCGTACCTCGACTTCGGGCGTGCGCAGATCGATACCGGCGGCGCCGCATTGCTGGCGCAGCTGGCTGCCGACGTAGCGGTCGACGTCCATCGAGGTGAAATCGTGGTGACCGCCGCGCTTGCAGCGTACGGCGAAGCGCTTGCCCGCCAGCAGGTAACCGAAGTGCTGCTTGCACTTGGCGACGATGTCGTCGAAATCACCCAGCGGGTATTCGTCGACCTGCAGGAAATGGGCAATGCCCGGCGTGCAGCTCAGACGCTCGGTCATCTCGCGCAGGACCTTCTCGTCCTCGATGTGAGTGATCACTTCGAGGTTATCCCAGACACCGTTAACCGCGAGCGCAGGATCGAGGTCCTTGAGCACGTTGCGGATGTTGCGGGCCAGTTGACGGATGAAGCGCTTGCGAACCGGCCGGCTCTTGATGGTGATCTCTGGGAAGACTTTTACGATTAGTTTCATGAAAAACAGCGCGCGAGGTGCCGACTAAAAAAGTGGGGCGCGGATTATAGCGGAAATTGCTCAAGCTTTGAGCAACTTTTGTACAGAAGGTTTTTCTCGCACCGTTATGGTGCATCATGGCTATTTAGCGCATCGTAAGGGTGCAGAAAAAACCGCTGATTTCAGCGAATCGGGCGAAAACGCTTGGGTTTGGGGCAAAAATCCCAACTCGGGGCACTGGCATGCAATTTGCTCCCTTGTGAGGCAGGTTGCCTTGGCCGACTATTCGCGCCCGGCATCACCCAAATTAAAGGGCTGCACAGGCAAGCTCTACCCCACCCGGAGGACACTATGTCGAAGTCGGTTCAACTCATCAAAGATCATGACGTTAAATGGATTGATCTGCGCTTCACTGACACCAAAGGCACTCAGCACCACGTGACCATGCCAGCTCGTGATGCGCTGGATGAAGATTTCTTCGAAGCCGGCAAGATGTTCGACGGTTCCTCCATCGCTGGCTGGAAAGGCATCGAAGCCTCCGACATGATCCTGATGCCGGACGACTCCTCCGCCGTGCTCGACCCGTTCACCGAAGAGCCGACCCTGATCCTGGTCTGCGACATCATCGAACCTTCGACCATGCAAGGCTACGACCGCGACCCACGCGCCATCGCCCGCCGCGCCGAAGAGTACCTGAAGACCACCGGTATCGGTGACACCGTGTTCGTCGGCCCAGAGCCTGAGTTCTTCATCTTCGACGAAGTGAAGTTCAAGTCCGACATTTCCGGCTCGATGTTCAAGATCTACTCCGAGCAAGGCTCGTGGATGTCCGACCAGGACGTCGAAGGCGGCAACAAAGGCCACCGTCCAGGCGTCAAAGGCGGCTACTTCCCGGTACCACCGTTCGACCACGACCACGAAATCCGTACTGCCATGTGCAACGCCATGGAAGAAATGGGCCTGGTCATCGAAGTCCACCACCACGAAGTGGCAACTGCCGGCCAGAACGAAATCGGCGTGCAGTTCAACACCCTGGTGAAGAAGGCTGACGAAGTTCAGACCCTCAAATACTGCGTGCACAACGTTGCCGACGCCTACGGCCGCACCGCTACCTTCATGCCTAAGCCACTGTACGGCGACAACGGCTCGGGTATGCACGTGCACATGTCCATCTCCAAAGATGGCAAGAACACCTTCTCCGGCGAAGGCTATGCCGGCCTGTCCGACACCGCCCTGTACTTCATCGGCGGTATCATCAAGCACGGTAAGGCCCTGAACGGCTTCACCAACCCGGCTACCAACTCCTACAAGCGTCTGGTACCAGGCTTCGAAGCACCGGTCATGCTGGCCTACTCGGCGCGCAACCGTTCCGCCTCGATCCGCATCCCGTACGTTTCCAGCCCGAAAGCCCGCCGCATCGAAGCGCGCTTCCCGGACCCGGCTGCCAACCCGTACCTGTGCTTCGCAGCACTGATGATGGCCGGCCTGGACGGTATCCAGAACAAGATCCACCCAGGCGATGCCGCCGACAAGAACCTGTACGACCTGCCGCCTGAAGAGGCGAAAGAGATCCCACAGGTTTGCGGCAGCCTGAAAGAAGCCCTGGAAGAGCTGGACAAAGGCCGTGCGTTCCTGACCAAGGGCGGCGTGTTCTCCGACGACTTCATCGATGCCTACATCGCGCTGAAAAGCGAAGAAGAAATCAAGGTCCGCACCTTCGTACACCCACTGGAATACGAGCTGTACTACAGCTGCTAAGCCAGTGACGCTCGCGCAAGCGGCGTAGCTCGAAAAAAGGCCTCCTTCGGGAGGCCTTTTTCATACATATTCTTCAGATATTCCCGATAGGTCAGCCTCCTGACCTCGACCATGCTGGCTCAGCAATCCACGCCCGAGCCCATCATGACCCGCACCCCGATCACACTCACCCTGCTTGCCTTGCTGACAGGCTGCAGTACCCCGCCAGCACCGCTCGAATCACAGGTGCTGCTACGCACCAACACCGCCTGGGACGGCAGCCCCTACCCGCGCTACCCCGACGGGCCAGCGGAACTGACCCTGGTTAAAATCCACGTTCCGCCTGAAACAACCCTCGACTGGCACAGCCATCCGCTGCCCAACGCCGGCTACCTGCTTGCAGGTGAACTGCTGGTGGAAACCCGCGACAGCAACAAACAGGTAAGCATCAAGGCCGGAGACGCCCTCGCCGAGATCGTCGATGGCGTGCATCGCGGGCGTACAGGCGCGCAAGCGGCCGAACTGATTGTTTTTTATGCCGGCAGCCAGGGTGTGCCGCTTTCCCAGCCCGCGCCAGCCACCACACCACTCACCGCCTTGCTCGACAGCATCGACCAGCGCCTGCACATCGCCCACGCGGTTGCCCTGAACAAATGGGACTCGGGCCAGCCAGTAGAAGCGCCTGAACGCGAGCAGCAGGTGATTGCCAATGCCCAGTCCCAGGCCCTGCGCTTTGGTGTCGACGGGCAACGGGCAGCGCTGTTCTTCGCCGACCAGATCGAAGCCAACAAGCTGCTGCAGTACAGCGCGCTGTCGCGCTGGCATGCCGTCGGCAGCGCACCGCAAACCCCGCGGGTCGATCTGGGCAGCCAGCTGCGCCCGCAGCTGGATCGCCTGCAGCGCACCCTGCTCAGCCAGTTGGCCGAGTTTGATCGCAACCGCCCGGCCCACTGCCCGGCAACCCTTGCCCAGGCCATCGCGCAACGAGCCCGAGACCCGCAGCAATCCTTGGCGCTGATCCGCGCCACCACGCATTTGTGCTCGCCGCAGTAATCCTTCCTCTATGCTCTATATTGGTGCACGCATCTGCCTGCACCTGAGCAACTCAACCCATTTTGGTTCACAAAAAGCCGTGCCTCGGGACTTTGTAGGCGTTTTACGCGCAAATACAGGTCTTAATCCGGAAATTCCGCTTCTTTTCGGAGCCTTGGTTTGCTTTTTGCATTTTCTTTGTACCAGCGGATTACCAGCGACCGCGACTTGGGCCCAGGCCGAGGTTGTATGAGCCAAAAGAGGTCAACGACGCCCCATGACCATCAGCGATGCACTGCACCGACTGCTACTGGACAACCTGACCACCGCCACCATCCTGCTCGATGCCGAACTGCGCCTTGAGTACATGAACCCGGCAGCGGAGATGCTCCTGGCCATCAGCGGCCAGCGCAGCCATGGTCAGTTCATCAGCGAGCTGTTCACCGAATCGCCCGAGGCGCTGAACTCCCTGCGCCAGGCAGTGGAACAGGCGCACCCCTTCACCAAGCGCGAAGCGCAACTGACCTCGCTGACCGGCCAGACCCAGACCGTCGACTACGCGGTAACGCCGATCCTCAGCAAGGGCGCGACCCTGCTGCTGCTCGAGGTGCACCCGCGTGACCGCCTGCTGCGCATCACCAAGGAAGAGGCCCAGCTGTCCAAGCAGGAAACCACCAAGATGCTGGTGCGCGGCCTGGCCCACGAGATCAAGAACCCGCTCGGTGGCATTCGCGGCGCCGCCCAGTTGTTGGCCCGCGAACTGCCCGAGGAAGGCCTGAAGGATTACACCAATGTAATCATTGAAGAGGCCGACCGCCTACGCAACCTGGTCGACCGCATGCTCGGCTCGAACAAGCTGCCGTCGCTGGCCCTGACCAATATTCATGAGGTGCTGGAGCGGGTCTGCAGCCTGGTCGAGGCCGAAAGCCAGGGTGGCATCACCCTAGTGCGCGATTACGACCCGAGCCTGCCGGACGTGCTGATCGACCGCGAACAGATGATCCAGGCGGTGCTCAACATCGTGCGCAACGCCATGCAGGCCATCAGCGGCCAGAATGAGCTGCGCCTGGGCCGCATCAGCCTGCGCACCCGGGCCATGCGCCAGTTCACCATCGGCCACACCCGTCACCGCCTGGTGGCCCGCATCGAGATCATCGACAACGGCCCGGGCATCCCTGCCGAGCTGCAGGAAACCATCTTCTACCCCATGGTCAGCGGCCGCCCGGACGGTACCGGGCTGGGCCTGGCCATTACCCAGAACATCATCAGCCAGCACCAGGGCCTGATCGAATGTGACAGTCACCCTGGCCACACCACCTTCTCGATCTTCCTGCCGCTGGAACAAGGAGCCACCGCCTCATGAGCCGAAGTGAAACTGTCTGGATCGTCGACGATGATCGTTCCATCCGCTGGGTGCTGGAAAAAGCCCTGCAACAGGAAGGCATGACCACCCAGAGCTTCGACAGCGCCGACGGGGTCATGAGCCGCCTGGCCCGGCAACAGCCGGACGTGATCATTTCCGACATCCGCATGCCCGGCGCCAGCGGCCTGGACTTGCTCGCGCAGATCCGCGAGCAGCACCCGCGCCTGCCGGTGATCATCATGACCGCCCATTCCGACCTCGACAGCGCGGTGGCGTCCTATCAGGGCGGCGCCTTCGAATACCTGCCCAAGCCATTCGATGTCGACGAGGCGGTATCGCTGGTCAAGCGCGCCAACCAGCACGCCCAGGAGCAACAGGGCCTGGACGTCGCCCCGAGCCTGACCCGCACCCCGGAGATCATCGGCGAAGCGCCGGCAATGCAGGAGGTGTTCCGCGCCATCGGCCGCCTGAGCCACTCCAACATCACCGTGCTGATCAACGGCGAGTCCGGTACCGGTAAAGAACTGGTCGCCCACGCCCTGCACCGTCACAGCCCGCGGGCGGCGTCGCCGTTCATCGCCTTGAACATGGCGGCGATCCCCAAGGACCTGATGGAATCGGAACTGTTCGGCCACGAGAAAGGCGCCTTCACCGGCGCTGCCAACCTGCGCCGCGGACGCTTCGAGCAGGCCGATGGCGGCACGCTGTTCCTCGACGAGATCGGCGACATGCCGGCCGATACCCAGACCCGCCTGCTGCGGGTGCTGGCCGATGGTGAGTTCTACCGGGTAGGCGGCCATGTGCCGGTCAAGGTTGATGTGCGAATCATCGCCGCCACCCACCAGAACCTGGAAACCCTGGTGCAGGCCGGCAAATTCCGCGAAGACCTGTTCCACCGCCTGAACGTGATCCGCATCCACATCCCGCGCCTGGCCGATCGTCGCGAAGACATCCCGACCCTGGCCCGCCACTTCCTCGGCCGCGCCGCCCAGGAACTGGCGGTGGAGCCCAAGCTGCTCAAGGCCGAAACCGAGGAGTTCATCCGCAACCTGCCGTGGCCGGGCAATGTGCGTCAGCTGGAGAACACCTGCCGCTGGATCACGGTGATGGCCTCGGGACGCGAAGTGCATATCGGCGACCTGCCGCCCGAGCTGCTCAACCTGCCGCAAGATTCAGCGCCGGTGACCAACTGGGAACAGGCCCTGCGCCAATGGGCCGACCAGGCCCTGGCCCGTGGCCAGTCGAGCCTGCTCGACAGCGCCGTGCCGAGCTTCGAGCGGATCATGATCGAGACCGCCCTCAAGCACACCGCCGGCCGCCGCCGCGATGCCGCAGTGCTGCTGGGCTGGGGCCGCAACACCCTGACGCGCAAGATCAAGGAGTTGGGGATGAAGGTCGATGGCGGCGACGAGGAAGGTGACGACGAGGCCTGACCTGTGGGAGCTGGCTTGCCAGCGATCGAGCGCGAAGCGGTCGTCCGGCCTGTAGAGTGCACAGACTGCATTGACCTCATCGCTGGCAAGCCAGCTCCCACAAGATTGCAATTTGCCCCATTGATGCACCGACCCTGCTATCGGTGCACCGCCTGAAGGCACAAATCCCCGGCAAAACCCCGCCTAACCCC
This sequence comes from Pseudomonas sp. 2(2015), assembly GCF_000955865.1. NCBI lineage: Bacteria > Pseudomonadati > Pseudomonadota > Gammaproteobacteria > Pseudomonadales > Pseudomonadaceae > Pseudomonas > Pseudomonas sp. 2(2015). Next base: position 186,824 of record NZ_JYOF01000002.1, read on the forward strand.
TTAAAACCCGCCATTTCCCGCACTGCAACAAAACTGGCACACACCCTGCATTAGTATCAGTACTTCCAGTTTTGGGGACCTTGGTACAGGCAGGCCGGGGAATCCCCTCTTTTATTCGCGCAGTTTCACCTGCACCCGCCAGCGTCCGCCCTCCTCTGCACCGGCCCATTCGCCATGCAGAGGGCGGGCCGCGACCAGGGTCACAAGCAAGCCGCCGTCACTGTGTTGCACCCGCCAGCTCACCGGTTTGCCCTGCAACTGCAACTGACCCCGCGCAACCTTGCCCTCGGCCTCGAACAGCAGCGCCAGGGTACCTTCGACTTCTTCGCCGTGCAGTTTGGGCTCTTCGTTGAACCACAGGTTCAACCCCGCCTCGACCACCTCGACCTGCTCCAGCACCCGTGGCTCTGGCGCAGTCAGGCGACCGATCATCAGCCCCACCAGCATGCCGAACAGCGCCAGGGAAAACAGCACGCGCGGCCATAGCTGCGAACGCGGGTCCGGTTCAGGAGTAGAATGCTCGACATCTTTATGTTCGGAGCCGTGCATGTTTCACGTCATCCTCTTTCAACCAGAGATTCCGCCGAATACCGGCAACATCATCAGACTGTGCGCCAACAGCGGCTGCCACCTGCACCTGATCGAGCCGATCGGCTTCGAGCTGGACGACAAGCGCTTGCGCCGGGCCGGTCTGGACTACCACGAGTATGCCACGCTCAAGCGCCACCCAGACCTGCCCAGTTGCCTGGAAAGCCTTGGCCAGCCGCGGCTGTTCGCCTTCACCACGAAGGCCTCGCACCCTTACCACGAAACCACCTTCCAGCCGGGCGACGCTTTCCTGTTCGGCCCGGAAAGCCGTGGCCTGCCGGCCGAGGTGCTGGACAGCCTGCCCGCCGAGCAGCGCCTGCGCCTGCCGATGCGCCCGGGCTGCCGCAGCCTGAACCTGTCCAACACGGTGGCGGTGACGGTGTACGAAGCCTGGCGCCAGCAAGGGTTTGCCTGAGCCAAGAAAAAAGCGCCCCGAGGGGCGCTTTTTGCTTCATCGCAACAGGCTTATTGCAGCGAAGGGGCTTCGCCAGCTTCCTGCATGCGTTGCATTTCCTGAGCGTACAGGGCGTCGAAGTTGACCGGCGAGAGCATCAGCGCCGGGAACGAACCACGGGTCACCAAGCTGTCCAGCGCTTCACGGGCGTACGGGAACAGGATGTTCGGGCAGAACGCGCCCAGGGTGTGGCTCATCGACGCCGGGTCGAGGTTCTTGATCAGGAAGATACCGGCTTGTTGCACTTCAGCGATGAAGGCCACTTCGTCGCCGTTCTTCACGGTCACCGACAGGGTCAGCACGACTTCGTGGAAGTCGCCTTCCAGGCCTTTCTGCTTGGTGTTCAGGTCCAGGGCAACGCTTGGTTCCCACTGCTGACGGAAGATCGCCGGGCTTTTTGGCGCTTCGAACGACAGGTCGCGCACGTAAATGCGCTGCAGGGAGAATTGCGGAGCGTTGTCGTCGGCTGCGGCTGCGGCGTCGTTGTTCTGTTGATCAGTCATGACAGATCCTTCTTTCCAGAGTCTTTAATGGGTTTCTGATTCAGGCCTTGAGCAGCGCATCGAGCTTGCCGGCGCGCTCCAGGGCATACAGGTCGTCGCAACCGCCGACGTGGGTGGAGCCGATCCAGATCTGCGGCACCGAGGTACGACCGGCCTTCTGGCTCATTTCGGCGCGCACCTGAGGCTTGCCATCGACCTTGATCTCTTCGAAGGCCACGCCTTTGCTTTCAAGCAGGTATTTTGCCCGCGAGCAGTAAGGGCAGTAATCGCTGGAGTAGACGATGACGTTGCTCATGTCACTTCACCAACGGCAGGTTATCGGCCTTCCAGCTCGACACGCCGCCCGACAGCTTGGCAGCGGTAAAGCCGGCCTTGAGCAGTTCGCGCGCGGTGGTGCCGGCGTGCTGGCCCATGGCGTCGACGATGATCAGGGTCTTGTTGGCCTTGTGCTTTTCCAGCTCGCCGATGCGCGCGGCGACCTTGTCCTGGGGAATGTTCACGGCGCCCACGATGTGACCGGCGGCGTAGTCCTTGCTCGAACGGATGTCGATCACCAGGCCCTTGTCGGCGTTGACCAGCGCGGTCAGTTCGCCAGTGCTGAGGCTGCGGCCGCCCTTGCGTGCTTCGGTGACGATCAGCAAAACCAGCAGAACGACGAAGATACCGACCAGCAGATAGTGATTTGTTGCGAATTCAATCAGGTGAGCAACCATCGGAGGGTGTTCCAGGCCATTAAAAATGTTGGCCAGTATACACAGCCCCCAAGGTCGGCCAAAGCCCGCCGGGCAGGGTTATCGCCAGTAATTCTCATTGCCGGGCTACAGCCCGTCGGCCCGCGCCGTCGGGCCTGCAAGGTTAATTCGTCATTCGTGGCCAATTTGCCCTAAAATGCGTGTCTTTATCATCTGAACAACCGTGAGTGTGGGATTGATGACGAGCACGCCAAAACCCTTGGTCCTGATCATCCTCGATGGTTTCGGTCACAGCGAAAGCCACGAATACAACGCCATCTATTCGGCCAACACGCCAGTCTACGATCGCCTGCGCGCCACCCAGCCGCACGGCTTGATCTCCGGCTCCGGCATGGATGTCGGCCTGCCGGACGGGCAGATGGGCAACTCCGAGGTCGGCCACATGAACCTCGGTGCTGGCCGCGTGGTTTACCAGGACTTCACCCGGGTGACCAAGGCGATCAAGGACGGCGAGTTCTTCACAAACCCCGTGCTATGCGGCGCGATCGACAAGGCCGTCGGCGCCGGCAAGGCGGTGCACATCCTTGGCCTGCTGTCCGATGGCGGCGTGCACAGCCACCAGGACCATCTGGTGGCCATGGCCGAGCTTGCCGCCAAACGCGGTGCCGAGAAAATCTACCTGCACGCCTTCCTCGACGGTCGCGACACCCCGCCGAAAAGCGCGCAATCCTCGATCGAACTGCTCGACGCCGCCTTCGCCAAACTGGGCAAGGGCCGCATCGCCAGCCTGATCGGCCGCTACTACGCCATGGACCGCGACAACCGCTGGGACCGCGTATCGGCTGCCTACAACCTGATCGTCGACAGCAGCGCCGAATTCACTGCCGACACCGCCCTGGCCGGCCTTGAAGCCGCCTACGCCCGCGACGAGAGCGACGAATTCGTCAAGGCCACGCGCATTGGCGAAGCGGTAAAGGTCGAAGACGGCGACGCGGTAATCTTCATGAACTTCCGTGCCGACCGCGCCCGCGAGCTGTCGCGGGTGTTCGTCGAACCGGACTTCAACGAATTCCCACGGGCACGCCTGCCAAAACTGGCTGCCTACATCGGCCTGACCCAGTACTCGGCAAAAATCCCCGCCCCGGCCGCCTTTGCCCCTGGCAGCCTGAACAATGTGCTCGGCGAATACCTGGCGAAAAACGGCAAGACCCAGCTGCGCATCGCCGAAACCGAGAAGTACGCCCACGTCACCTTCTTCTTCTCCGGTGGTCGCGAAGAGCCGTTTGAAGGCGAAGAGCGCATCCTTATCCCGTCGCCGAAGGTCGCCACCTATGACCTGCAGCCGGAAATGAGCGCACCGGAAGTCACCGACCGCATTGTCGAAGCCATCGAGCAGCAGCGTTACGACGTGATCGTGGTCAACTACGCCAACGGCGACATGGTCGGCCACAGCGGCGTGTTCGAGGCCGCGGTCAAGGCCGTCGAGGCCCTGGACCTGTGCGTCGGGCGCATCGTCGAGGCGCTGGACAAGGTCGGCGGCGAAGCGCTGATCACCGCCGACCACGGTAACGTCGAGCAGATGGAAGACGAATGCACCGGCCAGGCGCACACTGCGCACACCACCGAGCCGGTGCCGTTCATCTATGTCGGCAAGCGCAAGGTGCAGGTCCGCGAAGGCGGCGTGCTGGCCGACGTGGCGCCGACCATGCTCAAGCTGCTGGGCCTGGAAAAACCGGCAGAAATGACTGGCACCTCGATTCTGATCGACGGCTAGAGCCGTTAGCGACAAGCTGCAAGCCGCAAGAAAGAGCCCATTGACCCGCTTTTCTTGCCGCTTGTGGCTTGCCGCTTGTAGTTAAAGCCGTTTTTTTTGCCGCCTATGGCGGGCATACTAGGCCAGTCTCTATGCCTGGTGCCGCCCACCCCATGTTTCGCGCCCTGATCGTACTCGCCCTGTCTTGCCTGCTCAGTCCGGCTTTTGCCGATGAGCGCGCGCAAACCCAGCAGCAACTGGACGCTACGCGCCAGGACATTGCCGAGCTGAAAAAGATGCTTGGCAAGCTGCAGGAAGAAAAATCCGGCGTGCAGAAAGACCTGCGCTCAACCGAAACCGACATCGGCAAGCTGGAAAAGCAGGTGGAGGCCCTGCAACTCGAACTAAAAAAGACCGAAGGCGAACTGGATCGCCTTGATACCGAGAAAAAAAAACTCCAGAGCGCCCGCATTGAACAGCAACGACTGATCGCCATCCAGGCCCGTTCGGCCTACCAGAATGGCCGCGAGGAGTACCTGAAGCTGCTGCTCAACCAGCAGAATCCGGAAAAATTCGCCCGCACCCTGACTTATTACGATTACCTGAGCCAGGCACGCCTGACCCAGCTGCGTAATTTCAACGAGACCTTGCGCCAATTGGCCAACGTCGAAAAAGACATCAACCTGCAGCAGGCCCAGTTGCTGGCCCAGCAAGGCACCCTCGACAGCCAGCGCCAGGCGCTGGAAAAAGTCCGCACCGAGCGTAAAGAGGTGCTGGCCAAGCTCAACAACGACGTCAAGGCCCGCGACCAGAAGCTGCAGGCCCGCGAGCAGGACCAGGCCGACCTGAGCAAGGTGCTCAAGACCATCGAGGAAACCCTCGCCCGTCAAGCCCGCGAGGCCGAAGAAGCACGGCAAAAAGCCCTGCTCGCCGCCCAGGAAGCGGAAAAACAACGCCAGCGCGAAGCCCTCGCCGCCAACAGCAGCGACGCGCCGAAAAAGCCCAAGGCGCTTCCCGGCCCGCTGGTGTCCAGCAGCGGCGAAACCTTCGGCGGGGCTTTTTCTGCTGCACGGGGAAAACTTCCATGGCCCGTCAATGGTCGATTGCTGGCACGCTTTGGCGAAACCCGCGGCGATGACTCACGGGCCAAGTGGGACGGGGTAATGATCAGCGCCTCCCAAGGCAGCCAGGTGCGCGCCGTGCATGGCGGCCGGGTAGTGTTTGCCGACTGGTTGCGCGGCGCTGGACTTCTGGTCATTCTCGACCATGGTAATGGTTACCTGAGCCTGTACGGCCATAACCAGAGCTTGCTCAAGAGCGCCGGCGATGTGGTCAAGGCCGGTGAGGCCATCTCCACCGTCGGCAACAGCGGTGGCCAGGACAGCTCGGGGCTGTATTTCGCCATCCGCCAGCAGGGCCGCCCCAGCGACCCCGCACAATGGTGCCGTGCCCAGGGATAGGCAACCCCCCTTATTTGACGGCGTAGCGCAACTTCGGGCTGCGCCGATGCTCTACGGAGCGCTACCAGGATCAGGAGTTCGTTCGACATGCTGCAATCGCCTCGCCTCACCTCGCTGGCCCTGACCATCGCCATGGTCCTCGGCGCGCCCCTGGCCCGCGCGGCCGAGCCGGCCAAGCCCGCCGCGATTCCAGCGACGACGGTCTCGGCACCCTCGGCCAAGGCACCGCTGCCGCTGGAAGAGCTGCGCACCTTCGCCGAGGTCATGGACCGCATCAAGGCTGCTTATGTCGAACCGGTAGACGACAAGACCCTGCTGGAAAACGCCATCAAGGGCATGCTCAGCAACCTTGATCCGCACTCGGCCTACCTCGGCCCGGAGGACTTCCTCGAACTGCAGGAGAGCACCAGCGGCGAGTTCGGCGGCCTGGGCATCGAAGTGGGCATGGAAGACGGCTTCATCAAGGTGGTCTCGCCGATCGACGAGACCCCGGCCTCGCGCGCCGGCATCGAAGCTGGCGACCTGATCGTCAAGATCAACGGCCAGCCGACCCGTGGCCAGACCATGACCGAAGCGGTCGACAAGATGCGCGGCAAGGTCGGCGAGAAAATTACCCTGACGTTGGTGCGCGACGGCGGCAACCCGTTCGATGTCACCCTTGCCCGTGCGGTCATCCAGGTCAAGAGCGTCAAGAGCCAGATGCTCGAAGACGGCTACGGCTACATCCGCATCACCCAGTTCCAGGTCAAGACCGGCGAAGAAGTCGGCAAGGCCCTGGCCAAGCTGCGCAAGGACAACGGCAAGAAGCTGCGTGGCCTGGTCCTGGACCTGCGCAACAACCCAGGCGGCGTACTGCAATCAGCCGTGGAAGTGGCCGACCACTTCCTCACCAAGGGCCTGATCGTCTACACCAAGGGCCGCATCGCCAACTCCGAGCTGCGCTTCTCCGCCGACCCGGCCGATGCCAGCGAAGGCGTGCCATTGGTGGTGCTGATCAACGGCGGCAGCGCCTCGGCCTCGGAAATTGTCGCCGGCGCCCTGCAAGACCAGAAACGCGGCGTGCTGATGGGCACCGACAGTTTCGGCAAGGGCTCGGTGCAAACCGTACTGCCGCTGAACAACGACCGCGCACTGAAGATCACTACCGCGCTGTACTTCACCCCCAACGGCCGCTCGATCCAGGCCCAGGGCATCGTCCCGGACATCGAGGTGCGCCGCGCCAAGATCACTGCCGAGCAGGACAGCGAGAACTTCAAGGAAGCCGACCTGCAAGGTCACCTGGGCAACGGCAACGGCGGCGCCGACCGTCCGTCAGGCAAGGCCGGCAGCGCCAAGCCGCGCCCACAGGACGATGACTACCAGCTGAGCCAGGCCCTGAGCCTGCTCAAGGGCCTGAGCATCACCCAGGGTAAATAAGGCCAGTCGATGCGTTACCTGCTGTTGACCCTGTTGTACCTGATGAGCGGCGTCGCCCTGGCGGCGCCGGCTCATGCGGGCAAGGCCTACCTGACACTGATCATCGACGACCTGGGGCAGAACCCTGCGCGCGACTCACGCACCCTGGCCCTGCCCGGGCCGGTGACCCTGGCGATCATGCCCGATACCCCGCATGCCACCGACTTCGCCCGCCAGGCCCATCGCGCCGGCAAGACGGTGATCCTGCACATGCCCATGGACCCGGCGACCGGCCCCTACGCCTGGCACCCCGGCACGCCGCTGCCGGAGCTGGAACGACGGCTGAACGCGGCGCTCGACAAAGTCCCCTATGCCGTCGGCATCAACAACCACATGGGCAGCCGCATGACCGCCGAGCCTGCGGCTATGGCCTGGTTGATGGGAGAATTGCAGCGCCGCGGCCTGTTCTTCGTCGACAGCCGCACCAGCGCCGCTACGGTAGCCGCCAAATCCGCGCAGGACATCAGCCTGGCCAGCGTCTCGCGGGATGTCTTTCTCGATGACGTGCGCACCACCGACGCCATTGCCGGCCAGCTGCAACAGGGCATCGCCCTGGCGCGCAAGCAGGGCACGGCAGTGCTGATCGGTCACCCTTATCCACAGACCCTGGAAGTCCTTGAGCGCGAACTGCCCAAGCTCAAGGCCCAGGGCATCGAATGGATCGAAATTGCGCAGATGATCGCCGAGCGCGGCAATCGGGCGATGCCGGCTCACGGCAAGCAGGGCCTTTACAGCCCTGCTCGTGCGGCCCAGTGAGCCTTCGTCAATCCCAGGGAAGGATTCGTTCGAGCTGACTGGCCTTCAGGTCTGCCCGATAGATCTCCAGGAACTGCTGGTTAGTCTTCGCCGCCTGCAACTGTGTCTCGCGTCCCCACGTGCGCTCGGCCCAGAGTTTCAGATGGCCTTTGCTGAACTGACGCCGGTTGGCGGCCTGGGAGCTGTAGTGCAGATGCACTTCCCATAAACCGCTGTCCCGCACAGGCCCTTGCGCCTTGCGTACCTCATAGACATCCAGGTAATCGTCAGCTGCCAGCCTCTTGCGCTCAATGGTCCTTGCGATGGTGATCTGCCCTTCAGCGTGAAGGTAGGCAAGACTTTCACCCGTCGGTCGACTGCTGGCCAGATGCAGCGTCTTCAGCAGAGTGCGCTTGCGCTCATTCAAGTGGCTGATGCTCTGCTCCACAGTTGCTCGCAATGCACTGTCATTGGCTGCGGCGTCTGTGCCTTCAAGCATTTTGGCTACGCGCTGCAGTTTCTCGACATGACGTTCGATGACAAAAGACAAGCTGTGTGGTTCGTTCGAGGCGATGTAGCGCTTTGCCAGGGCGATTACACCGGCAACCTCGTTGTTCAGGCGCAGAGCCTGGGTACGTGCCTGCACCCGCTGACTGGGGGTCACGGGGGCGGACTCAACCGGGAGCGTGGCCGGCACCACTTCGACCCAGACGTCACCCTGCTGGTGGTAGGTGCCGAGCACCTTTTTGCTCACGGGGTCACGCTGCTCAACCACTAGCTCGCCGAGCAGTTGCGTCTCTTCGCCGACCAGTGTTTTGCCACCTCGTAAATGGACCACACGACGCAGGCCGGTCCGTGGCTTGTACGGCAAACGCTTGAACGGTAGCGGGGTCTTCCATTGCTGCTCACGAACGGCCGCCTCCAGCTCAAGCTCCGCCGTCGCTTTAACCAGCCGCACCTGCTCCTTGTAATAGTTGAGTGCCTGCTTGTTTACCGCCACACCACCAAAGCGTTCCAGATAGTCGACCATGGTCAAGACATTGGCATACTCACGCTGCACGGTTTGCAGGCCGCTGATGGTTTCTTCGGGGGTAAAGTTGCCGCTGATCAATTCATCCAGGGTACTGCCAGCACCGCTGACGGACGTGCCAATCAGGTAATCATTGGTGGAAACAAGGGTCTGCTCATCGGCGCCCGATAGTCGTTCAAGCGAGAGCTCGGCAAAATCCCCGATCAAGCCGATTCTCAGTTGCAGGGTCGTCACTGAGCGCTGGCCAACAATATTGTGGACCTGCTCCTGCTTGCCGTCATAGGCAATAGTGCCGTCGGTCAATGTATCAATCAGCAGCACGTCCAGTTTTTCCATTACCTCCTGTAGACGCAGCTGCAATGGCACCACCGCCATATGCCTCGCTCGGTAGGTGTTGTACGCCGCTACCTGTTCCGGGGTTGCCGGCAAGGTTACTACCTGTTTGCGAAGCGCAGCTAACTCATCGAGCCCGACCAACAATATCAGTTCATCATGGAGCAACACATAGTTCCTGAGGATCTGCCTACGCACCGTACCCCGTCGCTGTTTCATCGGCCTTGCCGCGACTTCGGGCATGAATTTGGCGAACTTCGGCGTGAGCAGCTCTTTCATGCTGACCTCCACCTTCAGGTCAATACTGATTGACTGTTCCAACGTGTCGATCAGCGCCCTGCGTGTCGTGTCCAGCATGCTCTTCTTATCAGCAATCTTCATATCTGTACTGTCGACCAATGCGCCCAGGCCTACAGCGCTATCGCCTTGATCAATACGCGCCTGCAAGCTATCGCGCAGGTTCAGCAACCTCTGCAACGCACTCGAATGCTCCGCCATCGATTCCCACGTCGGTCTCAGTTGGGCAGCCAGTACATTGTTCTTCAAGTCCAGTTCACCGATCTCGGACTGCAGCTTGCGGACCGCTTCCTGGTTGACGTCCTGTTGCCCGGCCACTCGCCGCTTGGGCCCCCCACCTCTGAGCCGCAGCCTCAGGTCAAACTGCCATGAATTGTTGTCCAGGGTCAGCCAGGGGCCAGGCTGGCTTTGCTCGTCGACTACCTGCACCCCCTGGGCGTCCGCCCTGACGGCATAAACATGACCTTCAATCGACGCGTAGTATCGTTCCCCAAGCAGGTAAAGCCCCCGGTACGACCCTTGGCTCAACGGCGGATGATTCTCCAGTGAAGTCGCTGAGCGGTAACTGGAGAGCGGTCGAGGATAATCCATCGAGCTCGACTTGAGCCCCCGTGGCCCATACCAGGAAAAGTCCAGCTCCAGGTCCGCTTTCCCCCGCAGAGCAGCGCGCGGAAAGGTTTTGCCCTGGACAGCATTGACCCGGGGGAGGGAGGGAATGACCCGGCGACCCGGACCAAAGACCGCGATCTCACGCTTGTCTGCGGCAACTGGCGGCTCGACCTTCGGCAGGCTGGCGTGAAACAACACCATGACCAGGTTGAGCAGCAGATCGACCACTGCCGTTGATTTTTCGAACTCATTGCCATTTTTCAATGCACCTGCATCAGCATGCACCGTCAGCGCGCCCTGAACGAGCCAGGCAACCACAGCCACTGGACCCCGTAAAAACGGCGTCGCCACGCTGAACAGCAGGTTGAACAACAGGCCCGCACCCTCGAGCAGCATCGCCCAGCGGTCCTCGGCATTGGAAATTGTCTCGCGCTCGGCCAGTTCCACCAGCATCTGCGTATTGGCCATGTACAAGTTGGTGTCCGCCCCCGGTTGCCAGCCCTGCAAGTCCAGCTGTGCCGGCTGGACGGGCTCCAGGTCCAGCTGAGTATCGAGGATTGGCCGACGTAAATGCGGCTCCTGGAAACCGCCATGGGCATATACCCGCTGAGCGTCGCTGCTCATCCAGGCCAAAATGCCTTGCTGCAGACCCTCGTCTGCCAGGATCTGTTCAAGCAACGCCTGCTGGTTGGCAAACTCCTGGAAAGGTTTTTCAGCGCTCATTGGCCGGTAGAGCACGACGTTTCCCGCAGCGTGCGCCGAGATAAACACAAAGGTGTTGGTCACTCGATCGGCTTCGCTGGCAGCCTCCTCACGCTTGAACGCCAAAGGCGCCAACAGGCTTTGACCCTCACCGCTGTCCGCTCGAAAGAACGCGACAACACGCTGGTAACCGGTTTCAGACAGGTCTCCATCGATTTTGGCCTTGAGCGCAAGGAGCGGCAACTGGCTTGCCTGCTCCATGGCAAACAGGCTTATCCGCTCAACGTTCTGCTCCGCATCCTGAAGTTTTTTGCTCAGGTACTGGGGGTAGGTGCGACCGATATCTGCACGCTGCACCAGCGCTTTCAGGTAATCGGTAGTCAACCAGGACCACAGCTGCTGGTCGGTTTTGTGCGTGATTTTTTCCAACCTGGCGCCCTTGGCCGAGCCCAGGTTGCCAATGGCAAATTCAGTCAGGGACAACCGTTTGATCTCAACGCTCCCTGACGATGTACCCGCAACCCCACGTGCCAACCAGAACTCCAGCACCAGGTCGTCGGCATCATAATTGGCCTCAGTCAGATGGTCAGCGCGCATCAGTTCAAGCAGGGACTTGCGCGTAAAGGCGCGTAGATCAAGGATGCCATCAAGGGAGGATCTGCCGTTGGAGCTGGCTTGCGCGACCAGCAGATCCAGCACCCGCGCACGGTACTCCAGTCGATCAGCCAGGGAAGCTTGACGCAACCATTGCGGCAGTTCGGATTCGCCCTGGCGTAACTGCAAGAGCCGGTAAGGATGTGCGCTGAAGAAAGACGCTGGATCGGTCAACGCAGCGTACCCCTGCTCCAGCTCGACTACGGTACTGAAATGCCGCCCGCTCACGGGCTCCAGACCTTCAAGCAGCAGGTTCAGGAGCACTGCCCCCTGCATCGCGAACATGTCGGTGGTGATGGGATATCGATCCCAACCGAGTGAATCAAGCTGATACTGATGGGCTAGCCCATCACTCAGGCCCTGGGCCATGCTGTCCAGCGAATCAAAGGCATCGATATGCCCACTGGGCTTGCACAACAGAACGATGTTGCGATTTGCCAAAGTCCGCGTCACCAACAGGTCCGGCAGCAACTGCTGGTAACGGGCCTCGCCACTAGCCACCGTGACATCAAGCAAAAAAACTTCAGGCACCCCGCTGGGGTTGTGCCACGTGGTGCTGTTACTCGCCGCCAACAGCGCATAGATGCAGTTGCGTTGTTCATCATCCAGGCCTTGTGCTTCAACCCCGCTGGCCAGGGCGGCCTTGAGCATGTGACCCACCTCCTGCAGAGGCGTACCACCCAAACGGCTTCGCGCCTGCCAGAAATCGACCTGGGCGCGTTGAAGAAACGGCTCGACATTGGTCAGCAGCTCATTGAGCGCGTCAGTGACCAGGGTCAGATCGGGAAGTCTGTCCAGACCACTGGCCGGGTCGCGGTCATAAATGGGTCGGGGCGTAGGGGTAAAGCTCAGGAACAAATTGGTCAGCGCAATCCCGGCGAAATTGAAGGTTGTTTGCGAGATGAGCTTTTCGAGAAAGACTTCGGCCAGTGACTTTATCGTCACTGTGTCGAGATCTTCAGGCGCTCGCGTACAGAGATAAATCTCTCTTGACTCGCGCAGTTGCGGGTAGTTTTTGTCGATTTCGGGGTATTGCTTGGCCAGCCGCTGCACCAATTGCTGATGCACTACAGCGCGCAGCGTTGGCCGGGAAGCAAACGCCAGGCCGACGGCTTGCTCAAAGGAGTCCAAAGCGATGGTCATTGTCGTTGTCTCTGGGTAAGGGACCCGTGACGATAACGACACCTACCGCATTGCCTGCGTTAACTATTGCTCAGGACTTTTACAGGTAACGAGCGAACACCTGCTCGACAAAGCCGTCGCGGCGCATCTGCTCAAGGGCCTGCTGCAGCTTGTTCACCACCTCGTCCGACACTTCGCGGTTGAGCGCCAGGTACAGCTCGGCACCGTGAAAACGCAGCACCGTCTTGAGCTTGCTCACACCTACCTGACGCGCCAGGTAGCGACCAGCCGGATCGCCACTGGCCCACAGGTCGATTTCGCCGTTCAGCAGTTTTTTCGCGTTGTCGCGGTCGCGCAGCACCAGTACCGGGCTAAGGCCTTGCGCGGCCAGGTACTCGGCGATCGCATCGCCCTTGTAGGCCCCGATGCGGTAGCGCTTGGCTTCCTGGAGGGTGCTGACGGCAATCGGACTGCCTTCGGGGGCCAGCAAAATCCAGTCATCCGGCCCCAACGGCCCGACCCACTTGAACAGCTTTTCCCGCTCGGGCTGGCGGGCCATGACGAATACGCCGTAGCCGGGGGTTTGCAGGGCCTGCTCGTAGATGCGCTGCCAGGGGAAGCGCAAGGTCATGCTGTAGGGCACCCCGGCGCGCTTGAACATCTCGCGCACCAGGTCCGCGGCAATGCCGTTGATGCCATCGTCACGGGCGAAGCTCTTGCCGTTGATGGCCATGTTGTAGGGCGGGAAGTTTTCGGTGAGCAGCACCACAGGCTCGCTGGCGCGGGCGAGATGGCTGAACGACAGGCAACTGCACAACAACAGGACAAGACGCTTGAACATGATGGCACCGGGCTCCTTGGCAACGCCAAGAGTGCCGGGGCCTGCTGCGCCTGTCCAGTCTGCACCGGTATCACAACAAAAAGGGCCCTGTTCCTGCGAACAGAGCCCTTGCGGTGCATCAGCCGTTATCAGCTATAGACACGCCCCAGCAGCTGGCGGTGGCTTTCGAACTGATCGAGCACATCACGGGTGATCTGCTCCGGAGTGAAGCCCATCAAGTCGTACTCCTGGCTGCCGTTGTGCAAGTACACCTCGGCGCGGTAGAAGCGCTGGCGCACTTCCGTCTCGCCTTCCACCGGTGCCTCGCTCGGCGCGGCCAGGTAACCGTCCAGGCTCACTTCATAAACGAACGGATTGCCTTCTTCCATGTCGATGCGCAGGCCCATGGCCGAGCGCGACTGGCCGACCCGGGTCTGCACCTGGAAGCCCAGGGTCTGCAGCTGCGCAGCCGCTTCCTTGAGCGCCGGGCTGACGCGCTTGTCCATGAAGCGCTGAACGATGGCCTGGGTTGGCTGCAGGTCAAGCTGGCTCAGGCGCTCGCTGAAACCGCGACGACCACGGGCAGCCAGTTCTGCCTGCTCCTGCTCGACCTGGCTGTCCTGCTTCATGGCCTTGTACAGGCCGAACATGAACAGTACCAGCACCACCGAGAACGGCAGCCCCGCCAGTACCACCATGGTCTGCATGGCCTGGAAGTTACCGGCCAGAAGCAAACCGATGGTGACCACGGTAATGATCGCCGACCAGAGGATACGCAGCCAGTTCGGTGCATCTTCGTCGACATGGCCGCCTTTGCAGGAAAGGTTGGCCATCATCACCGCGCCGGAGTCGGCCGGGGTCAGGAACAGTACGAAGCCAACGAAAATCGCGACACCGACCACGATCTTGGCGAACGGATAGTGCTCGAGCAACTGGTAGATCGACATCGCCGGCTGTTCCAGCGCTGTTCGCCCAAGCTCCACCGCGCCCTGGTTCATGACCAGGTCCAGCGCCGAGTTGCCGAAGATCGACAGCCAGGCCAGGGTGAAGCCCAGCGGGATCAGCAGCACGCCAGCGACCAGCTCGCGCACGGTACGACCGCGCGAGATGCGGGCAATGAACATACCGACGAACGGGCCCCAGGAAATCCACCAGGCCCAGTAGAACACGGTCCACAGGCCCAGCCAGCGCTCGGACTTGTCACTGTCGCCTTCATAGACGTACAGGTCGAAGGTCTTGAGCACCACGCCGTTGAGGTAGTCGCCGATGTTCTGCACGAAGCTGTTGAGCAGGTGCAGGGTCGGGCCGTTGAGCAGCACGAACAGCAGCAGGCCGCTGAACAGGATGATGTTGAGGTTGGACAGGCGGCGGATGCCGTTCTCCACACCCGACACGGCGGCGATGGTCGCCACGGTGCTCATCACCAGAATCACGATCAGCAGGTTGGTGTCGCTGTGCTGCATGCCGAACAGGTACTCAAGACCCGAGGACACCTGCATCGAACCGATGCCCAGGTTGGTCACCAGGCCCAGCAGGGTCACGAACATGCCGAAGATATCGACAGTGTGGCCTGCGGCGCCCTTGACCCAACGCTCGCCGACCAGCGGGTACAGCGCCGAGCGCAGGGCCAGCGGCTGGTTGTGGCGGTAAGCGAAGTAGGCAACGGACAGGCCGACCAGGGCATAGATCGCCCAGCCATGCAGGCCCCAGTGCAGGAAGGTCAGTTGCAGGCCTTCACGGGCCGACTGCAGGCTGGCCGGTGCGCCTTCAGGCGGGTTGAAGTAGTGATCCAGCGGCTCGGACGCACCGAAGTACAGCAGCGAGATACCGATACCGGAGGAGAACAGCATCCCGGCCCAGGCACCGTAGCTGAAGTCCGGCTTGTCATCCTTGCCGCCAAGCTTGAGCTTGCCGAAGTTGGAGAAGGCCAGAACGATGACGAACAGCAGGTAGCCGCCAATCACCAGCATGTAGTACCAGCCGAAGCTGCGCGACAACCAGGCCTGAGCCTCGTTCAGCACGCGGCCGGCGGTTTCGGGAACTGCGATCAGCAAGGCAGTCAACAACAGGATCAGCAACGTCGAGGTGAAGAACACCACGCTGTTGACCCGGACCCTCTCGGCAGGGGTCTTGATTAGGGAGGCAGAACTCATTGCACATATGCTCCGGGCAGTGCGAGAGAAACACGAAACAATCGTTACCCGAGCAAATGGTGCAATAGCCCCACAGCTGCAGGTGTTATAAAAGCACCTTGAAAAAACCGTGATCCCGAATCGATTGCGTTGAAAAAAACAGGCCGAAAACCCCGTCCCGAGGGTTGGCCGCGCGGTGCTATACCGCTCGGCAGATCTGTTCAACGCGCCGTTTACACCCGTCAACACCTTGTATTCCGGGGGTTCCACGTCTTTTTGGGGTGCCAATTTGTGCAAACCGCAGGTAGGAAAAACCTGTCAATTGCACAGATTGTCGCAGAGCTTATTCTTTGTTGATTGAACGTTCAATCAAAACAAAATAGACTGGCCTTCGCCGAGGCAGCCGCTCGTCGACTGCTCGCAGGCCTGAGGAGATTTGCAAGATGCCCAAGGTCGGTATGCAACCCATCCGCCGTCAGCAGTTGATCGAAGCCACGTTGCTGGCCATCGACCAGGTCGGCATGGGTGACGCCAGCATTGCGCTGATCGCCCGTTTGGCCGGTGTGTCGAATGGCATCATCAGTCACTACTTTCAGGACAAGAACGGCCTGATCGCAGCGACCATGCGGTACTTGATGAGCGTGCTGAACGAGAACGTCGTCGCCAACCGGCAGGCGCTCAAGGACAACAGCCCGCGCGCCCACCTGCAGGTGATCATCGAAGGCAACTTCGACGCCAGCCAGGTCAACGGCCCGGCAATGAAAACCTGGTTGGCCTTCTGGGCCTCCAGCATGCACCAGCCGTCTTTGCACAGGTTGCAGCGGATCAACGATCACCGCTTGTATTCCAACCTGTGCTGCCAGTTCCGCCGCGCCCTGCCGTTGCCAGAAGCACGCAGCGCGGCCCGCGGGCTGGCAGCCTTGATCGACGGTCTGTGGCTGCGCGGTGCGCTGTCCGGAGACGCTTTCGACACCGACCAGGCGAAACAAATCGCTTACGAATACATGGATTTACAACTGGCGAAACAGACGAGCCCGGACACGCAAAACCAGGCCTCTGAACCACCGCGCGCCGCGATTGCCAAACAAGCAGGAGCGCTGCACGGATAGCCAAACACACATATGCACTTGCGAGGACACTATGGCCCGTTTCGAACTGCAAAAACTCTACATTGATGGTGGTTATGTCGACGCTTCCAGCGACGCTACCTTCGACGCCATCAACCCGGCCAACGGCGAAGTCCTCGCCCAGGTGCAACGCGCTACCGAAGCCGATGTCGAGCGCGCGGTAGAAAGCGCCGAACGTGGCCAGAAAGTCTGGGCAGCGATGACCGCCATGCAGCGTTCGCGCATCCTGCGCCGCGCCGTCGACATCCTGCGCGAGCGCAACGATGAACTGGCCGCCCTGGAAACCCTGGACACCGGCAAGTCGTACTCCGAAACCCGCTACGTCGACATCGTCACCGGCGCCGACGTGCTGGAATACTACGCAGGCCTGGTACCGGCCATCGAAGGCGAGCAGATCCCGCTGCGCGACAGCTCGTTCGTCTACACCCGCCGCGAGCCGCTGGGCGTGACCGTCGGTATCGGCGCCTGGAACTACCCGATCCAGATCGCCCTGTGGAAATCCGCACCAGCCCTGGCGGCCGGTAACGCGATGATCTTCAAGCCGAGCGAAGTCACCTCGCTGACCACCCTGAAACTGGCCGAGATCTACACCGAAGCCGGCCTGCCGGACGGCGTGTTCAACGTCCTGACCGGCAGCGGCCGCGAAGTCGGCACCTGGCTGACCGAGCACCCGCGCATCGAGAAAATCTCCTTCACCGGCGGTACCACCACCGGCAAGAAAGTCATGGCCAGCGCTTCGAGCTCGACGCTCAAGGAAGTCACCATGGAACTGGGCGGCAAGTCGCCGCTGATCATCTGCGACGACGCCGATCTGGATCGCGCCGCTGACATCGCCATGATGGCCAACTTCTACAGCTCGGGCCAGGTCTGCACCAACGGCACCCGCGTGTTCGTTCCTGCCTCGATGAAAGCGGCTTTCGAAGCCAAGATCGCCGAGCGCGTTGCACGCATCCGCGTTGGCAACCCTGAAGACGAAAACACCAACTTCGGCCCGCTGGTCAGCTTCGCCCACATGGAAAGCGTGCTGGGCTACATCGCCAAGGGCAAGGAAGAAGGCGCACGCGTTCTGTGCGGCGGCCAGCGTCTGACCGAAGGCGAATTCGCCAAGGGCGCATTCGTGGCACCGACCGTGTTCACCGACTGCCGCGATGACATGACCATCGTCAAGGAAGAAATCTTCGGCCCAGTAATGAGCATCCTCTCCTACGAGACCGAAGAAGAAGTCATCCGCCGTGCCAACGACACCGAATACGGCCTGGCCGCGGGCGTCTGCACCAACGACATCAGCCGCGCCCACCGCATCATCCACCAGCTGGAAGCCGGTATCTGCTGGATCAACGCCTGGGGCGAGTCGCCAGCCGAAATGCCGGTTGGCGGTTACAAGCAATCCGGTGTTGGCCGCGAAAACGGCGTGAGCTCGCTGGCTCAGTACACTCGTATTAAATCGGTGCAGGTGGAACTGGGTGCGTACAACTCGGTTTTCTGAGGTGACACGTAGCCAGATGCTCTGAAGCCTCAAGCTTCGAGCTGCAAGCTGCAAGTAAAAGCCGGTGCGCGTTATGCCAACCGGCACTTGCAGCGCCCACTAAATCGCGAGCCTTGCACGACCGCTTTTTCTTGCGGCTTGTAGCTTGAGGCTTGCAGCTGCTTTCGGAGAAAGCCATGGAATATGATTACATCATCGTCGGTGCCGGCTCTGCCGGTAACACCCTGGCGACCCGCCTGACCGAAGACGAAGGCGTTACCGTCCTGCTGCTCGAGGCCGGTGGCCCAGACTACCGCATGGACTTTCGCACCCAGATGCCAGCCGCGCTGGCTTTCCCGCTGCAAGGCCGTCGCTACAACTGGGCCTACGAGACCGACCCGGAGCCGCACATGGACGGCCGCCGGATGGAATGCGGTCGCGGCAAGGGCCTGGGTGGCTCGTCGCTGATCAACGGCATGTGCTACATCCGCGGCAACGCCATGGACTTCGACGGCTGGGCAAAACTGCCAGGCCTGGAAGACTGGAGCTACCTGGACTGCCTGCCGTACTTCCGCAAGGCGGAAACCCGCGACATCGGCGCCAACGACTACCACGGCGGCGAAGGCCCGGTCAGCGTGACCACGCCTAAAGCCGGCAACAACCCGCTGTTCCACGCCATGGTCGAAGCCGGCGTACAAGCCGGTTACCCGCGCACCGAAGACCTCAACGGCTACCAGCAGGAAGGTTTCGGCCCAATGGACCGTACCGTCACGCCTAAAGGCCGTCGCTCCAGCACCGCTCGCGGCTACCTGGACATCGCCAAGAAGCGTTCGACCCTGACCATCGTCACCCACGCCCTGAGCGATCGCGTGCTGTTCGACGGCAAGCGCGCCGTTGGCGTGAGCTACCTGGTCGGCGCCAGCGAAGAGCGTGTCGAAGCCCGTGCGCGCAAGGAAGTGATCGTCTGCTCCGGTGCCATCGCCTCGCCGCAACTGCTGCAACGCTCCGGCGTTGGCCCGCGTGCTCTGCTCGAAAGCCTCAACGTGCCTGTGGTTCACGACCTGCCGGGCGTGGGCGAAAACCTGCAGGACCACCTTGAGCTGTACCTGCAGTACGCCTGCACTCAGCCGGTATCGCTGTACCCGTCGCTGCTCTGGTACAACCAGCCGGCCATCGGTGCCGAGTGGCTGTTCAAGGGCACCGGTATCGGCGCCAGCAACCAGTTCGAAGCGGGCGGTTTCATCCGTACGCGCGAAGAGTTCGAATGGCCGAACATCCAGTACCACTTCCTGCCAGTAGCGATCAACTACAACGGCAGCAATGGCGTACAGGAACACGGCTTCCAGGCCCACATGGGGTCGATGCGCTCGCCTAGCCGCGGCCGTATCCAGCTCAAATCGAAAGACCCGCGCCAGCACCCGAGCATCCTCTTCAACTACATGGCCACCGAGCAGGACTGGCAGGAATTCCGTGACGGCATCCGCCTGACCCGCGAAATCATGGCCCAGCCGGCACTGGACGCCTACCGTGGCCGCGAAATCAGCCCGGGCGCCGACGTGCAGACTGACGAAGAACTGGACAAGTTTATCCGCGAGCACGCCGAAACCGCGTTCCACCCGTCCTGCTCGTGCAAGATGGGCGACGACGACATGGCCGTGGTCGACGGCCAGGGCCGCGTGCATGGCATGCAGGGCCTGCGTGTGGTCGATGCCTCGATCATGCCGATCATCATCACTGGCAACCTCAATGCCACCACGATCATGATCGCCGAGAAAATCGCCGACAAGATCCGCAACCGCCAGCCGCTGCCACGCAGCACCGCCAAGTACTATGTCGCCAACGGCGCGCCGGTCAAAGGCAAGGCGATGCGTGAGGTCAAGCAGGCCTAAGCCTTTTTCGCGGGGCAAGCCCGCTCCTACCTGTGGGAGCGGGCTTGCCCCGCGATGAGGCCCGCAAGTAGCAACACAATAAGGCACTCCAAGGAGTGCTTTTTTTGTCCCCGCGATTAACCCTTTACAGCCCGCCAACCCCTCAGGTTAGAATCCTTGGCACGCGACCTGCTTGATATTCAAAGCAAACCGCCCCTCCTTCCTGCTTTTCCCCGGAGTACTGCCTTTGGATGCGTCCACCATCAATAGCCTGTTCTTGATCGGCGCATTGCTGGTAGGTGCAAGTATTCTGGTCAGCTCACTGTCATCGCGCCTGGGCATCCCGATCCTGGTCATCATCCTTGCGGTCGGCATGATTGCCGGGGTCGACGGTGGCGGCATCATCTTCAACAATTACCCGACCGCCTACCTGGTGGGCAACCTGGCGCTGGCGGTGATCCTCCTCGACGGCGGCCTGCGCACGCGGGTAGCGAGTTTCCGCGTGGCCCTGTGGCCGGCGCTGTCGCTGGCCACAGTCGGCGTGCTGATCACCACCGGCCTGACCGGCATGGTCGCCGCCTGGCTGTTCGACCTGAGCCTGATCCAGGGCCTGCTGATCGGCGCCATCGTCGGCTCCACCGACGCCGCAGCGGTATTCTCGCTGCTCGGCGGCAAAGGCCTGAACGAGCGGGTGACGGCAACCCTGGAGATTGAATCGGGCAGCAACGACCCGATGGCGGTGTTCCTCACCGTGACCCTGATCGAGATGATCGCCAGTGGCCAGACCGGCCTGCACTGGAGCCTGCTCACCCACCTGCTGCGCGAGTTCGGCATCGGCGGCCTGCTGGGCCTGGGTGGCGGCTGGCTGCTGCTGCAACTGGTCAACCGCATCAACCTCGCCGGCGGCCTCTATCCGATCCTGGTAGTGGCCGGCGGCCTGGTGGTGTTCTCGCTGACCAACGCCCTGCACGGCAGCGGCTTCCTCGCCGTGTACTTGTGCGGCCTGGTGCTGGGCAACCGGCCGATCCGTAGCCGCCATGGCATCTTGCACATGCTCGACGGCATGGCCTGGCTCGCGCAGATCGGCATGTTCCTGGTCCTCGGCCTGCTGGTCACACCGCACGACCTGCTGCCCATCGCCCTGCCGGCACTGGGCCTGGCGCTGTGGATGATCATCTTCGCCCGGCCACTGTCGGTAATCGCCGCCCTGCTGCCGTTCAAGGCTTTCCATGGCCGCGAAAAAGCTTTTATTTCCTGGGTCGGCCTGCGCGGCGCGGTACCGATCATTCTCGCGGTGTTCCCGCTGATGGCCGGGCTGCCCGATGCGCAGCTGTTCTTCAACCTGGCGTTCTTCATCGTGTTGGTCTCGCTGCTGGTGCAGGGCACCAGCCTGCCGTGGGTGGCCAAGCTGCTGAAAGTGACAGTACCGCCAGACCCGGCGCCGATCTCCCGCTCGGCCCTGGAAGTGCACATCACCAGCGAGTGGGAGCTGTTCGTCTATCGCCTGGGCGCCGAAAAATGGTGCATCGGCGCCGCCCTGCGCGAGCTGAAAATGCCCGAAGGCACCCGCATCGCCGCACTGTTTCGCGGCCAGCAACTGCTCCATCCGTCGGGAAGTACCACCCTGGAAGTCGACGACCTGCTCTGCGTGATCGGCCACGAACACAACCTGCCGGCCCTCGGCAAGCTGTTCAGCCAGGCACCGCAGCGAGGCCTGGACCTGCGCTTCTTTGGTGACTTCGTGCTCGAAGGGGACGCAGAACTGGGGGCTGTAGCGGCGTTGTACGGTTTGCAGCTCGACGGTCAGGACCCGCACACGCCACTCAGCCGCTTCATCGCGCAGAAGGTTGGCGGCGCGCCGGTGGTCGGCGACCAGATCGAATGGAACAGCACCTTGTGGACGGTTGCAGTGATGGAAGGGAACAAGATCCTCAAAGTGGGCGTCAAATTCCCCGAAGGTACTCGACCCGGCCCAGGGTTGTTCCTTTAAACTCCGTTCTTCGCCTCTGCCTGTACGAATTTTCTGCCTATGTCCCTGCGCACGTTTTTAAGCGCAGCCCTGATCGGGCTGTGCCTGTCCTTCTCCCCGGTGTGGGCGGCGGAACCGCCGACCACGGCAGCGATCCAGAAAAGCCTGGACAAGATCGCCGAACGCAAGCTGCCCGAGGCTGAACAGAAAGCCCTGCAGCAGGTGCTCGAAAAGACCCTGGCCTTCCTCGGCAACAAAGAGGACAGCGAGAAGAAGCTCACTGCGCTCAAGCACCAGCTCAACGACGCGCCGCGCCAGACCAGCGAAAACCAGCGCGAGCTGGCCAAGCTCAAGGACAGCAAGGTGATCCCGGTCACCCAGCGCTACGCTGCCTCCAGCGTGCCGCAGCTGGAGCAATTGCTGGCCGAGCGCACCACCGAGCAGGGCGAACTGCAAAAAGCGCTGTCCGAGGCCAACAGCCTGACCATCACCGCGCAGACCCGCCCCGAACGGGCCCAGGCAGAAATCAGCGCCAACCAGACCCGCACCCAGCAGATCAACACCAGCCTGAAGATCGGCAAGGACGGCGGCAAGCCGCTCAGCGCCGACCAGCGCAACCAGCTCAACGCCGAACTGGCCGCGCTCAACGCCCTGACCCTGCTGCGCCGCCAGGAACTGGCCGGCAACAGCCTGCTGCAAGACCTGGGCAACAGTCAGCATGACCTGTTGATCGAGCGCGCCGCGCGCCTGGAACAGGAGATCCAGGACCTGCAGACGCTGATCAACCAGAAGCGCCTGGCCCAGTCCCAGCAAACCGTCACCGAACAGTCGATCGAAGCCCAGAAAGCTGGCGGCAGCACCCTGCTGGCCACCGAAAGCGCCGCCAACCTCAAGCTCTCCGACTACCTGCTGCGCAGCACCGACAGCCTCAACGATCTGACCCAGCAGAACCTCAAGACCAAGCAGCAGCTGGACAGTCTGACCCAGAGCGACCAGGCCCTCGACGAGCAGATCAGCGTGCTCAAGGGCAGCCTGCTGTTGTCGAAGATCCTCTACAAGCAAAAGCAGGCGCTGCCGCACCTGAAGCTCGACCGCGACCTGGCCGACCAGATCGCCGACATCCGCCTGTATCAGTTCGAGATCAACCAGCAGCGCGAGCAGATCAGCAGCCCGAGCAGCTATGTCGACAAGCTGCTCACCGCGCAACCGCCCGAGACCGTCACCCCGCAACTGCGCAAGGCCCTGCTGGAAGTGGCGATCACTCGCAGCGACCTGCTCGAACGCCTGAACCGTGAACTGAGCGCGCTGCTCAACGAATCGATCACCTTGCAGTTGAACCAAAAGCAACTGTTCAGCACCGCACAAAACCTGCGTGCAACCCTTGATGAGCAGATGTTCTGGATTCCCAGCAACAAGCCACTGGACCTGGAATGGCTGCGCAGCGTGCCCGAGCGCCTGCAAAAACAGGTTGTCAGCCTGCCCTGGGGTTCAGGCCTGCGCGAGCTGACCGATGGCCTGGCCCAGCGCCCGTTGCTGTTCCTGCCCTTGCTGTTGCTGATCGGCACCCTGCTGTGGCGGCGCAAATACCTGTATGCGCGCCTGACCAAGGTTCACCAGGATGTCGGCCACTTCAAGCGTGACAGCCAGTGGCACACGCCCCAGGCGATCCTGATCAACATCCTCCTGGCCATGCCCCTGAGCCTGGGCCTGGCCCTGTGCGGCTATGCCCTGCAGGTCGACGCCCGCGGGCAGAACGCCAACCTCGCCTCGGCGCTGTTCCAGGTGGCCCAGGCCTGGCTGGTGTTCTACACCGCCTACCGAATACTCGCCCCGGGCGGCGTGGCCGAGCTGCACTTTCGCTGGGAAAAGCCCCAGGTCGAATTCCTCCGTGGCTGGATCCGCCGCCTCGGCACCGTGGTCCTGGCCCTGGTCGGGGTGGTGGCGGTGGCCGAACATCAACCCTCGGCGCTGGCTGAAGACGTGCTCGGCATCGGCGTGGTGCTGACCTGCTATGCGCTGATGGCCTGGTTGCTCAGCCGCCTGTTGCTGAGCAGCCCCACCCACCGCAACACCTCGCTGTTTCGCAAGGCCGTGGGCGTGGCCTTTACCGCGTTGCCGGTGGCGCTGTTCATCGCCGTGTGCTTTGGCTATTACTACACCGCGCTCAAGCTCACAGACCGCCTGATCGATACCCTCTACCTGCTGATGTTCTGGCTGGTGATCGAAGCCGCCTTCGTCCGCGGCCTGGCCGTGGCCGCCCGGCGCCTGGCCTACCAGCGGGCGCTGAGCAAGCGCCAGGCAGCCAAGGAAGGCCTGGATGGCGAAGTGCTGGTCGAAGAGCCGACCCTGGACATCGAACAGGTCAACCAGCAGTCCCTGCGCTTGATTCGCCTGGCCCTGCTCGGCGGCTTCATCGCCGCCCTCTACTGGGTCTGGTCGGACCTGATCAGCGTGTTTGCCTACCTCGACAACATCACCCTGTACGAGTACACCAGCGGCACCGGCGCATCCATGAGCATGGTGCCGATCAGCCTGCGCGACCTGCTGGGTGCACTGGTGATCATCGGCATCACCATTGCCCTGGCTGGCAACCTGCCGGGCCTGCTCGAAGTACTGGTGCTGTCACGCCTGAACCTGGCCCAGGGCAGTGCCTACGCCACCACCACGTTGCTGTCCTACGTGATTGCCGGGGTCGGCTTTGTTTCCACCCTGTCAGCCCTGGGCGTCAGCTGGGACAAACTGCAATGGCTGGTGGCGGCGCTGTCGGTGGGCCTGGGCTTCGGCATGCAGGAGATCTTCGCCAACTTCATCTCCGGGATCATGATCCTGTTCGAGCGCCCGGTGCGCATCGGCGACACCATCACCATCGGCAACCTCTCGGGCACGGTGAGCAAGATCCGCATCCGCGCCACCACCATCACCGACTTCGACCGCAAGGACATCATTGTCCCGAACAAGACCTTCATCACCGGGCAACTGATCAACTGGTCGCTGACCGACACCATCACCCGGGTAACCCTCAAGCTCGGCGTCGACTACGGCTCGGATCTGGACCTGGTGCGCACCCTGCTGCTCAAGGCCGCCAACGACAACCCGCGGGTACTCAAGGAGCCGGCGCCGATCGTCTACTTCCTGAACTTCGGCGAAAGCACCCTGGACCACGAGCTGCGCATGCACGTGCGCGACCTGGGCGACCGCAATCCGGTGCTCGACGAGATCAACCGCTACATCAACAAAGAGTTCAAGAAGCAACACATCAACATCTCCTTCCGGCAGATGGAGATCTACCTGAAGAACATGCAGGGCCAGGAATACAAGATGGTCCCGGTGGAGAACCTCGACAAGACCGTGCTGCCAAACGCCAGCAATGGCGAGAAGCCCGGCGACGAGGCCAGCGGCAAACCGGCCTGACTGGACGCCAGCGGCCATACCCTTGCAGAATACTCAGGTTTTCTTCAGGAGATGGCCGTTGAAAGCCCTCGACGAACTGACTTTCGATAACCGTTTCGCCCGCCTGGGCGATGCCTTCTCTACTTCGGTGCTGCCCGAGCCGATTGCCGAGCCGCGCCTGGTGGTCGCCAGCGAGGCAGCCATGGCGCTGCTCGACCTTGAGCCCACCGAGGCCCATTCGCCGATATTTGCCGAACTGTTCAGCGGCCACAAGCTGTGGGCCGAGGCCGAACCGCGGGCTATGGTTTACTCCGGGCATCAGTTCGGCTCCTACAACCCGCGCCTGGGCGATGGCCGCGGGCTGTTGCTGGGCGAGGTGCGCAACGACGCCGGCCAGTCCTGGGACCTGCACCTCAAGGGCGCCGGGCAGACCCCTTACTCGCGCATGGGCGATGGCCGCGCCGTGCTGCGCTCGTCGATCCGCGAGTTCCTTGCCAGCGAGGCCCTGCCGGCCCTGGGCATCGCCAGCAGCCGCGCGCTGTGCGTGATCGGCTCGAGCACGCCGGTATGGCGCGAAACCCAGGAGCGCGCCGCCATGCTGCTGCGCCTGGCGCCGAGCCATATCCGCTTCGGGCATTTCGAGTACTTCTACTACACCCGCCAGCCCGAGCAGCAGCGCATCCTCGCCGAGCACGTGCTCAACAGCCACTTTGCCGAGTGCACGGACGAACCCGAGCCGTACCTGGCGATGTTCCGCACCATCGTCGAGCGCAATGCCGAGCTGATTGCCCGCTGGCAGGCCTATGGTTTTTGCCACGGGGTGATGAACACCGACAACATGTCGATTCTGGGCATCACCTTCGACTTCGGCCCCTACGCCTTCCTCGACGACTTCGACGCCAATTTCATCTGCAACCACTCCGATGACCAGGGCCGCTACAGCTACAGCAACCAGGTACCCATCGCCCACTGGAACCTCAGCGCCCTGGCCCAGGCCCTGACGCCGTTTATCAGTGTCGAAGCGCTGAAGCAAACCCTGGAGCTGTTCTTGCCGCTATACGAGGCCCATTACCTGGACCTGATGCGCCGACGCCTGGGCCTGACCCAGGCAGAAGACGACGACAAGCTGCTGATCGAACGCCTGCTGCAACTGATGCAGCCCGGCGCGGTGGACTACACCCTGTTCTTCCGCCATCTCGGCGACCAGCCTGCCGAGCAGGCCCTGCAGGTGGTGCGCGACGACTTCATCGATCTGGCCGGTTTTGACCTGTGGTCAGCCGATTACCTGGCGCGCCTGCAGCGCGAACCCGGCAACGCCGAGGGCCGGCGCGAGCGCATGCATGCGGTCAACCCGCTGTACATCCTGCGCAACTACCTGGCCCAGCGCGCCATCGAGGCGGCCGAGGGGGGTGACTACGAGGAAGTACGCCGCCTGCACCAAGTGCTGAGCAAACCGTTCGACGAGCAGCCGGGCATGCAGGCCTATGCCCAGCGGCCGCCGGAATGGGGCAAGCACCTGGAGATCAGTTGCTCGTCGTGAGGCTTACGCCTCAGCTGTCGAGCCACCAGTTGAGCAGGGTTTCATCCTCATCATCGTCCAGGTTGCGATAGATATTGGCGTAGTACCACTCGACACCGGTGCATTGGCGAAAGCGGTCGAACACTTCACGGATGGCTGCAAAACCGTTACACGAGGGGATGGCAAGAGTCAGGTTGCCCTTGTAGCGACCATCCAGAGTACCACCGAGCAGCGTCTGCACTTCGCCTTGCAGCGTGTCGACAGCCTCCTGGGGCAGGTCGTCGGCATAAATATGAATGCAGAAGTTGCCACCGCGCTGCAGCACTTCGGCACGCTGGTTCGGGTGGTTGATGCGGATGGTATCGCCACGAGCCAGGTCGAGTGCCAACCCTGGTGACGACAGCAGCTCAAAGGTATTGGCATCGATCTGACGGACCGGCACGCTCTCGAAAGCTGGTTCGCCATTGGATCGGAAATCGACAAAAATGCGGATATGCGCTGAATGCTGGCAATCCATCGGGCACTCCATGGCCGGTGTACAAGGCGCACATGCTAAACCATTGAACATAAAGGCGCGGGCTTGAACCGCGGACGACCGTAAACCGGTCGCAATTCCCGGAGCTGTCATGACTGACCCATTACTTATCCCCTGCCCCCACTGCAACGGCCTCAACCGCATCCCCGGCGAGCGCCTCGGCGACAGCCCTAAATGCGGCCGCTGCAAGAAACCGGTGCTGCTGAGCACGCCGTTCGATCTGCAACAGGGCGATTACGCCAGCCAGATCAAGGGCGACCTGCCGTTGCTGATCGATGTCTGGGCCGACTGGTGCGGGCCGTGCAAGTCGTTTGCGCCGATCTTTGCCCAGGCCGCCGCTCAGCTGAGCGGGCGCTGCCGCCTGGCCAAACTGGACAGCGAGGCCAACCAGCAACTGGCCGGGCAATTGGCGATTCGCTCGATCCCCAGCCTGATCCTGTTCAAAAACGGCCGGGAAGTGGCGCGCCAGAGCGGTGCATTCCCACTCCAGCAACTGCTGGAGTGGCTGCGCAGCCAGGGCGTCTAGGCGTTTTCTTCGAGCAGAGCGTGCAGCTCGACAAACTGCTGGGTCAGTTTATGCCGAGGCTCCAGGTGAATCAGCGGCAGGCTGGCCTGGTGTGATTCGCGCATCTTCACCGAGCTGTTGAGGTACACCGGCAGCACCGGCAGGCCCTCGGCGATCAACTCGTCGAGCATCTGCTGGGGCAGGCTGGCGCGGGCCTGGAACTGGTTGACGACGATGCCTTCGACCTGCAGCTCTTCGTTGTGATCGTCCTTTAGTTCTTCGATCTCGGCCAGCAGGCCATACAGGGCCTGGCGAGAGAAGCTGTCGCAATCGAAGGGGATCAGCACACGATCGGCAGCGATCAGCGCCGAAACCGCATAAAAATTCAGCGCTGGCGGAGTGTCCAGGTAGATCCGGTCATAGTCCTCGTCCAGCTCATCGAGCAGTTTGCGCAGCTTGTTGATCTTGTGCTTGGCCTCAAGCTTGGGCTGCAGGTCGGCAAGCTCGGCGGTGGCGGTCACCACATGCAGGTTGTCGAAGGGCGTTTCGTAGATATCGACCTTGTTCTTCTTGGCAAACGGCCCGGACGACAGGGTCTGCTTGAAGAAGTCGGCAATGCCCATGGGAATGTCCTCGCCGGTCAGCCCGGTGAGGTACTGGGTCGAATTGGCCTGGGCATCCAGGTCGATCAGCAGGGTCCGATAGCCTTCATTGGCACTCACCGCTGCCAGGTTGCAGGCAATGCTCGACTTGCCAACGCCACCTTTCTGATTGAATACCACGCGCCGCATGGAAAGACCTCCGTGTGTCTGGGGATGAGCGAGTATGTGCGGCCAATGACGGCTTGACCAGCCGCCAATGGCTCAAGTTTTCGGCGATCCGACCGAATAAACAACACCGCCATTGGTCGGGAAACCTCGGATCGGTCCGACGAATCTTCGGGACCGCTGTCTGTTGCAGACGACAATCCGTACAACCAATATTTGCTACACACCAACTCCACCGGGATAATGCGCGCCACTCGGCGATTGCGCCACACCCCTGTCAGGTCGTTGTTCCGAGTCACTCCCTCGGCAAGGAAGTCCCTCAGGGCGGGAAGTACAGCTAAGTGATCACATTCAATATCAGCCAGTGGCGCGCGTGGGCGCCAGGCCTGCAGACGGCTGCCGATTGGCAGGCCTGGAGCCAGGCACAGCACTGCCCGGCAGTGGCTGAACAGGCACCGGATGTGTCGTTTTTGCCGGCCATGCAGCGCCGGCGCCTGAGCCGACTGGCGCGCATGGCCTTTGCCGTGGGCTGGCCATTGGCCGAAGGAATGCAGGATTTGCCGCTGGTGTTCGTCTCCCGGCATGGCGAAACCCCACGCACCTTCGAGATACTCAGCGACCTGGCCAACGAGCAGCCGCTGTCGCCAACCCAGTTCAGCCTGTCGGTACACAACGCGGTGATCGGCCTGTGGTCGATCATGCGTGGCGAAACCAGCGAAATGACCGCCCTGGCCGCTGCCGGTGACGGTTTCGAACACGGCGTGATGGAAGCCGCCTGCCTGCTGCGCGAAGGCGCCCCGGCAGTGCTGCTGATAATCACTGAAGAACAGCCGCCCGCGGCCTACGGCCCGTGGATCGATGACGTGCCGTTTGCCTACGCCCTGGGCCTGCTGCTGACGCCTGGCGACGACTGGCAACTGACCCTGGGCGATAACAGCGCGGGCGCGGCTGCGAGCGAACCCCATGCCCTGAGCTGGTTGCGTTGCCTGCTCAAGGGCGAAAGCACCTATACCCACACCTGGAAGAGTCGCACATGGAACTGGCAACGCAAGCCATAAGCAGACCGCGCGACGCCTATTACTGGCGCCTGCTCGCCACCGCCGTCAGCTTCCTGCTGTTCGGTGTCGGCGGCCTGTGCCTGCGCCTGCTGGTGTTCCCGCTGCTGGCCTGCCTGCCCGGCGACGGCGTACGCCATCGCCAGCGCGCCCGGCACACCATCAGCTGGCTGTTCTGGCGTTTCATTCGTTTCATGGCCGCCAGCGGCGTGCTCACCTATGAGGTCAAGGGCGCGGAAAAACTCGGCCGCCCGGGGCAGATGATCATTGCCAACCACCCGTCGCTGATCGACGTGGTGTTCCTCATCGGCCTGGTACGCCAGGCCAACTGCGTGGTCAAGCAGAGCCTCTGGCACAACCCCTGCACCCGCGGCCCGGTGCGTTCGGCCGAATACATCAGCAACGACGGCAGCATGGACATGCTCGACAGCGCCGTCGGCGCCCTACAAGGCGGCCAGACCCTGATCATCTTCCCCGAAGGCACGCGCACCCAGCCGGGCCAACCGCCGGCCTTCCATCGCGGCGCAGCGGCCATCGCCCTGCGCGGTGCGCAGATCATTACCCCGGTAACCATCAAGGTCACCCCCAGCACCCTGACCAAGGCCGAACCCTGGTACCGCATACCCCAGCGCCGGGTGCATTTCAGCCTGCAGGTCGGTGCCGACATCGACCCGCAGGCCTTCGCCGCACAAGGCCCCGCCCCGCAGGCCTCGCGCAAACTCAACGACTATTTGCATCAGCACTTCACCAAGGAGCTCGCCGAAGATGAGCGATCCACAGAACACCCTTAACCACGACATCAAGCTGTTGATCATCGACGCCCTGGGCCTTGAAGACATCAGCGCTCAGGACATCGGTGACGAGCAGACCCTGTTCGGCGAAGGCCTGGGCCTGGATTCGGTGGACGCCCTCGAACTCGGCCTGGCGATCCAGAAGAAGTACGGCATCAAGATCGACGCCGACGCCAAGGACACCCGTAACCATTTCACCAGCGTGGCCAGCCTTGCGGCTTTCGTCACCGCCAAACAGGCAGCCTGAGACAGCACCATGCAAACCCGCGAAGACATCTTCAACACCCTGCGCGATGCCCTGGTCGAACTGTTCGAACTGGACCCGGCCAGCATCAGCCTGGAATCGAACCTGTACCAGGACCTGGAAATCGACAGCATCGACGCGGTCGACCTGATCGATCACATCAAGCGCCAGACCGGCAAAAAAATCGCCGCCGACGAGTTCAAGGCCGTACGTACGGTCAACGACGTGGTCGAGGCGGTCTACCGCCTGGTCAACAACGCGGCATGAAACGCCTGATCGGCCTCGGCCTGCTGCTGGCCGGTCTGCTGTACCCCTTTGCGGTGCATTTTGGCATGGCCCACTTTGCCCCCTGGCAGTTCGGCCTGTTGCTCGGCGGCCTGTGGCTGGCGCGCGCCTTGAGCGAACCGCAGCGCCCCGGCGGGCACTGGATGGCCGTGGCGGCGATTGCCTTCTGCGCGTTGCTGGCGCTGTTCAACAGCCCGCAGCTGCTGCGTTGGTACCCGGTGTTGATCAGCGCGTTCATGCTTGGCCTGTTCAGCCTGAGCCTGAAATTCGGCCCGCCGGTGGCCGAGCGCCTGGCGCGCCTGCGCGAGCCGCAACTGCCCGAGGTGGCGATCCACTACACACGCCAGGTGACCAAGGTCTGGAGCCTGTTCTTCCTGGCCAACGGCCTGGTCGCCGCCGCCCTGACCCTGTGGGCGCCGCTGAGCTGGTGGACCCTGTACAACGGCCTGATCGCCTACGGGCTGATGGGCCTGCTGTTTGCCATTGAATGGCTGATAAGACAACGCGTGCGAGGACGCTCATGAAATGGATTGCTCTTGAGCAACTGCTGCACCCGAGCGACGCGCCGCGCCCGGTAACCTTCGCCCCGGCGCTGGACCACGCGGGCCTGCGCCAGCAAGCCCTGCAACTGGCCGCTGGCCTTGAGCGCCGTGGTGTGAAGCGCATTGCCGTGCACCTGGAAGACGCCGCCGAGTTGGCCGTGGCCCTGCTCGGCGCCTGGCGCGCCGGCGTACAGGTGCTGCTGCCGGCCGACCTGCAAGTCCAGACCCGCCAGCGCTGGCAAGGCGAAGTCGAGCTGTGGCTGAGCGACCAGGCGCAAGACACTGCGCTGGATGCACTGCTGGAAACGCCCCTGGCCGCTGCCCAACTGGACCTGGACGCTTGCCTGCTGAGCCTGTGCACCTCCGGCTCCAGCGGCGAACCCAAGCGTATCGACAAGAGCCTGCGCCAGCTGGCCAACGAAGTGCAGGCCCTGGAACAGCTATGGGGCACAGAGCTGGGCGCTGCGTGCATCATCGGCAGCGTCGCCGCCCAGCACATCTACGGCCTGCTGTTTCGCGTGCTCTGGCCGCTGTGTGCCGGGCGCCCGTTCGTGCGTCGGCAGTTGCCCTTCCCCGAAGACCTGCAGCGCGCCAGCCGCGAGCACCCGGCCTTTGCCTGGGTGGCCAGCCCGGCGCTGCTCAAACGCATGGGCGACAACCTCGACTGGCCCGCGTTAAGCGCGGTACGCCGGGTGTTTTCCTCCGGCGGCGAGCTGCCGGCCAGCGCCGCCCAGGCCTTGCACCAGCGCCTGCAGCAATGGCCGAGCGAAATTCTCGGCAGCTCGGAAACCGGCGGCATTGCCTGGCGCCAGGGCGACAGCCTGTGGCAACCCTTTGCCGAGGTGCGCCTGAGCCAGAATGAACAGGGTGCGCTGCGTATCGAATCGACCTATTTGCCACCCGGCCATATCGAGCAAAGCGCCGATGCCGTCGAGTTCACCGCTGACGGGCGCTTTCGCCTGCTGGGGCGCCTGGACCGGATCGTCAAACTGGAAGAAAAACGCATCTCCCTACCAATGCTCGAACAGGCCCTGGTCGCCCACGATTGGGTCGAGGAAGCGCGCCTGGCGGTGATCCAGGAAAACCGCGCCAGCCTTGGCGCCCTGCTGGTGCTCAGCGCCGCAGGCCTGCATGCCCTGCGCAATCAGGGCCGACGCGCACTCACCGAAGGCCTGCGCCAGCACCTCAGCCAGCACTGCGAAGCCCTGGCCCTGCCCCGACGCTGGCGGCTGCTGCGGCAACTGCCGTTCAACGCCCAGGGCAAACTGCCCCAGGCCGAGCTCGAAGCCCTGCTGCTGGCACCACGGCCCAAAGGCCCGGAAGTGCTGAGCCAGGCCGAGGTCAACGGCGAACTGCAGTTGCAACTGGCGGTGTCGGCAGACCTTGCCTATTTCAACGGCCACTTCCCGCAGACGCCGGTACTGCCGGGGGTAGTCCAGGTCGACTGGGCGCTGGCGCTCGGGCAACAACTGCTCGACCGGCCACGCCAGTTCGCCGGCATGGAAGTGCTGAAGTTCCAGCAACTGGTGCGCCCTGGCGACCCGCTGCAACTGACCCTGCGCTTCGATGCCGAGCGCGGCAAGCTCTACTTTGCCTACAGCAATGCCGGGGCAGCCTGCTCCAGCGGCCGCATCGTGCTGGAGGCCATCGGTGAATAAACCCTGCGCGGTGATCCCGGTGTACAACCACGAACTGGCGGTGCCAGCGGTAGTTGCCGACCTGCTCGCAGCCGGCCTGCCTTGCGTACTGGTCGACGACGCCAGCAGCCCGGCCTGCGCCGCCGTGCTGCGCCAGCTGGCCGAACAGCAGCAGGTTTATCTGGTGACATTGCAGGTCAACCAGGGCAAGGGCGGCGCGGTCATGGCCGGCCTGCGCGAAGCGGCGCGCCTGGGCTTCAGCCATGCCCTGCAGGTGGATGCCGACGGCCAGCACGACCTGGCCGATGTCAGCCGTTTTCTGCAGCAGTCGCAGGCTTATCCACAGGCGCTGATTTGCGGTTATCCACAGTACGACGCCAGTGTGCCCAAGGGCCGCCTGTACGCGCGCTACCTGACTCACGTGTGGGTGTGGATCAACAGCCTGTCGCTGCAGATTCCCGATTCGATGTGCGGCTTTCGCGTCTACCCGCTGCCGCCAACCCTGGCGCTGATCGACGCGGTCAAGCTCGGCAAGCGCATGGACTTCGACCCGGAGATCCTCGTGCGCCTGGCCTGGCGCAACCAGCCGATGCGCTGGCTGCCGACCAAGGTGCATTACCCGGCCGATGGCCTTTCGCACTTTCGCCTGTTCCACGACAACGCCTTGATCTCGAAGATGCACACCAAGCTGTTCTTCGGCATGTTGCTGCGTGCCCCGGCGATCCTCTGGCGGCGGTGGCAGGCATGAGCAACGGCGAACAACACTGGGCCGACCACCAGGAGCGCGGCAGCTTCTGGCTGATGAAGCTGACCGCCTTCGGTATCAAACTGCTCGGCCGACGCCTGCTCAGCCCGGTGCTGTATGGCATCGTCCTGTACTTCTTCGTGTTTGGCCGCCGCGCCCGGCAGAGCATCTGGCAATACCAGCAGCGCCTGGCCGACTGGAGCGGGCAAGCCGGCCTGCGCCCCAGCCAGCGGCGGGTGTTCGGCCAGTTCATGGCCTTTGCCGAGGCCCTGCTGGACAAGCTCGACGTGTGGAACGGCAAGCTGCGCCTGGAGCAGATCGAAATCGTCGACCCGGCACAATTGCGCACTCAACTGCGCGCCGAGCGCGGGCAGATGCTGGTCGGCGCGCACCTGGGCAACCTTGAAGTCTGCCGCGCCCTGGCCGAGCTCGGCGAGCAAGTGACCATGAACGTGCTGGTGCACACCAAGCACGCCGAACGCTTCAATCGCCTGCTCGGTGAATCGGGGGCGAGCAACCTGCGCCTGATCCAGGTCAGCGAGCTGGACCCGGCGATCATGCTGCAACTGAGCCAGCGCCTGGACCGCGGTGAATGGCTGGCGATTGCCGGTGACCGCGTGCCACTGCATGGCGCGCGCACGGTCGAGACGGATTTTCTCGGCCACCGCGCCGCCTTCCCGCAAGGCCCGTGGTTACTGGCCGGGCTGCTCAAGTGCCGACTCAACCTGTTCTTCTGCCTCAAGCAGCAAGGCCGCTACCAGGTGATTCTCGAACCCTTCGCCGAGGCCATCGAATGGCGCCGCGGCCAGCGCGATCAGGTGATCGCCGACTGGGCCGGGCGCTATGCCGAGCGCCTGGGCCACTATTGCCTGCAAGCGCCGCAGCAATGGTTCAATTTCTACCCTTTCTGGAAGACCGATGACGATGCATCCGCATAAGCCCGTGACCTTCGGCGCGTTGCCGCTGGCAATCGAAGACGTCCTCGCCCTGGCCAATCGCCAGACCGAAACCCGCCTGCAGGACGACGCCGAGTACCGCGCGCGGATTGCCCGTGGCGCGCAGTTCCTCGACTCGCTGCTGGACAAGGAAGGGGTGATCTACGGCGTGACCACCGGCTACGGCGATTCGTGCGTG
The DNA here is from genome assembly GCF_000955865.1 of Pseudomonas sp. 2(2015). Classification (NCBI taxonomy): domain Bacteria; kingdom Pseudomonadati; phylum Pseudomonadota; class Gammaproteobacteria; order Pseudomonadales; family Pseudomonadaceae; genus Pseudomonas; species Pseudomonas sp. 2(2015). The sequence continues at coordinate 221,741 of NZ_JYOF01000002.1, forward strand.
GTGGCGGTGCCACTGGAGCATGTCGAAGCGCTGCCCAAGCACCTGTACACCTTCCACGGCTGTGGCCTTGGCCAATTGCTAGAGCCATCGGCCACCCGCGCGGTGCTGGCCGCGCGCTTGCAGTCGCTGTGCCATGGCGTGTCCGGGGTGCGCGTCGAGCTGCTGGAGCGCCTGCAGGCGTTTCTTGCCCACGACATCCTGCCGCTGATTCCCCAGGAAGGCTCGGTGGGCGCCAGCGGCGACCTGACGCCGCTGTCCTACGTGGCCGCCACCCTGTCGGGCGAGCGCGAGGTCCTGTACCGGGGCGAGCGCCGCAGCGCCGCCGACGTCCATCGTGAACTGGGCTGGCAGCCGCTGGTGCTGCGGCCCAAGGAAGCCCTGGCGCTGATGAACGGCACCGCGGTGATGACCGGCCTGGCCTGCCTGGCCTTCGCCCGCGCCGATTACCTGCTCAAGCTGGCCACGCGCATCACCGCGCTGAACGTGGTCGCCCTGCAAGGCAACCCGGAGCACTTCGACGAGCGCCTGTTCGCCGCCAAGCCCCACCCGGGGCAAATGCAGGTAGCCGCCTGGTTGCGCCAGGATCTGGCCATCGACGCACCGACCGCGCCGCTGCACCGCCTGCAGGACCGCTACTCGCTGCGCTGCGCACCGCATGTGCTCGGTGTGCTGGCCGACAGCCTGGGCTGGCTGCGCGGTTTTATCGAGACCGAACTGAACAGTGCCAACGACAACCCGATCATCGACGCCGAAGCCGAACGCGTGCTGCACGGCGGGCATTTTTACGGCGGCCATATCGCCTTCGCCATGGACAGCCTGAAGAACCTGGTGGCCAATGTCGCCGACCTGCTCGACCGCCAGCTCGCGCTGCTGGTCGACAGCCGCTACAACCATGGCCTGCCGAGCAACCTGTCGGGCGCCAGCGCCGAGCGGGCGATGCTCAACCACGGCTTCAAGGCGGTGCAGATCGGCGCCAGCGCATGGACTGCCGAAGCGTTGAAGAACACCATGCCGGCCAGCGTATTCTCGCGCTCCACCGAGTGCCACAACCAGGACAAAGTGAGCATGGGCACCATCGCCGCCCGCGATGCCCTGCGCACGCTCGAACTGACCGAGCAGGTTGCCGCCGCGACCTTGCTGGCGGCCAACCAGGGTGTCTGGCTGCGCGGCCGCGAAGCCGACGCCCGCGACCTGCCGCCAGCACTGGCCCAGATGCACGCCGCGCTGCTCGAAGACTTCGCCCCGGTCATCGAAGACCGTGCCCTGGAAGGCGACCTGCGCCTGTGCCTGAGCCGAATTGCCGAACAACACTGGAGGCTGCATGCGTAGTCAGGGAGTGTTGCACGTCGATAGCGAAGTGCTGGTGCCGTTCTTCGATGTCGACAGCATGCTGGTGGTCTGGCACGGCCACTACGTCAAATACCTCGAGGTGGCGCGCTGCGCGCTGCTCGACAGGCTCGAACACAACTACCTGCAGATGCAGGCCTCCGGCTTCGCCTGGCCGGTGATCGACCTGCAGCTGCGCTATGTGCGTGGCGCCACCTTCGGCCAGCGCCTGAACGTGCGCGCCAGCCTGGTGGAGTGGGAGAACCGCCTGAAGATCAACTACCTGATCAGCGATGCCGTCACTGGCGCACGCATGACCCGCGCCAGCTCGGTGCAGGTCGCGGTCGAGATCGCCAGCGGCGAGATGCAACTGGCCTCGCCGCAGGTGATGATCGACGCTGTGAACAAGGTGCTGCCATGAAGACGCTGTTGCGTGGCCTGCTGTGCCTTGGCCTGCTGGCCAGCTGCACCCTGGCCCACGCCTTTGGCCTCGATGACCTGAGCAAGCAACTGGGCGAACCTGCGGTCATCAAGGGCCCGTTCATCCAGGAAAAGCACCTGCGCGCCCTGCCACAGCCACTGGTCAGCAAAGGCCAGTTCGTGCTCGCCCGTGACCATGGCCTGCTGTGGCTGCTGCAAACGCCGCTCAAGCAGGACTACCGCCTCAACGCCCAGGGTATCGCCCGCCGCGACCCGTCCGGCTGGCAGATGCTGCCGGGCAAGAGCGCCGGCGCCGAGCAGAACCGCCTGTTCTTCGCCGTGCTGCAAGGCGACAGCAGCGGCCTGCAGCGTGACTTCGAGCTGAGCCTGCAAGGCGATGCCCAGCACTGGCAACTGCGCCTGACCCCGCGCTCGCTGCTGCTCAAGCAGGTGTTCAGCCAGATCGATATCGAGGGCGGGCGCTACGTCGAACGCATCCAGTTGCAGGAAACCCAGGGCGACAGCACGGTGCTACGCATGCCATCGAGCAGCAGCGCCAGCCTGACCGACACGGAGCGCCGCGATTTTGCCGAGTGAGCGCCTGTTGCCACGGCTGTTTTTGCTGTTGCTGATCGCTGTGCTGGCCCTCGCCGGCTGGCAATGGCACCGCGCCGCGCCGTTGTCTGCCGACCTGATGACGCTGGTGCCCGGCGCCACCCAGGACCCGCTGGTGCAACGCGCCGAACAGCGCATGCAGGAGCCGCTGAACCGCGAGATGCTGGTGCTGGTCGGCCATCCCCAGCGTGACCAGGCCATCGCCCTGGCCCAGCGCCTGGCCGGGCAATGGCAGGCCAGCGGCCTGTTCGAGAAGGTCCAGTGGAGCCTGCAAACCGACCTGCAGGCACTGCGCGAGCAGTTGCTGCAAGGGCGCCTGGCGATGCTCTCGCGCGCCGACCGCAGCAGCCTGGTCGATAACCCGCAAGGCTTTATCGAGCAGCGCGTGCAGAGCCTCTACGATCCCTTTGCCGGCTTCAGCCTGGTGCCCAGCCAGGACGACTGGCTGGGCCTGACCGGGCGCATCCAGAACAGCCAGCCACGCCCTGCTGCGGTACAACTGGACACCGCCAGCGGCGCGCTGCTGGCCGAGGCCGACGGCCAGCACTGGGTGCTGCTGCGCGCGCGCACCCTGGGCAATGCGTTCGACCTGCAACTGCCGCTGCAGGTCGCCGACCTGCTCGCCGCCAGCCGGGTTGAAGCCGGGCAGCGCGGCGCCCGCCTGCTGGCCGCCAGCGGCTTGCTGTATGCCGCCAACGGCCAGCGCCAGGCCAGCCAGGAAATCACCTGGGTTGGCGGCGGCGCCACGGTCGGCATCCTCTTGCTGTTGCTGCTGGCGTTCCGGCGCCTGCGGGTGTTGCTGGCGTTCATGCCGGTGCTGGTCGGCATGCTGTTCGGTGCGGTGGCCTGCGTGGCGCTGTTCGGCCAGATGCACGTGATGACCCTGGTGCTCGGCTCAAGCCTGATCGGTGTCGCCGTCGACTACCCGCTGCACTACCTGTCCAAGAGCTGGAGCCTGCGCCCCTGGCGTGCCTGGCCGGCCTTGCGGCTGACCTTGCCGGGCCTGAGCCTGAGCCTGGCCACCAGTTGCATCGGCTACCTGGCCCTGGCCTTCACGCCGTTCCCGGCCCTGACCCAGATCGCCGTGTTTTCCGCCGCCGGCCTGGTCGGCGCCTACCTCAGCGCCGTGTGCCTGCTGCCGGCATTGCTCAAGGGTATCGAGCTGCAGCCGGCGCAATGGCCGCTGCGCATTGCCCAATGGTTGGTGGACCTGCGTCTGAAGCTACTGAACAAGGTGCCAAGCCCGGTGTTGCTCGGCCTGCTGATCCTGTTTTGCGCGGCGGGCCTGTGGCAGCTGGACAGCCGCAACGACATCCGCCAGTGGGTCGGCAGCCCGCCGCAACTGCTCGAAGAAGCCCAGGCCGTGGCACGCATTACCGGTTACCAGCCCACCAGCCAGTTCTACCTGGTTCGCGGCGCCGACCAGACGCAGTTGCTGGGTCGCCTGCAAGCGCTGAGCACGCGGCTCGATGAACTGGTCGAAACCGACAAGCTCAAGGGCTACATGGCCCTCAGCCAACTGGTCGCCAGCCCTGCCGAGCAGCAACAGGTACGCGATGCACTGGGCAGCCTGCCACTGCAGCCGCTGCTGGCCCTGGGCGTACCGCAAAGCGCGTTACAGGCGGAACTGGCAAAAGTGCAGGCCTTGCCTACCCTCGACATCGATCACGCCCTCAGCGGCCCGCTGGGCGAGCCCTGGCGCACCCTGTGGCTGGGCGCCGATGGCCAGGGCGTGGCCGCCATCGTCAGCCTCCAGGGCTTGAACGATCCGGCATTGCTGCGCCTGCAAGCCGACGACCTCGACGGCGTGCAACTGGTCGACCGCCTCGGCGACCTCAACCGGGTGTTTGCCGCCACCCAGGTCAGCGCCGCCGAGCTCAAGCTGTTGTCGTGCGCGCTGATCGTGGTGTTGCTGATCCTGCCGTTCGGCCTCGGCGGTGCCCTGCGCATCGTCGCCCTGCCGCTACTCGCCGCGTTGTGCAGCCTGGCCTGCCTGGGCTGGCTGGGCCAGCCGCTGACCCTGTTCAGCCTGTTCGGCCTGCTGCTGGTGACCGCCATCAGCGTCGACTACGCGATCCTCATGCATGAGCAAATCGGCGGCGCCGCCGTCAGCCTGCTCGGCACCCTGCTGGCGGCGACCACCACCTGGCTGTCGTTCGGCCTGCTGGCGGTGTCGAGCACCCCGGCGGTGAGCAACTTTGGCCTGGCGGTGAGCCTCGGCTTGGCCTTCAGTTTCGTCCTGGCGCCCTGGGCTGCCACCGGCCACAAGGAACAGGCGGCATGAGTATCGTGTTGTTCTGGGTCCTGGCCCTGGCACTGTTCTGGATCGCCAGTGAGCTGGGCCGGCGCCTGGGGCTGATCCCGATTGTCAGCCAGTTGTTGCTGGCGACCCTCGGCCTGCCGCTGCTGATGCTGTTCTGGGTCGAGCCGCACTGGCAGCTCAGTGGCGCTGCGCTGGTGGCGCCGTCCTGGCTGAAAACCCTGTATGGCCTGAGTTTCGCCTTGCTGCTGGGGCATATTCTGGCTGACGTGGTGGAACTGAAGTTCGACCGCCAGAGCCTGAAGATCGCCCTGCCAAGTTTCTTCGTGCCCTTTGCCTGTGGCCTGGCCTGCGGCGCCTTGCTGCTGCCGACGCAGCCCTGGCTGACCACCCTGGCGCTCGGGCTGGTGTTCGCCATCACCGCCATTCCGGTGCTCTACCTGTACCTGCGCAACATCGACTATCCGCCCGCAGCGACCCGGCGCCTGATGCAGTCGGCGATCCTCATCGACCTGACCTGCTGGCTGCTGTTTGGCCTGGGCAAGGGTAGCCTCGACCCCGTGAGCCTGCTGCTGCCCGTGCTGGGCGCCTGCCTGCCGCTGCCACTGTACGCCCTTGGCCTGCGCCGGCCGTGGGTCTACAGCCTGGGCTTTTTCGCCCTGCTGTTCGTTGCCGAGCACTACCGCCTCAATGCGTTGATTTTCGGTATCGGCTACCTGTGCTGCCTGGCCTGGCTCAAGCTGCCACTGCACATGCCGCTGTCGGCGCTGTGGATAAAACGCCTGCAGAACGGCATTGCGATCCCGCTGATCATGACCTTCGGCATCATCCAGATCGATATCCACAACGTGCTGCAGGGCTTCGATGCCATCCAGTTGAGTGCCTTGCTGCTGTTACCGATCGTCAGCAAGCTGCTCGGCAACTGGCTGGGCCTGTGCTGGGCGACGCCGTCGTTCGCCGGCGCGAGCAAATGGCGGGAAAGCCTGCTGCTCAATATTCGCGGCTTGAGCGAGATCGTCTTTCTCAACCTGCTGCTGCAACAACAGCTGATCAGCCCGGCGCTGTACTTCGCGCTGATGCTGATGAGCCTGGTCGCCACGCTGATGCCCGCGCTGGCCGGCCTGCACCGGATTCCATTGAAGACTGCCCAACCGGCAAGGAGGCCTTATGCCGAACACTGAACTGCAACAACGGCAGGTATTGATCATCGGCGCCGGTCCGTCCGGCGCCATCGCCGGGGCCTTGCTCAAGCGCAATGGCCACGACGTACTGATCATCGAGCGCCAGCGCTTCCCGCGCTTTTCCATCGGCGAGAGCCTGCTGTCGCACTGCATCGACTTCGTCGAGGAAGCCGGCATGCTCCCGGCCCTCGAAGCGGCGGGCTTCCAGCGCAAGAACGGCGCGGCCTTCGCCTGGGGCGAGGAATACAGCGCGTTTGATTTTGGCGACACCTTCAGCAACGGCAAGCCAAGCACCTTCCAGGTCCAGCGCGCCCAGTTCGACCAGTTGCTGGCCGACCAGGCCGCTGCCCAGGGCGTGGAAATCCGCTACGAAGAAGAGATCATCGCCGCCGACTTCGAGCGCGCCCGCCCGCAGCTGCGCGTGCGCCGCCTGGATGGCAGCGAGTACCGCGTCGAAGCTGAGTTTGTCCTCGATGCCAGCGGTTATGGCCGCGTCCTGCCGCGCCTGCTGGACCTCGAAGCGCCGTCGAGCTTTCCGGTGCGCCAGGCGGTGTTCACCCACATCGAAGACCGCATCGACCACCCGGCGTTCGACCGCGAAAAAATCCTCATCACCACCCATCCGCAGCACCGCGATATCTGGTTCTGGACCATTCCCTTCAGCAACGGCCGCTGCTCCCTGGGCGTGGTCGCCGCCGCCGAGCACTTTGCCGCCGCGCCGGCTGACCTGGATGCCTGCCTGAAAGACTTCGTCGCCCAGACCCCAAGCCTGGCCAAGGTGCTGGCCAACGCCGTGTGGGACACCCCGGCGCGAACCATCGGCGGCTACTCGGCCAACGTCAAGACCCTGCACGGCCCGGGCTTTGCCCTGCTCGGCAACGCCGCCGAATTCCTCGACCCGGTGTTTTCCTCCGGGGTGACCATCGCCATGCGCTCGGCGAGCATGGCCGCCGGCGTGCTGCACCGCCAGCTGCAAGGTGAAAACGTCGACTGGCAGAGCGAGTTCGCCGAGCCGCTCAAGCGCGGCGTCGATACCTTCCGCGCCTATGTCGAAGGCTGGTACAACGGCAGCTTCCAGGACGTCATCTACCACCCGGCCAGCTCGCCGGAAATCCGCGCGATGATCAGCTCGATCCTCGCCGGTTATGCCTGGGACCCGCGCAACCCGTTCGTGGCCGAGCCCAAGCGGCGCCTGCGCATGCTCGCCGAAGTCTGTGCAAGGACGGCAGCATGAGCCAACAACCCTTCCTCAGCGACAGCTACGTCGAGGAAACCCGCTTCGGCTTCTGGTTCCTGCGTAGCCATACCTGGCAGCATCACGTGCTGCGGGTGGCGATCAACGACCTGCGCCGGCTGTTCGACGCGCCGCTGCCGCAAGCACCGGTGCTGCTCGATGCCGGCTGCGGCCAGGGCAAGTCGTTCCAGTACCTGCAGCAGGTGTTCAGCCCCGGCCAGTTGCTGGGCACCGACGCCGACCCGCACAGCCTCGAACTGAGCCAGGCCGAGGCCCGGCGCCTGGGGCTGAATGTCGAGCTGCGCGGCAGTGACTGCGCGGCCTTGCAGTTTGCCGACAACAGCGTCGACATGCTCTTTTGCCACCAGACCTTCCACCACCTGGTCGAGCAGGAAAAGGCCCTGGCCGAGTTCTACCGGGTGCTCAAGCCCGGCGGCTACCTGCTGTTCGCCGAGTCCACCGAAGCCTATATCGACACCTGGGTGATCCGCTGGCTGTTCCGTCACCCCATGCATGTACAGAAAAGCGCCGAACAGTACCTGCAGATGCTGCGCGACCAGGGCTTCGAATTCGGCGCGCAGAATGTCTCTTACCCGTACCTGTGGTGGAGCCGTTCCAGCGACTTCGGCCTGCTCGAACGCTTCGGCCTGCGCAAGCCGCCGCCCGTCGGCCAGCGCGAAGAAACCCTGGTCAACGTGGTGGCGCGCAAACCATTGAACCCCACCGAGCCGAGTGCATGAAACGCCTGTTGCTGATCCTCGCCTTTGCCCTGCTGAGCGCCTGCGCCAGCCGGGTGCCGCTGCCCACGCAAATGCCGGCGCTGACGCTACCGATGCAGCTGCATATTCAGCGCCAACAGGCGGGGCAAAGCCAGGACTGGCTGCTGGTGATCCAGCGCGAAGACGCCAGCCTGCGCTGGTCGTTGCTGGACTTGCTGGGCATTCCGCAGGCACGGCAGTTGCTCAACGACGGCCAGTGGCACGCCGATGGCCTGCTGCCACCCAACCCGGGTGCCCGTGAACTGTTCGCCGCCCTGCTGTTCGCCATGACCCCGGCCGAGCAGGTGCAAACGCTCTACCCCGGCGCCCGCCAGCAAGGCCAGCAAGGCCAGCAACGCTGGCTGGGTGAGCGCTGGCATGTCGACTACCGACAAGCCGACGACTTCACCTTGAACCTGGGCCAGGGCCTGCGTTATCTAGTCAGCCCACTGCCCAGCGAGAACACGCCATGACCGCTTACCTCAATGCCCTGGGCCTGGTCTGCGCCCTGGGGCGCGGCCAGGCCGAAGTTGCCCGCAAACTGTTTGCCGGCGACTGCTCGGGCATGCGCGTGGAGGAGGGCTGGGTAGCGCAGCGCAGCCTGCCGGTAGCAGCCGTGCACGGCGAACTGCCCGAGCTGCCTGCCGGCATGCAGGCCCACCACAGCCGCAACAACCAGTTGCTGCTGGAGGCCTGCCTGCAGATCAGCTCAGCGATCGAAGCGGCCATCGCCCGCTTTGGCCGCCCGCGCATCGGTATCGTCCTGGGCACCAGCACCTCGGGCATCAAGGAGGCCAGCGAGGGCATCGCCCACTACCTGCGCGAGCAACAGTTTGCGCCCAGCTACGACTATGCCCAGCAGGAGCTCAGCGCCCCGGCCAATTTCCTTGCCGACTGGCTGCAACTGAGCGGCCCGGCCTATGTGATTTCCACCGCCTGCACTTCCAGCGCCCGGGCCTTGATGAGCGCCCGGCGCCTGCTCGACCTGGGACTGTGCGATGCGGTGATCTGCGGCGGTGTCGACAGCCTGTGCAAGCTCACCCTCAACGGCTTCAGCGCCCTCGAGGCGGTGAGCGCCGAGCGCTGCAACCCGTTCTCGGTCAACCGCAATGGCATCAACATCGGCGAAGCTGCGGTGGTGTTTCTGATGACCCGTGAAGCCCATGCTGAAGGCAACAACATTGCCCTGCTCGGTGCCGGTGCCAGCTCCGATGCGCACCATATCTCGGCGCCAGAGCCCGGCGGCAAGGGCGCCTTGCAGGCCATGCGCAAGGCGCTGGACAATGCCTGCCTGCAATCACAAGACATCGACTACCTGAACCTGCACGGCACCGCCACCCGGCACAACGACGCCATGGAAAGCCTGGCCGTGCATGAACTGTTTGGCAGCCAGCTGGCCTGCTCGTCGAGCAAGCCGATGACCGGCCACACCCTGGGCGCCGCCGGTGCACTGGAAGCGGCGTTCTGCTGGCTGAGCCTGGCCGCCGGCAATACTGAAGGGCGCCTGCCGCCGCATGTCTGGGATGGCGTCGATGACCCGCAGTTGCCAGCCCTGAACCTGGCCGATGCCAGCCAGCGCCTGCCGGCCAGCGGCCCGCGACGCCTGATGAGCAATTCGTTCGCCTTCGGTGGCAACAATGTCAGCCTGATTCTCGGAGACACCCCATGATCACCTGGCCACTGGCCGAACTGCTGCCGCACGCCGGCGACATGATCCTTATCGATCAGGTCGAGTCGTTCGATGAAGAGCAGATCCATACCCACCTGACCGTACGCCCCGGCGGCCTGTTCAACCGCGCCGACGGCAGCCTGCCGGCCTGGGTCGGCATCGAGCTGATGGCCCAGAGCGTGGCCGCCTATGCCGGTTGCCGCGCGCGCCAGCAAGGCCGGCCGGTGGAGCTGGGCTTTTTGCTCGGCACGCGTAAATTCGAATGCAATGTCGAACATTTCCCTGCCGGTGCCCACTTGCGCATCCATGCCCTGCGCTCGCTCGAAGACGACAACGGCATGGGCGTGTTCGAGTGTCACCTGCGCGGCCCGGGCATCCATGCCATGGCCCGTTTGAACGTTTTTCGCCCGCCGCAGGTGGCCAGCTACCTGGCCGAAGCGGGCCCTGAGGAGTCCCCCCATGACTGACACCATCCTGGTCACCGGTTCCAGCCGTGGCATTGGCCGGGCCATTGCCCTGCGCCTGGCGCACGCCGGTTTCGACCTGGTCCTGCATTGCCGAAACGGGCGCAGTGAAGCCGACGCCGTTGCCGCAGAAGTCCGGGGCCTGGGCCAGCAAGCCCGCGTGCTGCAGTTCGACGTCGCCGACCGCGCCGCCTGCGCGGCCATCCTCACTGATGACGTAGAAACCCACGGCGCCTACTACGGTGTGGTCTGCAACGCCGGCCTGACCCGCGACGGCGCCTTCCCGGCGCTGACCGAGGACGACTGGGACCAGGTGCTGCGCACCAACCTCGACGGTTTCTACAACGTCCTGCACCCGCTGATGATGCCGATGATCCGCCGGCGCAAAGCCGGGCGCATCGTCTGCATCACCTCGGTGTCGGGCATGATCGGCAACCGTGGCCAGGTCAACTACAGCGCCTCCAAGGCCGGCGTCATCGGCGCCGCCAAGGCCCTGGCAATCGAGCTGGGCAAGCGCAAGATCACCGTCAACTGCGTTGCCCCGGGGTTGATCGATACCGCCATGCTCGATGAGCACGTACCGGTTGAAGAGCTGCTGAAGATGATCCCGGCACAACGCATGGGCACCCCGGAAGAAGTCGCCGGCGCGGTGAACTTCCTGATGTCGGCCGAAGCCGCCTACATCACCCGTCAGGTGCTGGCGGTCAACGGAGGCCTGTGCTGATGAAACGTGTGGTCGTCACCGGCATGGCCGGTATCACCTCGCTGGGCAGCGACTGGCAGACCATTGCCGGCAACTTCGCCAGCAACCGCAGCGGCATTCGCCGCATGGATGAATGGGACCGTTTCGAGGAGCTCAATACGCGCCTGGCCGGCCCCATCGACGATTTCAAGGTGCCGAGCGGCTGGACCCGCAAGCAGCTGCGCAGCATGGGTCGGGTCTCGCGCCTGGCCGTGGCGGCAGCGCAGAACGCCCTGGGCGACGCCGGCCTGCTCGACGACCCGTCGATCCGCGACGGGCGCATGGGCGTGGCCTGCGGCTCGTCCACCGGCAGTACCGACGAGATCAAGGCGTTCGGCAACATGCTGCTCAACTCGGTGGCCGAAGGCCTCAACGCCAACTCCTACGTGCGCATGATGCCGCACACCACCGCAGCCAATATCAGTATCTTCTTCGGCCTCACCGGGCGCCTGATCCCGACCTCCAGCGCCTGCACCAGCGGTAGCCAGGGCATCGGCTATGCCTACGAAGCGATCAAGTTCGGCCGCCTGCCGCTGATGCTCGCCGGCGGCGCCGAAGAGCTGTGCCCGACCGAGGCTATGGTCTTCGACGCGCTGTACGCCACCAGCCTCAAGAACGACACCCCTCACAAGAGCCCGAGCCCCTACGACAGCGGTCGCGATGGCCTGGTGATCGGCGAAGGCGGCGGCATGCTGGTGCTCGAAGAGCTCGAGCACGCCCTGGCCCGGGGCGCGCACATTTATGCCGAGATCGTCGGCTTTGGCAGCAACGCCGACGGCCAGCACACCACCCGCCCGGAGCAGGCGACCATGCGCCGGGCCATGGAGCTGGCGCTGGAAGACGCAAACCTCACGCCGGCTGCCATCGGCTACGTCAACGGCCACGGCACCGCCACCGAGCAGGGCGACATCGCCGAAACCCTGGCCACCAGCAGCCTGTTCGGCCCGCGCATGCCGATCAGCTCGCAAAAAAGCTTCCTCGGCCACACCCTCGGTGCTTGCGGCGCGCTGGAGTCCTGGTTCAGCATCGAGATGATGAACAGCGACCGCTATGTGCACACCCTCAACCTTGAGCACATCGACCCGCGCTGCGGCGAGCTGGACTACCTGTGCGGCGAGTTTCGCAGCATGAGTCACGACTACGTGATGAACAACAACTTCGCCTTTGGCGGGGTCAACACCTCGCTGATTTTCCGCCGCTGGACCTGACCTCAAACCTGCTGGAGAGAAAGGAATGTCTTCATTGATTCGCGCCGCTGTCCTCGGCCTGGCCCTGGCGGGCCTGGCTGGCTGTACCTCAAAGCCGGTACTGACCCCGCAAGAGCAACTTGTGGTCGGCCACAACTACAGCCACGAGCAAGTGCAGCAGGCCATCCTCAAGGCCGTCGCCGAGCGCGGCTGGACCGCACGCACGGTCAGCCCGAACCTGATCCAGGCCGACATCCTGGTGCGCAATACCTTCTATGCCGCCATCGACATCCGCTACAGCGTCAGCAACTTTCGCATCAACTACCGCGACAGCCGCGAGCTAGGTTACAAGAACGGCAAGATTCACCGTAATTACAACCGCTGGGTGAACAACCTCGACAAAAGCATCCTGCAAGAGCTGAACAGGATGGAAGCGCAAAACATGGTGCAACGCGCCATCAACGAACAGCACTCGAACACTGTCAAATAATCAAGGAACGACACAATGCGTCTGAAAACCTGGACCGCCACCGCCACTTTGCTGCTCTGCGCCCTGCCCGGCCTGAGCCAGGCTCGCGACACCACTCACTACCTGCCGTTCGAGAAAGTCGTGGCGCAGATGACCGCCGAGAACAAGCTCGACGGTTCGGTGAAGTTCTACCTGGCCGGCGTGCAGCCAAAAGGCAAGGTCACCGTGGTCAGCCCGGCGGCGATCACCAACAAGAAGACCAACGCTTTCAACAAGTCTGATGAAGCAGCCTGCGAATGGGCCCTGCAATCGGCGCTGCTGACCATGCAGGACGCCGCGCGCAAGGTCGGCGCCAACGCCGTGACCAACATCAGCAGCTACTACAAGCGCAACGAGCGCAAGGACGCCACCACCTACGAATGCCACGCCGGCGCAGTCATGGCGGGCGTTGCACTGAAGGGCGACCTGGCCAAGGTCCAGTAACTCAGCTGCGTTACAGGGCTTGCCGGGTCAACAGCTCGGCAAACGCCCTGGCCATCGCCGACGGCGCAGCGCGGCGCTGCACCAGCCATACCGCCGTCACCGCGTCGTCGTCGAGCAAGGTCCGGTACACCACGCCATCGATACGCATGCGCTGGAACGAAGCCGGCAACACCGATACCCCCAACCCCGCAGCCACCAGGCCGATGATGGTCATCGCCTCCCCCGCCTCCTGGGCAAAATGCGGACTGAACCCGGCCTGACGTGCCAGGCTCAGCAGTTGCGCATGCAGGCCACTGCCGTAGCTACGCGGAAAAAACACAAAGGGTTCGTGGGCCAGCTCGGCCATGTGCACCCCGGCTTCGCTGCCCTCGGCCAACGGGTGAGCGGCATTGATCACCGCCACCAGCGGCTCGCGAAACAGCTCGACGGCATTCAGGCTCTCGGGCAACGCCAACGGCCGCATCAGGCCGACTTCGATCGACTCGTCGAGCAAGGCATCGGCCACGTCGCGGCTGCTCATTTCCTTGAGGTTCAGGTGCACGGCCGGGAAGCGCTGGCGAAAGGCGTGAATGGCCTTGGGGATGCTCGAATTGAACGGCGCCGACGAAGTGAAGCCGATCTTCATCTCGCCCAGCTCGCCCAATTGCGCGCGCCGGGCGACATCGGCGGCCTTGTCGACCTGCGCCAGTACCAGCCGTGCCTCTTCAAGGAATAGCCGCCCGGCCTCGCTGAGCTCGACCCGACGATTGGTACGCTCGAACAGGCGCGCCCCCAGCTCCTGCTCCAGGGCCTGGATTTGCTGGCTCAACGGTGGTTGGGAGATCCCCAGGTTCTGCGCCGCCCGGCCAAAATGCAGCTCTTCGGCGACGGCAATGAAGTAGCGCAGGTGACGCAATTCCATGGCGGCTCCAATAGGTCGTAAAACCTCTTAAACAGGTCGAACAATATATTGGAAATGATCATTAGCCAGCTATATGCTTTTTTCACTGCCTGACAGGCCGTAGCGCCCCCGAGGTCACCCGTGAAAACTGCTGTTGCGCCACACGCCCACGAATTGCCGCCTGCTCCGCTCGACGAAATCGTCGCCACCCTCAATGAAAGCTGGATCGAAAAAGGCACCCCGGCCTTTTTGCGCACCGTACTGGCGCTGTTCTGCGGCGGCTTTGCCACCTTTGCCCTGCTGTACTGCGTACAGCCAATGATGCCGCTGCTGTCGCAGGAATTTTCCATCAGTGCCGCGCAGAGCAGCCTGATCCTCTCGGTGTCCACCGGCATGCTGGCCTTCGGGCTGCTGATCACCGGGCCGATTTCCGACCGCATCGGGCGCAAGCCAGTGATGGTCTTCGCCCTGTTCTGCGCCGCGCTGTGCACCATCGTCAGCGCCCTGATGCCCAGCTGGCAGGGCGTGCTGCTGACCCGCGCGCTGCTCGGGTTGTCGCTCAGCGGCCTGGCGGCGGTAGCCATGACGTACCTGAGCGAAGAGATCCACCCCCAGCACATTGGCCTGGCCATGGGCCTGTACATCGGTGGCAATGCCATCGGCGGCATGAGCGGGCGGTTGATCACCGGGGTGCTGATCGACTTTGTCAGCTGGCACACGGCGATGTTGGTGATCGGTGGCCTGGCGCTGATTGCTGCGGCGGTGTTCTGGAAGATCCTCCCCGAATCGCGCAACTTCCGCCCGCGCTCGCTGCACCCGCGCAGCCTGCTTGATGGATTCACCCTGCACTTTCGCGATGCTGGCCTGCCGTGGCTGTTCCTCGAAGCCTTCCTGCTGATGGGCGCGTTCGTCACCCTGTTCAACTACATCGGCTATCGCCTGCTGGCCGAACCCTATCACATGAGCCAGGCGCTGGTCGGGCTGCTGTCGGTGGTGTACCTGTCGGGCATCTACAGCTCGGCGCAGATCGGCGCCCTGGCCGACAAGCTGGGCCGGCGCAAGGTGTTCTGGGCAACCATTTTGCTGATGTTCAGCGGCTTGTTGATGACCCTGCTCAGCCCCTTGGCGCTGATTATCGTCGGCATGCTGGTGTTCACCTTCGGCTTTTTCGGCGCGCATTCGGTGGCCAGCAGCTGGATCGGCCGCCGGGCGACCAAGGCCAAGGGCCAGGCGTCGTCGTTGTACCTGTTCAGTTACTACGCGGGGTCGAGTGTGGCGGGTACAGCGGGCGGGGTGTTCTGGCATCAGGCGGGGTGGAACGGCATCGGCCTGTTCATCAGCAGCTTGCTGGTGGTGGCGTTGCTGGTGGCAGTGCACTTGAGCCGGTTGCCGGCCAAGGCTTGAGCTCAGGGCCGCTGCGCGGCCCATCGCCGGCAAGGCCGGCTCCCACAGGAGCTGGCCTGCCACTGGATCAGTTGATCACTTCAACCAGATCAACATCCACTTCACGGCTCATCAGGTGCTTTTCGACTTCTCCGGTCAGCTTGACCTTGGTCTTGTCGTTGAAGGCCACCGGCGGCAGGTCTTCGTCATCGATCTCGACGGTGATGGTGCCGGTGGTGTCCTTGAACTCGTACTTGTCATCGTTGTTCACTTTCTTGATGACGTAGCCTTGCAGCACAACCGGGGTGTCGTCAGCGGCGTCGTTAGCGGCGGCCACCGTGGTCACCGACTGGGCGCCAGGGCCGGTGTAGCCGGCGGCCAGGGCAGCGGTGCTGAACAACGGGGCAAGCAGCAGAGCGAGGTAACGGGTTTTCATGGTGAAGATCCTGTCTGGGTTTCGATGGAGCCAGATTACCCAGGCAGGCTGAATTGAACCTTAATGGCTGTGGGAGCGGGCTTACCCCGCGATTGCGCTGGTTCAGTCAGGTCGCAATCGCGGGTCAAGCCCGCGCCTACTAGTGGTATTGCGCCGACAGCTCGTGCACAGCGTTGATGAACGCGCCGGCGTGCTCCGGATCAACCTCGGGGGTGATGCCGTGGCCAAGGTTGAACACATGACCGCTGCCCTTGCCGTAGCTGGCGAGGATGCGCCCGACTTCGGCACGAATGGCCTCTGGCTTGGCGTACAGCACGGTCGGGTCCATGTTGCCCTGCAGGGCAACCTTGCTGCCGACGCGCTGGCGCGCTTCGCCGATGTCGCAGGTCCAGTCCAGGCCCAGGGCATCAGCGCCGGCATCGGCGATGCTTTCCAGCCACAGGCCGCCGTTCTTGGTGAAGAGAATGACCGGCACCTTGCGCCCTTCGTGCTCGCGGATCAGGCCGCTGACGATCTTGCGCATGTAGGCCAGGGAGAACTCCTGGTAGGCCGCCGCCGACAGGTTGCCGCCCCAGGTGTCGAAGATCTGCACCGCTTGTGCGCCGGCGAGGATCTGCCCGTTGAGGTAGCTGATGACCGACTGCGCGAGTTTGTCGAGCAGCAGGTGCATGGCCTGCGGATTGTCGTAGAGCATGGCCTTGGTCTTGCGGAAGTCTTTCGACGAGCCGCCTTCGACCATGTAGGTGGCCAGCGTCCAGGGGCTGCCGGAGAAGCCGATCAGCGGCACGCGGCCGTTGAGCTCGCGGCGGATGGTGCTGACCGCGTCCATGACGTAGCCCAGGTCCTTTTGCGGATCAGGGATCGGCAGCGCCTCGATATCGGCCAGGGTGCTGACGACCTTCTTGAAGCGCGGGCCTTCGCCGGTTTCGAAATACAGGCCCTGGCCCATGGCGTCGGGGATGGTGAGGATGTCCGAGAACAGGATCGCGGCGTCCAGCGGGTAGCGGTCCAGCGGCTGCAGGGTGACCTCGCAGGCAAACTGCGGGTTCATGCACAGGCTCATGAAGTCGCCGGCCTTGGCGCGGCTGGCGCGGTATTCCGGCAGGTAGCGGCCGGCCTGGCGCATCATCCACACCGGGGTGACGTCTACGGGTTGCTTGAGCAGGGCGCGCAGAAAACGATCGTTCTTCAAGGCAGTCATGTCGGCATCCGGAAAAAAAGTGGGGGCATTTTCTCAGAGCCCAACGTAAAAGGCACGGTATCAACCGTGCCTTTTGTCTATCGACTTGTGACAGGTCAATAGATTTTGTTGAATTCATCGCGGGTCAAGCCCGCTCCTACACAGGTTCTGTAGGAGCGGGCTTGTCCCGCGAAGCTGTTTCAGACGCCCAGGTAATCCAAGATCCCCTCGGCGGCATTGCGCCCCTCGAAGATCGCCGTCACCACCAGGTCGGAACCGCGGACCATGTCGCCACCGGCGAAGATCTTCGGGTTGCTGGTCTGGTGCTTGTAGGTGTTCTTCTCCGGCGCCACCACGCGGCCCTGGCTGTCGGTCTGGATGCTGAACTGCTCGAACCACGGCGCCGGGCTCGGACGGAAACCGAAGGCGATGACCACGGCATCGGCCGGGATGATCTCTTCGGAACCCGGGATCGGCTCGGGGCTGCGGCGGCCACGGGCGTCCGGCTCGCCGAGACGGGTCTCGACCACCTTCACACCTTCGACCTTGTCTTCCCCGACGATCGCGATCGGCTGGCGGTTGTAGAGGAACTTCACCCCCTCTTCCTTGGCGTTCTTCACCTCTTTGCGCGAGCCGGGCATGTTCGCCTCGTCACGACGGTAGGCACAGGTCACGGCCTTGGCGCCCTGGCGGATGGAGGTGCGGTTGCAGTCCATCGCCGTGTCGCCACCACCGAGGACCACGACCTTCTTGCCCTTCATGTCGACGAAATCTTCCGGCGACTTTTCAAAGCCCAGGTTGCGGTTGACGTTGGCCACCAGGAAGTCCAGGGCATCGTGCACGCCCGGCAGGTCTTCACCGGGGAAGCCGCCCTTCATGTAGGTGTAGGTGCCCATGCCCATGAACACCGCATCGTATTCCTCGAGCAGTTGCTCCATGCTGACATCCTTGCCCACCTCGGTATTGAGACGGAACTCGATGCCCATGCCGGTGAAGACTTCGCGGCGATTGCTCAGCACGGTCTTTTCCAGCTTGAACTCGGGGATGCCGAAGGTCAGCAAGCCGCCGATTTCCGGGTTGCGGTCGAACACCACCGGGGTTACCCCGCCGCGCACCAGTACGTCGGCGCAGCCCAGGCCGGCCGGGCCGGCGCCGATGATGGCGACGCGCTTGCCGGTCGGCTTGACCTTGGACATGTCCGGGCGCCAGCCCATGGCGAAGGCGGTGTCGGTGATGTACTTCTCCACCGAACCGATGGTCACCGCGCCGAAGCCGTCGTTAAGGGTACAGGCACCCTCGCACAGGCGGTCCTGCGGGCACACCCGGCCGCAGACTTCCGGCAGGGTGTTGGTCTGATGCGACAGCTCCGCGGCGGCGAGGATGTTGCCTTCGGAAACCAGCTTCAACCAGTTGGGGATGAAGTTGTGCACCGGGCACTTCCACTCGCAGTACGGGTTGCCACAACCCAGGCAGCGGTGGGCCTGCTCGGCCGATTGCTGGGGTTTGAAGGGTTCGTAGATTTCCACGAACTCTTTCTTGCGTTGACGCAACAGTTTCTTCTTCGGATCCTTGCGCCCGACCTCGATGAACTGGAAGTCATTGCTGAGACGTTCAGCCATTTTCAATACCTCTTTACCGCAGTTGCTAGCTTCAAGCTGCAAGCTGCAAGACGATCACGTGGGCCGGCAAACCTCGTACTGCTTTGAACTTGCAGCTTGAGGCTTGCCGCTTGCCGCTACTGCGGGTTGGCACGGGTGCTGGACAGCAGGTTCTTCAGGTTGGCCGCCTTCGGCTTGACCAGCCAGAAGCGCCGCACGTAATCGTCCAGGTTTTCCCAGAGCTCACGACCCCATTCGCTGTTGGTTTCTTCGACGTATTCAGCCAGCACGCGCTGCAGGTGGCTGCGATAAGCCTCCATGGCCTCGCCGCTGATGCGCTGGATCTCGACCAGTTCGTGGTTGAGCTTGTCGACGAAGCTGTTGTCCATGTCCAGCACGTAGGCAAAACCACCGGTCATGCCCGAGCCGAAGTTGTAGCCGGTCTTGCCCAGAACGCAGACAAAGCCACCGGTCATGTACTCACAGCAGTGATCGCCCGTGCCCTCGACAATCGCGTGGGCACCGGAGTTGCGCACGGCAAAGCGCTCGCCCGCGGTACCGGCGGCGAACAGCTTGCCGCCCGTGGCACCATACAGGCAGGTGTTACCGATGATGGCGCTGTGCTGGGTGGCGAACGGGCTGCCCGCAGGCGGCACAATCACCAGCTTGCCACCGGTCATGCCTTTGCCGACGTAGTCGTTGGCATCGCCTTCGAGGTACATGTTCAGGCCACCGGCGTTCCACACCCCGAAGCTCTGCCCGGCAGTGCCCTTGAAGCGGAAAGTGATCGGTGCCTTGGCCATGCCCTGGTTGCCGTGCAGACGGGCGATTTCGCCGGAGATCCGCGCGCCGATGGAGCGGTCGCAGTTGCAGATGTCCAGCTCGAACTCGGCGCCCGACAGGTCGCGAATGGCCGGCAGGGCCATGTCGACCATCTTCTCGGCCAGCACGCCCTTGTCGAACGGCGGGTTGCGGTCGACTTCGCAGAACTGCGGCTTGTCGGCCGGCACGTGTGGGCTGCCCAGCAACGGGCTGAGGTCCAGGTGTTTCTGCTTCTCGGTTTCGCCGGGGAGCATTTCCAGCAGGTCGGTACGCCCGATCAGCTCGCCGAGGCTGCGCACACCCAGCTTGGCCAGCCACTCGCGGGTTTCTTCGGCGACGTAGGTGAAGAAATTCACCACCATGTCGACGGTGCCGATGTAGTGATCCTTGCGCAGCTTGTCGTTCTGGGTGGCGACGCCGGTGGCGCAGTTGTTCAGGTGACAGATACGCAGGTATTTGCAGCCCAGGGCGATCATCGGCGCGGTACCGAAACCGAAGCTTTCGGCGCCGAGGATGGCCGCCTTGATCACGTCGAGGCCGGTTTTCAGGCCGCCGTCGGTCTGCACCCGGACCTTGCCGCGCAAATCGTTGCCGCGCAGGGTCTGATGGGTTTCGGCCAGGCCCAGTTCCCACGGCGCGCCGGCGTACTTGATCGAGGTCAGCGGCGAAGCGCCGGTGCCACCGTCATAGCCGGAGATGGTGATCAGATCGGCATAGGCCTTGGCCACGCCGGCGGCGATGGTGCCAACACCGGCTTCTGCCACCAGTTTGACCGAGACCAGCGCCTGCGGGTTGACCTGCTTGAGGTCGAAGATCAGCTGCGAGAGGTCTTCGATCGAGTAGATGTCGTGGTGCGGCGGAGGCGAAATCAGGGTCACGCCAGGCACGGCGTAACGCAGCCGGGCGATCAGGCCGTTGACCTTGCCGCCTGGCAGTTGGCCGCCTTCACCCGGCTTGGCGCCCTGGGCAACCTTGATCTGCAGCACTTCGGCGTTGACCAGATACTCGGGAGTGACGCCAAAGCGGCCGGTGGCCACCTGCTTGATCTTCGAGCTCTTGATGGTGCCGTAGCGGGCCGGGTCTTCGCCGCCCTCACCGGAGTTGGAGCGCGCGCCCAGGCGGTTCATCGCCTCGGCCAGAGCTTCGTGAGCCTCCGGCGACAGCGCGCCGAGGGAGATACCGGCCGAGTCGAAGCGCTTGAGGATCGCTTCCAGCGGTTCGATCTCGCTCAACTCCAGCGGCTGCTCCAGGGTTTTCACCTTGAGCAGGTCGCGGATCATCGACACCGGACGCTTGTCGACCAGTGCGGTGTATTCCTTGAACTTGGCGTAGTCGCCCTGCTGCACGGCGGCCTGCAGGGTGTTGACCACGTCCGGGTTGTAGGCGTGGTACTCGCCACCATGGACGAACTTCAGCAGGCCACCCTGCTGGATCGGCTTGCGCGCGCTCCAGGCTTCGGCGGCGAGCAGCTTCTGCTCATTCTCGATGTCGACGAAGCGTGCGCCCTTGAGGCGGCTGGCAACGCCACGGAAGCTCAGGTTGACCACCTCTTCCGAAAGGCCGACGGCTTCGAACAGCTGTGCACCCCGGTAGGAACCGACGGTCGAGATGCCCATCTTCGAGAGGATCTTCAACAGGCCCTTGGAGATGCCCTTGCGGTAGTACTTGAAGACTTCTTCAAGATCACCGAGCACTTCGCCGGTACGGATCAGGTCGGCCAGCACTTCGTAGGCCAGATACGGGTACACCGCCGAAGCGCCGAAGCCGATCAGCACGGCAAAGTGATGCGGGTCGCGGGCGGTGGCGGTTTCCACCAGGATGTTGCTGTCGCAGCGCAAGCCCAGTTCAGTCAGGCGGTGATGCACCGCACCGACGGCCAGCGAGGCATGCACCGGCAGTTTGCCCGGGGCGATATGGCGGTCGCTCAGCACCAGCTGGGTCTTGCCGCTGCGCACGGCTTCTTCGGCCTGATCGGCGATGTTGCGCACCGCCGCTTCCAGGCCCAGGCTCTCGACGTAGTTGAGGTCGATCAACTGACGCTCGAAGCCGGGGCGGTCGAGGTTCATCAGCGAGCGCCACTTGGCGGGCGAGATCACCGGCGAGCTGAGGATCACCCGCGAGGCGTGCTCTGGGGATTCCTGGAAGATGTTGCGCTCGGCGCCCAGGCAGATCTCCAGCGACATGACGATCGCTTCACGCAGCGGGTCGATCGGCGGGTTGGTGACCTGGGCGAATTGCTGGCGGAAGTAGTCGTAGGTCGAACGCACGCGCTGCGAAAGAATCGCCATCGGCGTGTCGTCGCCCATCGAGCCGACCGCTTCCTGGCCTTGTTCGCCGAGCGGACGCAGCACCTGGTCACGCTCTTCGAAGGTGACCTGGAACATCTTCATATACTGCTTAAGCTGGTCAGCATCGTAGCTGGCCACGCCCTGGTCATCGCTGAGGTCGGCCTGGATGCGCAGGGCATTCTGGCGCAGCCAGCGCTTGTACGGGTGGCGCGACTTGAGGCGGTTGTCGATGGCATCGGTGTCGAGGATCTGCCCGGTTTCGGTGTCCACGGCAAAGATCTGCCCCGGGCCGACCCGGCCCTTGGCGATTACGTCTTCAGGCTTGTAATCCCATACGCCGATTTCCGACGCCAGGGTGATGTAGCCGTTCTTGGTCGTGACCCAGCGCGCCGGGCGCAGGCCGTTGCGGTCGAGCAGGCACACCGCATGGCGGCCTTCGGTCAGTACCACGCCGGCCGGGCCGTCCCATGCTTCCATGTGCATGGAGTTGTATTCGTAGAACGCGCGCAGGTCGGCGTCCATGGTCTCGACGTTCTGCCACGCCGGCGGAATGATCATGCGCACGCCGCGGAACAGGTCGATGCCGCCGGTGACCATCAGTTCGAGCATGTTGTCCATGCTCGAGGAGTCGGAACCGACGCGGTTGACCAGCGGGCCGAGTTCTTCGAGGTCCGGGATCAGGTCGTTGGCGAACTTGGTGCGCCGCGCCTGGGCCCAGTTGCGGTTACCGGTGATGGTGTTGATCTCGCCGTTGTGGGCGAGGAAGCGGAACGGTTGCGCCAGCGGCCATTTCGGCAGGGTGTTGGTGGAGAAGCGCTGGTGGAACACGCAGATCGCGGTTTGCAGGCGCTCGTCGCTGAGGTCCGGATAGAAGGCGGCGAGGTCCGCCGGCATCATCAGGCCTTTGTAGATGATGGTTTTGTGCGAAAAGCTGCAGATGTAGTGGTCGGTGTCGGCGGCGTTGGCCACCGAAGAGCGACGACGCGAACTGAACAGCTTGATCGCGAATTCCTGATCGCTCAGGCCTTCACCGCCAATGAACACCTGCTCGATCTGCGGCAGGCGCTCCAGGGCCAGGCGGCCGAGGACGCTGGTGTCGATCGGCACTTTGCGCCAGCCCACCAGTTGCAGGCCGGCCGCGAGGATCTCGCGGTTCATGTTGGCGCGCGCGGCTTCAGCCTTGGCGTTGTCCTGATTGAAGAACACCATGCCGACCGCATATTGCTTGGGCAGCTCAGTGGCGAACTGTTCGCGGGCCACGGCACGCAGGAACTGATCGGGCTTTTGCATGAGCAGACCGCAACCGTCGCCGGTCTTGCCGTCGGCGTTGATCCCACCGCGGTGGGTCATGCAGGTCAGGGCCTGGATGGCCGTTTGCAAAAGGTGGTGGCTGGGTTCGCCCGTCATATGGGCGATCAGGCCGAAACCACAGTTATCCTTGAATTCTTCGGGATGGTACAGACCTGTTTTCATAGACACTTTCTCACCAGGTTCGCCTCTCACCAAGGCAAATCTTTTTTTAGTACAACCACTTACCATCCACGCCGAACGAATGCCAGCTTTGCGGGGGCAATAGGGGAGCCATTGTTGCACAGCGACAGGGAAGCCCACAAATTTACGACGAATTGCCGTAAGTCCATGTCGCATTTTTGAATGTTTTTAAGCGTGCGCCGTGGTAACGGCATGGCTTGAGTCTGAAGCGTTTCAGCCTGGACTGCAAGAACGGCTTGTGGCCGGCAGTCTGGGACAGAAAAGCCTGCCGCGCAGTACGCAGCAGGCTTGACCGATGTTCAGGAGTCGCTCAGCAGGTGGCGGGGGTAGTGCCACCAGGCTATATCAGCGGGTCGAGGCCAGTTCTTGTTGGACGCTGGCGACGGTACGAGGCCAAGGTTTACCAGCCTGGACCTTGGCTGGCAAGGCCTTGATTGCAGCCAGGGCGGCATCACGGCTGGCGAAGTTGCCGTAGGTGATGACGTACAGCGGCTTGCCCTGCAGGGTTTTCTTGAAGTAGCGATAGTCGCCACCCTGAGCCTTGACGTAGGCCTGGGCCGATGCTTCGGAGCTGGTGCCGAGGATTTGCACGACATAATTGCCCGGCTTCTGCCCGGCGTACCAGCTACCACCGGCTGCGGGCTTGGCGGCCGGCTTCTCGACAGGCTTGGGCGCAGGCTTGGCGGTTGCAACCTGGGTTGGCGCAGGCTTGGCTGCAGGAGCAACCGGCTTGCTGGCAACAGGTGCTACCGACTGCTGCACAGGTGCAACCGGTTGCGCAGGGGTTGGTGCGGGGCCAGCGGTGACACCTGCCGGTGGCGCGATAGTGGTGACGGTCGGCGGAGTAGACGGCTGCAGCGCGGTTTCGCCGGCTGGCGTCGACTCTTCGCCTTCACCCATGCCGGTAGACTCGGCCAGCGGGCCACGCATGACCGGTTGCGACTGACCTACCAGCGGCAGTGGCATCGGCTGCGAATTGCCGGCGAATTCGATCGCCGGGCCGCCGTTGTTCGATTGGGCATTGCCTGGCTGACCTTCGCCCAGCGGCAGTTGCGCCTGTTCGGCAGGGGCAGTTGGCGCCTGATCACCCTTCTTCGGCATCAGCACGGCGGCCGCGACGGCGACCACGACAACTGCAGACAGCGCCAGCACATGTTTCTTCGGCATATTGAACCCCATTGATGGTCGCTTCGCCGTGGTCCGGCTGGCGATCATGGCTTCGATCAAGGTATCGCGGGCAACCTGGTTGATAGTCCCGGGCCAGCCGTCAGAGTTTTGGTGAATATCAACGATCTGCTCACTGCTGAACACTTCGATGCCCCGCCCGGCACCTTCCAGGCGCTGCTCGAGGTATTCACGGGTTTCTTCTTCGCTGTAGGGCTCAAGCTCGATGACATGAAAGCGCTCCTGCTCGGCATTGAGCTCTTCCAGCCCGGCGATCAGTGACGGCTCGCCAAACAGGAAGACATGCGGACGCCCTTCCGGGGTACCCGCCGCCAACTCCAGCAAGGCTTGGAGTGCCGACTCGCCAAGTTGTTCCGCATCGTCCACCAGCAGATAGACTTCCTGCCCGGTCAGCGCCAGTTGTACCACCTGGGCAAGGATGTCCGGGACTTCAGCCTGGGCCACGCCCAATGACTGGGCCACCTGGCCGAGCAGGCTGGCGGCATCGCTGGCGCCACGGGCGGAAACCACCACGCTCTGCACCGATTGCTTGTTGGTGCTGGCCACCAGGGCCTGGCGCAGCAGGGTCTTGCCACTGCCTTGAGGGCCAGTGACCACCAGCAGCAACTGGCTGTAGCGGGCCAGGTGGTGCAATTGGCCGAGTACCGGCTTGCGCTGGGCTGGGAAGAATTTGAAACCCGGCACCCGTGCAGCGAAGGGGTCGTGGTTCAACTGGTAATGGCCGAGAAAGGCCTCGTCGGCATGCAAACTAGTCATCGGACGCTCATCAACCTCAAAGCTGGGCCACGATCGCGCGGTAATCCGCGGCCAGCGTGGCCTGAAGAATCTCTTTCGGATAGTCGTCGGTGACCACCGCTTCGCCCATGCGGCGCAGCAGGACCAGACGCAGACGACCGTCGAGTACCTTTTTATCTACTGCCATGTGTTCCATGAACTGCGCCGGGGTCATCTCGGCGGGCGGCACCACCGGCAAGCCTGCGTTCTGGAACAGACGGATACCACGGTCACGCTCCTGCTGGCTGATCCAGCCCAGGCGCATGGACATTTCCAGGGCCATTACAGTGCCCGCCGCGACGGCCTCACCGTGAAGCCACACACCATAGCCCATGTGGGTCTCGATGGCGTGACCGAAGGTGTGGCCCAGGTTCAGCGTGGCACGCACGCCCGACTCGCGCTCATCGGCGCCCACTACCGCAGCCTTGGCCGCGCAGGAACGACGAATGGCCTCGGTCAGCGCCACCTGGTCAAGGCCGCGCAAGGCCTGCATATGCTCTTCGAGCCAGCCAAGGAAGGGTTCGTCACAAATCAGGCCGTATTTGATCACTTCGGCCAGGCCCGCCGACAGCTCGCGCGGCGGCAGGCTATTGAGGCTGCGGGTGTCGATCAGCACCGCGTTGGGCTGATAGAAGGCACCGACCATGTTCTTGCCCAGCGGGTGGTTGATGCCGGTCTTGCCGCCTACCGACGAATCGACCTGGGACAACAAGGTAGTCGGCACCTGGATGAAATCCACGCCGCGCTGGTAGCAGGCGGCGGCAAAGCCGGCCATGTCGCCGATCACCCCGCCGCCAAGCGCTACCACGGTAGTGCGGCGGTCGTGGCGGGCGGTCAGCAGCGCATCGAAGATCAACTGCAGGGTTTCCCAGTTCTTGTAGGCCTCGCCGTCGGGCAACACCACCGGCAGTACCGAATAGGCACCCAGGGTCTTGCTCAGGCGTTCGAGATAGAGGGGTGCGACAGTCTCGTTGGACACGATGGCGACCTGCCGGCCAGCGATATGCGGCGCCAGCAGTTCAGGTTGATCCAGCAGGCCTTCGCCAATGTAGATCGGGTAGCTACGTTCGCCCAATTCGACCTTTAGTGTCTGCATGTGTCCCCACAATGAACTAGGCGCGGCATCGATGGCTCGAACCGCGCGATAACGGTGTGCCCTGTCACGGCATGACTGGTCGCCGAGGATAGTCCTGGCTTAACGGGGCGGCAACTTCTGCAAGCGCTCGAGAATATCCTGCACCACCATTCGCGGTGGCCGTTCGTCGGTTTCCACCACCAGATCGGCGATCTCGCGATAAAGCGGGTCACGAACTTCCAGCAGCGCGCGCAAAGTCGCCTCCGGGTTGGCGGTACGCAGCAACGGCCGGTTGCGATCACGCGAGGTGCGTCCGACCTGCTGCTCGACCGAGGCGTGCAGGTACACCACTCGCCCGCCGGCATGCAGGGCCTGACGGTTGGCATCGCGCATTACCGCGCCGCCACCGGTAGCCAGCACCACGCCATCGAACGCGCAGAGCTCGGCGATCATCGCCTGCTCGCGGTCACGAAAGCCCGGCTCGCCTTCCTTATCGAAGATCCACGGGATATTGGCGCCGGTGCGCAATTCAATTTCCTTGTCGGAATCCTTGAACGGCAGGCGCAGCTCTTTGGCCAGCAGGCGGCCGATGGTGCTTTTGCCAGCACCCATCGGCCCCACAAGTATCAAATTTCGCACAGAATCAACGACTCACAGCAATCGCCTGGTCACTCATGATACGCGGAGTCAGGAAGACCAGCAGCTCGGATTTTTTCTCTTGTAGAACATCGCGACGAAACAGCCGCCCAACATACGGCACATCGCCGAAAAATGGCACCTTGTCGACAACTTTACTTTGCACCGTCGAGTACACGCCGCCGATGACGATGGTCTCACCATCATTGATACGCACCTTGGCGTTGACCTCGTTTTTACGGATCGCCGGCACGTGATCCAGGGCGTTGAGGTAGTCGGGCTCGTCCTTGGTCACCTTGACTACCATGATTACCCGGTTGTCCGGGGTGATCTGCGGGGTGACCTCAAGGGACAGCGAGGCCTCGCGGAAGGTCACCGAGGTAGCGCCGCTGCCGCTGGTTTCCTGATACGGCACCTCGGTGCCCTTGAGGATCCGCGCAGTTTCCTTGTCAGCGGTGACGACCTTGGGCTGGGAAATGATTTCGCCGTTGCCGGTGCGCTCCATGGCGCTCAGTTCCAGGTCGAGCAGCGCACTGTTGCGCACCAGGCCAAAGCCGATACTCGACGATGCCCGGTCCGCGCCAAGGTCGACGAAGGTATCGCCACCGCCCAGGCTCAAGCCCTTGCCCAGCTGCACCTGGCCGCCCCAGCGCACACCCAGGCTCTTTTCAAAATCGACGTTGGCCTCGACGATCCGCGCCTCGATCATGACCTGGCGTACCGGCACATCGAGTTCGCCGATCAACCTGCGCAGCTCTTCCAGACGTTCCGGCGACTGGCTGGCGACCAGGGTGTTGGTGCGCTCATCGACACTTAGCGAACCATGGCTGGCGCCGCCGGCCTCATGGGCCATCAGGCTGTGGAAAAGCTCGGCGATATCGGTGGCCCTGGCGTGGTGGATCGGTATCAGCTCGCGCCGCGACGGCGCGGACCCGGCCAGTTCGGCAAGCGGTGCGACCAGCAATACATTGCCATTCTTGCGCTGCTCCAGGCCCTTGCTGCGCAGCACCAGCTCCAGCGCCTGGTCCCAGGGCACATCCTGCAAGCGCAAGGTCACCTTGCCCTGCACCGCATCACTGGCCACCAGGTTGACCCCGGAAAAATCAGCCAGCACCTGCAGTACCGTACGCACCTCGACATCCTGAAAATTCAATGACAGCGGCTCACCGCCGTACAGTTGCTTGCCCGCAAACGCGCCGGCAGACAGGCAACAGCCTATCAGCACCGCAACCACAGCTCCCTTGCCCATCGATGACCTCCCTGGTCGGCACCTTCAGCGCAGGGCGAGAGTTCGCCGCCGCGCTTGCCAGCCTTGGCCGGCAACAAAAACCTGCTGGATGACCTCGACATGGCGCTCGCCAATCTCGGCCACCTGCCCCTGGTCACGACCCAAGCGGTCACCGACCTGCAGCCGATGCACGCGGCCATCAGCCTGGATCAGCGCGTAGCGCACGCCGCGACTGGCGAGGCTGCCGACCATTTCCAGCTGCTCCAGCGCCAGGCGCTGCAAGACATCGGCCTGCACCGCCAGCGCAGATGGAGCGAATGGATTGCGCAGCATCGCAACCGGCCGTCGCTGCGCCGCCTGTGGCTGCGCGCCAGGGGCCAACTGCGGCTGCGAGCGAGGCTGGTATGAGCGAACCTGCAATTCCATGTGCAGCAACTGCGCATCGGCCGGCTTCAGCGAAAGCCCTTGCACGGTAATCAGCCGCGGCTGCGCGGCCAGGTCCGCGAAAAATTCGGCAAGCGCCGAAAAGGCGCCACGCAAGCGCAGTTGCACGGGCAGTTCCAAGTAATGCTCAGCGGTCGACGCTTGGACTACCTGCAACTGTTCAATGGCCACTTCATGGGCCTCGGCCAGGCGGGAGAGCAACTCGAACACGGCAGGCTCGGCGCTCCCTGCCGACAATTGCCAGCGCGCTTGCTGCAAGCCGCTGTGCAATTCGGCCGTTGGCTCAACGCTGTCTGCGTTGGCGTGCGCCAAGGCATCGACCATCAGCGCCGCCTGCGTCATCAGCGGCCGTAAATGCACGGCGTAAGCCAGGCCTGCCAGAAGCGCCAGCAAACCCGTCAGCATCAACGCCTGTACTGGCCAGGCTCGACTTGCCAGCACACCGCAGAAGCTCAAGGTGCAACCTCAAGGGCTGCTACCAGCTCAAACGCATGCCCCTCCTCGACCGCACTTAGCTGCTGCAATTCGGCAGTACTGATCAAGGATGAAGACTTCAGGCGGTCTGCCAGTTCCGCAACCAGGGCAGCCGAACCGGCCATGCCGGCAAGCCTCAGCCCAGCTGGCTCCTGGCTCAGTGCGGTCAGGTACACGCCATCGGGCATGGCCCGCTCAACCTGCTCGAAGACATCCACGGCGAAATGCCGGCCAGCCTGCAAGCGTTGCAACTGCCTCAGTTCCTGCCGCAAAGCCTCGGGCTCCAGTTGCCCGCCGGGCGGGCTGAGCGACTGCTGCTGCATGACGCCACGAAAATGCTGGTCGATGAGACCACTGGCAACGGCAACCAGCAGCACAACACTTGCACAGCCTGCCTGAAACCCTCGAGTACGCAGACGCTGGCGGCGCTCGCGCCATGGCAACAAATTAAGTCGCACGCCGCCCATGGCCAGGGCGCAGGCCACGCTCAGGCTCGAGCCCGCGTGGTCCAGTTCGGCGTCGAGCGCTACTGCCGGAGCACGCCGCAGCGCCTGGCTATCGATCTCCAGCACCCGTGCATTGAGCCCGGCGACTTCAAAGGTGGCCTCAAGTGTTTCCAGCAAACCGCGATGACAGGCCGCGACCTGAACGCTCACCGCATCAGCGCCAGCCGGCGCCTGCAGCCGGTAATCCAGCGCGGTGTCTTCAAGGTCGAAGGGAATGAACTGCTCAGCGGCATCGTGCACCTGCGCAGCCACTTCAGCATCGGCCAGACCCGCTGGCAGGCTTATCGATTTGCTGATAGCCCGCGCCGCCGGCAAGGCCACGGCGGCTTGCCGACAGCGGCTGCCACTGCGCTGCAGCGCGCGTTTCAGGGCCAGGCCGACCACCTCAGGGTCGGCAATCCAGCCGTCGAGCATGGCCCCGACAGGCAGCGGTTCAAGCGCCCAGGCCCGCACGCGCCACGCGCCTTTGCGCCGGTGCAATTGCACCAGTCGGATAGACGGCGGGGCAATTTCTACCCCCAGGAGTGAACCGGCATCCATGCCGAAGCGTCCAAGCATTGGTTTTTTCCTTGCTGGCGACAGCCGCGTGCGTAACGCGGCGAGTTGAAAAATGCTTATAATGCCCAGCGTTTATCCTTTGTCCGCTGGCCCCGCGCGCAACCCATTCTTTTATCTGGACGCCCTAAAGCCTTGATACGCCTGCTGAAGTTCTTCTGGTGGTCTTTCGTCGCAGTCATCTGCGCGCTCGTGCTCGGTCTGAGCGGCGCATTTCTGTATCTTAGCCCCAGCTTGCCCTCGGTAGAGGCCCTCAGAAGCATCCAGTTGCAGATCCCTTTGCGGGTCTACAGCAGCGACGGCAAGCTGATCGCCGAGTTCGGCGAAATGCGCCGCTCGCCCATCCGTTTTGCCGACATTCCGCCGCATTTCATCCAGGCTTTGCTGTCGGCTGAAGACGACAATTTCGCCAATCACTACGGCGTTGACCCCAGCAGCCTGATGCGTGCTGCAACACAATTGCTCAAGTCCGGGCACATCCAGACCGGCGGCAGCACCATCACCATGCAGGTGGCGAAGAACTTCTTCCTCAGCAGCGAACGCAGCTTCTCGCGCAAGACCAACGAGATTCTCCTGGCCCTGCAGATCGAACGCGAACTGACCAAGGACGAGATCCTCGAGCTGTACGTCAACAAGATCTACCTGGGCAACCGCGCCTACGGCATCGAGGCCGCCGCGCAGGTGTACTACGGCAAGTCGATCCGCGATGTCAGCCTGGCGCAGATGGCGATGATCGCCGGCCTGCCGAAAGCGCCGTCGCGCTTCAACCCACTGGCCAACCCGGTGCGCGCCAAAGAGCGCCGCGACTGGATCCTGGGGCGCATGTACAAGCTCGGCAAAATTGATGAAGCCAGCTACCAGACAGCATTGGCCGAACCGATCAACGCCAGCTACCACGTGCCGACCCCAGAAGTTAACGCACCCTACATCGCCGAGATGGCCCGCGCCGAAATGGTCGGCCGCTACGGCAGCGATGCCTACACCGAAGGCTTCCGCGTCACCACCACGGTGCCGAGCGACCTGCAGGAAATCGCCAACAAAGCCGTACTCAACGGCCTCACCGCCTACGACGAGCGTCATGGTTACCGCGGCCCCGAGTCGCGCTTCCCGGGTAAGACCCGTGACGCCTGGCTGCAGGAACTGAGCAAGCAACGCCCGCTGGGCGGCCTGGAGCCGGTGATCGTCACCGAAGTCAGCAAGACCGGCCTGCAGGTGCTGACCCGCGCCGGTAACCAGGAGTCGGTGGCCTGGGAGACCATGAAGTGGGCCCGCCCGTTCCTCAACACCAACAGCCAGGGCCGTGCACCACAGCAGCCTGCCGACGTTGCCCAGGTCGGCGACCTGATTCGCGTGCAGCGCCTGGACGACGGCAGCCTCAAATTCAGCCAGGTGCCGGGGGCGCAGAGCGCGCTGGTATCGCTGGACCCGAACAGTGGTGCGATCCGCGCCCTGGTCGGCGGTTTCTCGTTCGAGCAGAGCAACTACAACCGCGCCATGCAGGCCAAGCGTCAGCCGGGCTCGAGCTTCAAGCCGTTCGTGTACAGCGCCGCGCTGGACAACGGCTACACCGCCGCCAGCCTGGTCAACGACGCGCCGATCGTATTTGTCGACGAATACCTGGACAAGGTCTGGCGGCCGAAAAACGACACCAACACCTTCCTCGGCCCGATCCGCATGCGCGAGGCGCTGTACAAGTCGCGCAACCTGGTATCGATCCGCCTGCTGCAGGCCATGGGCGTAGGCCCGACCATCGACTACATCAGCAAGTTCGGCTTCAACAAGCAGGACCTGCCGCCCAACCTGTCGCTGGCCCTGGGCACCGCAACCCTGACGCCGATGGAAATCGCCACCGGCTGGAGCACCTTTGCCAACGGCGGCTACAAGATCAGCCCATACCTGATCGAACGCATCGAGAGCCGCAACGGCGAGACCCTGTTCACTGCCAACCCGCCACGGGTCCCGCAAAGCGAACAGGTCGAAGCCGGCATCGCCGCCCCCGAGCAGCCGATCAGCACCCAGCTGCCGGGCGAAGGCCTGAGCACCGTGGCCAGCGATCCGGCCGCCGCCGTCGCCCAGCCGCCGGCCGTGGCCGAGCGCATCATTGACGGGCGCACCAGCTATATCCTCACCAGCATGCTCCAGGACGTGATCAAGCGCGGTACCGGGCGCCGCGCCCTGGCCCTGGGCCGTACCGACCTTGCCGGCAAGACCGGTACCACCAACGAATCCAAGGACGCCTGGTTCTCCGGCTACAACGCCGACTACGTAACCACCGTCTGGACCGGCTTCGACCAACCGGAAACCCTCGGCCGCCGCGAGTATGGCGGCACCGTGGCCCTGCCGATCTGGATGAGCTACATGGGCGCTGCACTCAAAGACAAGCCCAACCATGCCCCGGCCGAGCCGGAAGGCATCCTCAGCCTGCGCGTCGATCCGGTCAGCGGCCGGGCGGCGACGCCAAGCACGCCGAACGCCTACTTCGAGCTGTTCAAGGCCGAAGACACGCCGCCGTCGGTCAACGAGCTGGGTAACGGCAGCGCACCAGGCAGCCCGCTGCCAGCAGACGAAGCGGCGCCGATCGATCTGTTCTGATGACAGAGGCTCCCACAGATTCTTTGTGGGAGCTGGCCTTGCCAGCGATGAAGCCAACACCCACCCACAGACGATCCGCCACAAAAAAGCCCCGACTCTCGCGAGCCGGGGCTTTTTGTTATGACGCTACAACAGCTTAGCCGTTGAACACGTCATCCACGCTTTTCAGCGGGTAGTTCTTCGGATACGGCAGGGTCGCCACACCGGTCTCGATCGCAGCCTTGGCCACGGCATCGGAAACCACGGTGATCAGGCGAGCGTCCATTGGCTTCGGAATGATGTACTCACGGCCGAATTCCAGGGCGTCGACGCCGTAGGCTGCGCAGACTTCCTTAGGCACTGGCAGCTTGGCCAGGTCTTTCAGGGCGTTGGCGGCGGCGATCTTCATTTCTTCGTTGATGCGCTTGGCACGAACGTCCAGGGCACCGCGGAAGATGAACGGGAAGCCCAGTACGTTGTTGACCTGGTTCGGGTAGTCGGAACGACCGGTAGCCATGATCACGTCGTTACGGGTGGCGTGGGCCAGCTCCGGGGAGATCTCTGGATCAGGGTTGGAGCAGGCGAACACGATCGGGTTCGGCGCCATCGACTTCAGGCCTTCAGGGCTCAGCAGGTTCGGGCCGGACAGGCCGACGAACACGTCAGCGCCTTGCAGGGCGTCAGCCAGGGTGCGCTTGTCGGTAGCGTGGGCGAACACCGCCTTGTACTGGTTCAGGTCGTCACGGCCAGCGTGGATCACGCCAGTACGGTCAACCATGAAGATGTTCTCGATCTGTGCGCCCATGCTCACCAGCAGTTTCATGCAGGAGATGGCGGCGGCACCGGCGCCCAGGCAGACGATCTTGGCGTCGGCCAGGGTTTTGCCAGCGATTTCCAGGGCGTTGATCATGCCGGCGGCGGTAACGATCGCGGTGCCGTGCTGGTCATCGTGGAATACCGGGATGTCGCACTGTTCGATCAGCGCGCGCTCGATTTCAAAGCACTCTGGCGCCTTGATGTCTTCCAGGTTGATGCCACCGAAGGTGATCGAGATGCGCTTGACGGTGTCGATGAAGGCTTGCGGGCTCTCGGAGTCGACTTCGATGTCGAACACGTCGATACCGGCGAAACGCTTGAACAGAACGCCCTTGCCTTCCATGACCGGCTTGGAGGCCAGTGGGCCGAGGTTACCCAGGCCGAGGATGGCGGTGCCGTCGGAAATGACTGCTACCAGATTGCCCTTGCCGGTGTACTTGTAGGCCAGCTCCGGATCGCGACCGATTTCGCGAACCGGCTCAGCCACGCCAGGGCTGTAGGCCAGCGCCAGGTCGCGAGCAGTCGCGGTAGGTTTGGTGAGCTCGACGCTCAGTTTCCCCGGACGAGGTTGAGCGTGATATTCGAGAGCGGCAGTTTTCAAATCTGACATGGTGGGCATTCCGCTATTTACTGTTCTGACGGACCGCCGAGGATACGCAAAGAGCAAAGGGCCGACAAGACTGCCCGGTCACTTGTGTCAAGGCCTTTAACCTACGACTTTCCGCCAAGAGCCACGGCCTGCAAGGGTTTCGATGTGTACAATCGAAATAAAAAATGTAGACAATTTTTTATCTTTCGACCCTTTCCAGCATCGACGGATCGGTCAGGGGCAGCAACCAGCGTTGCTGTCCCGGCTTCAGGCCACCTTTGCGGGAACGATCCAGCACCCAACCGCGGGCTTCGATCGATCGACCTTTCAGATCAGTAAAGAACGAAGAGGGGAAATTGCGCTGCAGGCGTGCCGGCACCTGAAGCACCAGAGAATCGTCGATTTCGATCCAGATACCCCCGCGATTGCGCTGGATATCCATCACCTTGCCACTTATCAGGGCAAAACCGGACTGACGCACGGCGCTTGCCGGGGTCAATGGCGATTGCCGCCACAGGCCTTTGCCGGCCTGACGAGCGGCGCGCTCGGCCTGACCCTGGCAGCCGGCCAACGCGACGTTGGGGGCCACCGCAACCCGGTAGCCAAGGCCTTCACTGAGCAGTTGTGCTTCGAAATTGTCGCCAGAGCGGCCGTAGACATGCGCCAGAGTACGGCCATATTTGTCCCGCGCCTCGACGCCAGGAACCAGCCCCACCTGCCCGCCGCTGGCCTTGACCAGGGCCTGCAAGCGCTGCCGTGCAGCCTCGGCGAAGGCTTCACTGCTGCGACCTTTGCGACCGATTTCCGGTGCATTGATACCAATCAGGCGAACACTGCGGCCATCATTCAGACGCAAGGTATCGCCATCGACCACCTGGCGCACGCTGACCACCTGCGCATCGACCGGTGCCGCGCAGAATGCCAGGGCCGGCAACTGCCAGATCGCGCCCATAAAAAAGGCGCCCACGAGGGACGCCTTTTTCAGCAGCAATGCCAAACCCATCGGGCCAGCGTCGCGCAATCTTACTTCTTGGCACCGAACATGCCGAAGCGATCGGCGAACTTCTGTACGCGGCCGCCGGTGTCCAGGACCTTCTGCTTACCGGTGTAGAACGGGTGGCAGAGGTTGCAAACGTCGATCGGCAGGGCCTTGGCCAGAGTCGAACGAGTTTCGAATTTGTTACCGCAGCTGCAGGTAACTTCTACAGCTTCGTATACCGGATGGATATCGGCTTTCATGGTGTTTCCTCAGTGCTGACGTGCCGCCACTCAACACCATTGTTGAATACCGCACGCAAAATAGGGTCGGAATAATACCAGAGCAAACAGCCAACGCAAGTTGTCGCTTAGACCGGCGGTCGTCTGCTAGGCTCGCCGGACCTTGGAATTCCCCCTGCAGAGAACCTTTCGCGTGTCCGACGTCATTCTACGCCTTGCCCTGCCCTCGCCCCTGCGGCGGCTGTTCGACTACAGGGCACCGGCAAGCATGGCGCGCCAGGCACTGACCCCGGGCATGCGTATCCGCGTGCCGTTTGGTCGACGCGAGATGATCGGTATCCTGATCGAGATCAGCGACACCAGCGAGGTGCCGGCCGACAAGCTCAAGCCCGCAATCGCCCTGCTCGATCCAGTGTCGCCGCTGCCGCCGGCACTGTTCAAGCTGTGCCTGTGGACTGCGCAGTATTATCAGCACAGCCTCGGCGATACCCTGAGCTGGGCCCTGCCGGTGCTGCTGCGCCAGGGCGAACCGGCGCAAGCGCGCCAGGAGCGCTTCTGGCAAGTGGCCCCAGGCGCGCGCCTGGACGACCCGCGCATCGCCCGCGCGCCGCGCCAGCGCGAAGCCCTGGCAACCCTGGCGCAGCACCCCCATGGCGTGGCCCATACCCTGCTGAGCAAGCTGATGCTGAGCAAGGACAGCCTCGACCTGCTGCTGGCCAAGGAGCTGGTGCAGGTCGAGGTGCGCCGCCACTTGCCCCAGGAGCGCCACGAACACTGGCTGGCGCAGCCGGAGCTGCCGCTCAACGACGAGCAGCGCACCGCCTTCAATGCGGTACGCTCAGGCTTCGACAGCTTTCATGCCTTCTTGTTGGCCGGGGTCACCGGCAGCGGCAAGACAGAGGTTTACCTGCAGCTGATCCGCGAAACCCTGGAGGCCGGCAAGCAGGCGCTGATTCTGATCCCGGAGATCAACCTGGGGCCGCAAACCCTGGCGCGCTTCGAGCAGCGTTTTAACGCGCGCATCGCCCTGCTGCACTCGGCGGTCAATGACCGCGAGCGCCTGGATGCCTGGCTGGCCGCCCGCGACGGCGAGGCCGACATCATCATCGGCACCCGCTCGGCATTGTTCACACCGATGAAAAACCCCGGCTTGATCATCATCGACGAAGAACACGACGGCTCGTATAAACAGCAGGAAGGCCTGCGCTACCACGCTCGCGACCTGGCGCTGGTGCGCGCGCGCCAGGAGAACATCCCGATCCTGCTGGGCTCGGCCACGCCGTCGCTGGAGAGCCTGCATAACGCCCACAGCGGCCGCTATGGCCTGCTGCGCCTCAACCAGCGCGCCGGCGGCGCCCAGCAGCCGCGCTTCCTGCGCCTGGATGTGAAGAGCCGGCCGTTGGACAGCGGCATCAGCGGGCCGATGCAGCAAGCCATCGGCCAGACCCTGGCGGCCGGCCAGCAGGTACTGGTGTTCCTCAACCGCCGCGGCTTTGCGCCGACGCTGCTGTGCCATGACTGCGGCTGGATGTCCGAATGCCCACGCTGCGATGCGCGCATGACCGTGCACCAGCGCTCCAACGAGCTGCGCTGCCATCACTGCGGCTACGATGAGCGCGTGCCGCGCCAGTGCCCGCAGTGCAACAAAGTCGACCTGCGCCCGGTGGGTGCCGGCACCGAGCGCGCCGAGGAGCGCCTGAGCATTCTTTTTCCGGATTACCCGGTGCTGCGGGTCGACCGCGACAGCACTTCGCGCAAGGATGCGATGAACCAGTTGTTCGCCACCATCCAGCGCGGCCAGCCGTGCATCCTGGTTGGCACCCAGATGCTCGCCAAGGGCCACCATTTTCCGCGGGTGACCCTGGTGTCGATCCTCGATGCCGACGGCGGCCTGTTCTCCGGCGATTTTCGCGCCAGCGAGCGCATGGCGCAGATGATCGTCCAGGTCGCCGGCCGCGCCGGGCGCGCCGAGGAGCCGGGCAAGGTGATCATCCAGACCCACCTGGCCGACCATCCTTTATTGGTGCAACTGACCGAGCAGGGGTACTTCGCCTTTGCCGAGCAGGCCCTGAGCGAGCGCCGCGCCGCCGGCCTGCCGCCTTTCGCGCACCTGGCGCTGTTGCGCGCCGAAGCGCATAAGCCGGGGCAGGCCGAGGGGTTTCTCGATGAAGCCTGCAGCGCCGCCGAGCAGTTGCTGGCCGAACAGAACCTGCACGGCATCGAACTGCTGGGCCCGGTACCGGCGCCGATGGAACGCCGTGCCGGGCGGTTTCGTGCGCAATTGTTGCTCCAGGCCAATGCCAGGGCACCTTTGCATCGACTGATCAGCGCCTGGTTGCTAGTGTTGGAACAGATGCCGTCCGGGCGCCAGGTGCGTTGGTCGCTGGATGTCGATCCGGTGGATTTGTACTGACAGCATTGGCCCCATCGCTGGCAAGCCAGCTCCCACAGGGTCAGCGGTGACCGCACAATTTGAAAGCGCCAGAAACTCCTGTGGGAGCTGGCTTGCCAGCGATGAGGGCCGAACAGAACGCCCCAAAGGTTGGCAACCTCGCCCCGGCAACGGATAATGTCCAGTTTTTCCACCTGCGCATCGAAGCGCCGCCGCGCTTGCGGTCGAAAGAGAAGCCCATGAAAGACACCATTCGCCAGCTGATCCAGCAAGCCCTCACCCAACTCGTCACCGACGGTGTGCTGCCTGAAGGGCTGACGCCGGCGATCCAGGTGGAGAACGCCCGGGACAAGACCCACGGCGACTTCGCCAGCAACATCGCGATGATGCTGGCCAAGCCTGCCGGCATGAAACCGCGCGACCTGGCCGAGAAGATCATCGCCGCCCTGCCTGCCGACGAGCAGGTGAGCAAGGTCGAGATCGCCGGCCCAGGCTTTCTCAACTTCTTCCAGAACACCCAGGCCCTGGCCTCGCGCCTGGATGCGGCCCTGGCCGACGCCAAGCTTGGCGTGAAGAAAGCCGGCCCGCAGCAGAAGGTGGTGGTCGACCTGTCGGCCCCTAACCTGGCCAAGGAGATGCACGTCGGCCACCTGCGTTCGACCATCATCGGTGATGCCGTATCCCGCGTGCTGGAGTTCCTCGGCGATGACGTAATCCGCCAGAACCACGTCGGCGACTGGGGCACCCAGTTCGGCATGCTGATGGCCTACCTGCAGGAAAACCCGATCACCAGCGACGAGCTGTCGGACCTGGAGAACTTCTACCGTGCGGCGAAAAAACGCTTCGACGAGTCCGAAGAGTTCGCCGACCGCGCCCGTGGCCTGGTGGTCAAGCTGCAAGCCGGCGACCCGGAATGCCTGAAACTGTGGACCCGCTTCAAGGACATCTCGCTGTCGCACTGCCAGAAGACCTACGAACTGCTCAACGTCAAACTGACCATGGCCGACGTCATGGGCGAAAGCGCCTACAACGACGACCTGGCCAATGTCGTCAGCGACCTCAAGGCCAAGGGTCTGCTGGTCGAGAGCAAGGGCGCCCAGTGCGTATTCCTTGAAGAATTCAAAACCGCCGAAGGCGAGCCACTGCCGGTGATCGTGCAAAAAGCCGACGGCGGCTACCTGTACGCCACCACCGACCTCGCTGCCGTGCGCTACCGCAGCAACGTGCTCAAGGCCGACCGCGCCCTGTACTTCGTCGACCAGCGTCAGGCCCTGCACTTCAACCAGGTGTTCGAAGTGGCTCGCCGCGCCGGTTTCGTCGGCCACCCGATGCAAATGGAGCACATGGGCTTCGGCACCATGAACGGCGCCGACGGCCGTCCGTTCAAGACCCGCGACGGCGGCACGGTGAAGCTGATCGACCTGCTCACCGAAGCCAAGGAACGTGCCTACGCCCTGGTCAAGGAGAAGAACCCGGAGCTGGCCGAGGCCGACCTGCGCGCCATCGGCGAAGTGGTCGGCATTGGCGCGGTGAAATACGCCGACCTGTCCAAGCACCGCACCAGCGACTACAGCTTCAACTTCGAACTGATGCTCAACTTCGAAGGCAACACCGCGCCTTACCTGCTGTACGCCTACACCCGCGTCGCCGGTGTGTTTCGCAAGCTGGGCAAGAGCTTTGAAGAAGTCGACGGCCAGATCATCCTGCAAGCACCGCAGGAGCAGGACCTGGCTGCACGCCTGGCGCAGTTCGGCGAGATCCTCAACAACGTCGCCGAGAAGGGCACGCCGCACGTGCTGTGCGCTTACCTCTACGACGTTGCCGGCCTGTTCTCGAGCTTCTACGAGAACTGCCCGATCCTCGCCGCCGACACCCCTGAACAGCAGCAGAGCCGCCTGCGTCTGGCCGCCCTGACCGGTCGTACCCTCAAGCAAGGTCTGCAACTGCTCGGCCTGGAAACCCTGGAGCGCATGTAAGTTGGCTGCCAAGAAAAAACCCGCACCCAAGCGCGGCGCGAGTCGCTATCAGGCACCTGCCAAGCAGCCGATCCCGGGCTGGCTGTGGCTGGCAATCGGCTTGTCGGTGGGCGCCTTTGTCGTGTTCCTGATGAAGCTTGAGCCTGGCAACGGCGAGGTCAAGCGCACCAAGCCCGAGCAGCAGAAGGCCGAGAAGGTCGCCGAAGCCAACAAGACCGCACCAAGCCCGCAGCAGCCGGTGAAGCCCAAGTACGACTTCTATACCTTGCTGCCGGAATCGGAAGTGATCGTGCCGCCTGAAGCGGTGCCGGAGAAAACCCCGCCGGTGCCGGCGCAACCTCCGGTCACCCCGGCGGAAGCGGCGAAGATCGACACCGCTCGTGCCCAGGCCGCGTTGATGGGCCAAACGCCACCACCCGCACCACCGGTGATCAAGCCGGCGGCGACCACCCAGTTCTTCCTGCAGGCCGGCTCGTTCCGCAAGCAGGCCGACGCCGACAAGGTCCGCGCGCAGATCATCCTGCTCGGCCAGGCGGTCAAGGTGGAGTCCGGCACGGTGAAGGAAGAAACCTGGTACCGCGTGCTGGTTGGCCCGTTCAGCAACCGTGAGCAGCTGACCGTGGCGCAAAAGCAACTGGCTGGCAGCGGCTTCAGCAACCTGCTGTTGCAGCAGCGCCAGACCCGCCAGTAACCCCGCCGCAAAAGCCTTGTCGCATTCGCTGCGACAAGGCTTCAGGCCTTAACGCCGCTGGGCGTTGGCCAGTGACACCTGGGTATTGAGCGT
The DNA here is from genome assembly GCF_000955865.1 of Pseudomonas sp. 2(2015). Lineage (NCBI taxonomy): Bacteria > Pseudomonadati > Pseudomonadota > Gammaproteobacteria > Pseudomonadales > Pseudomonadaceae > Pseudomonas > Pseudomonas sp. 2(2015). The sequence goes on from NZ_JYOF01000002.1 coordinate 261,850, forward strand.
CCAGAAGTCATACAGCACCCCCACCAGGAATAACCCGCCGGTGCACAGGTAGATCAGGCCGGTGATCCACTTGCCCTGGTACATGCGGTGCACGCCAAACACCCCGAGGAAGGTCAGCAGGATCCACGCCAGGCTGTAGTCCAGTGGACCCGGCTGAAAGCGCAGGTCGGCTTCGCGGTCCATCGCCGGAATCAGAAACAGGTCGATCAACCAGCCGATGCCGAGCAGGCCCAGGGTGAAGAACCAGATCGTGCCGGTGACCGGCTTGCCATAGTAGAAGCGGTGCGAACCGGTGAAGCCGAAAATCCACAGCAGATAACCGATCACCTTGCTGTGGGTGTCGTGTAGCTGACCGCCCTGTTGATAACTGTTCATTCATAGCCCCTGTGGGTTATCGATAAATTTTCTAAAGAAAAATGTGACTTTTCTGTGGCAAGCCGACGTGTGGTCATTTGCCACCCTACCCGCCGCAAACCCCTATCCTGTCTGGCCCGCGCCTTTCGAATGCAGGCCAATCGCCGCTTCTGCCGGTTTTTGCCGCCCCCTGGAATCGACCAACGGATCAGAATTTGATCAAAAAGCTGTTATAAAGTTGCGCGCTAACCAACCAGAGCCCTGCCTATGCGTCCTTTTTTCAAGACATGGCTGACCATCTGCCTATTATTGCCACTGGCTGCCCACGCCACCAATCGTGAGCAACGGTTACCCAACGGTTTCTCCGGGTACACCTCCAATTCCACTGCTGCGCGTCCACACAAGAACGTCAGCAGCAACAAAGTCCAGCACAGCCCCAAGCGCAGCGCTCGCCCGGGCAAGCCGCTGCCGGTTGCCGCGGCCATGTCGCCGCAGCAGAGCAGCGATGTGCTCAGCCGCGCGGTCAACGTGCTCGGCACCCCGTATCGCTGGGGCGGCAGCAGCCCGAGCAAGGGCTTTGACTGCAGCGGCCTGGTCAAGTACGCCTTCAACGACATCGATGAAGTCGACCTGCCCCGCACCTCCAACGCCATGGCCAGCGGCCACGGCATAAAAGTCGATCGTAACGACCTCAAGCCCGGCGACCTGATCTTCTTCAATATCAAGAGCCGCCGGGTCAACCACGTCGCCATCTACCTGGGCAACGACCGCTTCATCCACGCGCCGCGCACTGGCAAACGGGTAAGCATCGACACCCTGAACAAGCCGTACTGGAACAGCCGTTACGTGGTTGCCAAACGTGTCTTGCCAAAAAGCCAGCAACTGGCCCTGGCCAAACGCTAGAAACGCCCCGGCGCCCGCTCTCGGGCGCTTTCAGGGCTGACCAGCCCTTGACGCACCAGGCCCTGCAGACACGCGTCGAGGGTCTGCATCCCCTGTGCCCCGCCTGTCTGTATCGCCGAATAAATCTGCGCCACCTTGCCCTCGCGCACCAGGTTGCGCACCGCAGGCGTTGCCAGGAGTATCTCGTGGGCTACCAGCCGGCCGCCGCCAACCTTCTCCACCAGAACCTGCGAGACCACTGCCTGCAGCGACTCGGCGAGCATGGCGCGTACCAGTTGCTTCTCTTCGGCGGCGAACACATCCACCAGGCGGTCAATGGTTTTCGCCGCCGAGCCGGTATGCACCGTGGCCAATACCAGGTGCCCGGTTTCCGCTGCAGTCAGGGCCAGGCGAATGCTCTGCGGATCGCGCAGTTCACCGAGCATGATCACATCCGGATCCTGGCGTAATGCTGCGCGCAAGGCCTGGGCAAAACCCCGGGTGTGCCGGCCGATCTCGCGCTGGGTGATGCGGCTGCGCTGCGAGCTGTGGATAAATTCGATGGGGTCCTCGAGGGTGACGATGTGCAGCGCCCGCTCACGGTTCAGGTGATCGACCAGAGCCGCCAGGGTGGTCGATTTGCCCGACCCTGTGGGCCCGGTAACCAGCACCAGCCCGCCCGACAGCTCGGCAATTTGCCGAAACACATCCCCCAGGTCGAGTTCTGCCAGGCTGCTGACCTGCGCCGGAATCACCCGCAGCACTGCAGCGGCGCCATGCAGTTGCTGGAAAGCATTGACCCGAAAGCGCGCCAATGCTGGCACGGCAAAGGCAAAGTCGATATCCAGATGTGTTTCAAAATCCTTTTGCTGCGCCGCGGACATCACCTGTCCGAGCATTTCGTCCATGTCTTGCGGCGTCAGCGCCGGCAACTCCAGCGGCCGCAAACACCCCCCAAAACGCAGCGCCGGCACCTCGCCCGCCGCCAGGTGCAGGTCACTGGCACCGGCTTGCACAGCCAGCGCCAGCAGTTCAGTCACATCCATGAGACTCCCCAAAGGCCGCCAAGCAGGTAGAATGCCGCAGACCCAAAGAGCCGCTGGCATCGATCAATGTCCACCATAGCAGACAACCTTTCCGCGCTCGCCGCACGCATCCGTGCCGCCGCGCTGGCCGCCGGGCGCGAGCCTGCGGCCGTGCAGCTGCTGGCCGTGAGCAAGACCAAACCCGCCGCTGCCGTGCGCGAAGCCTTCGCCGCCGGGGTGCGCGATGTCGGTGAGAACTACCTGCAGGAAGCCCTGAACAAACAGGGCGAATTGACCGACCTGCCCTTGACCTGGCACTTCATCGGCCCCATTCAGTCGAACAAGACTCGTGCGATTGCCGAGCACTTTGACTGGGTACATTCCGTGGACCGTCTGAAAATCGCCCAACGCCTGTCCGAGCAACGCCCTGACAACCGTGCAGCGCTGAACATCTGCCTGCAGGTCAACGTCAGTGGCGAAGCCAGCAAGTCCGGTTGCACGCCCGAAGAGCTGCCAGCCCTGGCCAGCGCCATCGCCGCGCTGCCACGCCTGCGCCTGCGCGGGTTGATGGCGATTCCCGAGCCGACCGACGACGAGGCCGCCCAACAAGCGGCCTTCGCCCGGGTTCGCGAGTTGCAGGCGAGCCTTCAGTTACCCCTCGACACCCTGTCCATGGGCATGAGTCATGACCTGGAAGCTGCGATTGCCCAGGGCGCGACCTGGGTGCGCATCGGCACCGCGCTGTTCGGTGCCCGCGACTACGGCCAGCCCTGACCCATGCTTTTTCCCTCTTTCCCTATCAAGGACCTGACATGAGCAAGACTCGTATTGCCTTTATCGGCGCCGGCAACATGGCTGCCAGCCTGATCGGCGGCCTGCGCGCCCAGGGCCTGGAAGCTTCGCAGATCCGCGCCAGCGATCCGGGCGCCGAGCAGCGGGCGAAAATCCATGCCGAGCACGGCATCGAGATGTTCGCCGACAACGCCCAGGCCATCGAAGGCGCCGATGTGGTGGTATTGGCGGTCAAGCCACAGGCGATGAAAGCCGTGTGCGAAGCGCTCAAGCCCAAGCTCAAGCCCGAGCAACTGGTCGTCTCGATCGCCGCCGGGATCACCTGCGCGAGCATGAACAGCTGGCTCGGCGCCCAGCCGATCGTGCGCTGCATGCCCAACACCCCGGCGCTGCTGCGCCAGGGCGTCAGCGGCCTGTTCGCCACCGCCGAGGTTTCGCCGGCCCAGCGCCAGCAGGCTGAGCAACTGCTGTCGGCCGTGGGCATCGCCCTGTGGCTGGACAACGAACAACAGCTGGATGCGGTGACTGCGGTGTCCGGCAGTGGCCCGGCGTATTTTTTCCTGCTGATCGAGGCCATGACCGCCGCCGGCGAGAAACTCGGCCTGCCACGGGAAACCGCCGCCAAGCTGACCCTGCAAACCGCCCTGGGCGCTGCGCACATGGCGGTCAGCAGCGATGTTGACGCCGCCGAACTGCGCCGTCGGGTCACCTCACCGGCCGGCACCACGGAAGCGGCGATCAAGTCGTTCCAGGCCAATGGATTCGAAGCGCTGGTGGAACAGGCGCTGGGTGCCGCTGCGCACCGCTCGGCCGAAATGGCTGAACAACTGGGCAACTAAGGAGCCGAAGATGATCGGATTGAACACCGCTGCAATCTATGTGCTGCAGACCCTCGGCAGCCTGTACCTGCTGATCGTGGTGCTGCGCTTTGTCCTGCAACTGGTCCGCGCGGACTTCTACAACCCGCTCAGCCAGTTCGCCGTACGCGCCACCCAACCGCTGCTCAAACCAATGCGCCGGGTGATTCCGAGCCTGTTCGGCCTGGACATGTCGTCGCTGCTGCTGGCGATCATCATCCAGCTGCTGGTGATGGGCCTGACCCTGCTGCTGGCCTACGGCACCACCGGCAACCCGCTGCAATTGCTGGTCTGGTCGATCATTGGCGTGACCGCGCTGTTTCTGAAGATTTTCTTCTTCGCCCTGATCATCAGCGTGATCCTTTCGTGGGTCGCGCCGGGCAGCCACAACCCGGGCGCCGAGCTGATCAACCAGATCTGCGACCCGTTCCTGGCACCGTTCCGCCGTATCCTGCCGAACCTCGGCGGCCTGGATATCTCGCCGATCCTGGCGTTCATGGCGCTGAAGCTGATCGACATGCTGGTGATCAACAACCTGGCGGCGATGAGCGGAATGCCGGAGATTCTGCGCCTGCTGGTCTGATCTCTCGCGGGGCAAGCCCGCTCCCACAGCACTTCTGTAGGAGCGGGCTAGACCCGCGATGCTTTCCTTGCCGCACTTCGCAGTGGTCTTTAGACTTACGCCTCATTCAAGCGTGAGCAGGGTCGATGTCCACTGTCTTTCCCGAAGATTCGGTCGGTCTGGTAACACCGCAACTGGCACAGTTCAGCGAGCCGCTGGCGCTGGCCTGCGGTCGCTCGCTGGCCGCCTATGAACTGATCTACGAAACCTACGGCACGCTCAACAGCAGCGCCAGCAACGCCGTGCTGATCTGTCATGCGTTGTCCGGCCATCACCATGCCGCCGGCTACCACAGCCCCGACGATCGCAAGCCGGGCTGGTGGGACAGTTGCATCGGCCCCGGCAAGCCGATCGATACCAATCGTTTCTTCGTGGTCAGCCTCAACAACCTTGGCGGTTGCAACGGCAGCACCGGCCCCAGCAGCATCAACCCGCTCACCGGCAAGCCCTACGGCGCCGATTTCCCGGTGCTGACCGTGGAAGACTGGGTGCACAGCCAGGCGCGCCTGGCCGATCGCCTGGGTATCCAGCAATGGGCCGCCGTCGTCGGTGGCAGCCTGGGCGGCATGCAGGCGCTGCAGTGGACCATCACCTACCCCGATCGCGTGCGTCATTGCCTGGACATCGCCTCGGCACCCAAGCTCTCGGCACAGAACATCGCCTTCAACGAGGTGGCACGCCAGGCCATCCTCACCGACCCGGAATTCCACGGCGGCTCGTTCCAGGATCAGGGCGTGATCCCCAAGCGCGGCCTGATGCTGGCGCGCATGGTCGGGCACATCACCTACCTGTCCGATGACTCCATGGGCGAGAAATTCGGCCGCGAGCTGAAAAGCGACAAGCTCAACTACGACTTCCACAGCGTCGAGTTCCAGGTTGAAAGCTACCTGCGCTATCAGGGCGAGGAGTTCTCCGGGCGTTTCGACGCCAACACCTACCTGCTGATGACCAAGGCACTGGATTACTTCGACCCGGCCGCCAGCCACGGCGGCGACCTGGCAGCGACTCTTGCGCATGTCACCGCGGATTACTGCGTGATGTCGTTCACCACCGACTGGCGCTTCTCGCCAGCGCGCTCGCGGGAGATCGTCGATGCGCTGATCGCCGCACGCAAGAACGTCTGCTACCTGGATATCGATTCGCCCTATGGCCACGATGCCTTCCTGATCCCGACCCCGCGCTACATCACGGGATTCACGAACTACATGAACCGCATCGTCTGCTGAGGAGCCTATGAGAGCCGACCTGGAAATCATCCAAGACTGGATCCCCGCCGGCAGCCGGGTACTCGACCTCGGTTGCGGTACCGGTGAACTGCTGGCGTCGCTGCGCGACCACAAGCAGGTGGCCGGCTACGGCCTGGAAATCGACCCCGACAACATCGCCCAGTGCGTGGCCAAGGGCGTCAACGTCATCGAGCAGGACCTCGACAAGGGCCTGGGCAACTTCGCCAGCAACAGTTTCGACGTGGTGGTCATGACCCAGGCCCTGCAGGCCGTGGAATACCCCGACCGCATTCTCGACGAAATGCTGCGCGTCGGCCGCCAGTGCATCATCACCTTCCCCAACTTCGGCCACTGGCGCTGCCGCTGGTACCTGGCGACCAAAGGTCGCATGCCGGTTTCCGACTTCATGCCGTATACCTGGTACAACACGCCGAACATCCACTTCTGTACCTTCGAAGACTTCGAGGCCCTGTGCAGCGAACGCCGCGCCCAGGTCCTCGACCGCCTGGCGGTCGACCATTTGCACCGCCACGGGTGGGCGAGCAAGCTATGGCCTAATCTTCTAGGTGAGATCGGCATTTACCGTGTCAGCAGCCCCGGCCTTACCGAACACAAGGTCGCGGTTTAACCCGCACACCGGAGGAGAACGATCATGGGTCGCTTGTTGAGTTTTTTACTGACTGCCTGCCTGAGTGTGACGGCGGTCGCCGCCGATGCCATCAAGGGCGAACGCCAGGAAGTGTTCGGTGATACCACGGTGCACTACAGCACTTTCATTTCGACCTTCCTGCAACCAGATATCGCCAAGGCTGCGGAACTGGTGCGCAGCAAGAACCAGGGCGTGATCAACGTCTCGGTGATCAAGGCTGGCAAGCCACTGGTCACCCAGGTCAGCGGCACCGTCAAGGACCTGACCAGCAACTCGGTGCCGTTGAAGTTCAAGCAGATCACCGAACAGGGCGCCATCTACTACATCGCCCAGTTCCCTGTTGAACAACAGGAAACCCGGACCTTCACCATCGACGTTGGCATTGGTGGCAAGACCGAAACCATCAGCTTCAACCAAGAGCTTTTTCCAGGCGAATGATGACTTTTCAGCAAATCGTATTGGCCAGCCATAACGCCGGCAAACTCAAGGAACTGCAGGCCATGCTCGGTGACACCGTGCAACTGCGTTCGATTGGCGAATTCAGCAGCGTCGAGCCGGAAGAAACCGGCCTGTCGTTCGTCGAAAACGCCATCCTCAAGGCGCGCAATGCCGCGCGCATTTCCGGCATGCCGGCGCTGGCCGATGATTCGGGCCTGGCGGTGGACTTTCTCGGCGGCGCGCCGGGCATCTACTCCGCTCGTTATGCCGATGGCAAAGGCGATGCGGCAAACAACGCCAAGTTGCTCGATGTGCTCAAGGACGTCCCGCAGGAGCAGCGCGGCGCCCAGTTCGTCTGCGTCCTGGCCTTGGTCCGGCATGCCGACGACCCGCTGCCGATCCTCTGCGAAGGCCTGTGGCACGGGCGCATCCTGACCCAGGCCAGCGGCGAGCACGGCTTTGGCTATGACCCACTGTTCTGGGTCCCGGAGCGCGATTGCTCGAGCGCCGAGCTGAGCCCTGCCGACAAGAACCAGATCAGCCACCGTGCCCGCGCCATGAGCCTGTTGCGTCAACGTCTGGGCCTGGCATGACCGAGCGTTCGCCGGCACAGCCACTGCACCTGGGCGAGGCTGGCTTTACTTCCCAAGTACCGCGGGCGGCCCTGCCACAGCTGCCGCCCCTGGCGCTGTACATCCATATCCCCTGGTGCGTGCGTAAATGCCCGTACTGCGACTTCAACTCCCACGCCGCCACCCCCGAACTGCCGGAAGAAGCCTACGTCGACGCCCTGCTCGCCGACCTCGACCAGGAGCTAGGCAACGTCCATGGCCGCCCGATCAGCTCGATCTTCTTTGGCGGCGGCACCCCGAGCCTGTTCAGCGCCCGCGCGCTGGGGCGCTTGCTGGTCGGTGTGGAGCAACGCATACCGTTTGCCAGCGACATCGAAATCACCCTGGAGGCCAACCCCGGGACCTTCGAGCAAGAGAAGTTCAAGGCCTACCGGCAATTGGGCATCAATCGCCTGTCGATCGGCATCCAGAGCTTCCAGCAAGCCAAGCTCGAAGCCCTGGGCCGCATCCACAACGGTGACGAGGCGATTCGCGCCGCCGACATGGCGCGCAATGCCGGCTTCGACAACTTCAACCTCGACCTGATGCATGGCCTGCCCGACCAGTCGCTGGACGACGCCCTGGGCGACCTGCGCCAGGCGATTGCGCTGAACCCCACGCACCTGTCCTGGTACCAGTTGACCCTGGAACCGAATACGGTGTTCTGGAACCAGCCACCGCTGCTGCCCGAAGACGACATCCTCTGGGACATCCAGGAAGCCGGCCAGGCCCTGCTGGCCAGCCACGGCTACGCCCAGTACGAAGTCTCGGCCTACGCCCAGCCGGGACGTGCCGCGCGGCACAACCTCAACTACTGGAGCTTTGGCGACTTCATCGGTATCGGCGCCGGCGCCCACGGCAAACTCAGCCACCCGGACGGGCGCATCCTGCGCACCTGGAAAACCCGCCTGCCCAAGGACTACCTGAACCCGGCCAAGCCCTTCAAGGCCGGCGAAAAGCTGCTGCCGGTGGACGAGCTGCCCTTCGAGTTCCTGATGAACGCCCTGCGCCTGACCCAGGGCGTAGACATCGAGCTGTTCAGCCAGCGTACCGGCCTGCCCCTGGAGCAACTGGCGGCGGCGCGGCGTGAAGCCGAACAAAAAGGGCTTTTGCAGGTCGAACCGACGCGACTGGTCGCTACCGCGCGCGGCCAGTTGTTCCTCAACGACCTGCTGCAGTATTTCTTGACCTAAGGATTGCGAATGGACCTGGTACTCGACCTGCTCTCGACCGTTTCCCGCTGGAGCCGCAGCAACCTGTCGGAGATTTCCCTGGCCTTGGTGGGCTGTTTGCTGGTGCTGTTTGGCACCGACATCAAAGGCTGGGTCGAACAACGCCTGGGCGGCCTTGCAGGCGCCTTGCGCGTACCGTTCATGGCCTTGCTGGTGATGATCGGCAGCGGTGCGGCATTGATCTATGCCACCCCGTGGGTGGTGAAGGGGCTGGCGCAGTTCAACAACTATGCGTTGGCGCCGGTGCTGCTGATTGTGCTGGTGTTGATTGGCGTGGTTGCCGATCGGCGCTGAAAAGCATCGCGGGGCGACCCGACTTGCCCCGCGATTGACATCACCTACGCCAGTTTTTCGAACTTCAGATCCCACACCCCATGCCCAAGCCGCTCGCCGCGGCGTTCGAACTTGGTGATCGGGCGTTCTGCCGGACGCTCTACGCACTTGCCGTCGGCGGCCAGGTTGCGATAGCCCGGCGCCACGTTCATCACTTCCAGCATGTATTCGGCATAAGGCTCCCAGTCGGTGGCCATATGGAACACACCGCCCACCTTGAGCTTGCTGCGCACCAGCTGCGCGAATTCCGGCTGGACGATGCGGCGCTTGTGGTGACGGCTCTTGTGCCAAGGGTCGGGGAAGAACAGCATCAACCGGTCGAGGCTGTTGTCAGCCACGCACTTGTTCAGCACTTCGATGGCATCGCAGTCATACACCCGCAGGTTCTTCAGACCCTGAGTCAGCACGCCGTTGAGCAGCGCCCCGACACCCGGACGGTGCACTTCGACACCGATGAAGTCCTGCTCTGGCGCGGCAGCAGCCATTTCCAGCAGGGAGTGGCCCATGCCGAAGCCGATCTCCAGGGTACGCGGCGCCGAGCGGCCGAAAACCTGGTCGTAGTCCACCGGGCTCTCGGCCAGGGGCAGGATGAACAGCGGTCCACCCTGGTCCAGGCCGCGCTGCTGGCCTTCGGTCATGCGCCCGGCGCGCATCACGAAACTCTTGATGCGGCGGTGTTGGCGCTCTTCGCCTTCGGTGGTGATCGGCGTTTCTTGCGATTCAGTCATCAGGGGCTCTTACTTGATCAGACCATCCAGCGGCGACGAGGCGCTGGCATAGAGTTTTTTCGGCATACGCCCGGCAAGGTAAGCCAGGCGGCCAGCGACAATGGCGTGTTTCATGGCTTCGGCCATCATGATCGGCTGCTGTGCGTGCGCGATCGCCGAGTTCATCAGCACCGCCTCACAGCCCATTTCCATGGCGATGGTGGCGTCGGACGCGGTACCGACACCGGCATCGACCAGCACCGGGACTTTCGATTCTTCGAGGATGATCTGCAGGTTGTACGGGTTGCAGATCCCCAGGCCCGTACCGATCAGGCCGGCCAGTGGCATCACCGCGATGCAGCCGGCTTCGGCCAGCTGGCGGGCGATGATCGGGTCGTCGCTGGTGTAGACCATCACGTCGAAACCGTCCTTGACCAGCACTTCGGCGGCCTTGAGGGTCTCGATCACGTTGGGGAACAGGGTCTTCTGGTCGGCCAGTACTTCGAGCTTGACCAGGTTGTGGCCATCGAGCAGTTCACGGGCCAGGCGGCAGGTGCGCACGGCTTCGACCGCGTCATAGCAGCCAGCGGTGTTCGGCAGGATGGTGTAGCGATCGGGCGGCAGCACGTCGAGCAGGTTCGGTTCGCCCGGGTTCTGGCCGATGTTGGTGCGGCGCACGGCAACCGTGACGATCTCGGCGCCGGAGGCCTCGATGGCCAGGCGGGTTTCTTCCAGGTCACGGTACTTGCCGGTGCCGACCAGCAGGCGCGACTGGAAGGTACGACCGGCCAGGGTGAAGGGCTTGTCGCTACGAACGTTGCTCATCGGTAATCCTCTTGAAGGTTGAGGGACTTGCAGGTGAAGCGCGAAGGCCTAGCCGCCGCCAATGGCGTGCACCACTTCAACCTGATCGCCGTCGTTCAGCGTGGTGACGTCGTGCTGGCTGCGCGGCACGATGTCCAGGTTGAGTTCGACCGCCACCCGGCGACCCGCCAGGTCAAGCCGGTTGAGCAGGGCCGCGACGCTTTCGCCATCGGGCAATTCGAAAGGTTCACCGTTCAGTTGAATGCGCATGCGCACGGCCGCCATTATTTTTAGGGGCCCGCATTCTAGCCCTGATCAGGGCGCAAACCCAAGGCCGGGCCGCGCCATTCGTCTCGATCCGGACTCGCGGGTCAGCTCAGACGCCAGGCTGCAAGGCCCAGGCACAGCCATCCGCCGAGAAACGCCAGGCCGCCAAAGGGGGTGATGATACCGAGCTTGCCGATGCCGCTCAGGGTCAGCACATACAGGCTACCGGAAAACAGCAGGATCCCCAGGGTGAACAGACCACCGGCCCACCCGACCAGACGCCCTGGCAGGTGCACCGACAGCACTGCTACCGCGAGCAGGGCCAGGGCGTGTACCAGCTGGTAGGTGACGCCGGTATGAAAGATCGCCAGGTATTCGCTGCTCAGCCGGCCCTTGAGGCCATGGGCAGCAAAGGCGCCCAGGGCCACGCCGGTAAAGCCGAAAAACGCCGAAAGCAGCAGAAAACTACGCAGCATTGGGAAGACTCCTAGTCAGCACAGGGTCTGTATAATGGCCCGCTCCATCGCTTCGGCCAAGCCATCGCCTATGCTGTCTTCCATTTTCCGTCGCCTCACCCGTGCCCTGCTGTGGTTTGCCGCAGGCAGCGCCCTGCTGGTGCTGGTGTTTCGCTGGGTGCCGCCGCCCGGCACCGCCCTGATGGTCGAGCGCAAGGTCGAGTCCTGGTTCGATGGCCAGCCGATCGACTTGCAACGGGACTGGGAGCCGTGGGAGCGAATCTCCGATGAGCTGAAAGTGGCTGTGATTGCCGGCGAAGACCAGAAGTTCGCCAACCACTGGGGCTTTGACTTCAACGCCATCCAGGCGGCGCTGGCCCATAACGAGCGCGGCGGCAGCATTCGCGGCGCCAGTACCTTGAGCCAGCAAGTGGCCAAGAACCAGTTCCTCTGGGCCGGCCGTAGCTGGTTGCGCAAGGGGCTCGAAGCCTGGTTCACCGCTTTGATCGAGCTGCTGTGGTCGAAAGAGCGGATTCTTGAGGTCTATCTCAACAGCGCCGAGTGGGGCGAAGGCGTGTTTGGTGCACAGGCGGCCGCCCGGCACCACTTCGGCGTCGATGCCAGCCAGCTTTCGCGCCAGCAGGCCAGCCTGCTGGCCGCAGTGCTGCCCAGCCCGCTGAACTGGAGCGCCAGCCGGCCCAGCACTTATGTGGCGCGACGCGCAGGCTGGATTCGCCAGCAGATGCGCCAGCTCGGTGGTAACAGCTACCTGGCGCAGCTGGACAGCCCGCGTCGGGCACCTTGGAAGCAATAAAAAACCCGGCAAAGCGCACGCTTTGCCGGGTTTTTACTGCTTGCCCATTACTGGGTAAAGATTTTAGAACGCGCCCATGTAGTCACGCTTGCCCACTTCTACACCGTTGTGACGCAGGATTGCGTAGGTGGTGGTGACGTGGAAGAAGAATTGCGGCAGGCCGTAGGTCAGCAAATAGGCCTGGCCACTGAAGCGCTTCTCTTTCGGCGTGCCCGGACGGGTCACGATTTCAATGCCTTCCTTGCCGTCGATCTGCGCCGGCGCAATGCCGTCCAGGAAAGCCAGGACCTTGCTGATCAGCGCTTGCAGCTCGGCAAAGGTGGTTTCGCTGTCATCGTATTTCGGCAACTCGACCTCAGCCAGGCGCGCCGAAACGCCCTTGGCGAAATCAACAGCGATCTGCACCTGGCGAACCAGCGGAAACATATCCGGATACAGGCGAGCCTGGAGAAACACGCTCGGATCAATGTTTTTCGCCGTGGCGTGAGCTTCGGCCTTGTTCAGCACATCGCTCAGGGCGTTGAGCATCTGCTTGAAGACAGGAACAGAAGCGGCATACAAGGAAATGGTCATAACAGCCTCGACAGGGGTGGCGGAGAATCATGAAAAAGCCCCGACACGTCGGGGCTTTTTGGTTATTGCCGTTTTGCGAATCAGACCGCGATCAAGGCTTTGACCTTGTTCATCGCGTTCTTTTCCAGCTGGCGTATCCGCTCGGCGGATACGCTGTATTTCTCGGCCAGGTCATGCAGGGTGGCCTTTTCCTCGGCCAGCCAGCGCTGATAGAGAATATCGCGGCTGCGGTCATCCAGGCCTTGCAGGGCTTCGTGCAGGTTGCTGGTGGAGTTGTCACTCCAGTCGGCATCCTCCAGTTGACGCGCAGGGTCGTAACGGTGGTCTTCCAGGTAGTTGGCCGGCGACTGGAATGCACTGTCGTCGTCGGCTTCACTGGCCGGGTCGAAGGCCATGTCCTGACCGGTCAGGCGGCTCTCCATTTCACGCACTTCACGCGGTTCGACACCCAAGCTTTCGGCGACACGATGAACTTCATCGTTGTTCAGCCAGGCCAGGCGTTTTTTCTGGCTGCGCAGGTTGAAGAACAGCTTGCGCTGGGCCTTGGTGGTCGCCACTTTGACGATCCGCCAGTTGCGCAGGATGAACTCGTGAATCTCGGCCTTGATCCAGTGCACCGCAAAGGATACCAGGCGCACGCCCATTTCCGGGTTGAAGCGCTTGACCGCTTTCATCAGGCCAACGTTGCCTTCCTGAATCAGGTCGGCCTGGGCCAGCCCGTAGCCCGAATAGCTTCGAGCGATGTGTACAACAAAACGCAGGTGGGCGAGCACCATCTGCCGAGCCGCCCCAAGATCCTGCTCATAGTAGAGACTCTCGGCCAGTTCACGCTCCTGCTCGGGCGTCAGCAATGGAATGCTGTTGACCGTGTGCACATAGGCTTCCAGGTTTGCGCCGGGAACCAGGGCATAGGCAGGTTGCAACGAAGTGGTCATACGAAAAAACCTCCGACTCACTAAACTCGTGCCAAAGGCACTGCCAACATTGACCGGGAACCGCGAAACAAGTTCCCTAAAAATGAAAAGAGTCAATACCAGCAAAAAGACACTATCGCGGTGCAAGCTCGCTCAAGTGGCGGGCGACCGCAATCCAAGCACCGATATACCCTAACAACACCGCCCCAAGCAAGAGGGACAGACCATCGGCTGACGGAACCCCGGCCAAGGCAAAATCACTGCCGTACAGCCCGGAGAGCCCGATAACCGCGTCGTTCAGCCAGTTCAGGCCAAACGCCAGCACGCCCCAGGCCAATACCCCGGCACCCAGGCCATACAAGGCGCCCATGTACAGGAAAGGCCGGCGCACATAGCTGTCGGTGCCGCCGACCAGCTTGATCACCTCGATCTCGGTGCGGCGGTTCTCGATGTGCAGGCGAATTGTGTTACCAATTACCAAAAGCAGCGCCGAGACCAGCAAGACGGTCAGGCCGAAGACAAAGCGGTCGCCCAGTTTGAGAATCGCCGCCAGGCGCTCGACCCACACCAGGTCCAGTTGCGCGGCTTCGACCTTGGGCAGCTCGGCCAGGCGCTGACGCAGGGCTTCCAGCGCCGGCTTGTCGACCTCTGCGGGAGTCACCACCACGACCCCAGGCAACGGGTTCTCCGGCAGTTCGCGCAGGGCTTCGCCCAGGCCGGACTGCTGCTGGAACTCGTTGAGGGCTTGTTCGCGGCTGACGTATTCGGCCTCGGCAACCCCTGGCAAACCTTTGATCTGCTCGCGCAAGGCTTCGCCGTCGTGGCTGCTGGCATCGAGTTTCAAGTACAGGGAAATCTGCGCCGCGCGCTGCCACGAACCACCCAGGCGCTCGACGTTGCTCAGCAGCAACGACAGGCCCATGGGCAGGCTCAGGGCCACGGCCATCACCAGGCAGGTAAAGAAGCTGCCGATCGGCTGCTTGCCCAGGCGCCGCAGGCTGTCGAGCAGGCTTGAGCGGTGGCTTTCCAGCCAGGCGTGCAGCAGGGTACGGAAATCCGGGCCGTCATCGTCGTGGCCGCCGCCGGGTTTTTTCTTTTCCGGCGCAGGGTCAGCGGCTTTTGGCGCTACTCGTTCGGAAACCTTGGGACTACGTGTCGCACTCATTGCCCGGCCTCCCCATCGCCGATCAAGCGGCCGCGCTGCAGGGTCAGCATGCGATGGCGCATGCGCGCGATCAGCGCCAGGTCGTGACTGGCGATCAGTACGCTGGTGCCCAGGCGGTTGATATCTTCAAAAACACCCATGATCTCCGCGGCCAGGCGCGGGTCGAGGTTACCGGTGGGTTCGTCCGCCAGCAGCAAGGCCGGGCGGTGAACGATGGCGCGGGCAATGCCGACGCGCTGCTGCTGGCCGGTAGACAGGTCACCCGGGTACAGCTCGGCCTTGTCCGACAGGGCCACGCGCTCGAGCGCCGAGTCGACCCGCTTGGCCACTTCGGCCTTGGACAGGCCGAGGATCTGCAGCGGCAGGGCGACGTTGTTGAATACGGTACGGTCGAACAGCAACTGGTGGTTCTGGAACACCACGCCGATCTGCCGGCGCAGGAACGGGATTTGCGCGTTGCTGATCTGCCCCAGGTCCTGCCCGGCCAGCAGCAGCTTGCCGCTGGTAGGGCGTTCCATGGCCAGCAGCAGGCGCAGCAGAGTGCTTTTGCCGGCGCCGGAATGGCCGGTCACGAACAGGAATTCGCCCCGACGCACCCGAAAACTCAACTCATGCAGGCCAACGTGACCATTGGGGTAGCGCTTGGCGACCTGTTCGAATCGAATCATGGATGCTCCCGCTCGGCAAACAGTGCTTTCACGAAGGGTTCGGCTTCGAAGGTGCGCAGATCGTCAATCCCTTCGCCCACGCCAATATAGCGGATCGGCAGGCCGAACTGCTTGGCCAGGGCAAAGATCACCCCACCCTTGGCGGTACCGTCGAGCTTGGTCAGGGCCAGACCGGTCAGTTCAACGCTCTGGTTGAAGTGCTTGGCCTGGTTGATGGCGTTCTGGCCGGTACCGGCGTCGAGCACCAGCAGCACCTCGTGGGGCGCGTCGGCATCGAGCTTGCCAATGACCCGGCGAACCTTCTTCAGCTCTTCCATCAGGTTGTCTTTGGTGTGCAGGCGGCCGGCGGTGTCGGCGATCAGCACATCGATGTTACGGGCCTTGGCGGCTTGCACGGCATCGAAGATAACCGAAGCCGAATCGGCACCGGTGTGCTGGGCGATGACCGGGATCTGGTTACGCTCGCCCCAGACCTGCAGTTGCTCGACCGCTGCGGCGCGGAAGGTGTCACCTGCGGCGAGCATGACCTTCTTGCCTTCAAGCTGCAGCTTCTTCGCCAGCTTGCCGATGGTGGTGGTCTTGCCGGCGCCATTGACGCCGACCACGAGGATCACGAACGGCTTGCTCTGGGCTTGAATGTGCAGCGGTTGCTCGACCGGCTTGAGCAGGTCGGCCAGCTCGTCTTGCAGCGACTTGTACAGCGCGTCGCTGTCGGCCAGCTGCTTGCGCGCGACCTTCTGGGTCAGGCTCTGGACGATCACCGAGGTGGCTTCGACGCCAACATCGGCGGTCAGCAGGCGGGTTTCGATTTCATCAAGCAGGTCGTCATCGATGGCCTTCTTGCCGAGGAACAGGCTGGCCATGCCTTCGCCAATGCTGGCGCTGGTCTTCGACAGGCCCTGCTTGAGGCGGGCGAAGAAGCCGCCCTTGCTCTCTTCGCTGCGCACAGGTGCGGCTGGCTCGGCCGGGGCTGGCTCGGCAACCGGAACTCGCGCTGCAACAGCAGCGGCTACAGGCTCGGGTTCGGGTTCGGGTTCGGGCTCGGGCACTACCACTGGTTCCGGCGCTACAACCGGTTCAGGTGCAACCACCACCGGCTCAGGCGCGATGAACACTGGCTCAACCACTGGCGCGGGAGCAGGCTCCTGGCGCGGCGGAATCGGCGGCGGTGTGTGTGGCTCAAGGTCGGCGACCAGGGCAACCGGCTCTTCTGGCACGGGCAGCACCAGGCCGGCGGGCGCTGCGGGCTGGACCTCGACCGGCGCAACGGGCGCAACGGCAGCGGGCTCTGGAACAGCAACCGGTGCAGGCGCAGCACCAGGTGCTGCAGCCACCTCGACCGGGGCAACGGCAGCCGGCGTTTCGACCGGCAACGCAGCCGGTTGCTCCGCTTCAGCCGGAATGGGGTTTTGCGGCTGTTCGGCTACGGGTTGCTGCGGTTTTTTGCGCAACCAGCCGAACAGGCCTTTCTTTTCACCAGCCGCGGCCGGCGTCTTTTTGTCGTCGTTGGAACCAAACATGGAAGACGGCTATCTCAGGGTAGCGATGCGCCACTGCGGCGCTTCTTAAATTCTTTTAACGCAGAACAGTCTACTTTTAATCCGGCTCGTTCTTGCGCAGCATTTTGTCATCAAGCCTTCGGGCTGGTTCCATGACAGGCATGGTCCTCAGGCAACCGGATCAGTATCCTAGCACCTCCAAGCCCGCCGACGCTAAGACCACGCGGGCAGTCCTACAGGTTAAACAACGTATGAATGCTCTAGCCCGCCGCGCCGCTGGCCTGTTGCTCAGCACAGTTTGTCTGCCGTTCGCGGCCTTCGCCGCCGATACGCAACCCACCCACGAATTCATTCTCGACAACGGCCTGAAAGTGGTCGTGCGCGAGGATCACCGGGCGCCGGTGGTGGTCTCGCAGATCTGGTACAAGGTCGGTTCGACCTACGAATCACCGGGCCAGACCGGCCTTTCCCATGCCCTGGAACACATGATGTTCAAAGGCAGCGAGAAGCTCGGCCCTGGCGAAGCCTCGCGCATCCTGCGCGACCTGGGCGCCGAAGAGAACGCCTTCACCAGCGACGACTACACCGCTTATTACCAGGTACTGGCCCGCGACCGCCTGCCGGTGGCCCTGGAGCTTGAAGCCGACCGCATGGCCAGCCTGCGCCTGCCGGCCGACGAGTTCAGCCGCGAGATCGAGGTCATCAAGGAAGAGCGCCGCCTGCGCACCGACGACCAGCCCAACGCCAAGGCCTTCGAGCTGTTCAGCGCCATGGCTTTTCCGGCCAGCAGCTACCGCACCCCGACCATCGGCTGGATGGCAGACCTTGACCGCATGAAGGTCGAGGAACTGCGCCACTGGTACGAGTCCTGGTACGTGCCGAACAACGCCACCCTGGTGGTGGTTGGCGATGTCACCGTCGACGAGGTCAAGGGCCTGGCCCAGCGCTTCTTCGGCGCCATCCCGAAACGCGCGGTGCCACCGGCCAAGCTGCCACTCGAACTGGCCGAGCCGGGCCTGCGGGAAACCACCCTGCATGTGCAAACCCAGCTACCGAGCCTGATCTACGGTTTCAACACCCCGGGCCTGGCCACCGCCAAGGACCCGCGCAGCGTGCACGCCCTGCGGCTGATCTCGGCATTGCTCGACGGCGGCTACAGCGCGCGCCTGCCAAGCCGCCTGGAGCGCGGCCAGGAGCTGGTCACCGGGGCTTCGTCGAGCTACAACCCGTTCACCCGCGGCGACAGCCTGTTCGTGATCTCGGCCATGCCGAACCTGCAAAAGCACAAGACCCTGGCCGACGTCGAAGCCGGTATCTGGAAGCTGCTCGACGAGCTGAAAACCACCCCGCCGTCGGCTGAAGAGCTTGAGCGCGTACGTGCCCAGGTCATCGCCGGGCTGGTCTACGACCGTGACTCGATCAGCAGCCAGGCCACCGCCATCGGCCAACTGGAAACCGTCGGCCTGTCGTGGAAACTGATCGACAGCGAGCTGGACGAGCTCAAAAGCGTGACCCCGGCCGACATCCAGAACGCCGCCCGTACTTATTTCACCCGTGAACGCCTGAGCGTTGCCCATGTACTGCCCGAGGAGAACGCTCATGAGTGAACGCAGCGCACCCCGCTACACCCTGATCGGCCTCGGCCTGTTGTTGCTGATTGGCCTGCTGGCGTTCTTCCTGGCCAAACCTGCGCAATCGGATAACGCCGCGCAACCGGCTGCGGTCACCGAAGCCAAGGCGGCCAACACCCTGCAATCGCTGGCCGAGCTGGATGGCAAGGCGCCAAGCCGCCGGCAACTGAACATCCAGACCTGGAACACCGCCGAAGGCGCCCGCGTGCTGTTCGTCGAAGCCCGCGAGCTGCCGATGTTCGACCTGCGCCTGACTTTCGCCGCCGGCAGTAGCCAGGACGGCGATGCCCCGGGCCTGGCGACCCTGACCAACGCCATGCTCAACGAAGGCGTGGCCGGCAAGGACGTCACCGCCATTGCCGAAGGCTTCGAGGGCCTGGGCGCCGACTTTGGCAACGGCGCCTACCGCGACATGGCCGTGGCCTCGCTGCGCAGCCTGAGCGCGGCCGACAAGCGCGAACCTGCGCTCAAGCTGTTCGCCGAAGTGGTCGGCAAGCCGACCTTCCCGCAGGACGCCCTGGCGCGCATCAAGAACCAGATGCAGGCCGGCTTCGAATACCAGAAGCAGAACCCCGGCAAGCTGGCCAGCATCGAGCTGTTCGAGCGCCTGTACGGCACCCACCCCTATGCTCACCCGAGTGACGGCACCGCCAAGAGCATTGCGCCGATCACCCTGGAGCAACTGCGTGCCTTCCATGCCAAGGCCTATGCCGCTGGCAATACGGTGATCGCCCTGGTCGGCGACCTGAGCCGCAGCGAAGCCGAAGCCATTGCCGCACAGGTGTCCTCGGCCCTGCCCAAAGGCCCGGCCCTGGCCAAAGTAGCCCAGCCAAGCGAACCCAAGGCCGGCGCAACCCACATTGACTTTCCGTCCAAGCAGACCCACCTGATGCTCGCGCAACTGGGCATTGATCGTAACGATCCGGACTACCCGGCGTTGTCGCTGGGCAACCAGATCCTCGGGGGTGGCACCTTCGGCACCCGGCTGATGAGCGAAGTGCGCGAGAAACGCGGCCTGACCTACGGCGTATACTCGGTGTTCAGCCCGATGCAGGTGCGTGGCCCGTTCATGATCAACCTGCAGACCCGTGCCGAGCTCAGCGAAGGCACCCTCAAGCTGGTCCAGGACATCCTCGCCGACTACCTCAAGAGCGGCCCGAGCCAGGCTGAGCTGGACGACGCCAAGCGGGAACTGGCCGGCAGCTTCCCGCTGTCCAATGCCAGCAACGCCAGCATCGTTGGCCAACTGGGTGCCATCGGCTTCTACAACCTGCCACTGACCTGGCTGGAAGACTACATGCAGCAGTCCCAGCAACTAACCACTGAACAGGTCAAGGCAGCGCTGAACAAACACCTGGCTGCTGACAAGATGGTTATCGTCACCGCCGGGCCAAGCGTGCCGCAAAAACCCTTGCCGCCGCCCACTGACAAACCCGCCGAGCAACCGCTTGGCGTACCGGAGCATTAATGGCCAGTCCATCCGCAAAACCGGCCAAGCCGCACCACGGCCAGGGCCAGCTGCGCATCATTGCCGGCGAATGGCGCAGCCGGCGCCTGGGCTTCCCTGACGCGCCGGGCCTGCGCCCAACCCCGGACCGGGTCCGCGAGACCCTGTTCAACTGGCTTGCCCCGCACATCGAAGGAGCCAAGGTGCTCGACGCCTACACCGGCAGCGGCGCCCTGTACCTCGAAGCGCTGTCCCGTGGCGCGGGCGATTCCGTGGCCCTGGACAGCAACCCGGCGGCCATCGCCAGCCTGCGGCAGAACCTCGAGACCCTGCGCTGCCCTCGCGGCCAGGTGATCCAGACCGACGCCCAGCGCTACCTGCAGGGTGAGCCGAAGCTGGCCTTCGACCTGGTGTTCCTCGATCCGCCGTTCAACCAGGGCTTGCTGCCGACCACCTGCGCCCTGCTTGAAGAGCGTCAGTGGCTGGCCGAAAACGCCTGGATCTACACCGAGAGCGAAACCCCGCCATCGACCTTGCAGTTGCCCGGCAACTGGCGCCTGCACCGCGAGAAAAAGGCCGGCCAGGTCTACTACGCACTCTGGCAGCGCGGCTGAGCAATCAGCACGACCCGGCCGCCGCCGGGTCGTGCCCGCTAAATATCTAACGCCTTTCACCTTTACGCTTGCTTGATCGTGCGCCTTGTTTTCAACCACAAGGATCACTGTCATGGATCGACGCACCTCCCTCAGGAGCAGCCTGCTCGGCCTGTTTCTGCTATCCGGCCAGGCCCTGGCCGAACCCTCCATTCGCCATGAGTTCACCCTCGACAACGGCCTGCACGTAGTCATCAGCGAAGACCGCCGGGCGCCCGTGGTCACCACACATATGCTGGTCAAGGTCGGTTCGAGCCATGAGTACCCCGGGCAGTCCGGTTTGTCCCACGCCCTCGAACACCTGCTCTACCGAGGCAGTGCCAAGACCGCCCCGGGTCAGCTCTCACAGATCATCGAACGCCTGGGCGGCGAGGACAACGCCTACACCCTCCGTGACTTCACCGTGCATCATCAGACGCTCCCCAGTGATCGGCTGGCTGTAGCGCTGGAGCTCAATGCCGATCTGCTCAAAGGCGCAGTGCTGAGCGAACACGAGTTCGTTCGCGAGATCGAAGCGGTCAAGGCTGAGCGGCGAGAGAATGTCGATAACGATCCATTGCTAAGGCTCTTCGAGCAACTGCAGGCCATTGCCTACCCGCAAAGCAGCTATCACACCCCGGTGATCGGCTGGATGAGCGATCTGCAGCGCATGCACAACGAAGAACTGCGCGCCTGGTATCGCACCTGGTACGCGCCCAACAATGCCACGCTGATCATCGTTGGCGATGTGCGGCGTGATGCGGTGAAACACGAGGTTGAAAAGTATTTTGCCGGTTTCCCCCGCCAAGACCTGCCGTTCATTAAAAAGCCCCTTCAGACCGCTGCCCCCGGCCCCCGTCAGGTTACGGTCTACGAGGATTTCAGTACGCCAACCCTGGTCATGGCCTTCAACGTGCCGACCTATGCCAGCGCAGCGTCAGCAACTGACGTACATGCCTTGCGCCTGCTTTCGGCCCTGCTGGGCAAAGGCTTGAGCGCCCGCCTCAGCACCCGGCTGGAGCGCCAGCAAACTCTGCTGACACGCCCTGACGTCAGCTACGACCCGGTGGCCAGGGGCGATAACCTGTTCGAGATCCAGGCTTCAATCAACACCGTTCAGCCCAGGCCACTGGACGAACTGCAAGCGGCGATCTGGGCACAACTGCAGGCACTGAAAAAAAACCCTCCCGAACCTGACGAACTTGCCCGGGCGCGAACACTACTGCTGGCAGAAAACACCTTCGCCCGCGACACCCTCGCCTATCAGGCCGGCGACTTGGCTGCTCTGCTCGGCAGTGGCTTGCCAGCCGCTCAACTGGACAATGATGCCGACGACCTGGCGCGAATAACGCCTGAACAACTACAGCAGGCCGCCAACACCTACTTCACCCGCGAACGGCTTACGGTCGCTTATCTGCAGGCCAAGGAGGCCGATGATGAATAAGTTCACGCTAAACCTTTTACCTATCGTCCTGCTCCTAACATCTGTCATTGCATACGCCCAGAGCGCTGCATCTGAGCTGGGATCCCTGAAATCCACCGCCCCCCTGACCAGCATCCCTCAATTGCCGATCAAATCGTGGCACACGCCTCAGGGCAGCCAGGTGTTGTTTGTGCAGAACAACCATTTGCCGATGTTTGACCTGCAGGTTGTATTCGCTGCCGGCAGCGCCCGCGATGATGGCGCAGCAGGCCTGGCACAACTCACCCTGGGCATGCTCGATGAGGGCGCAGGCCAGTACGATGCCCTGCAGATTGCCGAAGGCTTCGATGCGGTCGGCGCACAGTTTCACAAGCAGGCCGGGCGAGACAGCCTGGCCGTAACTCTGCGCAGCCTCAGCAGCCAGGAGCACAGCAGCAAAGCCGTCGGCTTGCTGACAGATGTACTCGGCAAACCGCAACTTGCCGATGACAAGCTGCAGGCGATCAAGGATCAGCTCACCAGCCAGCTCATACAACGCCAGGGGGTCCAGACCTACAGGGCCACCGACCTGCTTTACCAGCATGCTTACGCCAATCACCCCTATGCGACGAACAGCGCCGGCACCAGACAGACAATTGAATCGCTAACCATTGCCGATATCCGCGCATTCCACCAGCAAGCGCTCGCTGCGGGCAATGCCCTGATCACCCTGGTCGGAGACCTTTCGCTTGAGCAGGCTCAAGCCATTGCACTTCAAGTATCGTCAGCACTGCCCAGCGGGCCGGCACTCTCACCTTTACCCGTGCCCGCTGCTTTCGAGCCGGAGATCTATCACCTTGAGCATCCGGGCAGCCAGGCGCTGTTGTTGTTTGCCATACCCGGCATCAGCGTGCACCATGCCGATGCACCGGCGCTGACCCTGGCCAATCTGATACTGGGCGGCCCCGGCGCGACTTCGCGCCTGTTCGATGAACTGCGCAGCCAACGTGGTTTGACCTACGGCGCCAGATCAAAGCTGATCCAGCACCCTGCCAGCGGCCTGTGGACCTTTACCACTGAGGTCGAGGCCAGGTACCGCGATGCCAGCATGGCGTTGCTCGAGCAATTACTTGCAGACTACGCGGCACAGGGCCCGACCGCGCAGGAGGTCGAAGACGCGAAGCACAAGCTGCGCGGCAGCTACCTGCTGGGTTCAGTGAGCAACCAGCAGATCAGCGATATCCTGATCCACACCGGGGTCAACCAGTTGCCGCTGGACAGCCGCCAGGCGTTTCTCGACAAGGTTCAGGCGCTGACCCTGGATCAGCTGAAAGTCGCGTTGAAAAAACACCTGAAGCTCGACAAGCTGGTGCAAATCAGCGTCGGCCCGACGGTCGAACAAGACGCCTTGCCGAACATCGAGCCTGCGACCGGCTGATCGGTGCGGGCAACTGCCAGTAACCGGACATACACTTGTCTGAAACAGATCTGCGAGTACGCCACGATGTGTGCCTCAACCCCCAGCCCCTTCAAACCCGCCCTGGGGCTGGGCAATCCACATATGCAGACGCTCTGGGGGCCGCTATGGCGCAAGTCAGCGGCCCTGAGCCGCCAGCGCGAACGTCTGTGGCTGGCTGATGGCGATTTCCTCGACCTCGACTGGCACGGCCCCCATGAAGCGACAACCCCGGTGGTGCTGGTGCTGCATGGGCTCACCGGCTCGTCCAGCTCGCCGTACGTCATCGGTATGCAACAGGCCCTGGCCGACCGTGGCTGGGCCAGCGTGGCGCTGAACTGGCGCGGCTGCTCGGGCGAACCCAACCTGCTGCCGCGCAGCTACCATTCCGGCGCCAGCGAAGACCTGGCCGAAGCCATTGACCATCTGCGCGCCCAGCGCCCGCAGGCACCGCTATACGCCGTGGGTTACTCGCTGGGCGGCAATGTGCTGCTCAAGCACCTGGGCGAAGCCGGCTCGGCCAGCCAGTTGCAGGCGGCGGTGGCGGTGTCGGTGCCGTTTCGCCTGGACCAGTGCGCCGACCGCATCGGCCTGGGTTTTTCCCGGGTGTACCAGGCGCATTTCATGCGCGCCATGCTCGCTTATGTGAAGGACAAGCAGCGCCACTTCCAGCATCACGGCCACCACGAAGGGCTGGCCGCGCTGGAGCGCCTGGGGCCGCTGGAAAACCTGCGCACCTTCTGGGATTTCGACGGCCGGGTGACCGCGCCGCTCAATGGCTTTAGCGATGCCAAGGACTACTACCGACGTGCTTCCAGCCGGTATTTTCTGGGCGAGAACCGCACGCCGACGCTGATCATCCATTCCAGCGATGATCCCTTCGTGTTCGCCCATAGCTTGCCAGCAGCCAATGAACTGGCGGCGCAGACCACCTTTGAGCTGCATGCGCGGGGCGGACATGTAGGGTTTGTCGATGGCAGCGTGCGCAGTCCGGGCTATTACCTGGAGCGGCGGATTCCGCAGTGGCTGGCGATAAATCGAGCTGACTGAAAAAGCATCGCCGGCAAGGCCGGCTTGTGTCTTGAGGTTG
>NZ_JYOF01000020.1:0-133803 GCF_000955865.1 Pseudomonas sp. 2(2015)
TTAGTGCGTCCAATCCATCACATGGACCTTAGCCACTGGCCAACTCACAAACCGAGCGCCAACGCTGCAAGCTTCGCCACCTCAAGGGGGGCATCCGGCTCAATGTCGTCCTCGAGCATCCAGGCTGCTGACAACCCCGCCCATGCGAGCACCCACTGCAACAACCTGTGGCGATCAATTTCGGAGGCGTGTGCCACGACCCCTATACGGCGCTCGAAACACCCTGGAGCCAAAGCGCTTTTGCTATCCGGATTGCAGAAAATATTCGCGTAATCGAAGCCGCGCTCACCGTACAGTCCCTTAGGATCGATAGCGAGCCATCCCTTGGCGCCAAAATCCAAGACATTTCCGTGATGGATGTCGCCATGCAGTACCGTGACTTCGCGAGGTGCACCTAAAAGTTGGCGGGCGGTTTCTGCACAGTGTTCAAAGACTCCTCTGTGCGTTGTCTCTGCGCTCCATAAGGCTTCGAACCGGTTAACCAGGGGGACCAAAGCAGGCAGCGGTTTTGTACTTGGTATGTGGAGGCGGCGGACCACCGCACAGATAATACGAGTAGCCTCGTCGTCCTGGCCGCAGCTCACCATGTGCGCCAGGGAGACCGAGCCGTTCGCACGCTCCATGAGTAAGGCCTCACCGTCATGTGCCAGCACTGGAGCTGCTCCTTCACCGTCCCACCAAGCCATGAGCAGATTGCCTGCCCGCTCTTCCAGCTCTTGCGAAATTTTGAGCATGGCTGGTAGGCCGTGGTGGCGAACGGGCAGTAGATGTCCATTCAGCGAGGCGAAAGCATCACCGTCGATGGTCAGTTCCCATCGTTTCAAGTATTGATCAAACATGAATTCATTAACTTTCGCACTTTCCGGAGCAGCATTATGAATGATTGAGACGTGAGACTAAATGTCCGGTTTTGGCGGGTTGCTGCCTTCTCCGACCGGCCGCTTTGGGTCGAAAACGGCCGATCGCCACTGACCGCTATCGACCGGTTGAATCCACAACCCAAAGCGGCCACTCACCCAAGCATGGCCCCAATAGCTGATCAAATTTCTGCTGCCCTTCTCGTACCTTGGTGGAATGCCATCTGCCAATCGTCTCCCAGCCGACGCCAGATGGAGCTTCTCAAAGAATTACGGGTGCCGTTCGGGCTATCGACCGTGCACCGATAGGTGGCCAGCACCACCTTTTCGGAGAGGATACGAATCTGAAAATCGGTGATCTGACGCTGGACAAAATCCTGCACCAGCAAAGCGTCGATGGTTTGTGACCGGTTCCAGGCGATACCATCCGCACCAAACTCGACGAAGTCCTGAGCCAGCAGGCGGGTCAGCATGTCGCGATCAAGGCGAGTCTGGCGTTCAAGCAGACTCGCCTCCAGTGCGTGAATAACAGGCTCCAGGCATGCCTTCGAAATTTTCATCTAATTGACCTCTGTCTGCGATTCACCATGCCTGCGACAGGCATTGCACGACTCAACCCGGTCAAGCCGTTGTATCGGTTAGAATCCGCAGCTTATTTCAACAATGCTTGCTACACATAAGGAAGTTCCATGACAAGGATGGCTGCTGTTTTCACTTTACTGAGTTGCATGGCGTCGGCCTCGGCATTGGCGGCGTCTGATTGTCCGTTTCCGCAGGGAATGCAGGCATCCATCGGTGCGTCGAAGGAAGTCATTGCGGCCAGGCAAGCGGGCGTCGCCAAGGGTGATCTGCTCACGAGGATTTCCCCCGCGGCCGACGGGCAGATGTCCAAGATGCTAAAGAGTATCGTCGACGAGGTTTACGATTATCCGGCACTGCTGCCCGAGGTGTATGCCGCCTTCCGGTTCGAGCACTGCTTTGTTTCGCAGCAGCACGCTGAACAAGTGGCGGCCATGAAGTTTGCCGATGCCTATCCGCTGCTGAAGAAATGCGAACAGATCGACCCGCAAGGGGCTCGACCGCCTTGTGCAATGCGGGTAGTGCACACGTTGACCGGCATTCCCGAGTAATACCACTGATATCTCTGCCAAAGGAGTTACTCCATGTCAAAGCTATATCCCAGTATTGATCCTGAGGGGCTGGTCGAGTACTCGGTGGTCTACACCGACCGCTCGCTCAACCACATGTCGCAGTCATTTCAAGGCGTGATGAACAACATCTCCACGACCCTTAAACAGGTCTACAACGCCCAGGCTGTTGCGGTAGTCCCGGGCAGCGGCACGTTCGGCATGGAAGCGGTTGCGCGACAGTTTGCCAGCGCCCAGCAATGCCTGGTGATACGCAACGGCTGGTTCAGTTATCGCTGGAGCCAGATCCTTGAGATGGGCAACATCCCGGCGGCCACCACGGTGCTCAAAGCCCGGCCGCTCGACCCGGGTCGCCAGGCGGCCTACGCGCCACCCCCTCTGGACGAAGTGCTGGCAGCCATTGCGACGCACAAGCCGCAGGTTGTCTTCGCCCCTCACGTTGAAACCTCCTCAGGGATTATCCTGCCCGATGATTACCTGCGGGCCGTTGGTGATGCCGTGCATGCGGTGGGTGGCCTGTTCGTGCTGGACTGCATCGCCTCAGGCACGATTTGGGTGGATATGCACAAATGCGCAGTCGACCTGCTGATCAGCGCACCGCAAAAAGGCTGGAGCGCTTCCCCTTGCTGCGCCCTGGTGATGTTCAGCGCTTTGGCCCTCGAGCGCATCGAGCAGACGCAAAGCAGCAGCTTTGCCTGCGACCTGAAAAAGTGGCTGCAGATCATGCAGGCTTACGAGCAGGGCGGACATGCCTACCATGCGACCATGCCCAGCGATTCCCTTGCGCGATTCAACGAGGTGATGAAAGAGATGCAAGCCTACGGGTTCGACAAGCTGCGCGGCGAGCAACAGGCTCTGGGCGATCGGGTGCGCGCAATGTTGACCGGCAAAGGCATCAAAAGCGTGGCCGCCGCCGGCTTTCAGGCCCCTGGCGTGGTGGTGAGCTACACCGATGATGGCGATATCAAGAACGGCAAGAAATTTGCCGTCCAGGGCCTGCAGATCGCCGCCGGCGTGCCGCTGCAATGCGACGAGCCGGCCGACTTCCAGACCTTCCGCATCGGCCTGTTCGGGCTCGAAAAGCTGCACAATATCGAGCGCACGGTCAACACCCTCGAGCAGGCACTGGACGAGGTGATGGTGAACTAAGCCCGCTCACCCAGCCACCAGCACCCCGACCGCTCAAACCTGCGCCAGCGCCTGGGCCAGGTCAGCGCGCAGGTCGTCGACATCCTCGACCCCCACCGACAAGCGCACCAGGGCATCACCGATGCCCAGTTGCGCGCGGTTCTCTGCCGGAATGCTGGCGTGGGTCATGATCGCCGGGTGTTCGATCAGGCTTTCGACCCCGCCCAGGCTCTCGGCCAGGGCGAAGATCTGCACCGCTTCAAGAAAGCGCTTGGCGCCGGCCAGGTCGCTGTTCAGGTCAAGGGAGATCATCCCGCCAAAGCCACGCATCTGCTGGCGCGCCAGCGCGTGCTGCGGGTGCGAGGCCAGGCCCGGGTAGTAGACCCGCGCCACCTGCGGCTGACGCTCCAGCCATTGCGCAAGCTCCAGGGCATTGCTGCAGTGGCGCTCCATGCGCAGCGCCAGGGTCTTCACCCCGCGCAGGGTGAGAAAGGCGTCGAACGGCCCGGCAATGGCGCCCACCGAGTTCTGCAAAAAGCCCAGGCGCTCGGCCAGCTGCGGGTTGTTGCCGACCACGGCGATGCCGCCGATCACGTCGGAGTGGCCGTTGAGGTACTTGGTGGTCGAGTGCAGGACGATATCGAAGCCCAGCTCCAGCGGGCGCTGCACCCACGGGCTGGCGAAGGTGTTGTCGGCCACGCAGATGATGCCGCGCTGACGGCAGATGCGCGCGACCGCAGCAAGGTCGGTCAGGCGCAGCAAGGGGTTGCTCGGGGTCTCGACCCAGACCATGCGCGTGTCGGCCTCAAGCGCCGCTTCGAATGCCGAAAGGTCGGCCAGGTCGACGAAGCTGAAGCGGTGCCCGGCGCTGCGCCGGCGCACCCGTTCGAACAGGCGGAAGGTACCGCCGTACAGGTCATTGCCCGAGACCACGTGGGCGCCGGCATCGAGCAGCTCGAGCACGTTGGCGATCGCCGCCAGCCCGGAGGCGAAGGCGAACGCCTGGGTGCCGCCCTCAAGGTCCGCCACGCAGCGTTCCAGCGCCCAGCGCGTGGGGTTGTGCGAGCGGCCGTAGTCCAGGCCCTTGTGCACCCCGGGGCTTTGCTGCAAGTAGGTGGAGTTGGCGTAGATCGGCGGCATCAATGCCCCGGTGGACGGGTCTGGTGCCTGCCCGGCATGGATCACGCGGGTGGCGAAGGCGCGTGGCGCGCCGCTTTCATCGTGCTGGCTCATGGTAAGGACCTGCGTAGGTGATTGAGCAAATCGACACGGGTAATCACGCCGTAAAAGCCGGCAGCGTCTTCAATGATCGCCACCAGCCCACGGTCGAGCTCGGCCTGCAGCTGCGCCAGGCTGGCGCTGGGGGCCAGGGTTTCCAGCTTGAGCTTGGCGGTCATCGCGCTGGCCACGCTCAAGTGAAAGTGCGAAGCGTCCTGGTGCACGCCGAGCAGGATGTCGGACTCATCGATCACCCCGACCAGCTTCTGGCCGTTGACCAGCACCGGCAGTTGCGAGACATCGGCCAGGCGCATGCGCTGGAAGGCGGTGAGCAGGGTGTCGTCGGGGCCGACGCTGATCACCCGGCCATCCTCGAAACGCCGCGCGATCAGGTCGCGCAAGTCGCCATAGTGTTTGCGCGCCAGCAGGCCCTGGTCGGTCATCCACTGGTCGTTGTAGACCTTGGACAGGTAGCGGGTGCCGGTGTCGCAAACAAAGCTGACCACCCGCTTCGGTTCGGTTTGCTCGCGGCAGTAGCGCAGCGCTGCCGCCAGCAAGGTGCCGGTCGACGAGCCGCCGAGAATGCCTTCGGCGCGCAGCAGTTGGCGGGCGTGATCGAAGCTTTCTTCATCGCTGATGGAGTAGGCCTGGCGCACGCTGGAAAGGTCGGCAATCGACGGGATGAAGTCCTCGCCGATGCCCTCGACCGCCCAGGAGCCGGCCGTGCCGAGGGTGGCGCTGCGGCTGTATTCGGCGACCACCGAACCGACCGGGTCGGCCAGTATCATCGCCAGGTTCGGCTGCAGGCGGCGAAAGAAGCGGGTCAGCCCGGTCAGGGTGCCGGCCGAGCCAACGCCGACGACGATGGCATCGACATCATGCTGGGTTTGCGCCCAGATCTCCGGCGCGGTGCTGCACTCATGGGCCAGCGGGTTGGCCGGGTTGTTGAACTGGTCGGCGAAGAACGCATCGGGAATTTCCTGCGCCAGCCGCGCGGCGACATCCTGGTAATAGTCGGGATGGCCCTTGCCGACGTCGGAGCGGGTGATGTGCACCTCGGCGCCCATGGCCTTGAGGTGCAGGACCTTCTCGGTAGACATCTTGTCGGGCACCACCAGCACCACCCGGTAGCCCTTGGCGCGGCCGACCAGGGCCAGGCCCAGGCCGGTGTTGCCGGCGGTGGCCTCGACGATGGTACCGCCGGGGCGCAGGCGGCCATCGCGCTCGGCGGCGTCGATCATCGCCAGGCCGATACGGTCTTTGATCGAGCCGCCGGGGTTCTGTGATTCGAGCTTGAGAAACAGCGTGCACAGGCCGGTATCGAAGCGGCTGACACGCACCAGCGGCGTATTGCCGATCAGTTCGAGCACGGCCGGGCGGGAGTCGTTCGCCATGGAGTCACCTCGCAGCGCAGGTAAAGCCTCGCATGGAACATAGGCCGGGATTGCAACCCCTGCAACCGTCTGCAGCCAGCCGGTACTGCGAGCGCTGCGCGCTCGATCGCCGGCAAGTCCGGCTCCCACAGTGGAACTGCAAGCACCGGACCTGTGGGAGCTGGCTTGCCAGCGATGAGGCCGGTGCAGCCGGCACATTCAGATGGTAAGTGGTCTGCTCAACCATTCAAAACTGGATGGTTTAACCAAGCCATTGTCGCGCTATAAATCGCTGCAGTTTCTACCGTCACTAAGGATTGACCATGACCGCAGCACATCCCGTTGTATCGATTCGCCCCGTCACGCAACACGACTTCAAGCAATGGTGCGCGCACTGGGCCCAGTATCAGGCGTTCTACAAGGTCGACATCGGCATGCCGACCACCCAGACCACCTGGGCGCGCTTCTTCGACAGCCGCGAACCCGTGCATTGCGCGGTGGCCGCTGACGGCGAACAGGTCCACGGCTTCGTCCATTTCGTCTTCCATCGCTCGACCTGGGGCCGTAACGACTTCTGCTACCTCGAAGACCTGTACGTCTGCCCCGGCGTGCGCGGCCAGCTGCTCGGCAAGCAGCTGATCGAGTACGTGCAAGGGCAAGCGCGGGAGCACCACTGCGACCGGCTGTACTGGCACACCCAGCAATCCAATCACACCGCCCAACGGCTCTATGACTGGATTGCCGAAAAGCCTGGGGTTATCGAGTACCGAATGGCGTTGTAAGCACCTCGATTTCAGAAGCTGTACTTGGTAGAGAGCATCACATTGCGCGGTTCACCGTAGTAGCCGCTGAAGAAGGTGGTGTCCAGGGCGCTGATGTACTTCTTGTCGAACAGGTTGTTGACGTTGAGGGTGGCGCTGAGCTGCTCGCTCAGTTGGTAGCGGGCCATCAGGTTGACCACGGTGAACTGCTGTTGCCTGGCCTTGACCGTGCCCATCGCGGTGCTCGGGGTCACTGTAATGTGGGTGCCACTCTGCCAGTTGGCGCCGCCACCGACGGTCAGGCGGTTGAAGTCGCCGGGCAGGCGGTAGGTGCTCCACAGCTTGAGCATGTTGGCCGGCGCTTCAGTGTTGATGCGCTGGTCGTCGGCGTCTTCGGTGAGGCTGTGGTTGTAGCTGGCGGCGAGGTTCCAGTCCGGCAGCAGCTCGCCGTTGGCTTCGATCTCGAAGCCGCGGGTGGTGGCGCCGCTGACGGCCTTGTAGGCCGCCGAGGTGGTGCCTGGGATGACCTGGCCGGGGTCGATCACCGCCAGGTTGTCCTGCTTGATTTCATACGCCGCGATGCTGGTGTTCAGGCGACCCCCAAAGAACTCGCTCTTCAGGCCGATTTCATAGTTGTCGCCTTCGCGCGGCTCGAGGGTTGCTCCGCTGGCGTCGCGCACGCTTTGTGGCTTGTAGATGCTGGTGTAGCTGGCATACACCGAGTGAGTGTCGTTGAGGTCGTAGACCACACCGGCGTAGGGCGTGACCACGCCGCTCTCGCGGTACTGGGTGTTGCGGTTGCTGTTGGGGGTCAGCACGTATTCCATGTCGTAGTTGTACTTGTAGTCGCTGGCGCGGGCGCCAAGGATGATCGACAGCGCGTCGGTCGGGCGCAGGCGCGTGGCGATGTAGCTGCCGTTCTGGTAGATGCTGGTGTCGCCGTCATACAGCTTGCCGTTGCTGGTGTTCGGCTGTTTGGTGTAGTTGTCCCAGTCGTAGAAATTGACCGAGGTGCCTTCGATGGCGGTGCCGCGCAGGGGCGAGTGGCGGTTTTCGTAGCGGGAGAAGTTGTAGCCGACGATCAGCTCATGCTGGCGGCCGAACAACTGGAAAGGCCCCTGGGCCTGAACATCGACGCCGGTTTGCTTCTGCCAGGTACTGCCGGCGCCACCGTACAGGCGCACCCCGGCGCCGGTGTTGATGTCGGGGAAGCCCCAACTGGCGGTGGCCAGCTTGTAGTCATCGCGGTTGATGTACATCTGGTTGACGGCCACCTTCAGGCTCCAGTCGTAACCCAGCTTGTGTTCGAGGCTGGCGAAGGTGTTGAGGACATCCTGGGGGTTGCTGCTCCAGCGCGCGGCGCTGTTGGTCGAGCGCGAAAAATCGGTTTGCTGGCCGTTGCTGTAGAACAGCGGGAAGGCCACCGAGGACGAACCTTGCGGGTTGTTTTTCTGGTAGTCGGCGCCGACCGTGAGCAGGGTGCTGTCGCTCAGGTCCGCTTCAACAATCCCGTAGAAAATCTGCTTTTCCTGGGAGTAGTGGTCGACGTAGCTGTTGTTCTGCTGATAGGCCGCGACCATGCGCCCGCGCAGGTTGCCGGTCGGGGTCAGCGGGCCGGACAGGTCGAGCTCGGTGCGGTACTTGTCCCACGAGCCCAGGCCTGCCGTGAAGTGGCCCTTGAAGTCGGCGGTGGGGCGCTTGCGCACCATGTTGATGGTCGCCGATGGGTCGCCGGCACCGGTCATCAGGCCGGTGGCGCCACGCAGCACTTCGACGCGGTCGTAGATCGCCATGTCGGCAAGGCTTTGCGCCGAGACCTGGCTGACAATGTCGAGTGTGGTGGGAATGCCGTCGAACTGGTAATTGTCGACGCTGTAGCCACGCGCGTAGATGTTGAAGCGTTCGCTGCCCAGGCTCTGCACCGACAGGCCTGGGGTCTGCTTGAGCACCTCGGTAAGATCGTTGAGGCCCTGATCGTCCATGCGTTGACGGGTGACCACGCTGATCGATTGCGGTGTTTCACGTAGCGACAGCGGCAGTTTGGTGGCGGTACTGGTGATGCCGGTGGTGTACGAGCCGCTGCCTTCAGTGGTGGCGCCCAGGCCGGCGGCGTTGATGCTGGTGGCGCCGAGTTCCACGGCGGCGCTGTTGTCAGCCTTGGCCAGCACGTAGCGCTTGTCGCCGGCCTGCACCACGCGCAAGCCACTGCCTTGCAGCAGCCTGGCAAAGCCCTGGTCCAGTTCAAAATCGCCCTGCAAACCCGGCGATGACAGCCCGGCCGTGTCTTCGGAGCTGAAGGTGATCATCACACCGTTGGCTGCGGCGAACTGGCTCAGCGCCAGCGACAGGCTGCCGGCGGGGATGTCGTAGGCCTGCGCTTTGGCCCAGGCCGGCGTCAGCGCCAGCAGCGAGCCGGACAAGCCCAGGGCAAGCGCCGCGCGGTGGATGCTGCGGCCGAGAAAAGACGGTTGGAAGGACATGCAAAGGTTCCTGTTCGGGTTGGCAGGGGCTGCGTCTGATGCGCACGTGCAGGAAGAGCCGAAACAGGAATGAAAATCTGTTACCCAAACGTTGAAAATATTTTTCACCCTCAGGCCGTGCGGCTTTCCACCCGCACCCAGTAGCGCGTTACCCGGCGCAGTTGCACTGGCAGGGAGGCCTCAAGGTTGGCCAGCACCGCCTCGCTGTCATCCAGCAAAAAGGTGCCGGAAAGGCGCAAATCGGCCACATCGGCGGCGCAGCCCAGGTAGCCATGGCGATAGCGCGAGAGCTCGGCGAGCAGGTCCTGCAGTCGCCAGTCGATCGCTACCAGCAGGCCGCGGGTCCAGGCCGAGGCCTGTGCCGGCGCGCGCTGCACGGGGCCAACACGGTCGGCGGCGAAGCTCAATGTGTGCCCGGCATCAACGCGCACGGCTTGCGCGGTTGCCAGGCGTGGACGCACCTCGACGGCATGCGCCTCGACGCTCACCCGGGTGACGCCATCACCTTGGCGCACGGTAAAGCGCGTGCCCAGGGCGAGGATGCGGCCTTGGTCACTCTGCACGCTCAGGGGGCGGGCGTCCTTGGCGGTTTCGACGAGGATTTCGCCCTGGCGCAGGATGATCAACCGTTGCTGCTGATCGAAGCGCACATCGACCCGGGTATCGGTGTCGAGCACCAGCCGGCTGCCATCGGCGAGGCTCAGGCTACGCCGTTGCCCCACCCGCGTGGCGTAGTCCGCGCGCCAGGGCGAAGCCTGGTAACCCTGCCAGCCGAGCACACCGGCACCGAGCAACAGGGCGAAGGTTTTCAGCGTCGCCCGTCGCCCGTGGCGGGCCCGTTCGAGGGTGCTGGAGGCGAGGGCGCTCGGCGCCTGGGTCAGGCGTTGCTGCAGCTGTTCGATACGCTTCCAGGCCGCGGCGTGTTGCGGGTCGGCGGCCAGCCAGGCCTGCCATTGGCTGCGGGTCGCTTCGCTGACGGTGCTCTCGTGCAGGCGCACATACCAGTCCACCGCCTGGGCAAGAATGCGCTTCATGCCTCATCCAGCAGCAGGCAGTGCATCAGCGCACTGGCCAGATGTTTGCGCACCGTAGTCACCGAGACCCCGAGCCGTTCGGCGGTTTTCTCGTAGGTGAGCCCGTCCAGTTGCACGGCGAGGAAGATCTGCCGGGTGCGCGCACCGAGCCCGTCGAGCATGCGGTCGATGGCCATCAGGCTGTCGAAGATCAACGCCCGCGCCTCGGCCGATGGCGCGTGCACCTCGGGGCGCAGCGCCAGGGCTTCAAGGTAGGCTTGTTCGAGGCTGCGGCGCCGGTAGAGGTCAATCACCAGGCCACGGGCAATGGTCGCCAGGTAGCGCCGAGGCTCGAGCAAGGTGCCGGATGTGCGCGCCAGCAGGACGCGCACGAAGGTGTCCTGGGCCAGGTCCGCCGCATCGGCCGAGTTGTTCAGACGCTTGCGCAACCAGCCACGCAGCCAGCCGTTGTAATCCTGGTAAAGCGTCTGCAGGTGCTCATGGCGCTCTGTATCACAGCCTGGTGTGGACATCCCGCTCTCTCAACGACAACCAATGCGAATAGGAATTTGTCGCGATTGTAAGAGAGACAGCGGCCGCAGGGAAGCGCCGCGGTTTTCAGCGGCCTGCCGGTTGGTACTGTTGCAACCACTGCGGGTAAGTGATGCAGCTGATGTGTTCGGTCCGATAGTCCTGCAGGAACGGGTTGTATTTGTTCTCTTCGGTGTGGTGATGGCGAAAGCCACATTTCGATTGGGCAGCAAACGACTGGCTGTTGTTGGCAAAGTAGCCGCACCACAACGCCTTGAGCTTGAGGGTTTCGAAGCCGTGGCGCATCACTTCGCGCACCGCCTCCGGAACCAGGCCCTGGCCCCAGTACGGCACCCCGATCCAGTAGGCGATTTCGCCTTCCTGCTCACTGATGTCGAAGTTGCTGTTGGCGCCGATGAGAATGCCGACGCAACCCACCGCCCGCTGGTTGTCCTTGAGTTGCAGCGCATACACCTCGGGGTGACTGAACACGCTGCGAATGATCTGGGCACTGTGCTCGACACTGGTGTGCGGGGGCCAGCCGGCGATGGGGCCGACGCGCTCGTCGCTGGCGTATTCGTACAAGTCGGCGGCATCGTCGGCGTGCCAGGGGCGCAGCAGCAGCCGTGGTGTTTCCAGTCTCATGTGCGGTTCTCGGGTTGGCTTGATTCAGGTGAGACACGGTAGTGGCAAGCGGCTGATCGGCAAACAGCAGTACCTCGGCATTTTCGGTACTTTTCGAAACTTCATGGCCTGGCGTGATAGGCTCAGGCCTCTTGTACCGGGTTTGCGTGGGCCACTATGCAGCACATTCCCAAACTTTATGCGCCTGACGACTTGCTCCGCCTGGGTGACACCACGTTGGCCGAAGGGGTAGGGGTACCGCTTGCTTTCGGGCATGCCTACATGGTGCTGCTGGTGTGCCTGTCGGGACGTGCCTGCTTCACTCTCAACTTCAAGGAGCATGCAGTTCGCCGTGGCGATGTGCTGGTGCTGGCCGAGGATACTATTGCCTTGCTCACGCGTCGTTCACGCGGCTTCAAGGTGTTTTACTGCCTGATGCCCAAAGCCTTTGCGTCGGAAGTTGCCTACCCGCTGCCCAACCCCTTGTTCGTGTTTCTGCATGACCATCCCCACTGCATACCGGCCAGGGCAGAGCGGCCGCTGCTGGACGGCTGGCTGATGCACATGCGCGATATTGCCCGCAGCTGTCCCGGCTACCGGCACATCATGCTGCGCAACCAGCTGCAGACCTTCTTTTTGAAGATTGCCGAACAACTGCCCAGCCTGGAAAAAGGCCGCAGGGAATTCAGCCGCAAGGAGATGCTCAGTTGGCGCTTCTGGGAACTGATCGGCAAAAACTGCCTGCGCCACCGCGACGTGAAGTTCTATGCCGACGCGCTCAGCATCACGCCGTTCTACCTGTCACAGCTCACCAGGGCGTTTTTCAACGACAGCCCCAAAGGCCTGATCGACCGGCAAGTGACCCTGGAGATCAAGGCGCTGCTTTCATACAGCGACCTTGCGATCGGGCAGATCGCAGACAGGCTCAACTTTGCTGACGCGTCCTACCTGTGCCGCTACTTCAAGCGCCAAACCGGAGTGTCGCTGACGGGCTATCGTAGGCATGAGCAGCAAGCGGGTGGCGAGGGTTGTGGGAGCGACGGTGCGACGCCTCGACTTCACTGAATTGCGACCGCTGCGCGCCCGATCGCTGGCAAGGCCAGCTCCCACCGGTCCGGTGAGTACAGGTACATTGTGGGAGCTGGCTTGCCAGCGATGAGGCCGGTCCAGCCAGCCCAACAGGTGGCGCCTGGATCACGACCGCTGCGCGCCCGATCGCTGGCAAGGCCAGCTCCCACCGGTCCACTGTGGATGCCGGCCTACAACCTACAACGACACCAACACATCACACTGCGATTCATTCAGCACATGCTTGGTAACGCTGCCGATCAACAGCTCTTCCAGCGCGCTGTCACCCTGCTTGCCGATCACGATCAGATCGCAGTCCAGCTCCTGCTCCTTCTCGACGATCCGCCAGGCCGGGTCGCCGTGCACCACGACCTGCCGGGCATCGCCGACCCCTGCAGCTTCGCTCAAGGCCGCCAGTTGCTCCACGGCATCTTTCTTGATGACGTTGCGGTAGTGGGTGAGGGTGTCCTGGTCGATGTGGGCAAAGCGCATGCTGCCTTCAAAGGGCGCTTCATACACATGCAACAGAATGATCTCGGCCTGCGGTGCCAGCTTTTTCGCACGTTCGATGGCGCGCAGCGACGAGGGTGAAAAATCCACCGGCACCAGCACGCTGCGGTAAGCGTCGCGCGGCGCCTGCTTGACCACCAGCATCGGGCAGAGCATGCGGTTGAGCATGCGCTGCACGGTCGAGCCCAGCAGGCGCCGGGCCAGGCTCTGGCCCTTGGCCCCACACACCAACAAGTTGCTGCGTTTGTCCTGCACCACCCGGGTAATTTCAGTCACTACCGAACCGGGCGCCACCTGCACGCCCGCGCTGATCTCATAGCGCTCGAACAGCATCGTGGCCAGGGCGTGAACATTTTCGCCGGCGGTTTCCAGCACCCGGTTCAGTAAATCTTCATCGGGCACCAGCACCTGCTTCAATCGCTCGTAGGGTGCAGGGTTGGCCACATACAGCAGGTCCAGCGCCGCAGGCTGCGCCTTGCACAGCAGTGCAGCGCGCTCTGCCGCGTTGCGGGCGGAAGAAGACAGGTCGGTGGCGACCAGAACGTGGTTCAGCGGGCTCATGGGGGGCTCCTTATGCAATGCCGCGCACAGGGATCGATGGCTGAGGCCGGTGTCGATCCATTCCTTGCTTGCAGCCATCGTCTCGCGAACCAGGCCCGGCGGCTTGATTTGGGTCAAAGGAGTAGGGAAGGCAACGCTACAGCACGGGATAAGCGGGCCGCATCGGCGGCCCAGAGCAACCCGCGCACCTTGGCATCGATCCGCTCACAGGCGTGCGCGTTGGTCTGGTAGGCGCTTTGAGCAGGGTGGAGGTGTGGATCAGCGCGTCTTCGGACGAGACACCGGCACGCACAGCGAACAGCGGATCGTGGCTGCCATTGCAGGAGCCGAAGGTGGTGCTGGTTTGGGTGCTGAGGGGTGGATCGGGGACGGGTTTGGTCATGGTGGTGCTCCTTCGTAGGAAGGATCCGCCACCGCCTGCCGCCAAGCAGGGAAGGGTGACGGACTACGCAAGGTTGGCGGACCGGTACGAAGGGACCCGGCACTTCCGAAGAAGTCCATGCGCAGCCCGTCATAAAGCATCATCGCGGGCACAAAAAAAGCGCCTGCGAGGGTGATTGTGGGGCGCTTTGCGCCTTCGTTCCGGACCGCCAAGCCCGAGTCGCTGAATTTGCAGCGACTGGGGGAGGGTAACGGGGTTGGGGTGGGGATTCAAGCTGGGATTCTGAATGAGGGCATTTGGCCCTTTACAATTTCTGCAGTTCGCCACCGGCCGCTTTGGGGCGTCAGCGATTAGTCGTGATCGGCTGCTTTCGACCCGAAGCAGCCTTTCATCAACAGCTAGAATCGGCGACCAGGCTCCTAGATAGGCAGTCAAATCACGAAACGGTTTTTGCCATCTCAGATGTATTCGCCCAGCCCAGTCCTTCATACACCGGCTTGCCGGCCTTGGTCGCGTGTAGCACGGCAAAACTCATTCCGCGTTGCGCAAATTCGGCTTCAGCCAACTTCATCAGGGTTGAAGCCAGGCCCCGGCGCCGGTAAGCAGGTTCGACGAAAACATTTAGCACATAGCCGCGCTGGTCTAAGGCCGGATGGGACGGATGAGGTGGCCAGTCGATAGTCATCAGACCTATCGCCGCCACAGGCTGCCCCGTGTCCATCAGCGCAAAACCGTAGTAGCGGCCATCGAATAGGCGCTGGTGCAACCAGGGCCGGAAGTGCTCAGTCATCACCCGCAACTCCGATGGGTCTCCTCCCGCCTCAAGGAACATCGTTTCACGGTGCACACAAATGATCTCACGGTCATTTGGCCCTAGCCGACGGGCCGTCAAGCCTGAAAAATCGATGTTGCCGGGAATATCTTTCATCGTATGCACCTGGACGGAGCGGCCGATGGTAGGGCGGTCAATAGGAGAATGTTAGACACAGATTGAATAAAAACGCGCCATACAGCGATCGCGGCGCACGCATCCGCTGTTCAACGGATACGCTACGACTTCAACGCTGGTCATGGCATATACGCCCTAGAGCGTAGCTAAGCACTCCGAAGCTGTTGACAGGGACGACATTGTTGGATGATTGTTTTTGACCGCTTTTGGCCGATTGCTTCCTTTCGCCACCGGCAGCTTTGGGTCGATTACAGCCCTTCACGATAGGTGGCTTCTCGGCCACTCTAACCAAGAGAGCAGCGGCTATCCGCCGGCTCCCAGGCCAGCGATCAAGAAACCCGGCACGCATGACGGCGCCCCACGCCCAGCCGCCACAACCAAAAGAAGTGCCGCAGAGTCAGCCCCCCTGCCAACAACCTTGATTCCTACCCAACAGCCACTAGCCTTCACACACCTTCGCATCAACCCAGGCGAGCCCCCATGAACAAGCCAGCCAACACCCTGATGCTGCGCTTTAATCCAGCATCTGCCTCATTGCGCGATGGCCTTTCAGTTGCCCTGCAGATCGGCAACACGCTGTGGCTGGCCAACGACGAAACCACCAGCCTCGAACGCCTGACCATCCAGCCCGCAGTATCCGGTGGGGCGGTGACGTGCGATGAGCACCACTCCTTCCCGCTGATGAAGTATCTGCGCCTGCCCATACCCGATGCAGATGCCGAGATCGATATCGAGGGCCTGGCTTATGCCGCTGACGCGGGTTATCTCTGGGTCGTCGGCTCCCATAGCCTCAAGCGCAAGAAGGCGGACGCCGACAAACCTGCGCAGAAGAACATCAAGCGCCTGTCGACGGTAGAGGCGGATGGCAATCGCTTTCTGTTGGCGCGCCTCCCGGTGGTGCAGCAGAACGACAGTTATGTGCTTGCCGACAAGCTGGATGGCGATGGACGTACGGCGGCGCAGTTGCATGGCAATGCGCTCGGCAACGACCTCACGGCGGAAATTGCCAGGGACGATCAGCTACGCGACTTTTTGCGCATCCCGGGCAAAGACAACGGTTTCGATATCGAGGGCTTGGCCGTCATCGGCTCGCGCCTGCTGTTGGGGCTGCGGGGGCCGGTGCTGCGCGGCTGGAGCGTGCTGCTGGAGATCGAGCCTGAAGCCGATGGCGACTCCACCGACACCCTGGTGCTGAAGAAGATCGGCCCGGACGGGCGCCGCTACCGCAAGCACTTCTTTGCGCTCAACGGCCTGGGGGTGCGCGACCTGTGCAGCCGCGGCGACGAGCTGCTGATTCTGGCCGGGCCGTCCATGGACCTGGATGGCCCGGTCACGGTGTTCCGTTGGCGCGGCGGCTTTGCGGCCGATGAAGAGCAGGTGGTGTTTGCCGATCAATTGCAGAGGGTGCTGGAGGTACCGTTCGGCAACGGCGACGACCATGCCGAGGGTATGTGTTTGTTCCAGTCGGCTGAGAAGCAGAGCGAGCTTTTGCTGATCGTCTACGACGCCGCAGCGCAGCGTCGTAAACATGGCGACCGCAGTGTGGAAGGCGACCTGTTTACCCTAAGTTAACGGCGGCTGCGCGGCATTGAGATCGCTTTTGCCGCTACACTGCGGCTACCAGCATCGAAAAAACCGATACCCCCAATGCGCTACTCCCCAGAAGCCCTGCAAGCTTTCGTCGAAGCCGCCGCCCTCGGCTCGTTCTCCGCCGCCGCGCGCAAGCTGCGCAAAAGCCAATCCACCGTCAGCGCCGCCATCGCCAACCTCGAAGCCGACCTGGGCGTTACCCTGTTCGACCGCCAGGCCCGGCAACCGCTGCTCACCGAAGCCGGGCGCAAGGTGCTCGGCCATGTGCAGGAGATCCTCGCCGCCAGCGAGCGCCTCGACCAGTTGAGCATTCGCCTGGCGGACAAGGTCGAGCCGCGGCTGACCATTGTGTTTTCCGACATGCATCAGCTCAACCCGGACAACCGGGTGATGCAGCTGTTCGAGCAGCGCTATCAGGACATCGAGCTGGAATGCATGATCGCCGAGGCGGGCGACGTGCTGAACCTGCTGCAGAGTGGCCGCGCACATCTGGGCATGCTCGCGGCGCAACCCGGCTACCCGGCGGATGTGGCCGCGACGCGCTTGGCGGCGCAGGCGCA
This sequence comes from Pseudomonas sp. 2(2015), assembly GCF_000955865.1. Lineage (NCBI taxonomy): Bacteria > Pseudomonadati > Pseudomonadota > Gammaproteobacteria > Pseudomonadales > Pseudomonadaceae > Pseudomonas > Pseudomonas sp. 2(2015). The sequence continues at coordinate 16,754 of NZ_JYOF01000020.1, forward strand.
GATGGGCATTTTCGTCGCCAGCAGCCACCCCTTGGCGCAGCTTGCGCAGCCGACCCAGGCGCACCTGGCCGGGCATCGGCAGTTGTATTTGAATACCTACACCGACAGTGTCAACAAACCCCAGGGGCGGGTGTGGTCGGCGCCGGATTATCTGATGCTGCTGGAGATGACCGAGGAGGGCTTTGGCTGGGCCGAGTTGCCCCACGGCTTGGTCCGCCAGTACGGCCATGGCCAGCTCACCGAGCTCAAGCTGCGCGGCTGGCCGCGGCCGATTGCAGTGGATGTGGCCTGGTCGAAGCTGACCCCGCCGGGGCCGGCGGGGTTGTGGTTGCTCGATCGTCTGCTGGAAAGCAGCTAAGCGCTGCAAGGTCAGTCTTTGAAAAACAGTTTGCGCGCCAGTTGCGGGCTGATGCGATCACGGTAGATGGCGGTTACCGGCATTCCTCGGCTTGCCTGATCCTTTTGCCCGCTCAAACCCATGAAGCGCTGCTCGGGCTTTTTGAGGTGAGCGGCCTGGAAGTTGGACTCGGCGCTGCTGGCAGAGCTGTAGTGGAAGTGCGCATAGGCCAGGGGTTTGCCTCGGCGATCCTGTACCGAGAACTCCTGAAGAAAGTCCGTGCCCTTGCCACCCGATACATCGGTGCGCTCACCCAGGCGGGTGATGACAATCTCGTTTTGCTCCTGCAGAAAGTCTATCCCGGTGGCAGTAGGGGGTAAGGTTTTCAGGCGTTCGATACGCAGGCGTCGCCCCGCACGCTGCAAGCGTTGGGCACTTGAGCGCAGCTGGCTGATGGTTTGCAAGGTGCTTTGATCAGGTGAGTTGGCAATCTGCTTTTCCAGGGCGGTGGCGCAGACTCGTCGGGCTTGGGCTTTGCTTTCCAGCTGTTCTTCGACTTCTATCGGCAGCCCGCGAAAGTGCTCGCCTGCCGCGATCTCGTGCGCTTCCTGCGCGAGCAGCAGGCGGGCTTGGCTTAACTGGGTATGCAGTCGTTTAAGCGCCGCATTGGAAACCGGCGCGCCGCCGCGCAGGTGCAAACGCAGGTCGAGTTGCCAAGTGCCTGCGCTGCCACGGGCGATGTGTGGGCCAGGTGCAGAGGTGTGTGGATCAATGATTCTCCAGGCCTCATCCGCGCCTTGTTCGATGCGAAACCACCCTTGGGGCAGGCGCACGCAGCGTTGCCCCTGATGAATGAACAAGCCTTGTTCATTTTGATCGCTCAACGCGCCATCCAGAGGGTCGATCGGTGCAATGGCCAGAGCACGCAACCGTTCGAGGTTTTGCCGGGAAAGGGCAGGGGAACTCCATCCGCTGAAATCCAGCAAGGTGGCGGTGGGTTGTTGGGGCAAGTTCAGGAGCGAGCGGCGTTTGCGGATGGCATTGCCCAGTTCTCTTGCCGGCTGGGCTTGCCTGGAACCAACCTTGCCTGTGCGCACGCTCTCATGAATGAGCATAAGCGATAGCTGTATCAGCACTTGCACCAGTGCGCTCTTTTGCGCTTGGGAGTCTTGGTTCTGCGCCGCTGTATGCAGTGCATAGACACTGGCATAGAACTGGGCAATCCAGGCGATATCAGCGAGCGGTCCCTCAAGCATAGGCAGCAATACCGACAGCAGCATACCGAGGGTCTGTTCTGCACTTAACCAGTGCTGCTCGGCATTGGAGGTTGTGGCCTGGCGGGCCTGTTCGATGAGCGACCGCGCGTTGGCCTGGTAGACAAGACCCAGTGCATGGCTGGTGATGGGAGCCTGGGCCAACAAGATCGACTCATGCCTCAAGCCAAGCTCGCCGCCAAGGTAGTTGCTGTCCAGCGCAGGGCTCCAGTTGTCACCCCGGCGCAGCGCGGTACGGACCTGCCCTTCAGGCAGGGCGCCGAGCACAGTTTCATGCAATGGCCCAGGTTGTTTCAGGCGCGATAGCAGCGCCGCGCGCGAACTGAACTCCATCAGTTGCGGGGTGCATTGGGGTGCGTACAACACCAACAGGCTGGGTGCTGAGCCTGCCGGTTCAATAATGAATAGACCTTGCGCTGGCACGGCCGGGCTTGCGTTGTGGCTCAGTTGCAAGGCCAGGTGAGCGAACTGGATGCTGTCGCTGAGCGGGTCGTTGCCTGGGGTGAAGGCGGCGTCCACGCAGCGGCGTGCAGGTTCTGTGAGTACGCTTTTGCCCTCCGGCCTGGGGGTGATCAGCAGAATCGGCAGCAGGATGCGCAAGCGCTCGACAAACAGTGCTTGTTGGGTGCTTGCCTGCGGCGCGTCGTCGAGCAATGTGTGTTGCAGCAGTGCCGGGTAGGTCTTGCCCACATCAACACGGCTGATCAGCTGGCGAAAGTAGGCAGCGGTTGCCCAGCTCGGTACCGGTTTACCCGACTGCAAGCTGATCTGCGAACGCTCCAGCGGCAGCGCCTGGGTGTTGAGGGCCGCTACCTCAATCAGCGAGCGCGGCGTTTGCGGATGAGAAGAGCTGCCCGGCGTCAGGTGCAAAGGGTCAAAGAACGGTGGCGTATAGTCGATGACCTGCACGATGAAATCAGCTGCGGGCGGTAGTCCCTGCCCTGGGTGGTCGCGCTTCATCTGCGCATCGAGTACTTTCGCGGTGTAACGCTCCAGGCTGGGCAGGGCGATGGCCTGGCTTGACTGCTCAAGCGCTGCCAGCGCGGCGAGTTGCCGGGCGATCAGTTGCCGGTCGGCAGTACTGGCCTGGTGCATCCAGGCCGGCAGTGGATCGCTCGAATGAGCCGAGGCCGAGAGTGACGGTGGACGAAACCGGCAGAACAGTTCGTTGAGGTTGATCAGCTGGTCGACGTGCTGAGCCAGTGCGGTCGAGGTTTTGAAGTCGCCAGGCACAATGGTTGATAACCCCTGCAGTTGTTGCTCCAGCAACCCCGTTGCGAACGCCTCGAAAACATTCTGCTCAGGACGAAATCCGGGGCTGGGATCGCTGAGCTGATCGCTCAAATGAGCTTCAAGCGCATCGGCACTGGGATAAATAACGAGCCCGCTGTTGAGGGTATACAGCACCGCGTTGGCTGAGCGGTCGGTGTGCCTGATGGCGATGCCTTGCTGCGCACCGTCACTCAGGCTTGGCTTGAAGAACACAATGCTGGCCGGCAGTTGCAGCCATTGCGGTTGGCCGTCAGGAGTTTGCTTGCCTCTGCCTGCATGTCGCCTGCCACAAACAGTGAAATTCGCTGCAGCAAGTTCAGTGCGTGCTCATCCTGAGCGTTCCAGAAGTCGAGCAGTTGTGACTCAAAGACCCTTGGCAATCGCGGGCCACCGATATCAAGGATTTCGCTGAGGTCCGCTTGGCTGATCAAGGTCGCCCCCGACTCTGTGCCATTGGAGATTTGAGTCACCACGCTATCCACTGGAAGCTCAATAGCCATATTGAGCAGGTAGCGCTGGATTATCAGATCCGCAAGCGGGGTAGAACGCCCGCAGGGCTGTGCGAGATAGAACGGCGCCGGGTCCACCGCTGTCCTCGTGGCGTCGGGGATGAGTGCGTGGACCAGGTTGTTGGCAACGTCCGACAGTGTCGGACGCTGTTGTAGCCGTTGGCTGATGTGCAGCAGGTCCCAGCTTGCGGGGGGGCTTGTAGACGTTGTCGGGGGCGGCGCTGATTGGCTCATGGTGAAACTCCTCGCTCTGGAGTTTCGCAGCCTAATCAGGGGTAGGAGCAGGGCTGGGGTAACTATCTATCGCGCTCAGCTTTTCGCACCCGCCTGTTCCAGCAGCGCCTGCATTTCTTTGTAACCCCGTTGCCGCGCATGGTGCAGCGGCGTCACCCCCTTACCATCAGCCAAGTTGACATCCGCCCCGGCCTTGATCAGCTCACGCACGATCTCGACATGCCGCTGGCCGCCGTCGCCGAGGATGATGGCTTCGAGCAGGGCGGTCCAGTGCAGTTTGTTGACCTGGTCAACCGCGACACCTGCGGCTATCAGCAGGCGTACTGTTTCGACGTGGCCGCGTTCGGCTGCCGGTATCAGTGCGGTGCCGCCGTAGCGGTTGGTGCTGGTGAGGTCGGCGCCGTGGGCCAGGGTCAGTTTAAGAATGTCGTTGTGGCCACGGGCGCCGGCGTACAGGTAGGGGCTGTCTTCGATCGAGTCCTTGGCGTTGACGTCGGCGCCGGCGTCGATCAGCACTTTGGCGGCGTCGACCTGGTTGTTGTGGGTGGCCAGCAGCAGTGGTGTGCGGCCCATTTTGTCGCGGGCTTCCAGCGCAGCGCCCTGGTCGAGCAGGCTGCGTACCTGGGCGGCCTGGCCGTTTTCGGCGGCGCTGCGCAGTTGGTTTTCAAGGGTGCCGCCGTCGGCACTGGCAGTCAGCGATGTGAGCATGGCAAACACCATTGCAAGGTGGGTGGACAGGCGCTCAAGGAGCATGGCAGTACCTCCTGGTGGGCGATTGCTCGCAGGGTCGGGCCATGTTAAAAGTCGGGCTCCTTATTTAGAAGTTAAATAAAAGCATGTCTGTCAGTGAAAAATCGAATAGGCCGCTGTTTGATCTTGACCTGTTGCGCGCGGTGGTGATGGTCAGCGACTGCGGCAGTTTCACCACGGCGGCGGCGCGCCTGCATTCAACCCAGTCGACGGTCAGCCAGAAGGTCAGGCGGCTGGAGGAGATGGTCGGGCACAAGCTGCTCGAGCGCGGCAACCGCGACGTGCTGGCCACCGACGCCGGGCAGACGCTGCTCGGTTACGCCCGGCAGATGCTTGCCTACAACGACGAGATGCTTGAGGCGATGTCGGGCGCCACGGTGGCGGTGACCGTGCGCCTGGGCGTGCCGGAAGACTTTGCCGCCGGGCGCACCACCCATTTGCTCTCGACCTTCAACCGCAAGCATCCGCAGGTCAAGCTGGAGGTCACCAGCGGCCTGTGCCGCGACCTCAGCGCCAGCTATGACAACGGCGAGCTCGACCTGATTTTGCTCAAGCAGCGGCGCAACAGCCGTGAGGCGGTGGCCTGCTGGCCCGAGAAGCTGCAATGGATCGACAGCGCCAAGAACCCGGCCTTCGACCAGGACCCGGTGCCGCTGGTGACTTTTCCGCCGCGCGGCCTGTACCGCGACGACATGATCGGCGCCATCGAGCGCATGGGCCGCCGTTGGCGCATCAGTTTCACCAGCTCCAGCCTCAGCGGCCTGCAGGCGGCGGTGGCCAACGGCATGGGCATCAGCCTGCTGCCGCTGCGGGCGGTTACCGCCGAGCATTTAAAGCTGACTTCGGAACACGGCTTGCCGTCGATCGATGCCATGGAAGTGGCGATCATTCATCGGCCGACCGCCGATGCCATGGTCAAGGAACTGGCCGCGGAACTGGCGCGCACCCTGGCCAGCGAGTAGGGCGGTTTCGCCAGGCTCACAGCGTATCGGCAGGCTGCGCGGCAGGGCGGTACAGCTGGACGCGGTTGCGGCCCTGGCGCTTGGCCGCGTACAGGGCGTTGTCGGCCATCGACAACAGGCGCGACAGGTCGTGCTCGCCCGGGCGGCTGGCGCCGACGATGCCGATGCTGACGCTGAGCAGCCCAGGCTCAAGCAGCGGCAATTCATAAAAGCTGCTGCAGATGCGCCGGGCCACGCGCAGCGCCGAGTGCTCGTCGGTGTTGGCCAGCAGGCAGGCGAACTCTTCGCCGCCGATACGGGCGAAGACATCTTCCTCGCGCACGCTCAGGCGGGTCACCTGGCTGAAGGCGATCAGCGCCTGGTCGCCGGTCTGGTGGCCGTAGACATCATTGAGGCGCTTGAAATGATCGAGGTCGCACAGCAGCAGGCTCACCGGCTCGCCACGCCGGGCGCAGTCGGCCAGCAGTTCGGCACCGCGCGACATGAAGGCGCGGCGGTTGCCGATGTCGGTCAGCGGGTCGGTGTAGGCGGCAGCCTTGAACTTGAGCTCGGTGCGTTCGCGGACCATGGCCAGGGTCACGTAGGCGATGCCGATGGCGTAGAGCATCGACTCGAACAGCATGAACGAGAAAAACCCGGTGCCGTGGCCGTCGCTGGCGATCGCCTGTTCCAGCGATACGCCATGGTCGGCGAAGCTGCGCACGCAGTAGAAGCCGCTGTGGCCCAGCAGCAGGAGCAGGGTTGGCAGGTAGGCGACTTCCAGGCGCTTGCGGTCGCGCCACAGCTCAAGCACCGCCAGGCAGCCGTAGCAGGCAGTGAGCATGGAATACACCGTCACGCGCAGGCCCAGGTCATCGGTAAAGCCTGGCGTCAGCGACCAGGTAAACCAGAACAGGGCGCCAGCGAAAATCCCCGGCAGGTGCGCCGGGCGTCCGCTGAACGCGCGCATGCTGGCCCAGTTCAACGCGGCGCTGAGCAGCAGCACCATGTTGCCCAGCACCAGGGCGATAAAGTCCGGGGCGTTACCGCGCAGGCTGATCAACGCCGTGCCGCCAGCGGCAAGCAACAGCATGCTGCCCAGGTAACCCAGGGTTCGCTCGCGCACGCCGCGGCTCCAGGCGTGCAGGGTCAGCAGGCCCATCAAGGCAAAGATGAAAATGGCCACCAGCAACAGGGTCGGGATGCTCAGCAGCAAGGGTATCGCTCTCCGCTCATGGCCGGGTGGCCCACCGGCCAGCGCCGGTTTTCAGCGGCATGCTAGCCGAGCCGCCATTGCATTGTCAGCATCCGGCTGCCTTGAACTGCGGCTTGGGCTATGCTGATGGCCGATCTGCAGCCCATTCGGAATCTTCGCTCCATGATGCTGACCCAGCAATTTCCCGATATTTCCCTGGCCGACACCCTGTTCGTCTTCGCCCTCGAGGCAGAGGCCGGCGAGCTGTTTACCGAGATGAACACGCTGTTCACCGGCATCGGCAAGGTCAATGCCGCCATTGCCCTGACCAAGGCCATCCAGCAACGCAAGCCCAAACTGATCGTCAACCTCGGTTCGGCCGGCAGCGCCGGCCATGGCAAGGGCGCGCTGGTGTGCTGCACAGGCTTCGTGCAGCGCGACATGGACGTCACGCCGCTGGGTTTTGCCCGCTACGAGACGCCGCTCTCCGACATCCCGGTGCTGCTTGAGCATGGCCAGCGCGTTGCGGGCTTGCCGTTGGGCATTTGCGGCAGCGGTGACAGCTTCGAAATCAGTCACGGCGCTGCCCCGTACGACATCGTCGACATGGAGGCCTACGTGTTGGCGCTGATCGCGCGCAACGAAGGTATTCCCTTCCTGTGCCTTAAGTACATTTCCGATGACGCTGGCAGCGACGCTGCAGACGACTGGTCGGTGCAGGTGCACCTGGCCGCCGAAGCCTTCAAGCGGGTGCTGTTCAGCCCCCAGGGTTGAGCCTGTGGTGGCGGCCTGAAGCCGGCCAAGATGCGCGGGTGCGCCACATTGTTGCGCCTGCGCGTCGCGGCGATTGTGGCGCCTGCCTGCGTGCGGTATGAGTAGCCGACTCCCGCCGCCCAAGAGCGGGAGATCACAAGGAACGCCCCGAATGCCTCAGCTCAAGAACGCGATCTCTCTGGCCTTGCTGTTGCTGGCCACCCCTCTGGCTCACGCGCAAGCCACCACCCCCGAAACCACCGTACGCTCCAACCTGCTGGTCGATGCAGTGGCCTGGCGCCAGACCGCGGCCGAGTTCCGCGCCCTGTACTACCAGGGTTTCAACGTCGCCAAGGCGCGCCTGGACCAGGCCCTGGCCCAGCAGAAGCCGGGCGACAAGAAGCCTGCGATCATCAGCGATATCGACGACACCATCCTCAGCAGCAACACCTACTGGGGCTTTCTGATCGGCCAGGACAAGGAGTTCTTCGATGACGCGGTGTGGGACCGCTGGGTCGCCGCCAATGGCCCGACCCTGACCCCGGGGGCGCTGGAGTTTCTTGAGTATGCGAAATCCCGTGGGGTAGAGGTTTTCTACGTTTCCAGCCGCGACCAGGGCGACAAGACCTACGAGTACGCGCTCAACAACCTGCGCGCGCTCAAGGTGCCGTATGCCGACGAAGCCCACGTGACCATCCTGCGTGAAAGCTCGAACAAGGAGCCGGCCCAGCACAAGATCGCCGAGCAGTACAACGTGCTGCTGATGCTCGGTGACAACCTCAACGACTTCGAGCGCAGCTTCTACGTCGACAAGGTCGAGCAGCGTGGGCAATTGGTGGACGCCAGCCGCAGCAAGTTTGGCGGCCAGTACATCATCTTCCCCAACCCCACCGACGGCCATTGGCTCAAGGCTATTTTCGGCGAGTCGGAACCGGCCGACACCCCGGCCAACCGGGCCAAATTCCGCGAGGCGGCAGAGCAGGGCGCCTGGAAGCCGGCCAGCTGATTGACCCGGCCCTGAAACAAAAAATCCCGCAGGCCGTGAGGCCTGCGGGATTTTCAATGCAACCGTGAAACTTAGCGCTGCGGATTGAGCACCAGGTTCATGTGACGGTTTACATCCTTGTACAGCAGGTAGCGGAACGGGCCCGGGCCGCCGGAGTAGCAAGCCTGCGGGCAGAAGGCGCGCAGCCACATGAAGTCACCGGCCTCGACCTCGACCCAGTCCTGGTTCAGGCGGTAAACGGCCTTGCCTTCGAGCACGTACAGGCCGTGCTCCATGACGTGGGTCTCGGCGAACGGAATCACGCCGCCTGGCTGGAAGGTGACGATGTTGACGTGCATGTCGTGACGCATGTCGGCCATGTCGACGAAGCGGGTGGTGACCCAGGCGCCGTCGGTACCCGGCATCGGGATCGGCGCGATGTCTTTTTCGTTGGTGACGAACGCTTCCGGCAGGGCCAGGCCTTCAACTACCTGGTAGTGCTTGCGGATCCAGTGGAAGGTGACGTTCTTGCCACTGTTGTTGCGCAGGCTCCACTCGGCGGCCGGTGGAATGAAGGCGTAGCCGCCTTCCTTGAGGGTGTACGGCTTGCCCTGCAGGGTGATGTCGATTTCGCCTTCGACCACGAACAATACCGCTTCGGCGTTCTTGTCCAGCTCAGGACGCTCGCTGCCGCCTTCTGGCGCCACTTCGACGATGTACTGCGAGAAGGTCTCGGAGAAGCCGGTCAGCGGGCGGGCGATGACCCACATGCGCATCTTGTCCCAGAACGGCAGGTGGCTGGTGACGATGTCACGCATCACACCTTTGGGGATGACCGCGTAGGCCTCGGTGAACATGGCACGGTCGGTCAGCAGTTCGGTCTGCGCCGGATGGCCGCCGTGGGGAGCGTAGTAATTGGACTTCGACATGGAACACCTTCTGTCGTTGTTGTTCTGGGGTTTTGTGTTGCATCGCCCGTGGGCGATTGTCTTTCTCTGCGGCGCAAGCCGGCAGAAACCTGTTTGTTAGCGGGCGCGGACCTCGAACTGCAGGGCCGGCGCTGCCGGCACCAACTGGCCGCGGCGCACCAGGCGGCGCTCGGTCGGTGCGGCGGCAACCGCAGCGGCGCCGTTGTCAGCCTTGAGCACGATAAAGGTCGCTTCACTGCCGACCTTCAGACCGTAGTCGCTTTTGCCCAGCACTGCCGCACCGGCCGTAGTGGCCATGGCCAGTGCCACGTTCAAATCTTCATCACTGTAGAAGCCCGAGCGGTAGCCGATCAGCATGGCGCGCTGGAGCATGTCGGCGTTGCCGTAGGGCCACCAGGCATCGCGGATATTGTCGTTGCCGGCGAACACGTTCACCCCGGCGGCGCGCAGGCGCAAGATCGGCGGGAAGCCATGATCGCCCGGAGCGTTGGTCATGATCGCTACCCCGGCCTCGGCGAGGGTGGTAGCGGTACGCGCCACGAGGTCGTCGTCGACCTGGCCCAGGGCATAGGCGTGGCTGACCGCAACGCGGCCATTGAGGCCAGCGGCGCGGGTGCGGGCGGCGATCCGTTGCAGTTGTTCGATGCCTTGCAGGCCGGGCTCGTGCAGGTGGATGTCGATCTTCACCGCATGGCGCTCGGCAATGCCGAAGACCACATCGAGCTGACCGTCGGCGTCGCCGTCGAGGGTGGTCGGGTCGATGCCGCCGATCACGTCGGCGCCTTCACGAATTGCCGCTTCCAGCACCTGCGCAGTGCCAGGGCAGGACATCACCCCGGCTTGCGGGAAGGCCACCAGCTCGATATCGACGATGCCGCGCCATTTCTCCCGCGCCTCCAGCACCGCCTGCAGGTTGCGCAGGCCGGTGGTGGCATCGACGTCGACATGGCTGCGCATGGCCACGGTACCGAACGCTACTGCCTGGCGGATCAGCGCCTCGGCACGTTCGAGCATCGGCGGGGCAGCGGCCAGTTCGCGTTTTTCGATGGCCAGGCGTTCACGCAGGCTGCCCACCGCTTGATGCGGGTGCCAGCGATCGCCGACAAAACTCTTGTCCAGGTGAATGTGGCCGTCGATCAGGCCGGGCAGCACCAGGTGGCCAGCCAGGTCGACGACCTCGGCACCTGCGCTGGGCGCACGTTCGCTGCCCAGGCTGACAATGCGCCCGTCGGCAACCGCGAGGTTGAGCGGGCTGCCATCGGCAGCAACAGCGTTGACGAATACTCGATCGATCATTTTCCAGCCCTTTGCCTGCTACTGATTCACACCCTATAGAAAGACCGCACCTATCCACAAATTAAATATTGGAATCGGTTGCAGTGGATTTCTGAATGCGAGCCCCGGGCTTGAGGCGGGTTCAGCCCAGCAGGTGCTTGAGCGGGTGATAGTCGGCCTTGAGCGTTTGCGTGGCCTTGAGAATCGCCTCTTCGATACCGCGCAGGTGAGTACAGACCAGCTCGATGGCGGCGGCCTGGTCACCGGCTTCGATAAAGCCCAGCAGGCGCAGGTGCTCGTTGCCGCGACAGGCTTCGTGGCGCTCGTCATCCAGGGTTGAGGCGTACAGCGAGCCGCGCTCGATCAGCTTGCGGAACCAGTCGAGCAATACCGGGTTGTCGAGCACCTCGGCCAGGCGCAGGTGGAATTCGCCCAGCAGGTGGACGTAGCGGCCATGGTCGCCGGCGTCGGCGGCGGCTTCTTCGGCGGCCACATGCTGGTGCAGCGGGGCGAGGATGGCGGGATCGGCGCGGCGGCACAGCTCGGTGACGATGCCGATTTCGATCAGCCGGCGGGTTTCGAACACCGAGCGGATGTCATCGTCGCTGGGCAGCGAGACCCAGGCGCCCTTGTTCAGCTCGGTGGACACCAGGCCGTCGGCTTCCAGTTGCTTGAGGGCGGCGCGCACCGAGGTGCGGCTGACCTTGAACAGCTCGGCCAACGACGACTCGCCCAGCTTCATGCCGGGGCGCAGGGTGCGTTTTCTGATGGCCTCGTGAACCCCTTGGTAGACGCGCTCTACCGTCGATGCGGGGTGTTTTTCCGTCATTACCAGCTCCGATATGCCTTGACCTTATAAGCATGCCGCAAATGAGGGCTGCTGTGCACCACTGTGTAGCAGATGAACCTGTGGGAGCTGGACTTGCCAGCGATCAAGCGCGAAGCGGTCGCAATTCAGGCGCCACCTTATGTGCTGGCTGGACTGGCCTCATCGCTGGCAAGCCAGCTCCCACAGGTAATTGGGTACATATTTGTATTCATATGTGTACTTAAGTAGCTGTTGAGTGGGTACATATTCACTGGCCCGTTACCTGATTTCTCAGTTTTCTACCTCTAGAGTTTGACCGTTTGGTCAGCTTAATCAGCTGTTCAGCAGCTCATAAAAAATATTTATCAGATAAAAATCAACGAGATATTGGCCTTTTACGACGCCGGAGGATTTTCCGCTGCCACCCATCTGGCACACATATTGTTCGTCGAAAATCGTTAGACAAAAATTGTATGCAATCTTTGTATGCATCGGCGCAGGGCAGCGCCAACACTGCGGTCCCACTCTTCAAATCCAACAATAATTCGCTGCAACACCCTGACTCAGGGGCTGCAGAAGGAGCCCGGGGAACATGCAACTGGATACTTCCAACCCGCTGCAAACCGCCTACCTGCCGCCGCAGGCCGCGCCGCTCGAGCCGGGGGCGCTGAGCCCCAGGCTGCACAATGCCGACCTCGCGCCAACCAAGGCCGAAGGCCGGCGCTGGGGCGGCTACAGCATCTTTGCCTTGTGGACCAACGATGTGCACAACATCGCCAACTATTCCTTCGCCATGGGCCTGTTTGCCCTCGGGTTGTCCGGTTGGCAGATGCTTGCGGCGCTGAGCATCGGCGCCGTGCTGGTGTACTTCTTCATGAACCTTTCGGGCTACATGGGGCAGAAAACCGGGGTGCCGTTCCCGGTGATCAGCCGCATGAGTTTCGGCATTTATGGCGCGCAGTTGCCGGCGATCATCCGCGCGGTGATCGCCATCGCCTGGTTCGGCATCCAGACCTACCTGGCCTCGGTGGTGCTGCGGGTGCTGCTGGTGGCGGTGTCGCCGGACCTCGCACGCTTCGATCAGGACGCGATCCTCGGCCTGTCGAGCCTTGGCTGGGCGAGTTTTATCGCCATCTGGCTGGTGCAACTGGTAATCCTCACCTTCGGCATGGAGATGGTGCGCAAGTACGAATCCTTCGCCGGGCCGGTGATTCTTTCCACCGTGCTGATCCTGGCGGTGTGGATGTACCTGCGGGTCGATGGCAACCTGGCCTGGTCGGTCGGCGAGCCGCTGACCGGCTGGACGATGTGGACCCAGGTGTTTGCCGGTGGCGCGTTGTGGCTGGCGATTTACGGCACGCTGATCCTCAACTTTTGCGACTTCGCCCGTTCCGCGCCGTGCCGCAAGACCATTCGCGTCGGCAACTTCTGGGGCCTGCCGGTGAACATCCTGGTGTTCGCGGTGATCAGCTTTGTGCTGGCCGGAGCGCAGTTCAGCATCGATGGCCGGGTGATCGACAGCCCGACCCAGATCGTCGCGGCGATCCCCGACAAGGTCTTCCTGGTGCTCGGTTGCCTGGCGTTCCTGATCGTCACCGTGGCGGTGAACATCATGGCCAACTTCGTCGCCCCGGCCTTTGTGCTCTCGAGCCTGGCGCCAAGCCGCCTGAACTTTCGCCGCGCAGGCTTGATCAGCGCCACCCTGGCGGTGCTGATCCTGCCCTGGAACCTCTACAACAGCCCACTGGTGATCGTCTACTTCCTTTCCGGCCTGGGCGCGCTGCTGGGGCCGCTGTACGGGATCATCATGGTCGACTACTGGCTGATCCGCAAAGCCCAGGTGCACGTGCCCGACCTCTACAGCGAAGCGGCCAGCGGCACCTATCACTACACCCGCGGGGTCAACTACAAGGCAGTCGCCGCCCTGGTGCCCTCGGCCATTGCCGCCGTGGTGCTGTCGCTGGTACCGGCCTTCAGCGCCCTGACGCCGTTCTCCTGGTTCTTCGGCGCCGCCATTGCCGGCGGCGTGTACTACCTGATCTCTGATCGCAACAAACATTACGTGGACTGTTCCGGCGAGCACTTTGCCGTCGACAGCGCCCAGCACTGAGTTCTGCACAAGGAATACCGCAATGAGAATTCTGGTCGTAAACGTCAACACCACGCAGTCGATCACCGACGCCATCGCCCGCCAGGCACGCAGCGTGGCCTCGCCGGGCACCGAGATCGTCGGCCTGACCCCGCGCTTTGGCGCCGAATCGGTGGAGGGCAATTTTGAAAGTTACCTAGCGGCGGTGGCCGTGATGGAGCGGGTGCTCAGCTATGACCAGCCGTTCGATGCGGTGATCCAGGCCGGTTACGGCGAGCACGGCCGCGAAGGCCTGCAGGAGCTGCTCAATGTACCGGTGGTGGACATCACCGAGGCGGCGGCCAGCGTGGCGATGCTGCTCGGCCATCGCTATTCGGTGGTGACCACCCTGGACCGCACCGTGCCGCTGATCGAAGACCGCCTGAAGCTGGCCGGGCTGGACAGCCGCTGCGCCTCGGTGCGCGCCAGTGGTCTGGCGGTTCTGGAGCTTGAAGAAGATCCGCAGCGGGCCATCGAATCGGTGGTGCGCGAAGCCGAGGAAGCAGTGAAGGTCGACAAGGCCGAGGTGATTTGCCTGGGTTGTGGCGGCATGGTCGGGCTGGAGGAACGGATCCAGGCGCGCACCGGGGTGCCGGTGGTCGATGGGGTGACGGCGGCGGTGGCGCTGGCGGAGTCGCTGGTGCGCCTGAAGCTGAGTACCTCGAAGGTGCGCACCTACGCCAAGCCGCGGCAGAAGCAGATTCTGGGCTGGCCTCGGGCGATGTTGGAGTGAATGGCCTGGTCCACTTATGAAAAAGGCCCGCATTGTGCGGGCCTTTCTTACTCAGCGGTGTTTGTGCTTACGCTTGTGCTTGTGTTTATGCCCATTGGAATCGTGACGGTTATCGTCGGCGATGTTGTTGCCCAGGGCGCCGCCGGCCGCGCCACCGAGGCCGGCGCCGATGGTCGAGCCGGTGCGCCCGCCCACCTGGTTGCCGATCACCGAGCCACCAGCCGATCCCAGGCCGCCGCCGATCGCCGCTTCGGTGCGGTTGCCCTTGCGTGCGCCGACCGCGCTACCGGCGGCGCCACCGACGCCGGCGCCAATGGCCGCGCCGGTGCTGCCGCCGATCTGCTGGCCGACCACGTTACCCAACGCCCCGCCCAGGCCACCACCAATGGCGGCGGTGCCGTCGCCGGCAGCCATGGCGCCCTGGGAGAGCAGGATACCCAGCGTCAATGCAGGTAATGAGATACGCATGTTGTTGGCCTCAGGAAATACGGGGGTTATGGGAACAGCAGGCAGATCAGTCGTCATCATCGTCGTCACGGTCGCGACGCCGGTCATGGTCGTAGTTGCGGTAGCGGTCGTCATCGCGGTAGCGCTTGTAGTTGCGATGGTCGTGATCGTCGCGGTCGTCCCAGTCGCGGGAGTAGCGATGGTCACGGTCGCCACGGCGGTAATCGTCGCGGTCGTAATCGTGGTAATAGCAGCCGGAGGCGGCCAGTACGCTGGTGATCACGGCGATTTGCGTCAGCTGTTTCAGCACTGAGGGTCCTTGATCCGCAGGGCGGTAGGGAAGGTACAAACTCAGACTGTGTTTTCGGGATTTTGTTTCCCCATGAGCGTTGTAATTTGCCGCAACAAAAAAGGCCCACCGAGGTGGGCCAAACGTTCTGAAGGGAGGAATTTGAGGATAAATCCGCGGCGGTTAAGCCGTCGTTAAGGCCGGGCAGGGTCTATAATTTTTTCGATTTGTCTGTCTTGCCTGCCACATCCCGCTCCGGGTCGGTGCCGCCATGCCTGCAGAGAACCAGCCGCTTCCCGCGTCGCAAATCCTCTTCGACGATGCCGATTGCGGTTTGCTGCTGACCGCCGAAAATGGCCAGATCGAGCGGGTCAACCTGACCTTCTGTCGCTGGATCGGCTATCGCCGCGACGAACTGCTGGGCCGCCCCATTCAAAGCCTGATGAGCCTGGATGCGCGTACGTTCCACCAGGCCTATTGGTTGCCGCTGCTGCAAATCCAGGGTTCGGTGGTCGATGTCAAGTTCGACCTGCTGCACCATGACGGCTACACCTTGCCGATGATGCTCAGCGCCATCAGTTGCGAGCACGACAGTGGCGTTTTTCATGAACTGGCGCTGTTCAAGGCCGAAGGCCGCCCGCGCTACGAGCGGGCGCTGCTCAACGCGCGGATGCTCGCCGAGCAGCACCTGGCCAAGCACCTGAAAACCCGCCGCGCGCTGGACATCGCCCAGGGCAAGTTGCGGGTCATGCATGCCGCCACCGAGAACCGTGCGCTGTTTGCCGAGCAGATGGTCGGCATCGTCAGCCACGACCTGCGCAACCCCCTGGCGGCGATCAAGATGGCCGCCGACCTGCTCGGGCGCGGCCTGCTGGATACCAAGCAGACCCAGGTGCTGGGCCATATCACCCATTCGGCCGATCGCGCGCAGCGCCTGGTGGCCGATTTGCTCGATTTCACCCTGGTGCAGGTCGGCCGCGGTATCGCCGTGAGCGTGCAGCCGGTGCGCCTGCACGAACTGATTAGCCATTGCCTTGAAGAGCTGCGCCTGGTGTTTCCCGACCATCGCCTGGTTCATCAGGTGGTGGGCGACGGCGAGTTCATCGCCGACAGCGACCGGCTCTACCAACTGGTCGGCAACCTGGTGGCCAACGCCATGGCCTATGGTGCGACCGGCAGCGAGGTCATCGTCAGTTCGCGGTTCGAGGACGAGCGGGTGGTGCTGGCGGTGCACAACCGAGGTACGCCGATCCCGCCGGAGCTGCTGGAAAACCTGTTTGAGCCGATGATCCGCGGCAGCCACGACAATGCCGAGCTGCGCAGCGTCGGCCTTGGTTTGTTTATCGTGCGCGAGATCGTCCACGCCCATGGTGGCGAGGTGGTGGTGAATTCATCGAAGAAGGCGGGCACCACCTTTACCGTAACCTTCCCGCGTGACGCGGGCCACTGATCAGATCCGATCGCACGATTGGTTCGCGCCGGCCTCTCAATAGCATGCCTCTGGTTTCTGGAGGCGCGATCAGGAGGACTACATGAACAAGCACAGCGACAGCGGCCCGCATTCGTCTGAACACGCCACTAAACCCAATGACCTGGGCTTCGATCCTGACTCGCCGGACCTCGATGATCCGCAGGTCGACCCGACCGGGCCGGCCAAGGCGCCTAACCAGCCCCGGCCCGACCAGGCCGCCCGGGACAACGACTACAGCCCGGACTTCAAGTCCAAGCCCGAAGACAAACCGCGCAAGGATGCCGACATTGATACCGATGGCGGTTAGCAACCGCGCAGTTGACAGACGCCCGCATCTGCGCCAAGTTGGCCGCCTTCAAGCCTGACCTCGGTCGGGCTTTTGTTTTTTCTGGCAGGGATGTCGATCGATCGTGAAGTTTCTCAAGAAAGCCGTGTGGTTTGTCCTGTGTGTTACCTCCGGGATTGTCATGGGTACCGGGTTGTTCCAGTTCGTCGGGCCTGGCGGCAATACCGACCTGGGCGCGATGCTGGTGATGATCGCGTTCTTCATGGGCTATTTTTTGCGCCCGCAACGCCCGCGGCAAGTGGTGCGCTGAAGCATGGACTGGAAAGCCCTGGAAAACAGCCTGGTCGAGTCGGCCCGGGCCACCCTGGAGGCGCTGCTCGCTGAAGGTGTCGGGCCGCTGTATGGCGCCGCCTTCCATGCCAGCTACCGCGAAGAGGAGCGGGTCATCGACCTGCCGTCGTTTGCCGCCAACAGCCTGGCGGCGCTGGAGGAGGATCATCCGCGGCGCAAGCAGGAGGGCTTCTGGGGCGTGCAGTGGAACCCGGCGGACTGGCGCTGGGACTGGATGCTGGACGATTACGCCAACCCCACCCTGAGTGCCCTCGAAGCGCCGATGCAAGCCTACGCCAATCGCGCCGGGCCGGATGCCTGGACGGCGGCCGAGCAGCGGTTTGTGCAGACCGTGGCGCGCGCTGCCAAGGCGCTTAACCGCATTTACGCTAAAGACCCACGGCTGGCCAAGAACTTCATCGTGTTCTTCCATGATGAATGCGGCGGGCCGCAACTTGCGGCCAAAAGCCTGACGCCGCGCCAGTTTCTGCTGCACTTCCCCGAACAGGACGCCACCGGCCAGGAGCGTCGTCGGGTTGCCGCGCTGGCAGAGCAAGAGCAGGTGAGTTACTACCTGCGCTGCCTTGTCCGTCCTATGCCGATTGACGCTGAAGAGGCCTGCCGCTGGCTGATTGCCCGGGGTGCCAGTGCCACGGCGGCGCTGGTGCAGATGCTGCACAAGGGCCCGGAGCGCTGGCGGGCGGCGATGCTCCTGGGGCTTTCCGGGGTCGCCGACCCGGCGGCAATCGCGGCGCTGCGCTTGCAAGTGGCCAGCGGCACAGAGCCGAGCACGCGCAGGTGGAGCGCCAACGCGCTGGGTTACCTGGGTGATTTCGACTGGTTGCTGGCGCAGGCTGATGACGCAGCGCTGGCGAGCTTGGCGGTGGCGGGTTGCTGCGCCAATCTTCGGGCCTTTCGGGATCAGGGCGCGCAGGCGCCGGTACTTGATTACCGGCCGCTGGAAACCCTGCTGCAGCGTTACCCGCAGTGCGCAGCGGACGCCGAGGAGGTGATCAAGCCGGGCTCCAGCTACTGCACCATCAGCAACAGCGATATCGACGAAGCGCTGCGCGGCCTGGGGTGCGAGCATGTCGCCATTCGTCGCCATGCCGCCTGTGTGCTCGACAACCGTCGGCTGGGCAAACGCAGACTGGCACCGGTGCTGGTTGCGCTGCGCCAGTGTCTCGATGATCCAGACCCGAAGGTGGTGTACCTGGCCGGCCTGACCCTGGAGTCGCTGCAGCGCTGAGACGGGCAACCTGCCTCTGTCTTGGCAGCCACTGGTCCAGCGGACACCGCTCCACTGTGGGAGCATGCAGGTCTATTGTGGGAGCTGGCTTGCCAGCGATGAGGCCCGCCCAGTCGACTCATCATTTGGCACCTGCTCGCCTGGCGCCGCAAACACCCAACCATACAAAGGACAGCAACCAGACGTAATACCCATAGGTGTACCCGGTAACGGTGAACTGACCGTCCTCGTCATACAGGCTCACCCGTTGCCACTGCAGCGACAACCCGGCCAGCAACGCCAGCAGGGCATAGATCAACCGGCGCCTGTCGCTGCGGGTGCGGTAGGCCGCCAGGAACAAGGGGTTCGCCAGCCAGGCGAAGTAGCCGAACAGCATCGCCGGCAAGCCCAGGATGCAAGCAATGAAGCCGGAATTGATGGTGTGGCTGTACTCCTCGCGCAGCCAGTTGTGCTCCTCGCTGTGCACCGCCGGGAGCACCAGGCTCAGCAGGTACAGAGCAAGAGCCAGGTGACGCCATTGCAGCCGGGGCAGGCGCCATTTTCTCATCGTGGCAACTCGATACGCGCCACCAGGCCACCGCCCTGGCGGTTGCTCAGGAGCAGTTCGCCGCCTTGTTCACGCACTGCCGAGCGCGCCGACGACAGCCCCAGGCCAACCCCACCGGTATCACGGTTGCGCGAGGACTCCAGGCGAAAGAACGGCATGAACACCTGTTCCAGCGAGGCCTCGGCAATGCCCGGGCCACGGTCGCGGATTTCGATGATGATGGCGTGGGCGCTGCTGCTCAACTGCACTTCGGGCTCGCGGGCGTACTTCAGGGCATTTTCCACCAGGTTGGTCACGGCGCGCTTCAAACCCAGCGGCCGGCCATGGAACACCAGGTTGGCCGGGCCTTCGAAGGCGATGTCGATCTGCTGGTCACGGTAGTCGTCGATCAGGGTTTGCAGCAGTTCGGCCAGGTCGAACGGGGTGGTTTCTTCCAGCCGGGTTTCGTCGCGGAAAAACCCCAGCGCGGCATTGATCATGCTTTGCATCTCATCAACGTCACGGAACAGCTTGCGCTGTTGCTCGGGGTCGTCGATGAACTCGCCGCGCAGGCGCATGCGCGTCAAGGGCGCGCGCAAGTCGTGGGAGATGGCGGCGAGCATCTGCGTACGCTCGGCGACGAAGTGCTGGATCTGCGCCTGCATGGTGTTGAAGGCAGTGATCGCCTGGCGCCATTCATGCGGGCCTTCGAGGCGGATGGGCGGTGCGCGAAAATCGCTGCCAAAGCGCCGCGCCGCCCGGGCGAAGCGCTGCAGCGGGCCGGCCAACTGGCGGGTGCCGACCCAGGCCACCAGCAGCGCGGCAACCAGGGCCAGCACGCCGATGATGGTAAAGCGCATGGCCGAGCTCAGGCCCCAGCTGCGATAGGGTGGGGTGAAGGCCAGCCAGCTGCCGTCGCTGATCTGCATGACCAGTTTGTAATGGGCGTCGGCGCTGTCCGCCGGCCAGTCGCTGGGCTGGAAACCCTCAAGCTGGCGTGGGCTGTCGGCCAGCAGGCGCTGCAGCGGCGGGGCTTCTTCGAGGGTAATCCGTGCGCCCGGCCCGGGCAGTTGCAGGTCGGCGCGCTGGCGGCTCCACTGCACCTCGAGCAGCGGGTTGCTGGCGGCGTTGGCCAGGGTCGCGCGCAGTTCCGGTGGCGCCGCTTCGAGGGTGCGGGTGGTGACGGCGATCTGTTCCAGCAGGCCGGTCTGGGTCAACGGCGGGCGCGCCCAGACCCCGGCCATTTGCACGAACAGCACATTGAGTGCCACCGAGGTCAGCATCGCCGCGATGATGGTCAGGGCGATGCGCCGGCTGATGCTGTCGCGGCGCAGGTCGAGGCGGATCACGAGCGGCTGACCTTGGCGCTGAACAGGTAACCGCCATTGCGCACGGTGCGGATCAGCTCCGGGCGCTTGCTGTCGGGTTCGATCTTGCGCCGCAGGCGGCTGACCTGCACGTCGATGCTGCGGTCGAACGCCTCGTGGCCCTGGCCGCGGGCCAGATCGATCAACTGCTCGCGAGTGAGGATGCGCTGCGGGTGTTCGAGAAACACCAGCAGCAGGTCGAACTCACCGGCCGACAGCGGCACCATCACCCCGTCGGGGGTGCGCAGTTCACGGCGGGTGACGTCCAGCTGCCAGTGGTCGAAATGAATCAGCGGGCGGCTTTCCTCATTTGTCGGGCGCAGTTGCTCACCGGCCCGGCGCTGCACCGCGCGCAGGCGGGCGAGCAGTTCGCGGGCGTCGAAGGGCTTGCCCAGGTAGTCGTCGGCGCCCAGCTCCAGGCCGACGATGCGGTCACTGAGCTCGTCCATGGCGGTCAGCATGATGATCGGGATGCCGGTGTTGGCGCGCAGTTTCTGGCACAGGCTCAGGCCGCCTTCGCCGGGCAGCATCAGGTCGAGGATGATGATGTCCGGGCGCTGCTGTTCGATCGCCGCCCACATGGCCTCGCCGTTGCCGGCCAGGTCGACGTCATAGCCGTGGCGGACAAAGAACTTCTTCAGCAGGGCACAAATTTCCAGGTCGTCATCGACGATCAACAGTCTGCTCACGTTGTGGTCCACGGGCCGTGAAAAGTGCGTATCTAAAACCATTCTGCGCTGCCGGTCATTTATTTCAATCTCGTAACATTCCTGCACGGCCGACACAAAGCGGACATCAGCCAGCAAAAGCCCTGGGGCAGGCTGTGGCCAGTTCACTCAAGGGAGTTTTCCATGCCGGCCACCCACCCGACCCAAGACTTTGACAGCAACCAGTCGCTGACCCTCGACCTGCGCACCCAGGACATGTGGCGCAACGCGCTGCTCAGCTACCAGGACTCGCGCCTGGGCTTGTCCAGCGATGGCAGGCACATGCTCCTCAGCCATTATTTCGAGCGCTACAGCCCGACCAGCAACCAGTGGATGGAGTACAGCTACAAGATCCCCCTGGTCGAACTGGTGCACTGGATCATGAGCCAGGGCGAGCTGCACGTGGACCGTTCCAGCAGCACGCCGCGCCCGGCCAACGACGGCTTCGGAGGCTGAGCATGCGCAAGCAATTGATCGTACCGCTGTTGAGCGCCTCGCTGCTGCTGGCCGGTTGCAGCCAGAACAAGGTCAGCCCCAAGGAGTACTCGGGTTTTCTGCGTAACTACGACCAGCTGAGCGAACACAAGACCGCCGCCGGTGATACCGTGCTGCGCTGGGTCAGCCCCAAGCTGCGCATGGAGCGCTACAGCCAGGTGTACATTGCCCCGAGCCAGTTCTACCCCAAGCCTGAAGCCAGCCAACGCATCCCCGCGACCACCCTGACGGCGGTCACCGGCTATTACGACGCGGCGCTCAAGCGCGAGCTGGGCAAGGTCCTGAAGCTGGTCTCGGAGCCCGGTCCGCACACCTTGATCATCCGCCCGGCGATCACCTCGGTGGGCGCCCATACCCAGGCGCTGCACTACTATGAATACCTGCCGGTGACCCTGGTGGCCGCCGGAGTCAGCAGCGCCGTCGGTATTCGCGATCTGGACAGCGTGATCGCCACCGAAGCAGCGTTCCTCGACGGCGGCAGCCGCGCGGTGGTTGCCGAGGTGGTGCGCAAGGGCACCGGCCTGCCGCTGGAGAACGACGATCAGGTGATGACCGCCGACAACCTCAAGGTGGTCCTTGATGGCTGGGCGCGGGACTGGCGCCAGGCCGCCGAAACCCTCCAGGCGCAGAAGCGCGGCGCCGTCACAGGGCAAACAGCCAAGGCACCATGATCACGCTGACCACCATAACCAGCAGGGTGAACGGTACCCCGATCTTGACGAAATCGCCGAAGCGATACTGGCCGGGGCCGAGCACCAGAGTGTTGACCGGTGATGACACCGGGGTCATGAACGCCGCCGAGGCGGCCAGGGCGACGATCATCGCGAAGGGGTAGGGCGAGGCACCCAGTTGCTCGGCGGTGGTCACCGCCACCGGCGCCATCAGCACCGCGGTGGCGGTGTTGGAGATGAACAGGCCGATGATCGCGGTGATGGCGAACAGGCTGGCGAGGATCACATAGGGCCCGGCGCTGCCGAGCATCTGCACCAGGCCGTGCACGGCCAGGGCGATGCCGCCGGTTTTCTGCAGGGCCAGGGCGAACGGCAGCATGCCGACGATCAGCACCAGGCTCTGCCAGTGGATGGCGCGGTAGGCGCTGTTCATGTCGATGCAGCGCCCGGCGCCCATCAGCAGGCAGCCAATCAGCGCGGCAATCACATTGGGCACCACGCCGCTGACCATCAGCCCGACCATCACCGCCAGGCTGATCAGCGCATAGGGCGCGCGGTTGCCGGCCGGGGCGACGTTGTCGATTTCCGCTGGCAGGCTCAGTACCAGGAAGTCCCGCGGCTGGGTCTGCAACTGGCGAATGGCTTTCCAGGTGCCGATCACCAGCAGGGTATCGCCGAGCTTGAGTTTTTCTTCCACCAGTTGATCTTCGATGGCGTTCTGGTCGCGGCGCAGGCCCACCACGTTGAGGCCCCAGCGGCTGCGGAAGGTCAGCTCCAGCAGGCTCTTGCCGATCAATTGCGAGCCGGGCGGCACCGCCACTTCGGCCATGCCCACTTCCTGGGACTGGTCGATGAAGTAGGCGGCCTTGAAGTGCAGCGGCTCCAGTTGCATGCTCTGGCACAGGCTGCGCAGGTCGTCCTTGGGCGCGAACAGGTCGAGCAGCAACACGTCGCCTTCGTGCACCGTGGTGCTCGAATCGGGGCTGAGCACGCGGGTGGTGAACTTGTGCTGGCGCTCGATGCCGACCACGCTGGCGCCGTGTTCGGTGCGCAGTTTCAGTTCGCTCAGGCTGTGGCCGATCAAGGGCGAACCGGGGCGCACGCGCAGGCGCCGTTCGCGGCCGGCGAGCTTGTAGTCGATGATCAGGTCGAGTAGGGTGCGGCGGGTTTGCGCGCTGCCGTCCTTGCGCACTTCGCCGCCCAGCCAGTGGCGGGTCAGGAGCATGTAGCCAACCCCCAGCAACAGCACCACCAGGCCGAACGGGGTAAAGCTGAAGAAGCTGAAACCGCTTTCGCCATGGCGCACCAGTTCACTGTGCACCACCACGTTGGGCGGGGTTGCCACCAGGCTGAGCATGCCGCTGATCAAGCCGGCGAAGGCCAGCGGCATCATCAGCCGGCTGGGCGAGACCTGCATGCGCGCGGCAATGCTCAACACCACCGGAATGAAAATCGCCACCACCCCGGTGGAGCTCATCACCGAGCCCAGGCCGGCGACGCAGACCATCAGCAAGACAATCAGCCGCGCTTCGCTGTTGCCGGCGCGGTCGGCCATCCACTCGCCGATGCGGTAGGCGATGCCGGTGCGCACCAGGCCTTCACCGATCACGAACAGGGCGGCGATCAGCACCACGTTGGGGTCGCTGAAACCGGCCAGGGCCTCCTGCACGCTGATGATGCCCAGCAGCGGCAGGGCGACGATCACCAGCAGGGCGACCACGTCCATGCGTGGCCGGTTGGCGATGAACAGGGCCACGGCGCTGAACAGCAGGCCGAGTACCCAGAGCAGATCGTGGTTCATGCAGTCATCCTGATACCTGAAGGCTGCAAGTCTGGCAGAAAATCAGCGCCAGTTCGTTGATGTGCTGCAGCGTGCGGGGCATTGCCGCGGATCGGTGGTAGAGTGGCCGCCGATTTTTGCTCATTCAAGGAAGAACGTTTTGGACCACAACACCAGCAACTGGAAGGGCACCGCCGTGGCCCTGGGTTTCATTGGCTGCATCACGCTGATCGGCTACATCATCAACTACACCTCGACGATCAATGTCTTTCTGATCTGGGATTTCAAGGCCTACTCCTACATCGCCATCTGCTTCAGCCTGGTGGCCCTGGCGTTGCTGGGCACGTTTTTGCTCAATCACCACAACATCGACACCAACGTCTTCGGCGGCCTGCTGGTGTTGGCGATAGCGGGTATCTCGCAGATGATCTTCGGCGTCGAGCCCTCGGTGATCATGTGCCTGGCCGGGCTGTACGTGGCGGGGGTGATAGGGCTGATGAACGGCATGGCCAACAAGCGTGAAGTCGAAGAAGACGAGGACGCCGACGAGGCTTTGTAAGTTAGCCGGTGCCTGCCTGCTGGCGCAGCACCCTGAGGTCGCGGCTGTCGATCACATAGGTGCGCGCCAGCCAGTCGCCGGGCCGCTGGCAATGGCGCGACTCGGCGCACAGCCAGATGACGATCAGGCCAAAGGCGGCCTCGAACGGCCGGGTGATGCCGCGCACCAGCGCCTGCAACAGGTTCGGCGGCTGGCCGGCGCGGTTGATCACCGTCAGCCCCAGCAGCAGCTTGCCCGGGGTTCGCCCGCGCATCAGGTATTCAAATACCGGGAAGTACAGCAGCTGCATCAGCAGCATGCCGTCTTCGCCACGGCCATAGCCGAGCACGGCCAGCACAAACCAGGCGCCAAGGGCGAGCAGGGTATCGAGCAGCCAGGCGCCGATGCGGCGGATGATCAGGGTGGTGCGGGAGACGTGCATGGTGATGGCGCTGATCCTTGCGAGGTGGGGCGATGGTCGCATTCCTGGGGCTTTAACGCACGGCCTGGATTGGCAGCAACCCCCTGATGCGCTCGCAATTCTTGCACCAATGGATTAACACTTATAGCCAAGGAGTATTTGCTTATTGTCGCCGGTGCTTTAACCATGTGGATTGGATCCACAGCAGGGATGCGACTCAATGGCCAGGCATATTGTCATTGTGGGTGGCGGCGTCGGCGGCACGATGCTGGCCAATCAACTGGTAAGCAAGCTCTACCCGGAAGTGCTCAGCGAGCAGGTGCGCGTGACCCTGCTGTCCAATTCCCCCGATCACTACTACAAGCCCGCGTTCATGTACGTGGCCTTCAACCAGTTCTTCGAGAACGAGCTCAAGCGCCCGCAGCGCTCGTTGCTGCGCCCGGAAATCGACTTCCAGGTGCAGGAAGTCACCCACTTCGATTTCGCCGGGCAGGCCCTGCACACCCGCTCAGGCAAGCGCTACGGCTATGACTTTCTGGTGATCGCCACTGGCTGCGTGCCCGCCCCGGAGCGTATCGAGGGCCTGCAGGAGGCCGGTGACCACTTCTACCAGTACGAGCCGGCGCGGCAACTGGCGCGGCGCCTGGCGAGCATCGAGAAGGGGCGGATTTTCATCACCGTGTCGTTTCCGCAAACCCCCAACGTGCCGCACCAATGCGGCATCGCTCCGGTGGAAACCACCCTGATGCTCGACGACTACCTGCGCCAGCGCGGGGTGCGCGACAAGGTCGAGATCATCTACACCTACCCGAGCACCGCGCAGCTGCTGCGCAATTGCCTGTTCTTGCAGCGGCCCACCGGCGAGATCCTGCCGGGCATTTTCGAGCAGAAGAACATCCGCTTCCAGCGCGGCTTCACCCTCAGCAAGGTCGACCCCGAACAGCGCATTGCCTACTCCGAAGAGGGCGACGCGCAGCCGTTCGACATTCTCATGGCCACGCCGCCAATCCGCGCGGTGGATGCTGTGTTGCACAGCGGCGCCTCGCGCGCGCCGAACAACGAAGGCTGGCTGCCGACCAACCACGAAACCCTGCAGGTCTATGGCCTGGACGGCGTGTATGTGATCGGCGACAGCGTCGACCTGCCGATCAGCAAGGCCGGCGGCGCCTGCCATAACCAGGCACCGATAATCGCCAACAACATCGCCGGCGAAATCCGCCTGGGCAGCACCTGCGCGGTGTACGACGGCAAGGTCCAGGCTGCGGCGCAGATGGGCCTGGGGATGGGCATGCCGCTGTGCTACGACTACCTTCACGACGTGCTGCCGACGCCGCCGACCAAGCTTGGCAGCCTGTTGCGCAATGGATTCAACCGCGGCCTGTACTGGGCCGTGGCCCGTGGAATGCTTTGACCCGACAACGGGAGGAGCCGAGTGTCATGGATGCTATCGATTCACCCGCCGTAGTGAGCGCCAACCCGGGCCTGGACGCCCTGGTGCGCAAACTCCAGCCGCTGCTCGACAGCGGCCGCCTGGACAACGTCGTCGACCTGCTGTCACTGAGCGCCGACCTCGTCGACCTGCTCGATGCGGCCATGGTCGAGAAACTCTCGGGGCTGTTCGAGGAGGCCACGGCCCTGAGCTGGAACCTGGGCAATGCCTTGCGCATGGCCTCGGCGCAAACCCGCAACCAACCCACCCCCAGCCTGTATGGCCTGCTGTTGCTGCTACGAGACCCGCACACCCGTCGAGGGCTTGCCCTGGTACTCAGAGTATTGAATGTCATTGGACGACAGGATTGATCGCACGGAGCTAGAGGACCACCGTCATGCTCGAACAGCGTAAACGCACCACCGCACCCGGCGCCAACAGCGCCTGGGACCCCAAAAGCTACCTGCAGTTTGCCCGCCTGCGCGAACGCCCGGTGCTGGAATTGCTCGACCACCTGCACCTGGACTCACCCGAATGCATCTATGACCTGGGCTGCGGCACCGGCATCGCCACGCGCCTGCTCGCCGAGCGCTGGCCACGGGCCGAGCTGTTCGGCGTCGACAGTTCGGTCGAGATGCTCCAGGAGGCGCTGGCACTGCCGATCAGCGTCAACTGGCTGCATGTCGATGTCAGCCAGTGGCAGGCGCAAAAACCGGCCAACCTGCTGTTCGCTGCCGCCGTGCTGCACTTTATCGAAGACCACGAAAGCCTGTTGCCGCGCCTGCTCGGGCAGTTGCAGGCGGGCGGCTGCCTGGCGGCGCACATGCCCAACTGGCGCGATGCGCCCTGGTACCAGTTGATGCTGCGCGCCCTCAGCGAGCCCGGGCCCAGTGGCCGGCCGTTAGGGACTCTGGAGCTGCGCAAGTTCATGGCCGCGCGCAATGTGCTGACGCTGGACAGCTACTACCGCTTGCTGGCGCCGCTGACCCGCGAGCTGGACATCTGGGAGACCGAGCACCTGCAGGTGGTCGAGGGCAATTCGCCGATCTTCGACTGGGTCAAGGTTTCGGCCCTGCGCCCGGTGCTCACTGCCCTGGACGAGGTCGAACGCCAGGCCTTTCTCGACAAGTACCTGAAGCTGTTGCACGCGCACTACCCGCAGGAGGACGACGGCCGCACGCTGTTCCCGTTCAAGCGCACCTTTATTGTCGCCACCCTGTGAATTTGCCCGGCATCAGCGCCGGGCGATGTCGTAGGGCAGCAGCACCACGTCCAGGGTCACGTCCACCGGCAGCGAGACGATAAAGGCCGCCGGGCAGACCAGGGTTGGCCAGCAGTACTGCAGGTAGGTCGGGGCGAACAGCATCGCCACATTCGAGCGGCTGCCCATGAAGGCGCCATCGGAGGGGCGCTCGGAGTAGTAGCCCGAGCCCCGGCCCATGATCGAGCCGCAGGCAGAGAGGGCGAGGGTGCTGCTGAGCAGCAGGCAGGCGAGGGTTCTGATGGTGCGCTTCCTTGGCAGATGAAACCGCGGCTTTATGCACGCGGGTTGTCTCTTTGACGCCCGGGCAATGCTACAGTCACGTCTTTTTTCTGACGAGGATGAGTCATGCGGGTAGTAATGGCGATGGTCGCTGCAGCGTTGTTGGCCGGGTGTGCGTCATCGGCCATGGAGGCGGCGCGCGGCCAGGCGCCGACCAAGGCCTTCACCTCGACCAAGGCGGCGGATGTGGTTGCCCAGTGCATCCAGTTCGGCTGGCAGGACGAGGACGTCTTCGGGGTCGATGCCAGCGGCTACCTCGAGCCTGGCAAGCAAGGCGGCTTCACCGTCTACACCCGCGAGGCGGAGTCCTTTGCCGACATCAAGGCCCAGGGCGCCAGCACTGCGGTCAGTTACTACGCCAAGCACAACGACAACGTCGCCCTGCGGCGCATGGCGGCCCTGGCCACCTGCCTGTAAAGCGGCCTAGCGCGGCATGTACCTGAGCTGCCAGCGCCGCGGGATCTTCAGCGAGATCAAGCCCAGCGCGGCGGCCAGCAGGGCGCTGAACAGCAGTGCGGCCAGATCGAAGGCCTGCTCCAGCAGCACCCCGAGCACGGCGCCGACGAACATCCCGGTCCACGGAATCAACTGCACCCGCCAGCCTTGCCGGCGCTCGCCCAGCAGCGCCCGGCCCAGGCCCCGGCCAAAGCGCGAGAGCGCGCCGGTGACATAGGTGAGGCCGATCGGCAGGCCGTTCACCTCTTCAACCACCGCGTTGATCATGCCCATGGCGGTGACGGCCGAGACCAGTGCCGGCAGTTGCAGGGTGCTGGGCAATAGTGCCGCCAACCCCAGCAGCGCGGCGATGATCAGCAGCAGCGGGCACGGGCGGCGGCCGCTCAGGCGCGCGATTACCACGCCCAGGGCATTGCCGACGACAAAGGCCAGCAGCACCGCGCCAATGCGCAGGATCGGCGCCAGCTCACCGGCACCCAGCGATACCGCCAGGCGCGTGGTGTTGCCGCTCATGAACGAGACGAAATCGCCGGTGGCCATGAAGCCGATGGCGTCGGTCATGCCGGCCAGCACCGACAGCGCGGCGACAAAATACAAGCCGACCCTGCCGCGCAGGCGCGCGACCCGGGCAGAAGTGGAGGTGGAACCTGGCAGCATCCTTGGCGCTCCCGATAAGCGATGAGTGGGCTTAGGGTTTTTCTGTCAGCCGTGCTTCGAGCCCGGCGATATGCGCCTGCAGGCGCTCGTGCTCGCAGCGCTCGGCGCTGATGTCCTCGAACACGCTGATCAGGTGCTCCGGCGCACCGTCCTGGCGGCGCTGCAGCGAGGTGCGCGCGCGCACCCAGAGGTACTCGCCGTTCTTGCGGCGCACGCGTTTTTCCACCTCGTAGCGCTCGCTCTGGCCCGCGAGCATGGCCTGCAGCAACTGCAGGTTGGCGGCCAGGTCATCGGGGTGGGTGATCTGCTGGAAGGTCATGCCGTAGAGTTCTTCGGCGCGGTAGCCGAGCAGCTCGCAGAGGCTGTTGTTGACCCGCTGCCAGCTGCCGTCGGGGTCGATGTAGGCGAGGGCGCCCCAGGCCAGTTCGAAGATCGCCCGGAAGCGCTCTTCACTGTTGCGCAGTTCTTCTTCGGCGACCTTGCGCTCGGTGTTGTCCATGCTGATGCCGACCATCTTCACCGAACGCCCGGCACTGTCGCGCAGCACCGTGGCCCGGGAAGCAATCCAGCGCACCTCGC
This sequence comes from Pseudomonas sp. 2(2015), assembly GCF_000955865.1. NCBI lineage: Bacteria > Pseudomonadati > Pseudomonadota > Gammaproteobacteria > Pseudomonadales > Pseudomonadaceae > Pseudomonas > Pseudomonas sp. 2(2015). The sequence goes on from NZ_JYOF01000020.1 coordinate 46,118, forward strand.
CGTCGGGGCGGGTGATGCGAAAATCGCATTCGCAGCCACTGCCGTCGGCCACCGCCTGGGCGTACATGGCCTGCATGTGCTCGACGTCTTCGGCCGGCAGGTGGGCCCAGAAGTCTTCGTTGCGATGCACCGGCCAGCCATAGACCTGCTCGACGTTGGGCGAGTAGGTGACTTCGTCGCTGATCAGGTTCCACTCCCAGGTGACGATGCGCGCACCTTCCTGGGCCAGCTTCATGCGCGTTTCGCTTTCCATGATCTGGGCGGTGTAGCGCCGGCGCAGGTCGGTCATCGGCAGCTCGACCACCTGCGGCTGCTGGATGTTCTGCAGGGCTTCTTCGCCGTAGCGCAGCCAGATCCAGTTGACCTTGAGAAAATCGGCCAGCTTGCGCAGGTTGTCGTAGTCGATTTCGCCGCCGCGGGTCCACTTGTGTACCGCCGTGCGCGAGATCCCCAGGGCCGTGCCGACGGCTTGCAACGTCAGCTTGTGATGCTCGAGCAGTTCCTTGAGGCGAAAGGCGAAACTGTTTTCCATCATCGGCAGGGTGTCCTGATCGGGGGCCAAGAGCCTGCCAGTATACCTGTGGGGCAGCTTCAAGCTTCAAGCTTCGAGCTGCAAGAGGAGCCTGAGCGTACCTGTCTTGCAGCTTGAGGCTTGAAACTTGGAGCTTGATGCCTACAGATCCAGCACCAAGCGCGCCGAGCGGGCCCGCGAGACACAGAGCATCATGCTCTGCTGCGCGGCCTTTTCGTCATCGCTCAGGTATTGGTCAAAGTGCTCGGCCTCGCCTTCAAGGATCGCTGTCTCGCAGGTGCCGCACACGCCTTCGCGGCACAGGCATTCGACCTTGGCGGCCTTGGACTTCTCGATGGCCTGGAGGATGGTCATGCCTTCCTCGACCTGCAGCTCGGTGCCGGAACGGGCCAGCACCACGGTGAAGGCGGCGCCGGTCACCGGGGCGGCGGCGAACTGCTCCCAGTGCACGCGCTGCTCGCCGATGCCGGCCTTGGCGGCGGTGGCGATCACCGCATCGATCAGCGGCTTGGGCCCGCACACATACAGGTGGGCATCGTCAGCCAGGCCGGCGCACAGCGCGGCGAGGTCGAGCTTGCGCTCGAGGCTGTCGATGTAGAAACGGGTGTTGCCGGCATGCGGACCGCTTTCCAGCTGCTGCTGGAAAGCACCGTGCTCCGGGGCGCGGAAGGCGTAGTGCAGCTCGTAGTCGACGCCGCCACCTTCCAGCTCGTGCAACTGGGCCAGGAACGGCGTGATGCCGATGCCGCCGGCAATCAGCACATGGCGCCCGGCGCTGGGGTCGAGGGCGAACAGGTTGTTCGGCGAGGAGATGGTCAGGCGGCTGCCGACCTGCACCTGCTGGTGCATGAACGCCGAACCGCCCTTGGACTGCTCTTCAAGGCGCACGCCGATCTGGTAGCTGCGGGTGTCGCGCGGATCGCTCATCAGCGAATAGGCGTTGCTGAACTGGCTGCCATCGGCGCCCTGCATCTGCACGATGACATGGCTGCCGCCGGTGAAGGCGGGCATCGGCGCGCCGTCTTCGCGGGCCAGGGTGAAGCGCTTGATCAGCGGCGTTGCCTGTTCGACTTCGGTTACCTGCACGCTGAACATTTCATACTTGTTGGCCATGTTTCACCTCGACTGCAACAGCACGCGGCAGGCCCTGCCGCGTGTCGGAACCTGTGCTCAGACCGCCAGGCACAGGTATTTGATTTCCAGATAATCCTCGATGCCGTACTTGGAGCCTTCACGGCCCAGGCCCGATTGCTTGATGCCACCGAACGGCGCGACCTCGTTGGAGATCAGCCCGGTGTTGACCCCGACCATGCCGTACTCCAGCTGCTCGGCAACCTTGAACACCCGGGCGATATCGCGGCTGTAGAAGTAGGCGGCGAGGCCGTACTGGGTGGCGTTGGCCAGGGCAATGACCTGCTCGTCGCTGCTAAAGCGCACCAGCGCCGCCACCGGGCCGAAGATTTCTTCTTCGAGCAGCTCCATGCCCGGGCCAATATTGGCCAGCACGGTGGGTTCGAAGAAGTTGCCGCCCAGGGCATGGGCCTTGCCGCCGAGCACCAGCTCGGCGCCTTTGCCGAGCGCGTCGTCGATCAGACTGCGCACCTTGGCCACCGCCTTGTCGCTGATCAGCGGGCCGATCTGGCTGCCGGCGGCGCTGCCATGGCCGACTTCCAGGGCGCGTACGCGTTCGACGAAGCGCTGGGCAAACTGCTCATACACGCTGTCGTGCACGTAGAAACGGTTGACGCACACGCAGGTCTGCCCGGCGTTGCGGTACTTGGCGACGATGGCGCCTTCGACCGCCGCGTCGATGTCGGCATCGGCGAAGACAATGAACGGCGCGTTGCCGCCCAGTTCCAGGCTGACTTTCTTGATGGTCTCGGCGCACTGGCCCATCAGCAGGCGGCCGATTGGCGTGGAGCCGGTGAAGCTCAGCTTGCGCACGCTCGGGTGGCCGGTGAACTGCGCGCCAATCGCCGGGGCATCGCCGGTGACCACGCTGAATACCCCGGCCGGTACCCCGGCGCGCTCGGCAAGCTCGGCCAGGGCCAGGGCGCAGAACGGTGTTTCGTTGGCCGGTTTGACCACCATGGTGCAGCCGGCGGCCAGGGCCGGGGCGACCTTGCGGGTGATCATCGCCGCCGGGAAGTTCCACGGGGTGATGGCGGTGCACACGCCGATGCCTTGCTTGATCACCAGCAGGCGTTTGTCGTTGGCGGGGCTGGGGATCACGTCGCCATAGACGCGCTTGCCTTCTTCGGCGAACCATTCGACGAAGGAGGCGGCGTAGCGGATTTCACCCAGGGCTTCGTGCAGCGGCTTGCCCTGTTCGAAGGTCATCAGCCGGGCGAGGTCCTGTTCGTGTTCGAGCAGCAGCTCGAACCAGCGGCGCAGCACCTGGGCGCGTTCCTTGGCGGTGCGCCCGCGCCAGTCGGCCAGGGCCGCTTCGGCGGCTTCGATGGCGCGCACCGCTTCGTTGCCGGCCATCAGCGGCACGCTGCCGAGCAGCTCGCCGGTGGCCGGGTCGGTTACTGGCAGGCTGCGCCGGTCATCGGCGTCGCACCAGCGCCCGGCAATGTAGGCCTGCTGGCGGAACAGCTTGTTGTCATTGAGTTTCACGCAAGGCACTCCGAAGCGCGCCGCAGGCGGTCAGGCCTGCGGCGGGCGGTATCAGTCGTTGAGGTGGGCGACGGCGATCAGGTTGTGGAAGTGAGCAATGCCGTGCTCGCTCATGCCGCTGCGCTCGCGGTCGGCCATGATCCGGCCCTGGCCACGATAGCCGCGAGACTTGAGGCCTTTCTGCACGCTCTCGACCAGGCGCAGGTCTTCGGGGCGGAACACTTCGCGGTACCAGTCGATGAGCTTTTGCTGCTCTTCGCTGATGTCCTTGTTGAGGAAATAGATGTCGTAGTGCTGCAGGGTGGTTTCGGCATCGACCGGGAACTCGTAGATCACGGTCATGAAGTTGGCGCCTGGCGGCACGTTGAACATGGTGCACGGCCAGGCCCAGAAACCTGCGAAGGAGGGGTCCTTGACGCTTTCGTCGAACTTGAACGACTGCTCCGAAGGTTTCGCCAGGCCGTACTGCAGGGTCCAGTTGCCATGCATGCTGTGGCTGTACTGGCCGACGTCGACCGAGTCGGAGAAGCCCGGGTGGGCCGGGGCGCAGTGGTAGCACTCGAGGTAGTTGTCGACGATCGACTTCCAGTTGGCCGGGGTGTCGCTGACAAAGCGCGCGGCCAGGTGCAGGTCGTCGATCACGCCGCAGGCTTCACGCATGCGCGCTTGCAGGCCGGGCAGCTGGTCTTCGACCGAACCCGCTTGCATGTCCATGTTGATGAAGATGAAGCCTGCGTATTCTTCGACGCGCAGCTGCACCAGGGTCGAGTTCTCTTTGTCGAAGTTGACCACGTTGTCGCAGTTGCGCGCGTGGGCCAGGTCGCCGTCGAGCTTGAAGGTCCAGGCGTGGTACGGGCAGGTGATGACGTTCTTGGCCTTGCCGCTGCCGCTGAGCAACTGGTGGCCACGGTGCGGGCAGACGTTGTAGAAGGCGCGCAGGATGCTGTCGCGACCGCGCACGACGATGATGCTTTCGCCGATCACTTCACGGGTGATGTAGGCGTTGTTCTCGGCCACTTCACTGCGGTGGCCGACGCAGATCCAGCTGCGGGCGAAGATGTTTTCTTTCTCGTGCTCGAACACCGCGGCCTGGGTGTAGAAGCTCGCTGGGATGGTGAACGCCTCTTCGGCGTTGGCGCAGAAATCGGCGGGCAGGCGTTTGAAGTCATTCATGATAGGGGTCTCACAAGCACGGTTTTTAGTTATTGGTTAACGCGTATCTATCAGTTAACAAATCAGGCAAAAAAATGTACTGCTGTTGTAGGAGCGGGCTTGCGCCGCGATTAGGCCTGCAATGGCTCAGATCGCTATCGCGGGGCAAGCCCGCTCCCACAGGTGTGTGATCAGTGCACGGCGGCGGCGCTGCGCGGGGCTTTTTGCGCCGGTTCTTCACCGGCCATGCGCGCCGCTTCTTCCTCGATGCGGTAGGCCGGGACCTGGCCGTAGTCTTCGATCATCCATTTGAAGAAGCCGTAGATCTTCACCAGCAGGATCACCATGAACGGGATGGCGGTGAGCACCACGGCGGTCTTCATGGTCGACAACGAGGCCTTGGCGAACAGCATGGCCAGCGGCACCAGGGTCAGCACCACGCACCAGAACAGGCGGTGGGTCGGCGTCGGGTCGTCGCCTTCACGCAGGTTGCGGGTGCTGGTGGCGGCCACGGCATAGGCGGCGGCGTCCATGTGCGAGGCGCAGAAGATCGCCATGATGAACAGGTACACGCCCAGGAACACCTGGCCCCACGGCAAGGCCAGCAGCAGATGGGTCACCGCCGATTCGCCGCCTTGTTCGCTGAGCATCTTCGGCACGTCGACGGCGCCAGTGATGAACTGGTGCATGCTGTAGCTTTCCAGCGCACCGAAGAAGAACCAGCAACCGAAGCTGCCACCGAGCAGCAGGGCCATGACCACTTCCTTGATTTGCCGGCCGCGCGATACGCGGGTCACGAACATGGCCACGCCTGGCGCGTAGGACACCCACCAGAGCCAGTAGAACACCGTCCAGTTGCGGGTAAAGGCACCATCGCCGGCCGGGTCGGTGAACAGGCTCATGTGCACGTAGTTCTGGATCATCAGGCCAATCGAGTTGGCGGTGTTGTTGATGGTGAACTGGGTCGGGCCGACCAGCAGCACCACCAGGGCAAACACCAGGGCGCCGATACAGACCATCTTGCTCAGGCGCTGCAGGCCGCCATCGATACCGATGTAGGAGCTGAGCGAGAACATCACCGCCACCGCACCGATCACCAGCAGTTGCACGGTGAAGGTGTCCGGGGTGCCAGCCAGGTCATGCAGGCCGCGGGTCAGGGTCGAGGCGGTGAGCGCCAGCGACACGGTCAGTGCGCCCATCATGGTCAGCAAAAAGATCAGGTCGACGCTGCGCCCGACCGGGCCGGTGGCCTTGAAGCCGGTCACCGCTTCAACGATCGAGGCCAGGTTCAGGCCGCTCTTCTTGCGTACATGAAAGTGATAGGCCATGGCCAGCGAGGCCAGGGCATAGATCGACCAGGCGCTGACGCCCCAGTGGAAGAACGAGTAGCTGATGCTGTACTCGAGCGCCTTGGGGGTAGCGGCGGCGATGTTCAGGCCCGGGGTCTGGTAGTAGTAGGCCCATTCCATCACGCCCCAGTACAGGGTCGAGGAACCCATGCCGGCGCAGATGAACATGAACACCCAGGTGGCGGTGGCGTACTCGGGTTTGCCACTGCCCAGGCGGATGTTGCCGTACTTGCTGAAGGCCAGGTACAGCACCGCCAGCGAGCTGCCGAACACCAGCACCTGGACACTGGTGCCGAAGGTCCGGGTCGACAGTTCGAACAACTGGTTGGCCGCGTGCTCGGCTTCGCCCGGGAAGGCTGCAAGGCCGATGACAGTGAGCAGCACGGCAATCAAACTCACGGTAATCAGGAACACATCTATCTTTTTATTTTTGTGCGACATCATCGTCTCCTGGACGTTGGCGTTCTTAGCTATACCCGGCAGGCACTCCGGGGTGTTGCGGCAGCACTCCCTGCTTCTATGTTAACTAATGGTTAACGTGAATCTTTTGGTTAACAGATTCTGCAGATAATCCGCTTCACCCGCAAGAGCCAAGGGGCCGTTTTGTCAGACAATTCTGACAATCGGCCCCTGGTCCTCAACCTTCGATCAGCGCGCTGATGGCTTCGCCGACTTGCTGGGTCGACTTCTGCCCGCCCATGTCGCGGGTGGTGTCGCCGGCGGCAATGACCTGCTCGATGGCCTTGAGGATGTCGTCGTGGGCGGCGCGGTAGCGCGGGTCGGCGCCGTCGTTGCCAAGGAACTCGAGCATCAGCGCGCCCGACCAGATCATCGCGATCGGGTTGGCGATGTTCTTGCCGTAGATGTCCGGGGCCGAACCGTGCACCGGCTCGAACAGCGACGGGAATTTGCGCTCGGGGTTGAGGTTGGCCGATGGCGCGATGCCGATGGTGCCGGCGCAGGCCGGGCCGAGGTCGGAGAGGATGTCGCCGAACAGGTTCGAGGCCACCACCACATCGAAGCGATCCGGCTGCAGCACGAAGCGGGCGCAGAGGATATCAATGTGCTGCTTGTCCCAGGTGATGTCCGGATAATTGGCAGCCATGGCTGCGGTGCGCTCGTCCCAGTAGGGCATGCTCACGGCCATGCCGTTGGACTTGGTCGCCGAGGTCACGTGCTTGCGCTCGCGGGTTTGTGCCACCTCGAAGGCGTACTTGAGGATACGGTCGACACCACGGCGGGTGAACACCGACTCCTGCAGCACGAACTCGTTGTCAGTGCCTTCGAACATGCGCCCGCCCAGGGACGAGTATTCGCCTTCGGTGTTCTCGCGGATCACCACGAAATCGATATCGCCCGGCTCACGGCCAGCCAGCGGGCAGGGCACGCCAGGGAACAGGCGCACCGGGCGGATGTTCACGTACTGGTCGAAGTCGCGGCGAAACTTCAGCAGCGAGCCCCACAGCGAGATGTGGTCCGGGACTTTGTCGGGCCAGCCCACTGCACCGAAATACAGGGCGTCGAAATCCTTGAGCTGCTCGAACCAGTCGTCCGGCATCATCTTGCCGTGAGCCAGGTAGTAGTCGCAGCTCGCCCATTCGAAGAACTCGAAGCTGATGTCCAGGCCATGCTTGCGCGCGGCGGCTTCGACCACGCGGATGCCTTCGGGGAGGACTTCGTTGCCGATGCCGTCACCGGGAATTGCGGCGATTCTGAAAGTCTTGCTCATGAGGGGCGCACTCGTTGTCTAGGGAACAGGTGCGGCTCATGCTATAAGGGCAGGATTCAGAGATAATCTCGTGATTCATGGATTCTTAGTGCACGCATCGTGAATAATCTTCCCAGCCTCGACGACCTCAATATCTTCCTTCAGGTGGCCAAGCGCGCCAGCTTCGCGGCGGTGGCCGAAGAGCTCGGCATGTCGGCCGCGTTCATCAGCAAGCGCATCCGCGTGCTTGAGCAAACCCTTGAAGTGCGCCTGCTGCACCGCACCACCCGGCGGGTGACAGTGAGCGAGGAGGGCGAGCGGGTGTACCAGTGGGCGCAGCAGATTTTCGATGCGGTGCAGCGCATGGGCGACGACATCAGCGCCCAGCACCGCGAGCCGGTGGGCCAACTGCGGATTGCCAGCAGCCTGGGCCTGGGCCGGCGCTTCGTTGCCCCGGCGCTGTCGGAGCTGGCCGAGCGCTACCCGCGCCTGGATGTACGCCTGGACGTGCATGACCGCCTGGTGGACCTGATCGAAGAGGGCGTCGACCTGGACATCCGCGTCGGCAACGCCATCGCCCCCAACCTGATTGCCAAGCCGCTGGCCCGAAACCGCCGGGTGCTGTGTGCCTCGCCGGCCTACCTGGCCCGGCGCGGCACGCCCGGGGTGCTGGCCGAGCTGGCCAGCCATGATTGCCTGGTGATCAAGGAGCGCGACCACCCGTTTGGTGTCTGGCAGCTGCAAGGGCCCAATGGCGAGGAGAGCGTGCGGGTGACCGGCAGCCTGTCAAGCAACCACGGCGAAGTGGCGCACCAGTGGTGCCTGGATGGCCGCGGGATTTTGCTGCGCTCGTGGTGGGATGTGCACGACAGCCTGGCCGACGGGCGCCTGGTGCAGGTGCTGGCGGAGTATCACCAGCCGGCGGACATCTGGGCGGTGTACACCTCGCCCTTGGCCAGCTCGGCCAAGGTGCGGGTGGCGGTGGAGTTTTTTCGCCAGTACTTTGCCGAGCGTTATAGCTTGCCGGATTAGCGGTGCACGCCCGCTCCCACAGCCTGTGTAGGAGCGGGCTTGCCCCGCGATGGCCTCACCTCAGAACGTGTAATCCAGCGTCGCAAAATACGACCGCGGCTGCCCCATCAACCACTGCTCGCCGCTATGCGCGGTGGCCGCATAACGCCGGTCCAGCAGGTTATTCAACTGCAAGCCCAGGCGCACATCCGGCAGCACCTGCCAGCCCAGGTTGGCATCGACCACGGTAAAGCCCGGCACGCTCTGGGAGTTGGCGGTGTTGGCATAGCGCTCATCGACATAACGCAGGCCCAGGCCGGCATCGACGTCGTCGCCAAAGCCCTTGCTGACCCACAGGTTGGCGGTGCGCCGTGGCACGTTGCTTGGGCGGTTGCCGGCGCGGGAAACGCTCTGGCCGTTCACTACCTGGTCGAAGTCGTCGTATTTGGCGCGTACCACCGAGGCGTTGGCCGAAACCTGCCACTGGTTGGCCAGGGCCAGTTCCAGGGTCGCTTCCAGGCCATCGGAGGTCTGCTGGCCGGCCTGTTCTTTCTGGTGGGTGTCGGGGTTGTCGACCAGCAGCTTCTTCTTGACGATGTGATAGGCCGCCAGGGTCCACTCGCCACGGCCGTCCCAGAACAGCTGCTTGAGGCCGAACTCGGTCTGCTTGGCTTCGGTCAGGTCGAACTGCTGCTGGGTCGGGCTCAGGGTCACCAGGTCGCTGACGCCATCCTCGCTGGTGGAGTACTGGCCGTACAGGCTCAGTTGCTCATTCACCGCGAACACCAGGCCGGCGCGCCAGTTACCGCCATTGAGGCTGCGGTCGCTGCGGGTGTCGTTGACCAGGTTGTTGCGGTCAATGTGGTTCTGGTCGCGACGAATGCCGGTGACCAGCGACCAGCGCTCCGACAACTGGGTGCGGTTCTCGGCGAACAGGGCGAAGGTGCGGGTGGTGCTGTCGGTTTGCGCGCGGGTCGGGCTGGCGCTGTGGAAGTAGCCCGGCGCCGGCTGCCACGGGTCGATGAAATCGCCGCCGATATCGTTGTACGGCGAGTTGCTGTCGATGCCGAAACGAATGCGGTTGTACTCGGCGCCGACCACGGTCTTGCTGGCCAGGCCAAACAGCGAGTGGTCGAAGGTGAAGCTCTGGCGATCGCCGAGCTGTTCCTGGTCGTGCTTGATCTCCAGGTAGCTGCCACGCTCAAGCTGGCCAACGCCGCTGTTCCAGCTGTAGTCCTCGGCGTTGCGCCAGTGCCGGCGGCTTTTGAGGTAGTAGAGCTGGTTGCTGGCGCTGATCGAGTCGCTGATGGTCCAGTCGGTGTTAAAGCGCGTCCACTCGTCGTGGTAGTGCTGGGCCGAATCCTTGAGGTTGTAGTTCTTCTTGCTCAGGCTGTCGCGGTAGTGGCCGTCGATCAGCGGCGTGCCGAAGTAGTTCATCGGCTCGGCGTCGCCGCGCTCGTGGGCCAGGGTGAAGCTCAGGTCGTCGCTGGCGTCGAAGCGCAGGGCGGCGCTCATGGCCAGGTTCTTCGAGTCGCCACGGTCGATCCAGCCGTTGCTTTGCTGGCGGTTGAGGGTCATCCGGTAGCTCAGCCGCTCGCTCAGCGAACCGCCGCTGTCCAGGCCCAGTTGCTGGCGGTCGTACGAGCCGTAGCCCAGGCGCAGGTGGTTGCGGATCTCGCCGGCAAAGGGCTTTTTCGGGATCACGTTGATCACCGCACCCGTGGCGCCTTCGCCATACAGCACCGAGGCCGGGCCGCGGATCACGTCGATGCGCTCGATCATCCACGGGTCGACCGGAAAGCTCTGGGTGCCGGCGCCGGTGTACATCCGCGCGCCGTCGAACAGGGTCATCACCGAACCGTGGCCACTGAAGCCACGGGCCGACAGCGCCGTGTTGCCGTTGCCCGGGGTGGCCACCGAGGTGATGCCCGGCGAGCGCGTCACGGCATCCTGCACGGTGAGGTTGTTGCGCCCGTCGATGGCCTCGCTGCCCAGGCTGCTGGTGCTGGCCGGGGTGTCCATGGCGCTGAGGTTCAGGCGCGAGCCGGCGGGCAGCGGGGTGGCCAGGCTGACGGATTGGTTGTCGCTGCTGCTGGTGATGGCCGTCGAGGGCAGGGCCAGCGCAGAGGGGCTGGGGTCATCGGCGAAAGCTGGCGCAGAGAAGGCCAGGCAGGGGGCCAGGGCATTGGCCGCCAGGGTGTGAAGCTTGGAAGTACGGGACATGTCGTTCCACAGTCAACAGGAAGAATGAATCCCGGAGGGAACAACGCATGGAGGCATGGCGCACGCGCAGGCGGACGCCAACCGGCCTGCGCCCGCCCACCGCGGGGTTGCCAAACAGAAGCTTCAGGCCGGTCTCCGGGCTTGCGAGGGTCATGAAGGCCTTCACCTTCCCATGCCAAGGCACAGTGGTGTTTCGAAGGCTTCGCTCGCTTACCGTTGCGGGGGCAGCGCCGGACTAGTCATTTGCATGACGCACCGGCTTCCCGTTTCACCCTGCGCACGGCGGCGCAGGACACCTGAAACTGGCGCGCATCTGAACACCGAAAACCTTTGCAGTCAACGGCTTGCGTATCTGAACAGATCAGTTTTTGGGTGGCGCTTCTAGGTCAACAGCATCGCCGGCAAGCCGGCTGCCACAGGGTTCGGTGTGCACCGTAGCTGTGGGAGCTGGCTTGCCAGCGATGAGTCCAGCTCAGACAGCGACGTCTCAACGCCCGCGCTTGCGCGACACCACCGCCTCGATGTTCTTGCGCCCGATCAGCATTGGCTGCTTCGGCTCCTCAAGCCACTTGTACATCACCAGGCTGTCCACCAGCCCCAGGCGCGCATGCCGGTAGGCGTTGGGCAAGCGCCCGACGATGGCAAAGCCGAGCTTCTGCCACAAGGCCACCGCCACCTCGTTGCTGGACACCACCGAGTTGAACTGCATGGCCAGGAAACCCAGTTGCCGCGCCAGGCGCTGCGAGTGTTCGCACATCAAGCGCGCCACGCCGCGGCCACGGGCGGCGTCGCAGACCATGTAGCCGCAATTGCTGACATGGTTGCCGGGGCCGGCGGCATTGGCCTTGAGAAAGTAGGAACCGAGCAGCACGCCATCTTCTTCGGCCACCAGGGTCTGCAACGGTGCGTCGAGCCACAGCTGGCGGGCTTGCTCCTGGCTCATGGCCGGGTCGAAGGCGTAGGTTTCGCGGGCGCTGACAATGGCCTGGAAGGTCGGCCAGAAGAGCTCGAAGTCAGCGGCGGTCATGGGGCGGATGTGAATCATGGGGGTGTCCTGGAAACGGTTCGCCCGCTAGCTTATGCGAAAACGCCAGGAAGTGGGTGAGGCGCGGCGCAGGCCGCGCACTCAGGGTCGGCCTTACTGCCCGGCCTTGCCCACGGCATCCAGTGCCCGCGCCGAGTACACCAGCGCCGCCCCGGCGTTCATGGCCACGGCCACGCCCAGGGCTTCGGCGATTTCCTCGCGGCTCGCGCCGTGCTTGACCGCCTGGGCCGAATGCACGGCGATGCAGCCGTCGCAGCGGGTGGTGACCGCCACGGCCAGCGAGATCAGCTCGCGGGTCTTGGCATCCAGGTGGTTGGTCTTGGCCCCGGCGCCACTGGCGGTCATGTAGCCGTTGACCGTGTCGGGAGAGAGTTGCTTGAGATCGCCGATGCCGGCCATCAACTGCTTACGGTAGGCATCCCAGTCCATCATGCTCATTGTCTTCACCTTGGTGTGGTTGGCAACTAGAACAGTGAAGCTAGTTTTTTTGCCGGCGGGGCGCCGTTGGTCGATGGTCGGGGAAAGGCAGGACTTTGGCAGGGGTGCCATCGCTGGCAAGCCCGCTCCTACAAGGAGCTGGCTTGCCAGCGACAGCGGTCTGAATCAGATGTAGATGAACACCAGCACCAAGGCCGCCACCACTGCCCATTTCTCCAGGTAGTAGCGGGTGCGGTTGCGTTTTTTCAGGGCCTTGCCGCGTTCGCGGATCTTGTAGATGCGGGTGAACAGGCGGTTGATGCCGCCGGTTTTGTCGCCGGCATCGTTCGGCGCCGCGGCGGCTGCCATCACGTTCTTGCTGAACCAGCGGTTGAACGCCGTGGCCCAGCGGTACTTGAGCGGGCGCTCGACGTCGCAGAAGAGGATGATGCGGTTGTGCTCGGTCTGGTTCGAGGCGTAGTGGATGTAGGTCTCGTCGAAAATCACCCCTTCACCATCGCGCCAGGCGTAGTTCTGGCCATCGACGCAGATGTAGCAGCCGTCGTCATTGGGCGTATCCAGGCCCAGGTGATAGCGATACGAGCCGGCATAGGGGTCGCGGTGGCGCACCAGCTTGGAGCCCGGCGGCAGGGTGGCGAACATCGCCGCCTTGACCGTGCCGATGCCCTGCAGCAGCTCGGTGGTGCGCGGGCACAGCTTCATTGCCGAAGGGTGGCTCTCGCCGTACCACTTCAGGTAGAAGCGCTTCCAGCCGCTTTTAAAGAACGAGTTGAAGCCGACGTCGTCGTAGTTCTGCGAACTCTTGATTTCGCCGACGTGCAGCAGCTGCTGGGCTTCGGCGCGAATTTCCTGCCAGTTGTCCTGCAGCGGCTTGAGCTCGGGGAATGACTCGACCGGCAGGTACGGTTTGGCCGGCAGCTTGGAGAACAGGTACAGAAAGACGTTGACCGGGGCCAGGAAGCTTGAGTGATCACCCAACTGGCGGGTGACTTTGTGCCTGACTTTGCCTCTGAAATGAACGTAGGCAATCGAGAAAACAAACAGTAAAACGAAGAAGATTTTCATGGGCGGATACTTGTCGATGTGGCGATGCGCCATGGCATAAGCCGGCCAGCATAAACAATCGTGATCACGGTTTGTAGTAATTGTTACCGGTTATGTGTCCGACCATAGTGCTAGGCGCAAGTGTTTGCGTGAACGATTCAGCGGGTGGCTAACGCAGATAAGTTCGTGAGAATTCCAGTCCTCGCCGCCATGGCGTAACTGGCGGTAGAGTCTCAACAGTCCCAAAACGCACAGGATGACGAGGCATGGACCCAGGCAATGGCGATACCGGTGAGCCGTTCAAGCGGCTGTTTTTTGCCCTCGATTGCGCACCGCAACAGCGCCGGGCGATTGCCCGCTGGCGCAGCGAGCTGGAACTGAAAAGCGCACGACCGGTGCCGTCGGCGAACTTTCACCTGACGTTGATGTTCGTCGGTGCGGCGGGCACTGCGCAGTTACCGGCGATTCTGGCCGGCGCAGCGGGCGTGAAGGTGGCGGGCGAACCCCTGACAGTGGTGCTCGACCGTTTGCAGGTGTGGCGCCCGGCCAAGGCGCTGGTGCTGGTGCCCAGCCAGACGCCGGCGGCGTTGCGCCAGCTGGCGTATGCCCTGCAGCAGGCGATGCTGGCGCTGGGTTTTACCGAGGACCCACGGGACTACCGCCCGCACCTGACACTGGCCCGCGACTACCGTGGCAGTGAGCCCGAAGCGCTGGTGCCGGCAGAATTTATCCTGCGCGCGCGGCACTTCAGCTTGTTCGAATCGCGCAAGGGGCAGTACTGGCCGCTGGCGCAGTGGCCGTTGTAGCGCTGTTGCCTGATTGATGCCCGCTCCCACAGAGATCACCTCAAACCTGTAGGAGCGGGCTTGACCCGCGATAGGGCCAGCACTGACAACCTAGAACTGCGGCGTGTACTTCACGCTGAAGGTGAAGTTGCGCGGGTCGCCGAAGTTGTTGTTGCCGTTGAGCTGGTTGTAGGCAGCGATGTAGTAGTGCTTGTCGAACAGGTTGTTGGCGTTCAGCGCCAGGCCCACTTCCGGCGTCAGCTGGTACGCCAGACGCGCGTTCCACACGGCGTAGCCGGGCACGTCGTAGGTGTGCTCGTAGCCCAGGGTATGGGTTTGCGCGGTAAAGCCCAGACCGGCGCTGGCCTTGCTCCAGTCACCCGGCAGCTGGTAGTTACCCCACATGCGCAACATGTGCTTGGGCGTCCAGGTGCTGAACACCTTGCCCTTGTTGTCCGGGTCGTCGAGGTAGGTGGTGGTGTTGTAGGTGTAGCCGGCAAACAGCTGCAGGCCGCTGAGCACTTCGCCACTGACTTCGGCCTCGATACCCTGGCTGCGCACTTTGCCGGCGGCGGTGGAGCAATACCAGTCATCGCAGGCAAAGCCTGAGGCAACGTCGGTGATCGCGCGGTTTTCCTGGTCGTAGCGGAACACCGCCAGCGAGGTGTTGACGCGGCCATCGAGCAGTTCGCCCTTGATGCCCATTTCATAGTTGCTGCCAATGATCGGCTTGAGCGCCGCGCCGCCGACTGCACGTTCGGTCTGGGGTACGAAGACGTCGGTGTAGCTGGCATACAGCGACCATTCGCGGCTCAGGTCGTAGATGATGCCGGCGTACGGGGTAACCTCGCCGCTTTCGGTCATGGTGCTGGTCGGGTTGACAGAGACGACACCGGTGCCGCCAAAGTAGTCGCTCGCATCATAGCGGTAGTCGAACCAGCTGACCCGCGAACCGAGTACCAGGGTCAACGGCTCTGCCAGCTTGACCCGCCAGGCGCCATACAGGCCTTTCTGGCGAATGTCGTAGGCGCCGGTCAGGCCCCGCCCGGTGCGTTGTGCCAGCAGGCTTTCGGTGCTGATTTCCGGGCGATGATGGTCGATACCGAAGATGCTGTCGCTGGTGGGATTGAAGGCGCGGGCAAAGCGGTCATCGGTGGTCAGTTTCGAGTAGTTGCCGCCCAGGGTCAGTTCCTGCTCGAAGTTGAAGGCGTCGAACTTGCCCACCAGGTTCATGTCGACACCGACCTTGGTGGAGTCGAAATCGGTGATCCAGTCGGCATAGGTGAGGCCGCTGCCGTCAAGGTTGATGCCGTCGCCGGTGCTTTGTACCCGCTGGTGGGTCGATTTGTTGGTCTCGCTCATGCGAATGGCGCCAACGTGGAATTTCCAGTCGTCGTTGAAGCGGTGCTCGAGGTCGGCGTACAGGGTGGTGACGTCGATCTCCAGGTGGTTCCAGCGCGAGCCGGTGAAGGTCGAGCGCGATACATCCAGACCGCTGCCATCGACATAGCGCGGCAGGCCGCGCAGCATCGGCCGCGACTCGGCATTGGACTGGCTGATCGCCAGGCCCAGGGTGGTGGCCTCGTTCAGGTCAAAGTCCAGCGCGCCGTACAGCGAGTGGGTCTTGCTCCATTCGTAGTCGACGAACGAATCGCTCTGGTCCTCGTCGGCAACGAAGCGCCCGCGCACGGTGCCGGCATCGTTCAACGGGCCGCCGGCGTCCAGTTGCAGGCCGTAGTGGTCCCAGCTGCCGGCCTTGCCGGTGACGGTCACGGTGGGCGCAGCCTGGCCGCGCTTGCGCACCAGGTTGACGGCGCCGCCCGGGCTGCCGGTGCCTTGCAGCAGGCCGGAGGAGCCGCGCAGTACTTCCATGCGGTCGAAGAAGATCAGGTCCTGGGTCGCCCAGTTGCCCAGCGAATAGTTGTTGCGCGGGATCGCCACGCCGTCGTATTGCCAGTCGTCGATCTGAAAACCGCGCGAGGTAATGATCAGGCCCGGGCCCACGCCCTGCAGGCCGACCAGGCCGGTGGTCTGGTTGACCGCGTCCTTGAGGTCGACGATGTTCTGGTCGTCCATCTGCTGGCGGGTCATGACCGTGACCGACTGCGGAATTTCCCGCAGGGTATGGCTGCCCTTGCCAATGGTCGTGGCCCGCGCCGCATAGGAGCCGGTGCCCTCGGTGGTGGCCGGGTCCAGACCGCTGCCGATACCGTTGATATTGGTCGCACCCAGCTCCAGGGCGTTGCCGGCGTCGATGCTCGGCAGCACGCTGAAGTTGCCCTGTTCGGTGACCAGCAACTGCAGGCCGCTGCCGGCCAGGGCCTTTTGCATGGCCTGCACGGCGCTCATCCGGCCGACGATCGCCGGTGCCTGCTTGCCTTGTACCAGCGCCGGGTCCAGGGACACGATGCGCCCGCTCTGGCTGGCGATGGCATTGACGGTGCTGGCCAGGGCGGCGGCGGGCAGGTTGAAGCTCAGGGCCTGTTCCTGGGCCTGGGCGGCGCTGGCCAGCGTGGCCAGGGCCACGGCGACAGGAAGGGCGTGGGACCAAGGGTTGAGCACGGAATTCTCCTGATTATGTTGGCGTGTCAGGAGATAGGTGCAATGAGAAATGAAAACCGGACACAAATACGAGTGATTTGCATAAATTATTTTTGCGCCGGGGTTTTCGCCCCAATCAACGTCAGCCACGGGCTGTAGTGATCGACCGTGAGCGGCAGGGTTTCAGCCAGTGCGGCGAAGGCCCGTTGCGGTTCATCCAGCGGGAACACCCCTTGCACGCGCAGCCCGCGCACCTCGGGTTCGACCCGGACAAAGCCGCGGTAGTAAGGGCGCAGCGCCTCGACCACCGACTCGAGGGAGTCATCCAGCACGTTCAGGCGCCCACTGAGCCAGTCGGCGCGCTGGCGCTCGCCGTTGCCCAGGGCTTCGATGCGTTCGCCGCCGAGCAGCGCGGCCTGGCCTTCCTGCACGTCCAGCTCGCTGCCGTTGAACAGCCGCGCGCGCACTGAGTGCTCAAGCACCACCAGGCGCGTGGCCTGGGCTTGCTGGCTGACCAGAAAGCGCGTGCCCAGGGCGCGCATTTCGCCCTGAGCGCTGCGCACCCGTAACGGCCGTAGCGGGTCGGCGGCGACCTGGATGATCAGCTCGCCACGGCGCAATATCACCAAGCGCTGCTGGCCATCGAACTGCAAGTCGACGGCGCTGCCGGCGTTCAGGCTCAGGCGGCTGCCATCGGCGAGGGTAAAGTCGCGGCGCTCGCCCTTGGCGGTGCGCAAATCGGCCAGCAGCTCTTGGCCGACCTCGCTGCGCGCGCCCAGCCACAGGCCGCCGCCGAGCACACCGATACCGACGAAGGCACGCAGCAGCTCGCGCCGCGAGCCGTTGGTTTGCAGCAGCAATTGGCGCGCCTCACCGGCCTGGCCTGGGGCACGCCGCTCGAAGTTGCGCACGGTCTGGCAGGCGCCACCCAGACGCTCCTGCAAGCGCGCCCAGGCCTGGGCGTGGGCCGGGTCGCTGCCCAGCCACTGGCTGAACTCACTGTGCACCTGGGCGTCGGTGTTGCCCGAACTCAGGCGCACCATCCAGTCGATAGCGGCTTCGGCGCTGGGCTCGAGGCGGCGCTGGCTCATGGCGCCAGCTCGCTGAGGTAGCACTGGCTCAGGGCTTGCTTCATGTAGCGGCTGACCGTGCGCTCGGAGATGTCGAGCTTGCGCGCGATATCGACGTAGCTCATGCCGTCGAGCTGGCTGTAGAGGAAGGTGGCCTTGACGATCATCGGCAGGCCGTCGAGCACCTGGTCGATGCTCACCAGCGCCTCGATCAGCAGCAGTTGCTCTTCGGGGGAGGGCGCCAGGGGCTCGGGCAGCGCCGACAAGCGTTCCAGGTAGGCCAGCTCCAGCTGGCGCCGACGATGGCGGTCGAAGATCAGCCGGCGGGCGATGGTCGACAGGTAGGCGCGCGGCTGCTGGATGCTGGCCGGGTCGACCTGGGCGGCGAGCATCTGGCAGAAGGTCTCGGCGGCGGTGTCTTCGGCGTCGGCGCGGTTGCGCAGGCGCTTATGGATATGCTGCAGGAGCCACCGGTGATGGTCGCTGAAAAAAAAGCCCAGCTTGCGGGTGGAAGAGGTTGGCACCGGTTGGCGTTCCCGAAGGTGTGAGTGTGAATCGTTCTCAATCTTACCTGTGCGGAGAGGCAAGGTGCAATCACCCGCGTCCGGCCCGCTTTACAATTTACCTACAGATTGTTCCTGGCCGCAGTAATAGGGTGGCGGCCAGACAAAAACCAAGAGAAATGCGCATGGACCTGTCGATCGCAGGCCAGCAGTTCAGCCTGCTGGAAAACTTCAAGGACGATACCCGGCTGCGCGCCAGCTTCAACGCCTTGACCCACCAGACCTTCGAATTTGATTTCGAACAGTGGTACCAGGACGGCTATTGGGGCGAAGGCTACCAGCCGTGGGCGTTGGCCCATGACGGGCGCATCGTGGCCAACATCTCGGTCAACCTGATGCATTTTGATGTGCTCGGCGAACCCAGGCGTGGCATCCAGTTGGGCACGGTGATGGTCGCACCGGAGTATCGCGGCCAGGGCCTGAGCCGCGTGTTGCTGGAGCGGGTGCTGGACAGATGGCAGGGCCAGTGCGAACTGGTCTACCTGTTTGCCAACGACACGGTGCTGGATTACTACCCGAAATTCGGTTTTGCGCGGGTGCTCGAACATGAATACAGCGCGGCGCTAACCCCAGCGGACAGGCCTTGCAGCTTCCACCGGGTCGACATGGACGACCTGCTCGAGCGCCAGCGCTTCATCAGCGCGGTTGACAGTGCCGTGCCCGTTGCACGCCTGGCGATGCGCAGCAACCCTGACCAGACGATGTTCTATTGCACGTCGTTTTTCAAAGACTGCGTTCACTACTCGCCAGCGCTGCAGGCCTATGTGGTGATGGAAATCGTCGACGGGGTGATGACGCTCTATGAGGTGTTCGCAAGGCGTGCGCTCGACCTGCAGGCACTGATTGCAGAACTGAGCACACCCCAGACCACCCGGGTGGTGCTGGGGTTTGCGCCGCTGGATAGCAGCGGCTTCGAGGCGCAGCCGCTGGTGTCGGATGACAGCCTGTTCGTGCTCGGCCGGGCCGGCCAATTCATCGAAGACGCCCAACTGATGTTCCCGTTGCTGTCACACGCCTGAGCCGTTCAGGCCACAACCGGAATCAGCGGATCGGCCGCCGCCAGGGCAACCGCCCGATCGGCCGCCGGCGGGTAGATCCACACCGAGTTGATCTGCTGCTTGAGGGCTTTGGCTTCCTCCTTGATCAGCTTCACCTCACGCTCCCAGCCCTCGGTGTACACCGCGCCCCAGGCCCCCAGGTCCAGGCAGGTGACGTACTTGGGCTGGCGGTATGGCGTCGGCTCGACGCCAAGCAGGTCGGCGGCGACGTTGTTGCCCGAGTGGCGGCCCAGGGCGATGGCGTGCTGGCAGGTCATCAAGGCGTGGTTGCCCAGGTCGTCGGTGGCGGCGTAGGCGACGTCACCGGTGGCGAATACATGCGCTTGGCCAATGACCTTGAGGTTGTCATCGACATGCAGGCGGCCATGGCCATCGCGTTGCCCCGGGACTTGTGCGGTGAGGGCGCTGGCGCGCACGCCGACGGTCCAGACCACGGTGGCGGCCTCGATGCGCTGGCCATCGGCGAGGGTCACGCCATCGGCATCGACGCCAGCCACCGAGGCATTCAGGCGCCACTCCACCCCCAGCGCCGTGCAGGCTTCGATGATTGCCGGGCTGATGCCTTCGCCCAGGGCGGCGCCGATCTTGTTGCCGCGATCGACGATGATCACCTGCACCTGGGCATCTTCGCCGAGCACCGCACGCAGGCGGGCGGGCATTTCGGTGGCGGTCTCGATGCCGGTGAAGCCGCCGCCGGCCACTACCACGGTATTGCGCGCCTTTGATGCAGGCCGCAGGGCTAGGGCTTCGATGTGCTGCTCCAGGCGGCTGGCCGATTCGATCTGGTCGACGTCGAAGGCGTACTGCTCAAGCCCGGCCAGCGCTGGGCGGACCACACCGCTGCCGCTGGCCATGACCAACCGATCGTAGCCCAGCACCTGCGGGCGGCCCTGGCCGTCGCGGTAGCCGACGCGCTTTTCGGCCACATCGATCTGGTCCACAGCGCCCTGGATGAAGTTCACCCCCACCGCGGCAAACAGCTCGGCCAGCGGCGCTTTCAACTGCTGCACAGCGGTTTCGTAGAAGCGCGGGCGGATGCGCAGTTCGGCTTGCGGTGCGAGCACGCTGACAGTGACATCGTTGCGCCCGTGCTGGTCCAGCAGGCGGCTGGCGCTGAGGGCGCTCCACATACCGCCGAAGCCGGCGCCGATGATCAGGATGTGCTGTTTCATGTTCTGCTCCGAGAAAAAAGGGCTGTTGTTTGCCGGACGCAGGGTGTTGTTGCCCGCACCGGATAACTACGACTGTATTGGTCGTAGTTAAATGACGCAAGCATTTTCTTAACGCCTATGCGTTAAGCCTTGGATTTGCTGGTGGTCAGGATGAACTGCTAGTATTGGCGACAAATCAAGTCGGAGATGGTCATGTCCCTGTATAGCGCCGGCGTCGAGTACGGCTTGCACTGCCTGCTGTTTCTGGTCGACGACCTGGGCGAAAGCCGGGAAGCCAGTGTGCGTGACCTGGCCGAGCTGCAGGGGGTGCCCCATGAATACCTGGCCAAGGTCTTTACCAAGCTGGCCAAGGCCAGGCTGGTGGTGGCCACCGAGGGTGTGCGGGGTGGCTTCCGGCTGGCCCGGCCGGCGGATGAAATCACCGTGCTGGATATCGTCACGGCCATCGACGGGCACAAGGCGATCTTTGATTGTCGCGACGTGCGTGACCGCTGCACCTTGTTCGACGGCGCGCCGCCGGCCTGGGCCATCGATGGCACCTGCGCCATTCACGCGGTGATGCTCACCGCACAAAAACGCATGGAAGAAGCCCTGGCCCAGCAGACTATCCTCGACCTGTCGCGGCGCCTGGGGCGCAAGGCACCGGCGGAGTTTTCCACCCAGGTGGTGAAGTGGATCAACGAGCGCCGCGACAGCAAGTAAGGCGCTTCAGGCGGGTTCGGCGACCTCGGCGAACAATCTGCGGCCGTGCTCGAACATGCGCTGCAGGTGGGCGCCGGGGTCGGCGCTTTCCGATTCCAGCAGCAGGGTCGAGCTCACCACGCGGGCGCCGCAATAATCGAAGATGCCGTGATCGATCTGGGTCTTCATCGCCTGCCCGTAGCCATGCTTGCTGAAGGTTGCCGCATCGGCGCCGCCAACGCCCACCAGGTGCACGTTCAAGCGGCCCAGCATTTTTACCATCGGCGCTTCGGTGCTGAAGTCGAACGCCCAGCCATTGCTGAATACCCGGTCGATCCAGCCTTTGAGCAGCGCCGGCATTGACCACCAATACACCGGAAACACCAGCACCAGCGCATCGCTGCGGTCGATGCGCGCCTGCTCGGCCAGCACATCGGCGCCAGGTGCTGCGGTGCGGTGATGAACCGCGTGGTCGGCGGCGGCGAACACCGGGTTGAAACCTTCGGCGAACAGGTCGGCGAGCTCGGCGCTATGGCCGTTTTGTGCCAGGCCTTCGACCACCTTGGCGGCCAGGCTGTGGGTGAGTGACTGCGGGTCATGATGAGCGACAACAACAAGCGCGTGCATGGCAAGGGCTCCTGCGGATTGCGGGGAAAGGATAAGGCTTGTAAACTGAGCACAAGTTACCTTTGGTAAGTTACTTTTGGTAGGTAAGCATGTCAAGCGATGCGCAACCTCGTCGGCGTCTGTCGCGCGAAGACCGTCAGCAACAACTGCTTGAGGTGGCTTGGCGCCTGGTCCGCGAAGAGGGTACCGAGGCGCTGACCCTGGGCCGACTGGCGGAATTGGCCGGGGTTACAAAGCCGGTGGTGTATGACCATTTTGGTACCCGCTCAGGCTTGCTGGCGGCGTTATACCAGTGTTACGACGAGCGCCAGACTGCGGTGATGGACGCCGCCCTGGCCGCCTGCGAGCCGACGCTTGAGAGCAGCGCTGCAGTGCTTGCCAATTGCTACGTCGACTGCGTGTTGACCCAGGGCCGGGAGATACCCGGAGTGATTGCTGCGCTGGCCAGCTCGCCAGAGCTTGAACAGATCAAGCGCGAGTACGAGGCAGTGTTCATGGAAAAATGCCGGGCGCTGCTGGCGCCGTTCAGTGCCAGTGGCGCGATTGGCGTGGCCGGATTGCGGGCGATGATCGGCGCGGCAGAGGCGTTGTCTCATTCTGCGGCGAACCGTGAGATTACGGCGGAGCAGGCGCAGCAGGAGTTGTTCGAAACCATCAAGGCGATGGTGCTGCGCAGTTAAATTGCATCGCGGGGCAAGCCCGCTCCCACAGGCTGCTCACCCCCCTGTAGGAGCGGGCTTGACCCGCGATAGGGCATTATTAAGCGGACGAGAAATATGGACATTCAAGAAATCAAACAACGCCTGGCCAAACCCGCCATGCGCTTTTTCGCCGGCGGCTTTCGCCCGACCAACAGCGATGAAGAAAGCTGGCTCGGCCGGGTGTTCCTCTACGGCCCCGACGAGGGCGTACCGACCAACGCCGCTGGCGAGCCGCTGTTGCCCGTGGCCCAGTTCCACCTGCCGAGCCTGCCGTTCAGCAGCCCGCTGCTCAAGGACATCCGCGTTCTCACCCTGTTCGTCGGTTACCCGTTCCCGGATGAATTCGAGCCCATGGGCAACAACTGGCTGATCCGCGAATACCGCGCCGACGACGAGCTGGTGCGCAAGGACCTGCCGGTCGCCAACTCCTTTCTCAAGGCCTTCCCGCTGCGCGCTGAAAAACTCGCCGAGGACTATCCGCTGTGGGACGGCGGCGGTGTTCCGGATGAATTGGTCACCGAGATCGTCAAGCTCGAACAGGCAGGGGACATCGAGTGCTACTACGAGGTCATCACCCACGCCTACGAGCACAAGATTGGCGGCTATCCGTCGTTCTGTCAGTCGGGCGTGGACCCGGGCGACGGCTTTGAGTTCGTCTTCCAGGTCTCATCCGATGCCAAGATCAACCTCAACGTGATCGACAGCGGCAGCCTGATGTTCTTCAAGCACCGCGACAGCGGCGAGTGGACGATCTACTACGACTTCTATTGAGCTAGTGCGACTCGCCGTTGCGCGGCTTGTAGAACAGAAACTCGCTGGTCTCGGCTGTTCGGGCAAAGGTCTTCGACCAGTCGGGGCGCACATGGCGGTCGTGAAAGTACAGGGCGCCACCGGTGCGATCCGGCAGTTGTTTGTTTAGTGCCTTGCGTGCGATTTCCTTGGCCAGGGTGTAGCGCACCTCTTCCTGGACAGCGTCCGAGCGCCCATCGCACCACCAGGAGAACTGGCAGGCGCCGGTCTCCGAGCCCTGCTTGACCACGCCGCAGACCGAATCGGGAAAGCCCGCGTGGCCAACCCGGTTCATCACCACATTGGCCACCGCCTCCATGTCGGCTGATTCGCCGCCCTTGGACTCCCAGTAGATGCTGCGCGCAAGACAGGTGATGGCATCATCCAGCGCGGCTGCACCAGCCGGGTCGACGGCCTGGACTTCGGTCTTGGTGATGGCTTGGGATTTGGGCGCGGGTGGGGCATCGGGGTGGCTGGCAGCTTTTTGCTCCAGCACCTGGGCTTTTTCTTCGGCCACCTGGGCCTTGGAGTCGGCCGCCAATGTCAGGGCGCTGGAAAACGTCAGTACCAGGCAAGTTGCAAGTGTTAGCAGGCGCATGCTCGAACCTTTGATTGGCCTGGGAGTGGAACTTCCCGTTACAGGATCGACCGCGCCGCGCTCAAAACATTCCCGCTGTCAGACGACGGGCAACTTCGGGCATCATCTACGCAGTCCGTTCAAGGGAGATTTCCATGCGCGTCACTTCACCTGTTGCACCGCTGGCGTTGTTGTCGCTGGGCCTGGCGTTTAGCGTGACCGCCCAGGCCAGCGACGAGTCGCAGCTGATCGAGTCGATCAACGCCTACCGCAGCCAGGCCCAGCGTTGCGCAGGCCAGGGGTCGATGGAGCTGCCGCCGCTGGCCAGCGACCCGCGCCTGATGCTGCCGGCCAACAGCATGGGCGACCTGCGCGAGGCTTTGGCGCAAAACAGCTACCCGATGGTCAACGTCCAGGCCATCAGCCTGTCCGGGCCGCGCGATGCGCCGGCGGCGATGCAGGCGGTGCGCGAAAGCTTCTGCCAGGTGGTACTCGACCCGCAGTTCGTTGATGTCGGCGTCAGCCGCGAGGGCCGCGACTGGCGCATCGTGCTGGCGCGGCCGCTGCTGGCCGGGCGCCTGGGCGACTGGCAGGCCGAAGGGCAGAAGGTCCTGGAGATGATCAACACAGCGCGTAGCCAGGCCCGCCAGTGCGGCGGCCAAGCGTTCAATGCGACCACGGCGCTGGCCTGGAACACTACCCTGGCCGGCGCCGCCGAAAGCCACACGCGGGCCATGGCCAACAACAACTTCTTCGATCACAAGGACCGCGACGGTCGCACTCCGGGGGATCGCGCCGAGCTTGCCGGGTATGCCGGCCAGCAGGTCGGCGAGAACATCGCCGCCGGCCAGGACACCCCGCGCAAGGTGGTCGATGGCTGGCTGGCCAGCCCCGGCCACTGCGCCAACCTGATGAACCCGCAGTTCAGCGAGCTGGGCGCAGCTTATGCGGTCGACCCCAAAAGCGACGCCGGGATCTACTGGACAGCGATGTTCGGCGCGCCGTAAACCGCCCTAGTGCTCAAGCCCGGCGCGCTTGAGCAATTGCTTGCAGCGTTCGGACAGGTGCACCACGCGCAGGTGCTTGCCGTTGTTGCTATAGCGCTCGCGCAGGGTCTTGAGCGCGGCGATCGCCGAGTAGTCGACAACGTTCAGGTGACGGCAGTCGAGGGTCACCTGAGGCGGGTCATTGGCCGGGTCGAACTGGTTGAGGAACGGCGTGGTCGAGGCGAAGAACAGGGTGCCGTGGACCTTGTACAGTTTGCTGTCGTCGCTTTCGTCGTGGCTGTCGGCATACAGCTCACGGGCCTGTTGCCAGGCAAAATTGAGCGCGGCGATGACGATGCCGCACAGCACCGCAGTGGCAAGGTCGGTAAACACTGTGACCAGGGTCACAGCGATGATCGCCAGCACATCGTTGACCGGCACCTTGTGCAGCACCCGCAACGACGCCCACGAGAAGGTCTGCTGGGCCACCACGAACATCACCCCGACCAGCGCTGCCAGCGGAATGCGCTCGATCAGCGGAGACAGGAACAGCACGAACATCAGGATCATCACCCCGGCAACCACTCCCGACAGCCGCCCTCGGCCGCCGGAGCTCAGGTTGATGGCGGTCTGGCCGATCATCGCGCAACCGCCCATGCCGCCGAACAGCCCGCTGGTCATGTTGGCCACGCCCAGGGCTACGCATTCGCGGTCGGGGTGGCCGCGGGTCTCGGTGATTTCATCGGTGAGGTTCAGGGTCAGCAGGGTTTCCAGCAGGCCGACCAGGGCCATGAGCAGTGCGTAGGGGGCGATGACCTGCAGGGTTTCGAGGTTCCACGGCACCTGCGGCCAGCTCCAGGCCGGCAGGCCGCCGGCGATGTGGGCAAGATCGCCGAGGGTGCGGGTCGGCAGGTCGAGCAGGTAGACGCCGGCACCGACGCCGAGAATGGCGATTAACGCCGGCGGCACGCTGCGGGTCAGGCGCGGCAACAGGTAGACAATCGCCATGGTCAGGGCCACTAGCCCCAGCATCAGGTACAGCGGTGCACCGCTGAGCCAGGCGCCATCGGCCTTGAAGTGCTCAAGCTGGGCCAGGGCAATGATGATCGCCAGGCCGTTGACGAAGCCGAGCATCACCGAATACGGCACCATGCGCACCAGTTTGCCCAGGCGCAGCAGGCCGAAGGCGATCATGATCAGCCCGCCGAGCAGCACCGTCGCCAGCAGGTACTGCACGCCGTGGGTGACCACCAGGGCGACGATGACCACGGCCATGGACCCGGCCGCGCCGGAAATCATCCCCGGGCGCCCGCCGAGCAGGGCGGTCAGGGTGCAGATGATGAAGGCGCCATACAGGCCCATCAACGGGTTGAGGTGCGCCACCAGGGCGAAGGCGATGCACTCGGGCACCAGGGCGAAGGCTGTGGTGAGTCCTGCCAGGACATCGGCGCGTAGCGGGGTTGTTCTCATGACTTACCTGAAGAGCGGCCCGGCAGCGGGGTGCTGCCGGGGCAAAAAGCGCAGGATGCTACGTAATTTGCCGATCGCAAGCCAGCGCCCTGGCGAGGAATCCCGCCGTGTGGCTGTCCTTGCACGCCGCCACCTGCGCTGGCGGCCCGCTGACCACCACCTTGCCGCCGGCGCTACCGGCCCCGGGGCCGATATCGATCACCCAGTCGCTCTGGGCCACCACGCGCATGTCGTGCTCGACCACGATCACCGTGTGCCCGGCCTCGACCAGGCGCTGCAGTTGCACCAGCAAACGGTCGATGTCCTGCGGGTGCAGGCCGGTGGTGGGTTCGTCCAGCACGTAGAGGGTGGCGCCGCGGGCCAGGCGTTGCAGCTCGGTGGCCAGCTTGATGCGCTGGGCTTCGCCGCCCGACAGCTCGGTGGCCGGCTGGCCCAGGCGCAAATAACCCAGGCCGATGTCTTGCAGCACCCGCAGGGCGCGGCTGATCGCTGGCTGTTCGGCAAAGCGCTGGCTGGCCTGGTCGACGGTCAGTTGCAGTACCTGGGCGATGTTCAAGTCTTGCCAGGTGATGGCCAGGGTCTGGGGGTTGTAGCGGTCGCCATGGCAGGTCGGGCAGGGCGCATAGACACTGGGCATGAACAATAGCTCGACGCTGACAAAGCCTTCGCCTTCGCAGGTCTCGCAGCGGCCCTTGGCGACGTTGAACGAGAACTGCCCGGCATCGAAACCTTGGGCTTGTGCATCGGGCGTTGCCGCAAACAGCTTGCGCACGTGATCGAACAGGCCGGTGTAGGTCGCCAGGTTCGAGCGCGGCGTGCGGCCGATGGGCTTCTGGTCCACCGGCACCAGGCGGCGGATATGCTCAAGGCCGGCGCTGATCCAGCCGTCGCTGGTTTGTTCGGGTGGGTCTTCCAGGCTCTGTTCTGCGACATCCTCCTGACTGCGGGCCTGGCCCAGGTGCTCGCCGAGCAGGTCGAGCAGCGCCTGGCTGACCAGGCTCGATTTGCCTGAGCCGGAAATCCCGGTGACCGCGCTGAAGCAGCCGAGCGGGAAGGCCACCGCCAGTTGCTCGAGGTTGTTGCGGGTGACGCCTTCAAGTTGCAGCCATGCCTGGGGCGTGCGCGGCGGGCGAACCTGGGGGGGATTTTCGTTGAACAGGTAAGTGCGGGTGCGCGAGGCCTCGACCTTGGCCAGGCCTGCCGGCGGGCCGCTGTACAGCACCTGGCCGCCGTGCTCGCCGGCGTCCGGGCCGACGTCCACCAGCCAGTCGGCGCGGCGCATGGTGTCCAGGTCATGCTCGACCACATACACCGAGTTGCCCGCCTGCTTGAGCCGCTGCAAGGCCGTGAACAGCGCTTCGCTATCAGCCGGATGCAGCCCGGCCGAGGGCTCGTCGAGCACGTAGATCACCCCGAACAGCTGCGAGTTGAGCTGGGTGGCCAGGCGCAGGCGTTGCAGCTCGCCCGACGACAAGGTCGGTGTGCTGCGTTCCAGGTCCAGGTAGCCCAGGCCCAGGTCGATCAGGGTGCTGATGCGCTCCAGCAACTCGGCGGCGATGCGCTGCGCAGCCAGGCGTTTTTCCACCGACAGGTTGGGCGTGTGGCGCACATCCGCACCGCCTTCATGGGGGTTGTCGCCGCGGGCGGCGCGTTGCTCGCGGGCCTGGCGGGTTTGCGCGTGGCTGAGCACAGCGCCGGCTTCTTCAGGCTGCTTGAGGTAATCGGTATTGGCGACGGTCTTGAGCAGTTCGGCCAGGTCAAGCAGTGGCAGGCGCGACAGCTCAGTAATGTCCTTGCCGGCAAAGGTCACCGTCAGCGCCTCGGCTTTCAGACGCTTGCCGGCGCAGGCCGGGCAGGGGCTGGCGCGCATGAAGGCGGACACGCGCTTGCGCATCAGCGCACTTTGCGAATGGGTGAAGGTGTGCAGCACGTAGCGCCGGGCACCGCTGAAGGTGCCCTGGTAGCTGGGTTCGAGTTTGCGCTTGAGCGCCTGGCGGGTTTGCGCCGGGGTCAGGCCGGCGTACACCGGCACCGTCGGGGTTTCTTCGGTGAAGAGAATCCAGTCGCGCTGCGCCTGGGGCAGGTCGCGCCAGGGGATGTCGACGTCATAGCCGAGGGTCACGAGGATGTCGCGCAGGTTCTGCCCCTGCCAGGCCATGGGCCAGGACGCCACCGCCCGTTCACGAATGGTCAGCGACGGGTCGGGCACCATCGACGCCTCGCTGACATCGAACACCCGGCCCAGGCCATGGCATTCGGCGCAGGCGCCTTGCGGGGTATTGGCCGAGAAGTCTTCGGCGAACAGCATCGGCTGCTCGGCCGGGTAGCTGCCGGCGCGCGAGTAGAGCATGCGGATCAGGCTCGACAGGGTGGTGACGCTGCCGACCGACGAGCGCGCGCTGGGCGTGCCGCGTTGCTGCTGCAGGGCCACCGCCGGCGGCAGGCCTTCGATGGAATCCACTGCCGGCACCCCGACCTGATCGATCAAGCGCCGCGCGTAGGGCGCCACCGATTCGAAATAGCGGCGCTGGGCTTCGGCATACAAGGTGGAGAACGCCAGCGACGACTTGCCCGAGCCCGACACCCCGGTGAACACCACCAGCGCGTCGCGGGGAATGTCGACGTCGACATTCTTCAGGTTGTGCTCACGGGCGCCGCGCACCCGCACACAACCGGCGGGGTTGGCACTGACTACTGGTTTTGCACACATGACGATATTCTTCCCTGCTGAGCGATCCGCGTAAGTGGCAGACCGCTGAGCATGGCGCCAGTGCCGTCGATTTTCAAACAAATGAGGGGCCGCTTCGCGCTCCATCGCCGGCAAGGCCGGCTTCCACAATAGTCCTGTGTGCACCAGACCTGTGGGAACTGGCCTAGCAGCCCCGTTACTCAGCCCATCGCCGCCAGCATCAGTTCCAGGTTCTGCACCGCCGCCCCCGACGCACCTTTGCCGAGGTTGTCGAACACCGCCGTCAGCAATACCTGGCCGTGCTCTTCATTGGCAAACACCGCCAGGCGCAGGTCGTTGCTGTCGTTGACTGCTTGCGGGTCCAGTTGTACTGCCGAGGCGCCCAACTGCAGCGGCGCCACCTGTACATACCGGGCGCCGTGGTAATGCTCGGCCAGGCACGCCTGCAACCGCTCGGCGCTCACGCCCGCCGGCAGCAACCGGGTCTGCAGGGCGATGGTCAGGACGATGCCCTGGCGGTAGCTGCCATAGCTGGGCACAAACACCGGCCGCTGCGACAAACCGGCATGCTGCTGGATCTCCGGCACATGCTTGTGGTCCAGGTGCAAGCCATACACCAGCACGCCCTGGGCTGTGTGTGCATCGGGCCCTTCATGACGTTCGACCGCCGCCCGGCCGCCACCGGAATAGCCCGATACCGCGTTCACCGTCAGCGGATAGTCCGCTGGCACCAGGCCTGCGCCAATCAATGGCCGCAACAAGGCAATGGCGCCGGTCGGGTAGCAGCCTGGGTTGCTGACCCGCTTGGCCTGGGCAATGCGCTCGGCCTGCTCTTCATCCAGCTCCGGCAAGCCATACACCCAACCCGGGGTGGTGCGGTGCGCGGAGCTGGCGTCGATCACCCGCACCTGCGGGTTGACGATGGCCGCCACCGCTTCACGGGCGGCGTCATCGGGCAGGCACAGGATCGCCACGTCGGCGCTGTTGATGGCTTCGGCGCGCAGGTGCAGGTTCTTGCGCTCGCCCGCCGGCAGGGTCAGCAGACGCAGGTCGTTGCGAGCGTTGAGGCGGGCGTGGATCTGCAGGCCGGTGGTGCCTTGGTCGCCGTCGATAAAAACCAGGGGCTGGTGCATGGGGGCTCTCGTGCATAGGTGACAAATGTGCAGCCATCTTCACCTGCGGCTGGACGAAAGAAAATTTGAATATCATGATGCTCAACTTCATCTTTTCTGAACGATACAACCATGCGCGAGATCAGCCTCGACCGTCTGCGTACCCTGGTGGTGATCGCTGACCTCGGCTCCTTTGCCCAGGCGGCGCGGGCGCTCAACCTGGCGCCGCCGACGGTCAGCCTGCACATTGCCGACCTCGAGGCGCGCATTGGTGCGCCGCTGCTGTCGCGCAAGCGCGGGCAGATCCGCCCCACGGCCATCGGTGAAACCCTGCTCGAACGCGCACGGCGCCTGCTGGCCGATGCCGAGCAGGCGCTGGATGATGTGCAGCGACAGGTCAAGGGCCTGGCCGGGCGGGTACGCCTGGGCGCTTCCACCGGTGCCATCGCCCATTTGCTGCCGCAGGCGCTGGATATCCTCGGCGTGCAGCACCCTGGCATCGATGTGCAGGTGCAGGTGCTGACCTCCAGCGAGTCGCTGGCGCGCCTGCACGACGGCAGCCTCGACATCGGCCTGGTGGCGCTGCCGCAGGCGGCGATCAAGGGCCTGCAGATCCGCCCGTGGCGACGCGATCCGATCATGGCCTTCATCCCCGCCAGCTGGTCGCCACCGGCGCGGATCAGCCCGGCGTGGCTGGCCAGCCGGGCGCTGATCCTCAACGACAGCAGTACCCAGTTGTCGCGGGTGACCAGCGAATGGTTTGCCAGCGCCGGCCTGCAGCCGCCGGCGCGTATCCAGCTCAACTACAACGACGCGGTAAAAAGCCTGGTGGCCGCGGGCTATGGCGCGACCTTGCTGCCCCATGAGTCGGCAGCGCCGGAGCATGATCCGCGGATCTGCATGCGCCCGTTGCGCCCGGGCCTCTGGCGGCACCTGGGCATCG
Organism: Pseudomonas sp. 2(2015); assembly: GCF_000955865.1. Lineage (NCBI taxonomy): Bacteria > Pseudomonadati > Pseudomonadota > Gammaproteobacteria > Pseudomonadales > Pseudomonadaceae > Pseudomonas > Pseudomonas sp. 2(2015). The sequence goes on from NZ_JYOF01000020.1 coordinate 77,003, forward strand.
CCTGCCGCCAGGGCGAGGTGGAGCAGGGTACCGGCTTGGTGCTGCAGGTGCTGATGAGCCAGGCGGTGAAAAACTAGACCAGCCGCAGCCCGCGCCCGCCGTCCAGCCACGGCCCTTGACCCAGGCGCTCGAGGGCCAGGGCCCGAGCTTTGCGGCTGAGCTGGTCGAGGTGGCGATCGCGCTGCTTTTCGGCATCGACCATCGCCCGCTTGCCGTGTTGCTTGAGCAGGTAGCTGTGGATCTGCTGCACCTCCAGGGTGCGGTAGATCGGCGCTACGTCGAGCACCGCCGCCATGCCGGCGCTGGGCTCGGCGTGGGTGTTCAGCAACACCTGCGGGCCGCGCGCACCGGTAACCTGAAAGCCCAGGGCCTCGAACACCGGCACCTTGCTGGCGACGCAGCCGAGCTCGGCCTGCGGGTAGCGCGCGGTCATCTGTGCCAGCATGGCCCGGGCAATCCCCTGGCGGCGGTGGCTGGCGTGTACGGCCAGGTAGGCCACAGAACAGGCCTGCGGGTCATCCTTGAGCGGCAGGTACAGCAAAAAGCCCACCACCTGCTCCGGGTCGTCGAGGTCCAGGGCCACGATCAGTTCGACCGGGATGCCGCGCGAACCGTCCATGGCCTGCAGGTACAGGTGCACTTCGAAGCCGATGCCGTACTGGTACAGGCTGTACAGCGGGTTGCTCGGCGCCAGGGCGACGCTGCTGATGTCGGTCAGGTAGTCGACCACCATCTGCAGGATCTGGCTTTTGATCGGCTCGGCGGGCGGCGCGACGAAGTGGTGGAGGGCGGGCATCGGCAGGGGTGACTCCAGGCAAAAACGGCAATGGCGCGATTCTACCGCGCCGGCCTGCCATCCGTCCCTTTGCCGCGCAGATGATCTGAACTTCAGTTGCGGCGCACCGCTCCCTTGCATAGAGGGCACTTCTCGCCCGACTGCCGAAGGCTGCCGCCATGACCGTGATGACCGCCGCACCCGTGCTTGACCCGCATGTCATCGATAGCCGAGCAGGCCATGCAGCGCGTTATCACGCCCTGTTGCAGGGCGAGCTGAGCGACAGCGCCGCCTGGCTCGGCGAGCAATTGCAACAGGCTGAGGCCTTGCCTGATGAACTGCCGGCCAACCCCGTCGAACTTGGCCAATGGACTGCCGAACGTGCTGCTGCCGTGGCCGGGCAATACGCCCAGTACCTGGCCGAGCGCAAAGCCGGCGCTGCCCGGCGTTACTTCAGCAACCGCGCCCATGCGCTGTATTTTCTCCAGCACGTCGCCCCGACCAAGGCGGTGGATGGTGCCTGGCTGTTCGGCATGCTCAAGCACTGGGCCGACCCGCGCTACCACGGCCTGATCCGCATCTACCTGGAAGAGCTCGGTGATGGCGACCCGGCCTGCAACCATGTGCTGATCTACCGGCGCCTGCTCAGCGAACTGGGCTGCCATGAGCAGCTGCCGCTGGGCGACGACCGCTACCTGCAAGGTGCGCTGCAACTGGCGCTGGGCTTCAACACCGAGGCGTTCCTGCCCGAAGTGATCGGCTACAACCTGGGCTATGAGCAACTGCCCCTGCATTTGCTGATCAGCGCTTACGAGCTGGACGAGCTGGGCATCGACCCGCAGTACTTTCGCCTGCACGTGACCATCGACAATGCCAGCAGCGGCCACGCCTGCAAGGCGGTGCAGGCACTGATGCAACTGTGGCCGGCGCAGGGTGCCAGCGAGTTCTATCGGCGGGTGGCGCGAGGCTATCGGCTCAACGACCTGGGCCCGGGCTCAGCGACAATCATTGCCGAGTTTGACCTCGAAGCCGAGCTGCTGGTCGCCTTCGAGCGCAAGCGCAGTTTTGGCCAGCACATGCATTCCGATTACTGCCGTATCGAAGGACGCACGGTCAACCAGTGGCTGGCCGAGCCCGGCAGCATTGCGGGGTTTCTCGCCGCCCTGCAGGAAAAGGGCTGGATCAAACGCGGCCAGGACCCGGCCGACAGCCGTTTCTGGCAACTGATCGACGGCCCGGCAGCAGCGATGTTCGGCGTCTTCAGCCCCTATGAAAAACAGCTGCTGCATGACTGGATCGCGCTCAGCTGGCAGCCGCGCCGCCCTCGTCACGGGCCGGCCAAGGCCGAGGTGTCGATGCACGACGAGGCGCTGGTGAGCGCGCTTGAGCGCGAGCTCCATGACCTGCCGCCGCAGGCGCGGATCGCCTACCTGATCAGCGAAATGGCCGGGGCTCGTCACGCCTTGCCCCAGGGCCTGGCGGCGACGCGCAAATACGCGCAGATGACTGGGCTCAATCAGTAACGGAGGCTGACCATGCAATTGACCGAGGCGCAACGCCAGGCCGATCAGGCCTTGCTGCAACTGGGGCGGCGGCTGCTGGCCGATGGCTATCGCTTTACCAGCGTCACGCCCTTGACCCAGTGGCGCAATAACCAGCGCGAGGGTGCAGAACAGTCTCATACCCTGCGCGATATTTTCGGCTGGAACCGGCCCTTTGCGCCCGCGCTGCTGTCAGCGGACGAGCTGGCGCAGCTGCAACGGGCGCAGATCCTCGACGAGCATGAACAGCTGCTGCGCAGCCGGGTACGCTGGTCGAGCCTGCATGATCTGCTGTTCGTTCACTCCGGTTTTCCCACCGACAGTACGGACGCGGTGTTCTTCGGCCCGGACAGCTACCGCTTCGCCCAATTGATCGAAGCGCACCTGCAGCAAAGTTTCGCCAGCATCAACCACGCCGTGGATATCGGTTGCGGTGCCGGGGTCGGCGCGGTGCTGATCGCCCGTGCCCGCCGGCATGCGCAGGTCAGCGCCGTGGACATCAACCCGCAGGCCCTGCGCCTGACCGCTATCAACGTCGCCCTGGCGGAGCTGGCCAACGTCTCGGTCGAGCACAGCGATGTGCTCCAGGGCATCAGCGGCAGATTCGACCTGATTGTCGCCAACCCGCCGTACATGCTCGACGCCAGTGAGCGCGCCTATCGGCATGGTGGCGGCGCCCTGGGCGCCGGGCTGTCGTTGCGGATCGTTGAACAAGCACTGCCACGCCTGGCGCCGGGCGGCACCTTGCTACTGTACACCGGGGTGGCCATGGTTGATGGTCGCGACCCGTTCCTGGCAGCTTTGCAAGCGCCTTTGGCGTCCGCCGACTGGGCCTGGCATTACCATGAACTGGACCCCGACGTGTTCGGCGAACAACTGCTCGAGCCCGGTTACCAGCAGGTCGAACGCATCGCTGCGGTGGCCTTGAGCGTTACACGTCGATGAACAGCCCTTGCGGCTTTGGCATCGAGGAAGAATACCTGCTGGTCGAGCTCGCCAGCGGGCGCATGCTCGCCGCGCCGTCGGCGGCGCAGATCGACCTGTGCCGCCAGGTACTTGGTGCACACTTTGCCCAGGAGATGTTCAAGGGCCAGATCGAGGTGGCATCTCCGGTGTTCAGCAGCTTGGCCCAGGCGCGGGAATTTCTCGCCGGCAGTCGCACGCAACTGGCACAGGTACTGGCCGAAGAAGGCATCGGCCTGTTGAGCGCCGGCAGTCACCCCATGGGCGGCTGGCGCAAGCAGCAGCCTGCTGACGACGAACACTTTCGCCAGTTGTTCGACGACTACCAGCAGGTGGCCCGGCGCAGCCTGTTGTGCGGCCTGCATGTGCACGTCGGGGTACCGCCCGGACACGACCGCATCCAGCTGATCAACCAGTTGCTACCCTGGTTGCCGCTGGTGTTGCTGCTCAGTACTTCATCGCCGTTCTGGGAAGGCCAGCCGACCGGCTACATGAGCTATCGCCAGGTGGCCTGCGGGGAATGGCCGCACATGGGCCTGCCGGAGCGCTTGAATGACTGGCAGGCCTTCGAGCGCTACCTGGCCCTGCTGCGGCGCACCGGGTCGTTGCGCGAAGGGTTTGACTGCTGGTGGGCGATCCGCCCGTCGCGGCGTTTCCCCACGGTGGAGCTGCGCATCGCCGATGCCTGCCCGAACCTTGACGATGCATTGTGCATTGCCGGGTTGTTCCGCTGTATGGTCGAGCATTATCTGGCGCAACCACGTACCACCGTGCACCTGAGCCGCGAAGCCCACTGGATTGCCCAGGAGAACTACTGGCGGGCCATGCGCCATGGCCGCCATGGGCAGTTCATTTGCCTGGAGGACGAAGGGCAGGGCAGCGCCGGGCAGTGGCTGGCGCGGGCGCAAGCGCTGTTTGCCGATGCTGCGCAGGGGGTTGACGTTGATCGCAGCTTTGCCCGGGCGCAGGTGATTGTTGCCCAGGGGAGCAGTGCCGACCGGCAATTGGCGATGGCGCAGCAGGGGATGTTGGCGGTGGTGCAGGGGTTGTTGCAAGAGGTCAAATCGTGTTGACGCCATCGCGGCTCAAGTCGAGGCGTCGCACCGCCGCTCGGCCGTTCATTTTGCTCTACCCCCACGCCCGGCATGTGCCGCTGCGGGTGCGGGCCTTTATTGATTTCCTGATTCAGGATGCAGCTGGCTGAAACGCTAGCCCTTGGCTTTTTTCAGGCTTTTCATCCGCTGCTTGGCGCGCTGCACGGCAGCCATTTTTTCCGGGCGTTTCATGCGCTTCCATTTGCGGATGTCGTCCTTGCTGCGGCCGCAGCTCAGGCACAGGTCGCCGCTCAACTGGCACACGGCGATGCAGGGGTTTTCGATGTCCTTGGCCATGTGTCAGCCGCGCTGTTCGATGTCGAACTGCACGTGAGGTGCGAGCGGATGCAATTCGACGTCGGCTTCTTGCAAAGCCAAGGCCGTCAGCTCGATCATCCGCTCACCTTGTCCGCTGGCCAGGGCGTGTTCCTTGGCAGCCCGGGTTTCGAAAACCCAGATCACCTGCAAACTGGAAGGGAAGCGTGTGTAATCGACCAGGTGGGTGAGCCAGGCAAAACCGACGATTTCGGCCTTGGCGGTCTCGCAGGCTTCGGTCAGGGTGGCGACCAGACGGCGGTCAAGCTGCGCCTGTTGGCGTTTGCTCAGTGGCATGGCGGTAAGGGTCTTTGCGGGAGGAGAGGCGATCATACGCTATCTGAGCGCGCCACCCGGAACTGGGCGCAGCGGTGCCGGGTCTTGCGCCAATCCTGTGGGAGCGGGCTTGCCCCGCGATCGAGCGCGAAGCGGTCGTGGTTCAGGCACGCTCCTACACCGGTGGCTGCGGGGCTTACTGAACGTTGTGCAGCTTGACCACATCACCCGAGACACGGGTGGTGTAGCCGGTCAGTACCCAGGCCCAGAACCAGTTTTCCTGGACCTGGGTGTTGATCATCGCGTCGCCGCCCTTGGCCTTGATCGCGGCATTCTGGGCGCGCACGAAGCGGCTGTTCTGACGCACTGGAATGACGCCCAGTACCAGCAGACCGGTGGCGCTGGCTTCGCTGTGGCCGATCACGGTGTACTGGTCGGCGTTGTAGTGCTGGGTTTTCATCGGGGTGCCGGTGCAACCTGCCAGGGCCAGGACGAACAGGCCGCAGGCGACAACTTTGCTCAGGTTTTTCACTGCATAACTCCATGACAATTGGCCCGGGATCCATCTCTCGAGCGGCGCATACTTTACCGGATCAGCCAGGATCACGCTCGTCTGCCGGCGCTCGGCCTACCGCTACCCGGCGTAAAATACTGGGTTGCGACCCTCCCGCGGAGCAGCAGCCATGAAAATCGTCGTGATCGGTGGTACCGGCCTGATCGGCACCCAGTTGTGCAACAACCTGCGCGCCAACGGCCACAAGGTGCTCGCCGCCTCGCCCAAGACTGGCGTCGATACCCTCACCGGCGAAGGCCTGGAGCAAGCGCTGCAGGGCACCGATGTAGTGGTCGATGTGGCCAACTCGCCGTCCTTTGACGACGCTGCCGTGCTGGCGTTTTTCCAGAGCTCCGGGCGCAACCTGCTGGCCGCCGAGCAAAAGGCCGAGGTCCGGCACCACATCGCCCTCTCGGTGGTGGGCACCGAGCGCATGCAGGACAGTGGCTACTTTCGCGCCAAGCTGGCCCAGGAAGAGCTGATCAAGGCCTCAGGCAGGCCCTATACCATCCTGCGCGCTACGCAATTTTTCGAGTTCATGGGCGCCATCGCTTATTCCGGTGCCGACGGCAACCGCGTGCGCCTGACCAACGCCGCGTTGCAGCCGGTGGCCTCATCCGACGTGGCCCTGGCCCTGGCCAACCTTGCCGAGCAGGCGCCGGCCAACCGCACTCTCGAAATCGCCGGCCCTGATCGCCTGCCGCTGGCTGATTTCGTGCGCAGCTACCTGCAGCACAATCAAGATGCCCGCGAGGTGATAGCCGACCCCGAGGCCACCTATTTCGGGGCGCCGATCGACGACCGCTCACTGACCCCGGATGAAGGTGCGATCCTTGGCTTGCTGCACTTTCAGACCTGGTTGAAAACCACCGCCGTGCAACGCTGAGCCGTTGCACAGGGACCTGACTTCTTTACCTGCGCCACACCGGCCACAGGTCGCTGCCCAGCGCCCAATGCCCTTGCCCGGGCAGCAGGGGCACACCACCGACCCAGCGCTCGGGGGCCTGCTGCTCAAGCCAGTTGGCCTGGCCCGCCAGCACCTGCTCGCCCAGCGGGGTGAGGCTCAGGGGCCGGCGCGGCCAGTCCAGCTCAGCCTGCGCCTGGATGAGCAGCGGCGTCGGCGAATCGATCAGCGGGCGCAGCAGGGCATGGAACATCATGTCGCCCAGGTAGGGCAGTGGCTCGCGCTTGCCCATCAGTTCGGCAAACACCCGGCCGAACGGCACCTCGCCGAACTCGTTGATGATCTGCAGCGCCAGGCGTTCGCTCAGCGACAGACCGTCGTCCACGCCCGGCAGCTCCTGCAACTGGCGTAGCAGCGCTGGGGCGAGCAAGGGCAGGGCCAGGTCCTGGCGATGGGCCAACTGTGCCCAGGCCAGTGGCGAGGGGGCGCAATACGCTGCCCAGGCCTCGCGCGCCAGTTGCAGCATGGGCCCATCCACTGCCCGGCGCTGCGGCCACAACCAGGCCAATACGTCCGGGGCCAACTGGCCGATGCCGATAAACCGCTCGACCCCGGGCATTCTGTCAATCTCGATCAGCTCCAGGCGCTGCGGCGGCTTGGCCAAGCCGGCCAGCACGCGGATCAAAAACAGCTGGTCATAGGCATCCGCCTCGCACCAGAGCACCGCGCTGGGGCAGCCGTCGAGGCGGGCCAGGTCGGCGTATTCGGTGTCCATCTTGCGCTGTACTTCGGCGAGCTCCAGGCCATAGGCCTGGCTGATGTAGTCGCTGCGCAGGGCGCGGTAAGGCACTGTCGGCACGTCGCGCACCGGGCCCATCACCAGCGGGTCGCTGAGCATCTGAAAGGCGCCGGTGAAGCCGGCCAGGCGCAGGCTGTGGCTGATGTCGTTGCCGCAGCGCCAATGCTGGGTGGCGGCTTCGTCATCGGCAGTAAATTGCGGGTGGCGGGCGGCAAACTCGATGGCCTCGACATGCGCCTTGAGCTTGGGCCAGCTGGCAAAGCCCAGATCGCGGGCAATCAGCCACTGGGCATCGGCCAGGCGCGGTGAGGCAGGGCCGAGTAGCGCCAGTTGCTCGGGCGCGGTACCGCTGCGCAGGCGCTGCAGCAACTCCTTGGCGCGTTTGCGTTGTTGTTCAAGATTGATGCGCCCGTCATGGGACGGCGACGACAGTCGAGCAGGCATACGAACTCCTTGTGCGAGCCTTGTCCGCTGTCAGGCCGGGAGTCGTAGACAAAAATGTGGGGTGTACAGCCTGGGCGCAGCCCTTTCCGCGGACGGGTGGCGTGGTTGACGCCGGCTGCGACTATAGGCCCGGCGCCCGGCAAAAGGCAATCGTCAGCTCCAGGCGCGCGGCCAGCACTCCTGCAGCAGGTCGCTGAACACCTTCAGGCGCGGCGAGTGCTGGCGCGACGGCGGGTAGACCAATGCCAGTTCACGCCAGCGCCCGGAAAACGGCTCCAGCACCGGCACCAGACGCCCGTCGGCCAGGGCCTGGCGGGCGACGAAATCCATCACCTGGACAATGCCGAACCCCTGCAGCGCGGCATCGATCAGCGGGTCGCCGACATCGAACAGCAGCTGCCCGCTGACCTGCACGTCGACCCGCTTGCCGTCCTGGACGAACTGCCAGTCGACCCGGCGCCCGAGGTAGGGGTTATGCACCACCAGGCAGTTGTGCCGGGCCAGGTCTTCGAGGGTCTGCGGCATGCCGTGGCGGGCCAGGTAGGCGGGGGAGGCGACGGTCACCCAGTGCATCGGCGCCAGCGGCCGGGCCACCAGGCGCACATCGCTGAGCGGGCCGATGCGCACCGCGGCGTCGAAGCCTTCTTCGGCGAGGTCGACCAGGCGATCGGTCATGGTCGCATCCACCACCAGTTGGGGATGGCGTTGGGTCAGTTCGCCCAGCAGCGGCAGGATGACGATCCGGCCAAAGGCCGAGGGCAGGCTCAGGCGCAGGGTGCCGCTGGGTTCGCAGCGGCGGTCGAGCAGCAGTTGCTCGGCTTCCTCGAAGCCGGCCAGCAAGGGGGCGCAACGCTCGCGCAGTAGCAGGCCGTCGGCGCTCAGGCTGACGCTGCGGGTGTTGCGGTGCAGCAGCTTGACCCCCAGTTGCTCTTCCAGGCGGCGGATTGCCCGCGACAAGCCTGACTGGGTCAAGCCGGTGCTGGCGGCCGCGGCGGTAAAACTGCGCAGCTCGGCGACCTTGAGCAGCAGGGCAACGGTGTTCAGATCCATGATTAAAGTCATTACTGAAAGAACTGGCAGCGTATTTATCATGCCTGGCGCATGAAAGACACTGGCGCCTTCTTGCCAAGGATGCCCCGCATGTCGACTCCCACCCCGCGCCACCCTGCATTGATGCTGCTGTTGCTGGCGTGCGCCCAACTGATCATTGCCCTGGACTACACCATTGTTTTCGTCGCCTTGCCGACCATTGGCGAGCACCTGGCCATCGGCCCGCGCCAGTTGCAATGGATCATCAGCGCCTTCGGCGTGGCCTTTGGCGGCTGCCTGCTGCTTGGCGGACGCGCCGCCGACCTGCTCGGCCGCAGGCGCCTGTATCGGCTTGGCCAGGGCTTGTTCGCCATCGCCTCGCTGGCCGGCGGTCTGACCCATCAGGCCGAGATCCTGGTGCTGGCGCGGGCGCTGCAGGGGTTGGCGGGTGCCTTGCTGTTCCCCGCGACCCTGGCGCTGATCAACAGCCAGTACGCCGAAGGTGCGCCGCGCACTCGCGCCCTGGCGATCTGGAGCGCCGCTTCGGCCGCGGGCCTGGCCCTCGGCGCCTTGCTCGGCGGCATCCTCACCCAGTGGTTGGGCTGGCAGGCGGTATTTCTGGTCAATGTGCCGCTGGCGGGGGCTTGCGCCTGGGCCGCCGGCTACTGGATTCCGATCGACCCGCCACGGGCCCAGGGGCGCTCGTTTGATCTGGCCGGTGCCCTGACCATCACCCTCGGCGGCAGCCTGCTGGTGCTGGCGCTGATCGAAGGGCCGAGCTGGGGCTGGCAACGGCCGCTGTTCTGGACCGTGCTGGCGGCCGCACTCATCTGCCTGGCGGTGTTTGTGGTGATCGAAACCCGCAGCCGCGACCCGTTGATGCCGCTGCGCCTGCTGCGCACCCCGGGCCTGCGCGCGGCCATGGGCCTGACCGCAGTGTTCATGGCCAGCTTCAGCGTGCAGTACTACTTCCTGGCCTTGTACTTCCAGCAGGTCTACGGCTACAGCGTGCTTGCCAGCGGCCTGGCGTTTTTGCCGGCGACCCTGGTGTGCACCCTGGGCATCGGCATTGCCGAACGGGCGCTGGCCCGCCTGGGTTTGCGCAGCACCTTGATTATCGGCTTGCTGGCCGGCGGCCTGGGTATCCTCTGGCTCGGCTGGATGTTGCCCGGGGATGGCGCTTTTGCCCGCCTGCTGGCGCCGATTGCCTTGCTCAGCATCGGCCAGGGCATGACCTGGACGGCCATGTGGGTGTGCGCCGGGCAGGGGGTTGAGGCGGCCGAGCAGGGCGTGGCGTCAGGGATGGCGTCTACCGTCCAGCAGATTGGCGGGGCGTTGGGCCTGGCGCTGCTGGTGGGGTTGGCCAACCAGGGGCTCGACGGCTTGAGCGGCGCAGCCTGGCAGCAAGGTTACGCGCTGGGCTTGCAGCGTGCAGTACTGGTCAGCGGCGGGATCGCGCTATTGGGTGTGCTGATCGCCCTGGCGTTGCCTGGCAAGGTTCGCAGCACTTCAACAGAGGCTCAAGGCTGTTAGCCGGCTTTGACACACGGCACACTGGCGTCCCGACCCTGACTCACGGAACGAGCCGATGCCCCTGCACATTCGCCCCGCCACGCCCGCCGACGCCAGCGCCATCAGCGCGGTGATCATCCAGTCCTTGCAGCAGACCAACGCCGCCGATTATTCGGCGGCGCTGATCGCCCAGGTCGAGCAGAGCTTTACTGCAGAGCGAATACTGGCCTTGCTTGAGCAGCGCCAGGTGCTGGTGGCGCTGCTCGACCAGCAGTTGGTTGCCACTGCCAGCCTGCACGGCAATGTGCTGCGCAGCGTGTTTGTGGCGCCAGGGGTGCAGGGCACCGGCGTGGGTCGTGCGCTGATGCAGGCGCTTGAAAACCTGGCCCGGCAAGCGGGGCAGATGGTGCTGCGGGTGCCGTCATCAATCACTGCAGAGGGGTTTTATGCCCGGCTCGGCTACGCCAAAGTCCGCGAGGTGATGGAGGGGGAGGAGCGGATCATCGTCATGGAGCGCGTTATAGGTCATTGAAATTCATGGCGCAATAGCGGTACTCGCCGCCGTTTGCACCCCTCTTTGCGCGCGGGGTACCTGGCATTTATGTCAGGTGACGCTGTTGTTCTCGATCGATAGCATCAACGGGGCCGAGGTGTTTGGTTGCAGGCAGTCAGCGAAGGTTTCAGGCACCGGGCAACAACCACCCTGTAAATCGAATTTGTGCAGGAGCACAAGCTGATGAATACATCCAGAAAAGCAGTGTTGGTCTGCGGGTTGATCTTGATGGCGTCGCCGCTGGCAGGCTGGGCCGAGACTGAAAAGTACATTTGTGAATACAGCAAGATGGAGGACAACCAGAAAAAGGATTTTGGATACGACTCTTATAAAGCATCCAGTGTCCAGGATGCCGAGAAGCAATCGCGGGCGGATCCATCCAACAAGGAAAAACAATCTGAAGACATCAAGCTTGAATGCAAGGTGTACGAAGAAGAGTAAGTGCCGTACCCACGCCGTACCCACGCCGGCTTTCAACGAAGGCGTTGTGGGCGCGGCGCTTTTGGAGGCGGTCAGCTCTGTCAAGCGTATGTTGTAACTGGTCGCTATCAATTCGCGATCAGCCTGCGCTGGTTGACCCTGAGATCGATACATGAAGCTGATCGCCACCTGCCTGCACGCAATACTCGCCAGCGCGTGCAGCGTTGGCAACAGGCGCTGGAGCAGATGCGGGCTGACGGTCGGTTGCAGCAGCGCTGGCCGAGTGACCTGGCGACGCCGCCGACACCACGATAATCATTACCCGAGCCTGACAGATGCCCTGCCCCTAACCGTCAGGGCGTTTCGTCGTTGTCGCTGATATCATTTGACATATTTGATTTGTGATCACATATTCGTATCACAAGAACGACAACACAGGCTTTTTCCATGACCGACCGTCCCGTCCTGTTGCCGGCCCTGCGCCAGGTGTCCCGCGATACCCTGCAAGACCAGGTCTACCGGCAGATCCGCGAAGCGCTGATGAGCGGGCGTTTTCAGCCCGGGCAGAAGCTGACCATCCGTGGCCTGGCCGAAGCGCTGGGTTCCAGCCCCATGCCGGTGCGTGAAGCACTGCAGCGCCTGAGCGCCGAAAATGCCTTTGAAGTCACTGAAACCTCGCGCCTGCGGGTACGGGTGATGACCACTGAACGCCTGCGCGAAATCCGCGATGCGCGGGTGGCCCTCGAAGGCTTGCTGGCCGAGAAGGCCGTGGCCCATCTGGGCGATGCCGACCTGGCTGAAATCACCGAGCTCTGCGTGCAGATGCAGGCCGCCGCCGACAAGGTCGACGTGCCGGCTTACCTGTGGGGCAACTTTGCCTTTCACCGGCGCATTTATGCCGTGGCCCAGGCTGAACTGACCGTCGCCGCGGTGGAGAATTTCTGGCTGCACATGGGCCCGTGCTTTGCCCTGGTCGCCCCGGACAAAGCCCACCTGCAGCGCTCGATGCAAGCCCACGACCGCATCGTCGCCGCCCTGGCCGACCGCGATGCGGCGGCGGCGCGGGCGGCGGTGACCGACGACATCATGCAGGCCGCCGACTCCCTGGCGCGCCTGCTGGTCAACAACGACCGCGCGCGGTCTGTTTCTGGAGTGAAAAAAGCATGAGCGTTCTCAAGCGTCTGACGCCGTATCCGGGCCTGCGGGTGTTGATTTCCGGCGGCGCCGCCGGTATCGGTGAAGTGCTGGCGGCGGCCTATATCGAAGCCGGGGCCAGGGTGCATGTCTGTGATGTCAGCGAGGCGGCCCTGGCGGCGTTTCGCGACCGCTACCCAGGCAGCGTCGCCACCCGCGCCGACGTCGGCGATGCGGCGCAGATAGAGGCGCTGTTCAAGGTTCAGCGCGAGCAGTTCGGCGGCCTCGATGTGCTGGTCAACAACGCCGGCATCGCCGGGCCTACCGCCGGTATCGATGCCATCAGCGACGACGACTGGCAGCGCACCATCGACATCAACCTGACCGCGCAATACCGCTTCGCCCACCACGCAGTGCCGCTGCTCAAGGACTCGCCCAACGCCCACCTGCTGCACATCGCCTCGGTGGCCGGGCGCCTCGGTTACGCCTGGCGCACGCCGTATGCGGCGACCAAATGGGCCATCGTCGGCCTGATGAAATCCCTGGCTTCGGAGCTTGGCGACAGCGATATCCGCGTCAATGCCTTGCTGCCCGGCATCGTCGAAGGGCCGCGCATGGACGGGGTGATTCGCGCCCGTGCCGCGCAAGTGGGGGTATCCGAGGCGCTGATGCGCGAGGAGTACCTGAAGAAGATTTCCCTCAAGCGCATGGTCACTGCCGAAGACGTCGCCGCCACCGCCTTGTTCCTCTGCTCGCCAGCTGCCCGCAACATCACCGGGCAAGCCATCAGCGTCGATGGCAACGTCGAATACCTCTGAGCTGTACCTGCGCTTTTACCGCACTGCTTTCTCGCCAAGAATAAAAACGGAGAACACGCATGTCCAAGAAACGCCCGGTCATCATCACCTGCGCCGTCACCGGTGCCATCCATACGCCGTCGATGTCGCCGCACCTGCCGATCACCCCGCAACAAATCGCCGACGCCGCCATCGGTGCCGCCGAGGCGGGTGCTTCAATCGTTCACCTGCACGCCCGTGATCCGTTCGACGGCAAGCCCAGCCAGGACGTCGAGCTGTTTCGCCAGTTCCTGCCGCAGATCAAGGCGCAGAGCGATGTGGTGATCAACATCACCACCGGCGGCGCGCCGACCATGGGCGTTGAAGAGCGCCTGCAGCCGGTGGCCCAGCTCAAGCCGGAGCTGGCCTCGCTGAACATGGGCTCGATGAATTTCGGCCTGTACGAAATGCTCGAGCGCTTCACCGAGTTCAAGCACGACTGGGAGCGGCCGTACCTGGAAGAGAGCGACGACCGCATCTTTCGCAACACCTTCCGCGACATCACCTACATCCTCAACGCTTGCGCCGAGAACCGCACACGCTTCGAAATCGAGTGCTACGACATCGGTCACCTGTACACCGCCGCGCATTTCCTCCAGCGCGGGTTGCTCAAGGCGCCGTTGTTCATCCAGTCGGTGTTCGGCCTGCGCGGCGGCATCGGTGGCCACCCCGAAGACCTAGCGCACATGCGCCGCACCGCCGACCGCCTGTTTGGCGACAACTATGAGTGGTCGATCCTCGGCGCCGGGCGCAACCAGATCCCCCTGGGCACCATGGGCCTGGCCATGGGCAGCAACGTGCGCGTGGGCCTTGAGGACTCGCTGTGGGACGGCCCGGGCAAGCTGGCGGCGTCCAATGCCGAGCAGGTCAAGCGCATCCGCACGGTGATCGAAGCCCTCGGCGGGCGTGTCGCCAGCCCCGACGAGGCGCGAGAAATGCTCAGCCTCAAAGGCCGCTACGCAGTCGATTTCTAGCTTGCCTGCATGCCCCGGCCGAGCCTGGCCGGGGATGTTCCCATCGCTGTCGTCACACTAGAGATTCGTGCCATGACAATTACAAGATCGCCCGAAGAACTGACTGTGCCCCGTGATCCTGCAACCCTCAACCGGTTGCTGTTCGTCAAACTCATGCCGTTGCTGATCGCCGCCTATGTGCTGAGCTTTCTCGACCGCACCAACATCGCCCTGGCCAAGCATCAACTGGATGTCGACCTGGGCATTTCCGCGGCCGCCTACGGATTGGGCGCCGGGTTGTTTTTCCTTACCTATGCGCTGTCGGAAGTGCCCAGCAACCTGATCATGCACAGGGTCGGCGCACGCTTCTGGATTGCCCGGATCATGGTGACCTGGGGCCTGATTTCCGCCGCCATGGCCTTCGTCCAGGGCGAGACTTCGTTCTACGTGCTGCGCCTGTTGCTGGGCATCGCCGAGGCCGGCTTGTTCCCCGGGGTGATGCTCTACCTGACCTACTGGTTCGGCCGCGAACAGCGCGCCCGCGCTACCGGCTACTTCCTGCTCGGGGTGTGTTTTGCCAACATCATCGGCGGGCCGTTGGGCGCGGCGTTGATGCAGATGGACGGCCTGATGGGCTGGCATGGCTGGCAGTGGATGTTCATGCTCGAAGGCTTGCCGGCGGTGTTCTTCGCCTACGTAGTGTGGAAGAAGCTGCCCGACCGGCCGAGCAAGGCGCCGTGGCTGAGTAGCGCTGAAGCCGAGCAGATCGAACGCCAACTGGCCAGCGAGGCCGAGGAGGGCGCCGGCCACAGCGGGCACTCGCTCAAGCAGTGCCTGACGCCGCAGATCCTGTTGGCGATCTTTGTCTATTTCTGCCACCAGATCACCATCTACACGGTGATCTTTTTCCTGCCGGGGATTATCGGCAAGTACGGCGACCTGAGCGTGCTGCAGATCGGTTTTCTCACCTCCTTGCCGTGGCTGGCGGCAGCGGCCGGGGCGATCGTCCTGCCGCGGTTTGCCAGCACGGCGCAACGGGCGCGACGGATCCTGGTCAGCGGTTTGCTGACCATGGCCTTGGGCCTGGCCATCGCCTCCCAGGCGGGGCCGGTACTCAGCCTCTTGGGCTTTTGCCTGTCGGCGCTGATGTTCTTTGTGGTCCAGTCGATCATCTTCCTGTATCCGGCCTCGCGCCTCAAAGGTGCGGCGCTGGCGGGTGGCCTGGGCTTCGTCAACTCCTGCGGCTTGCTTGGCGGCTTCTTCGGGCCGTCGCTGATGGGCATGATCGAGCAAAGCACCGGCAATGCCGTGAACGGTTTGAAGTTCATCGCTGTAGTGCTGGTGGTGGCGGCCCTGGCGGCGCTGCGCTTGCGCCAGGGGCATGAGCGTAACAGCGCGAAGGGGGGAGCGCTCAACGACGCGCAGCGCCAATCTGCCTGAGGTTTTCACCGATACATTTGTGGGCGCTGGCTTGCCAGCGATGAGGCCAGTGCAGTCAGCACATGAAGTGTTGACTGGATTACGACCGCTGCGCGCTCGATCGCGGGCAAGACCCGCTCCCACAGGATGGGCGCAGTACCTGTAGGAGCGGCGGTGCGGCGACCCGACTTGACCCGCGATGAGGCCGTCCCAGACAACACAGCGCTTGACAGCCCACCCCCATCTCGTTTCCAATCCGCCCCCTCAGATCCACCACCCCTCATTATTTAGGTGAAGCCAGTGCCCCACGCCAACCAACACGCCTGATGCCGACGACGGACGTTTAAGCCTGTTGGTGCCTGCCTGCGCACGCACTTTCACCTGCCCGCTGTCGTCGGTTTTCGCCCTTTTGGAGAAGACCCATGACACTCGATATCCGCGAGCTCGCGCAGCTCGACCTGTTTAAGTACCCGCGCACCCCACACCTGCAAAGTTCTCGCCTGCAATCGGGCGATAGCGACCATGACCAACTGCCTTACAGCGAACTGAAGGGCCAGTACCTGGTGGTCGAGGAAAAGCTCGACGGCGCCAATGCCGCGATCAGTTTTTCTGCCGCCGGCGAGCTGTTGCTGCAGTCCCGTGGCCATTACCTGGCCGGCGGTAGCCGCGAGCGCCAGTTCAACCAGTTCAAGCAATGGGCGGCCTGCCATGAACACTGGCTGCTCGAGCACCTGGAAGACCGCTACGTGCTGTTCGGCGAGGTGATGAGCAAGCGCCACAGCGTGTTCTACGACCAGCTCCCGCACCTGTTCTTCGAGTTCGATATCTGGGACCGGGAGGCGCAGGTGTTCCTCTCCACCGCACGGCGC
Source organism: Pseudomonas sp. 2(2015) (assembly GCF_000955865.1). Taxonomy (NCBI): domain Bacteria; kingdom Pseudomonadati; phylum Pseudomonadota; class Gammaproteobacteria; order Pseudomonadales; family Pseudomonadaceae; genus Pseudomonas; species Pseudomonas sp. 2(2015). Next base: position 93,392 of record NZ_JYOF01000020.1, read on the forward strand.
CAGCAGTTGCTTGCCGGCGGCCCGGTGTTGTCGGTACCGGTGCTGTTCCAAGGCATTGCACCGCCTCGGCTGAACGACCTGCTTGCCCTGGTCGGCCATTCCCAGGCCAAGTCGCAACGCTGGAAAGACGCGTTTGCCGAGGTCATCGCCCGTCAGCAACTGGACTTTGCCAAGGCCTGGAACCAGGGCGACCGCTCCGACCTGATGGAGGGCCTGTACCTGAAAATCGAAACCGCCGAGCACACCACCGGGCGGATCAAATGGGTGCGCCACGACTTTGTCCAGGCCATCCTCGAAGCCGATGAGCACCACCTGCGCCAGCCCTACATCCCCAACCTGCTGGCCGCCGGTGTCGACCTGTATGCGCCCGAGCCCCAGGTTACCTGGGCCAGCCTGCAGGCCGCCGAACAAGGAGTTGAATGATATGGACATGAACACATTGCGAGCGCTGATGCCCGGCCCCGGGCGCGCGGTCGACTACCCGGCGCTGCTCGAGGCGATCCCGTCTCTGCGCGCCTTGGCGGCAACCCCGCAGGACCCGGTCTACCACCAGGAGGGCGACGTCTGGACCCACACCATGATGGTGGTCGATGCCTTGCTCGCCGACCCTGCCTATCAGCGCGCCACCCCAGATCAGCAGTTCGTGCTGTTCTACGCTGCAGTGCTGCACGACATCGCCAAGCCGTCGTGCACGGTGATCGATGAAGTCACCGGCAAGATCGGCCAGCCCGGGCATTCGCGCCGCGGCGCGGTGGATGCGCGCATCTTGTTGTGGCAGGCCGCGGTGCCGTTTGAGCTGCGCGAAAGCATCTGCCGGATCATCAGCGTGCACCAGTTGCCGTTCTTTGCCCTGGCCGGGGACAAGAGCGGGCGTTCGGCCGAACAGATCCTCCATCGCCTGTCGTGGGAGTTGCCGGTGTGGATGCTCTGCGCCGTGGCCAGCGCCGACATGCAGGGCCGCGGCTTTGCCGGCAAGCAGGGGCTGCTCGATGACATCGAAGTATTTCGCCTGCTGGCCGAAGACGAAGGCTGCCTGGATCGACCCAAGGCCTTTGCCGACGATTACACCCGGCGCTGCTACTTTCGCGGTGCCTCGGTGCTGCCGCAGTACAGCCTGTACCGCGAGGTGCAGGGCTCGCAGGTGATCATGCTGGCGGGGCTGCCGGCCAGCGGCAAGGACACCTGGGTCAACCAGCACGCAGCGGATCTGGCCGTGGTGTCGTTCGACGATGCCCGCCAGGAGCTGGGCCTGAGCCATGGTGACAAAGGCCCGGTAGCGCAGTACGCGATCGACAAGGCCAAGACCTTGCTACGGCGCCGTGAGCCCTTCGTGTGGAACAGCACGCACTTGTCGCAACAGATGCGCAAGAAGACCCTCGACCTGCTCTACAGCTATGACGCCGACGTGCGCCTGGTGTACCTGGAGCAGAGCGAGCGCGAGCTGATGCGCCGCAACGCCCGTCGCGACACCACGCTGCGCAACAAGGATATCGAGCGCATGTACTTTCGCTGGGAAGTGCCGACGCCGGTGGAGGCGGATCGGCTTGAGTACCAGGTGTGAGGCCATGCAGGTTATGTGGGGCTGCAGGCAGCCATCCATGACCCTTCAAGGCATCCCGGAAATCCGCTTCAGATACTGGACTCTGGCTTGCGTCTGCTTCAACAGGCAATGGGTATGGATGGTGGCGTAGCCGCTGCCGCCAACCGACTCATACGTCTCCAGTTCACAGCTGGCATCACGAAAGGCAATCCAGGCGCGCTGGGCTTTTTTCAGCGCCACGTCCTGGGTCGGGCGCCCGGGTGACGCGCCTTCTTCCTTGAAACGTGTGACCAGCTCCTGATAGAGCTGATTCAATTGCCGATCGGATTTTTTCAGCGAGCGCTGCATGCATTCGAGCATCTGCACTTCGGTGTTGGCGCCGGGGCACAGGCTGCTTGCCTGGGCCGGGGTAGCCAACACCATCAGCACGCTGAAACCGGCATAAATCAAGCGATACATGGGGGCGTCCTTGCGTTGAAGTTATTTCAGTCTATTGGTGTTGCGGCCAGGTATCGCCAATCACCAGCCAGCAGGCCTTGGACTGTACATGCACATGTTTTTGCCGGGCAGGCTCGAACGGCGTATCCAGGGTGCCCAGCGCAACGCTGATCCAGTCCGGATACTCGCCACTGGCGTTGGCCCAGAACAGGCTCGCGCCGCAGCCTGAACAAAAACTGCGACTCACCGTGGGTGATGACTTGAACACCTGCAACATGCCCTGCGGATCGTTGCAGCTCAGGGCCGCAGCCGGCACGCTGGCGTACGTGGCGAAGGCTGCGCCATGGGCTTTGCGGCACTGGCTGCAGTGGCAGTGGCTGACGGCTTTTAGCGGGGTGTTGATGCGGTAGCTGACGGCGCCGCACAGGCAGCTGCCGTGAAAATCGCTGGTTGTCGGCGCAGATTTGTCGTTGTTCATCCCTGGAGCCCGGTAGAATTTCGCCCGCGATCATAAACCAAGGACAGGAACACCACGATGCGTGAACGTAAATCAGCCCGGCTGTTAGTCATCAGCCCCTCCCGCAGCGTGTTGCTGTTTCGCTTCGTCCATCGCAACGGCGCGCTGGCCGGTGACGATTACTGGGCAACGCCCGGAGGCGGTGTGGAGGAGGGCGAAAACTTCGAACAGGCCGCCATTCGCGAGCTGCGCGAAGAAACCGGCATCGAGGTCGACGCCGTGGGCGCGCACTTGAGCGAGCGGCGCTTTACCATGCAGCTACCCAGCGGCGAGTGGGTCACGTCGGTCGAGCAGTATTACCTGATCCAGGCGCAAAACCAGCAGCTGTGCCGCCAGGGCTGGACGGCTTCGGAGGCCGAGGTGATGGCCGATCATCGCTGGTGGTCGGCCGAGGAACTGCGGCAAACCACCGACATAGTGTGGCCCGAGCGGCTGATTGAAACCCTTGAGTCGGCCGGGGTGTTCAGCGCCGCGCCAGCGCATGGCTGACGCATTGCTCGTAGTAGGTCTGCTGGATGGCTGCGGGCTTGAGGCGTGACTGGCTGTTGTAGGTCTGTTCGGTGATGCCCATGGCGGTCATGCGCATCCACGGCTTGTTGAACTTACGCACCTGCAGGCGCTTGCGCGCGGCGTACAGGGTCACCCCGGACAGCTTCGACTGCTGCGCGCCGGCGGCAATCTGCGAACCCCAACTGCACATGTAGCGGTCATTGTTGCCCAGGGCCTTGGCCTGGGCACCGAGCGGGAGGGCGAGCAGAAAAAACGCTGCCAGGGTTAATCCATAAGCCCGCATAGCACCTACCTAACTTGCTGAAAAGAAAGCGAGTTTGCCAACGAAGCGGCTAGCAGGGGGCCAGCAATTTGCCTTATTTGCGCCTGAATTTCACAGCAGTTGCGCTTGTGGCTGACGGCCCAGCAGCAGGCTTTCTGCAGCAACGACAAAGGTGCTGCCCAGCAGCCAGAAGGCATCGTGAACCTGGCTCATGAGGTAGCAGGCGCCCTGGCTGTCGACAAACAGCGCGCCATGGCCGTGGTGGACATCGCCGATGCACACCAGGGTGGTGTTGAGCTTGTGTTGCATCCTCACGATGACTTTGTCGTCGTGCAGGGCGGGCTTGGCCCTGAACTCGATGTCGCCGGCAGCGCATTCTTCACCGGCGCCACAGTGGCCGACGCACAGGCCGTTGAGGCTCAGCAGCAGCGTGGCCGCCGGATGGTTCGCCGGCACACTGGCCGGTAGCGGGTTGTTGGCCGGCCATCCGGCGGCAATGAACAGTGGGCGTAGGGTGTCAGGTAGGTCGATTGGCATGTCTGCTCTCTGGTCGAATCCGTGCGAGGGGCCAGATTAACACGCCAGTCATCATTGCCCCCTGCGCAGCGCTGGCAACATCAGGCTTGACCTCTACTTAAGTCGAGGTTTGATACTCGCCGCTCCCATCATTCGGAGCAGCACCATGACCGCAGCTTTCCACCTGTCCAACCCCGAAGGCCTCTATGATCCCAGCGCCAATGCCTACTCCCATGTGGCTGAAGTCGCCGCCAATGCCCGGCTGCTGTACATCGCCGGGCAGGGTGGTGAAGACCCTGAGGGCCGCTTGTCGAATGACTTTGCCGAGCAGGCACGCCAGGCCCTGGGCAATCTGCAGATCGCCCTGGCATCCAGAGGCGCAAGCCTGGCCGATGTGTTCAAGCTGACCCTGCTGATCGTCGACCACGACGAGGCCAGGCTGCGTATCTGGGGTAGCGAGGCCCAGCGGGCCTGGGGCAGCAACATGACCCCGACCTGCACGCTGATCCCGGTGCCGCGCCTGGCGCTCGACGGCATGATGATCGAAATCGACGCGGTCGCCGCGCTAGCTGCCGGGTGACATGTTTTAGCGATGGCATTGGCCCCGGCTTTTGTAAACAATAGCGCCCGCAAAACGCGCTGTTCGTTCACTTATCGAGATACCAATGCCGTCGATTCTTCCGCTGTATGAGGTCCAGCCATGAGCGACCTTACTGTCGAGCTCCTGCAAACCGGCCCCGAGCAGATCGAGCTGATCCGCAACCTCTACCAGTTTTACGCCTACGAGTCGTCGGACTGGGAACAGGAAGACGTTGAGGTCGATGGCCGTTTCTATGTGCATGACGAGCACCTGCAACGCTACTGGCAAGAGCTGCAGTGGAGCGCCAACCTGATCCTGGTCGATGGCTACATCGCCGGCTTCCTGCTGATCGAGCGCAGCGAACTGCCCGGCCTAGACGCCCTGGAGCTGGCCGACCTGTTCATCCTCAAGCGCTACCGGCGCAAGGGCATCGCCAGCGCCCTGGCCAGCCAGGTGCTGGCGAGCGGGCAGAACCAGTGGCTGGTACGCTACTACGACCAGGACGAAACCGCCCATGCCTTCTGGCGCGCGGTGCTCGACAAGCTGCCGCGCCCGGTACGCTCGATCGAACTGGACGACGAGCCGGAACTGGTGAACTTCCTCGTGACCCGGGCCTTGCACTGAGCGGGCACGATCGCCAGCATCTGCGCCGCCCTCAGGCTGAAGCTCACACCGACCGTTGTTGCCAGCGCCTGTCCAGGCCTGCCAGCGGATTGCCGAGCCGTTGCGGGGTCTCGCCGGTCAACTGGCACAGCAGCTCGATCAGTGTTTCGCCGTCCAGTACGCCTTGCTCGCGCAGCCGTTCGGCGAGCACCCGCAGCACCGGCCAGTAAGCGCGTAGCAGGCTGTGACAGCGAACCAGGGCCACGGGCCCGGCCTGCGCAACCTGGCGCGCCGGCAGCAGGGCGATCAGTTCATGGGCCCGGCGCAGGTCGCTGGCGCCACTGGTGGTGAGAAAGCGATCATCGGCGCTGTGACGGTAAATTGCCTCGGCCACGGGGCCGGCGAAGCAGTTGAGCAGGTCGCGTTCGATCAGCTCGATCATCGACGGCAGGTGTTCGGCGATGCCTGGCGGCTCGAAGGCGGGCAGGGGCACCAGGTAGTCCGCCTCGACCAGGCCCTTCACTGCCTGCAGGTTGCCGCGCAAATCCACCATCGGCCCGATCAGCGCTTCTGCCCGGGTGCGCACGGTTACCCGCCTGATCGCCAGGCCGTTCCACCAGAAGGCCAGGGCATGGCCGGCTTCGTGGTAGGCGGTGCGACGCGGACGGCTGTTCATGGTCATGACCTCAGGTGAGGCGGCTATCGCTACGATCTGCTCCTTCCCTGGGGTTGGTATAAGAGATTATGGCTATCGGCGGGCAATACTGCGTCTATTTGCTGACTGCCGGGGCCGGGACTAGCCTTGATGATGCGCTGGCGGGTGCCGGCCGGACCTGATGTGGAGATAACTAAAACGCTGGATACAAAGGTAGCTCACCCATGTCTACTGAATCGAAATGCCCGTTCAGTCATGCCGCTGGCGGTGGTACGACGAACCGCGACTGGTGGCCGAACCAACTGAACCTGAAGATCCTTCACCAGCACTCGCCGCAGTCCGATCCCCAAGGCGATGGCTTCAACTATGCCGAGGCCTTCAAGAGCCTGGACTTTCAAGCCCTGAAACAAGACCTGCATGCGCTGATGACCGATTCCCAGGACTGGTGGCCAGCGGATTTCGGTCATTACGGGCCGCTGTTCATCCGCATGGCCTGGCACAGCGCCGGCACCTACCGCACTGGTGATGGCCGTGGCGGCGCAGGCTCCGGACAACAACGCTTCGCGCCGCTCAACAGCTGGCCTGACAACGTCAGCCTGGACAAGGCCCGGCGCCTGCTGTGGCCGATCAAGCAGAAGTATGGCCGGAGCATCTCCTGGGCCGACCTGATCGTGCTCACCGGCAACGTTGCCCTGGAATCCATGGGCTTCAAGACTTTTGGTTTTTCTGGCGGCCGCGCGGATGTCTGGGAGCCGGATGAAGACGTCTACTGGGGCTCGGAAAACAAGTGGCTGGGTGGCGATACCCGCTACGGCAAGGGCCCGCAGCCGATGCAGGAGCCTGGTGAGGGTACCCTGGTCGCCGAGCCCGAGCAGCACGGCAACGAAGAAAGCCGCACCGACCAGGGCCGCAACCTGGAAAACCCCCTGGCCGCGGTGCAAATGGGCCTGATCTACGTCAACCCGGAAGGCCCGGAAGGCAACCCCGACCCGGTCGCCGCCGCCAAGGACATCCGCGAAACCTTTGCACGCATGGCCATGAACGATGAAGAAACCGTGGCCCTGATCGCCGGCGGCCATGCCTTCGGTAAAACCCACGGCGCCGGCCCTGCCGATAACGTCGGCCCGGAACCGGAAGCCGCCGGTCTTGAAGAACAGGGCCTGGGCTGGCGCAACAGCTTTGGCACGGGCAAGGGCGCCGACACCATCACCAGCGGCCTGGAAGTGACCTGGACCACCACGCCAACGCGCTGGAGCAACAACTACCTGGAAAACCTCTTCGGCTTCGAGTGGGAACTGACCAAGAGCCCGGCCGGGGCCAACCAGTGGACGCCAAAAAACGGCGCCGGTGCGGGGATCATCCCCGATGCCCACGACCCGAACAAACGGCGCAACCCGACCATGCTCACCACCGACCTGTCGCTGCGCTTCGACCCGATCTACGAGCCGATCTCGCGGCGCTTTCTGGCCAATCCCGAGCAATTGAGCGATGCCTTTGCCCGTGCCTGGTACAAGCTGATCCACCGCGACATGGGCCCGCTGTCGCGTTACCTGGGCCCGGAACTGCCCAGCGAAGAGCTGCTCTGGCAAGACCCGATCCCGGCGCTCGACCATGCCCTGGTCGATGACAGCGACGTGACCGCACTGAAGGCCAGGCTGTTGGCGTCGGGGCTGTCGGTGGCCGAACGGGTGTCCACGGCCTGGGCGGCGGCCTCGACCTTCCGCGGCTCCGACAAGCGCGGCGGGGCCAATGGCGGGCGCCTGCGCCTGGCGCCGCAGAAGTTCTGGCAGGCCAACCAGCCTGAGCAACTGGCCAAGGTGCTGAGCGTGCTGGAAGGCATCCAGAACGACTTCAACAGTGCCCAGGCCGGTGGCAAGAAAATCTCCCTGGCCGACCTGATCGTGCTGGCAGGCAGCGCCGCCGTCGAGCAGGCGGCAAAAAACGCCGGGGTCGATATCCGCGTGGCGTTTGCCCCGGGGCGCATGGATGCCTCGCAGGAGCAGACCGACGTCGAGTCGTTCGGTTTTCTTGAGCCCAATGCCGATGGTTTTCGCAACTACCTGAAGAACAGCTACCGGGTGCCGGCTGAGGCCTTGCTGATCGACAAAGCGCAACTGCTGACCTTGAGCGCGCCGGAAATGACCGTGCTGGTGGGCGGCCTGCGGGTGCTGGGGGTCAATGCCGGGCAAAGCAAGCACGGCGTCTTCACTCAGCAGCCGGGTACACTGAGCAACGACTTTTTCGTCAACCTGCTGGACATGGGCGTGGAGTGGAAGCCGGTGTCGGCGGCCAACGAAACGTTCGAAGGGCGTGACCGCAAGACTGGCGCGGTGAAATGGACCGGCACCCGGGTCGACCTGGTGTTTGGTTCCAACTCGCAACTGCGGGCGCTGGCGGAGTTCTATGCCAGTCGCGACGCCAAGGAGCAATTCATCAAGGACTTCGTCGCGGCCTGGACGAAAGTGATGAACCTGGACCGGTTCGATCTCAAGTAAGCCTCATCGCGGGTCAATTCCGCTCCCCTGTGGGAGCGGGACTTGCCCGCGATCGAGCGCAAAGCGGTCGTAATGCACCACAGAGCCAATCAGCGCTGCGCCAGCCAGTAGTCATGCAGCGCCCGCGCCGCCGGGGCAATCGCCACCACCCGCTGACGATGCAAGGCTACGTCCAGGTTCGCCGGCAGCTCGAATTCATCCTGCTCGGCCCAGCCGGTAATCACCTGCAAGGCCTGCATTTGCGCTTCAGGCAGCACCGGCCAGTTGGCAATGGCGATACCGCGCAAATAACCAAAGCACCATTCCTCTGCCAATGGCAGCGGCTGGCCCTGGTGTTCGGTCTGCTCAAGGCGCGGGGCAAATGCCTGCGGCGCTTCAACCAGCTGGGTGGCCAGGCTGTTCAGGTGACGGGCACACAGCTCGACGAAGCGCTGGCAGTCAGCAGCGTTTTGCCATTCCGGCATCTGCCCGCCCCAGATCGCCGGGAACCACTCGCTGATGTCCACCTGCACCGGGCTCGACACCAGCGCAGTGAAGTAGCCGTCGAGCTCCGAGGCGTTGAGCACCGAGTGGTCATCGCCGTACTGCTGCAAAGTGGCGTCGAGGAACGCGAAGTCGGCAGCGGCGAGTGGCTGGTCGTGCATGGGTAACTCCTTGGCCGGTCAGGCAGGCGGGCAAAAGGCCGGGAGGATGCCGTTTTGCACCGCTTTTATCCAGCCCCCGTACCTCAGGCTACCGGAATCATCGGATCAGCGGCGGCCAGGGCGGTAGCGCGATCCGCCACCGGCGGGTAGATCCACAGGGTATTGATCTGGGTCTTGAGGGCCTTGGCTTCTTCCTTCACCAACTTCAGCTGACGCTCCCAGCCTTCGGTGAACACCGCACCCCAGGCCCCAAGGTCGAGGCAGGTCACGTACTTGGGTTGGCGGTAGGGCAGCGGGGCGACGCCAAGCAGGTCGGCGGCGACATTGTTGCCGGCGTGACGGCCAAGGGCGATGGCGTGCTGGCAGGACATCAGCGAGTAATTGCCCAGCTCATCGGTGGCGGCGCAAGCGACATCACCTGCGGCATACACATGCTCCTGGCCGATGACCTTGAGGTTGGCATCGACTTGCAGGCGCCCCTGGCCGTTGCGCTCGCCAGGCACTTGCGCGGTTAGCGGGTTGGCGCGAAAACCGACGGTCCAGATCACCGTGCTGGCCTCGATGCGCCGGCCATCGGCGAGGGTCACGCCGTGGGCATCGACCGACTCCACCATGGCATCGAGCAGCCACTCGACGCCCAGTTGTGCGCTGGCCTCGACAATCGCCGGGGCGATGGCCTCGCCCATGGCTGCGGCCACCTTGCTGCCGCGGTCGACAATGATCACCCGCACCTCGCTGTCGTCACCCAGCGCCGCGCGCAAGCGTGCGGGCATTTCAGTGGCGGTTTCGATGCCGGTAAAGCCGCCGCCGGCGACCACCACGGTGTTGCGCGCAAGGCTCGAGGGCTGGGACTTGAGGCGCTTGAGGTGCTGCTCAAGGCGCACTGCCGATTCGATTTCATCGACATCGAAGGCGTACTGGTGCATGCCGGCCAGGTTCGGGCGCATCAGTTGGCTGCCGGCCGCCAGCACCAGGCGGTCGTAGCGCAGTTGCTGCAGGGCGCCGCTTGCGTTGCGGTAGCCGACGGTCCTGGCCTGGGTGTCGATGGCTGTTGCCGAACCCTGGACAAAGCGCACGCCAACCGCCTCGAACAACGCCCCCAGCGGGGCGAACAGGGTATGCGCGTCAGCTTCGTAGAAGCGCGGGCGCATGCGCAGTTCGGCTTGCGGGGCGAGTACCGAAATGGTGACGTCCTGCCGGTCTTGCAGGTCCAGCTGCCGTGCTGCGCTCAAGGCGCTCCAGACGCCGGCAAAACCTGCGCCGATAACCACAATGTGCTGTTGCATGGGAGAGCTCCTGACGACGAGTGACCACGGGGCAGGTTGACTGCCGATGGCATGATCGTAAGGGCAGGGCGGCGGCGGCCCCAGGCCAAATACCCCTGAGTTTCAGCCAGGTTGTTCAGACCGTAGCGCTGAAGCGGCTGCGGTAGTCGCGCGGCGAGATCGACAGGTGACGCTGGAAGGTGTTGCGCATGCGTTCTTCATCGGCAAAACCGCACTGGCGGGCGATCTGTTCGATATTGCGGGTCGAGCTTTCCAGCAGCCGCCGGGCGGCTTCCAGGCGGAACAGTTCGATGGCCTTGGACGGCGTGCGGCCGGTCTTGAGCTTGTACAGGCGGGTGAAATTGCGCGGGCTCATGCACGCCTGTTCGGCCAGGCGCTCGACATTCAGGCGCGGGTCGCCGAGGTTTTCGCCGAGCCACAGGTGCAGTTGCTCGAACGCGGCGGCGTCCTGGCTTTGTGATTGCAGCAGGGTGCTGTACTGGGCCTGGCCGCCGGGGCGCTTGAGGTACACCACCAGTTCACGGGCGACGGCCATGCTCACCTCGCGCCCACAGTCGGCTTCTACCAGGGCCAGGGCCAGGTCGATGCCGGCACTGACCCCGGCCGAGGTCCACACCGTGCCGTGCTGGATGAAGATCGCATCGGCGTCCACCTCGATGGCCGGGAATGTCTGCCTGAGGCTGTCGCACATGGCCCAATGAGTGGCGGCGCGGCGACCGTCGAGCAGGCCGGCCTTGGCCAGCAGAAAGGCCCCGCTGCACACCGAGGCGATGCGCCGGGCGCGAGCGGCATTGGCCTGCAGCCAGGTGGTGAGCGCGCCGTAGTCGCCCAGGGTCTGGCAGATCGCCGGGGCGCCGGGGACGATGAAGGTATCAACGGCTGCTGCGGCCAGTTGCTCCAGGCGCGAGGTATCCACGGCCAGGCCTTCGGCACTGGCCATCAGGCCGCCTTCAAGGCTGGCGGTATGCAGTTGGTAGCCGGGCAGGCCACGCGCCTGCATGGCCCTGGACGCCGCCCAGAACACCGTTTGCGCACCGGTCAGGTCAAGCAGGCCCATCTGCGGGTAGGCGACGAACACAATGAGGCGAGGCTGGTTCAGGGGCTTCATCGCGATTGTTCTTGGTTGTTAATAGCGGTGGGCAAACTTTACCAGAATGGCGGCTTCAGCCCATGGGCGTCAGCTGGCTCAACTGCTCGGCGCTGGGAAAGCCGAGGGTGCGAAAGCGTGGCGGATAGAGCTCGCCGTCTTTAGCCAGCAGCTCGCCCAGCAGCGTCTCGACCTCGTGCCAGGCCACCACCTGGGTCTGGGCCGAGCCGTCTGCCTGGGGCTGGACCAGGATCACCCGGTCGGTTTGCGGCAACGAGGTGAACACGCCCTCGGTCCAGGCCGCGATCGAAAAGCTGCTATTGCCGTTTTCGGCGTCGCTGTAAAGCCTGTGGGTGGCGACGAAGATGTCCTCGGGATGGGCTTCGTGAATCTTGTCGAGAAACTCTTTTTGCGTGCTATAGATGCCGTGGCGCAGCAGCCGCTGCAGGTCGCCCAGGCGCGCTTGCAGGTGCGCGTCCTGCACCTGGAAGGGCACGATGCGGCGGTCGTGATAGGTATAGATCTGGCTCGACTGCGCGCGGCCGTGCTCCAGCGCCTGGAAGCTCAGCTCGACCATCTGCCGCAGGTTGTCGGCGTCCTTGTCGCCGGTGACCATCAGCACATCGCGGCTGGGCATCATGAACACCGGCTGGCCCTTGAGCGCCAAGCGCTGCAGCACGTCGGGCAGCAGCACGCGGCTGGTGTCGTAGCCGTCCTTCCAGGCGCCCTGGTACAAACCGGGCAGGATCGCCTCGAAGGCATCGGGACTGGCGTCGCGCAGGTTGTCCAGGGCAATCGCCAGCGCCTGCTCCAGGCTGATGCCCCAGTCCTGTTGCGGGCCGGCGGTCTGGGTCGAGGTGGTGTCGGGGTAGTCGATGGCCAGCAAGGTCACGCAGTCTTCGCAGAACGGCTGCCAGGCCATGGGGCAGGGCGAGTCCCAGCCGTGATGACGGACCTGATGCAGGCGGATCTCTTCGAGCATGGCCAGGTTGCGGATCACCGGCCGCAGCAGCGGCCGAACCTGCTCCAGGGGCTGCACCGCGGTGCTGTTGCGGCTGTCGATCAGGCCGCGCAGGTAGCTGTTGAGTACCTCGGTTTTGCGGCCCTTGTCGGCGTTCAGGTAGTCACGGTAGGCGTTGTGCAGGTTGAAGTAACTGCCGGCGCCGTAGCGCAGGCGAAAGTCGTCGGCCTGATAGTCCAGTGGCTCGGCATAACCGCCGGCGCGCGCGGCCTTGATGAAGGTACGGGCAAAGCCTTCCTCGGTAGGCGTGCGCTTGAACAGCGTGTCGAAAAGTGCCCTGAACATGTGCGAAATCCTCCGTGAACGCGAAGTGCGCATGATGCTCGTGGTGGTGGGAGGGGTAAAGCTGAATATCTGCGCCTCGCCCAGGCCTGGCGGCCGATTTTGCACCTTCGCACGCGGCTGAATGCACCGCTGCCCGCTGGCTCCCCGTTCCGCTGTGGGCAATTTTGGTGCTAAATAGGCCGCTCAGGTAATTCGTCCAGACCCTGCAGCGTCATGCCGTGCAATGAGAACAACTATGCGAACCCATCTTCAAAGCCGTGAAATCCCCGTGCTCCAGACCCCGTGTGGTGCAAGCCTTAACCCAGTCAGCCATCAACCCTCGGCGGTAGCAGCATGATCGAAGTCACAGAGGTTTCCATTGCCCAGCTGCGCGCTGCGCTCGAGTCCGGCCAGACCACCGCGGTGGAGCTGGTCAAGGCCTACCTGGCGCGCATCGACGCCTACGATGGCGCGAACACTGCCACCAAGCTCAATGCTGTAGTGGTGCACAACCCCGAAGCGCTGAACGAAGCGCAGGCTTCTGACGAACGCCGCGCCCAGGGCCAGACCCTCGGCCCGCTCGACGGCATCCCGTATACCGCCAAGGACAGCTACCTGGTCAAGGGCCTGACCGCCGCCTCCGGCAGCCCGGCCTTCGCTGACCTGGTGGCCTATCGCGACGCCTTCACCATCGAGCGCCTGCGCGCTGCCGGCGCCATTTGCCTGGGCAAGACCAATATGCCGCCGATGGCCAACGGCGGCATGCAGCGCGGCGTTTATGGCCGCGCCGAAAGCCCGTACAACGCCGACTACCTGACCGCACCGTTTGCCTCCGGCTCCTCCAACGGCGCCGGTACCGCCACGGCGGCCAGCTTTGCCGCCTTCGGCCTGGCCGAAGAAACCTGGTCCAGTGGTCGCGGCCCGGCCTCGAACAACGGCCTGTGCGCCTACACGCCCTCGCGCGGGGTGATCTCGGTGCGTGGCAACTGGCCGCTGACGCCGACCATGGACGTGGTGGTGCCCTTTGCCCGGACCATGGCCGACCTGCTCGAAGTGCTCGACATCGTCGTCGCCGAAGACCCGGACAAACGCGGCGATCTGTGGCGCCTGCAGCCCTGGGTGCCGATCCCCAGCGTCGACTCGGTGCGCCCGGCCTCCTACCACGAGCTTGCAGCCGATGCCGCAGCGCTCAAGGGCAAGCGTTTCGGCGTGCCGCGCATGTACATCAATGCCGACCCAGAGGCCGGTACCAGCGAAGCCCCGGGCATCGGTGGCCCGACCGGCCAGCGGATCAACACCCGGCCATCGGTGATCGCTCTCTGGGAGCAGGCGCGCAAGGCCCTGGAAGCGGCCGGCGCCGACGTCATCGAAGTCGATTTCCCGCTGGTGTCCAACTGCGAAGGCGATCGCCCGGGGGCGCCGACCGTGTTCAATCGCGGCCTGGTGTCCAAGGAGTTCCTCCACCACGAGCTGTGGGATCTGACTGCCTGGGCTTTCGATGATTTCCTCCAGGCCAACGGCGACCCCAAGCTCAACCGCCTGGTTGACGTCGACGGGCCGAAGATTTTCCCGCATGATCCGGGCACGCTGCCCAACCGCGAAGGCGACCTGGCCGCTGGCATGGACGAATACGTGCGCATGGCCGAGCGCGGCATCACCCCGTGGGACCAGATCAGCACCGTGCCGGACGGCCTGCGCGGCCTGGAACAGACCCGGCGCATCGACCTTGAAGACTGGATGGACGCGCTCAAGCTTGACGTGGTGATCTTCCCGACTGTCGCTGATGTTGGCCCGGCCAACGCTGATGTCGACCCGGCGTCGGCTGACATCGCCTGGAGCAACGGCGTGTGGGTGGCCAACGGCAACCTGGCGATCCGTCACCTGGGCGTGCCGACGGTGACCGTGCCGATGGGCGTGATGGCCGATATCGGCATGCCGGTGGGCTTGACCTTTGCCGGTCGCGCCTACGACGATTCGTCATTGCTGCGCCTGGCGGCTGCCTTCGAGTCGACCGGCTCCAGGCGCCTGGTGCCACCGCGCACGCCGGCGCTGGCCGGCGGCAAGTAAGCAGAAGGGGCGGGTAACCGCCCTTTTTTATTCCCCAGACACGAGATACCCATGGCTAACCAAGACATCACTTTCATCCCCGACCCGGACGCCGAGTCGATCTCTTCTGACGTCGCCGGTTTCGGCGGCATCCTGGTCTCGACCCAGATCCCCACCCGTGCCGACGGCAGCCTGGAACTGGGCGATATCACCGCCCAGAGCGAATGTACCCTGCAAGCGCTGAAAGTCGCTCTGGAGCGTGCTGGCAGCTCCATGGACCGGGTGTTGCACCTGACCATCTACCTCACCGACATGGCCGAGCGTGCGGCGTTCAACGAGGTCTACCAGCGCTTCTTCGCCAAGCCCTGGCCGGTACGCGCCGCCGTCGGCGTGGCGTCGCTGGCGGTGGAAGGCATGCGTGTGGAAGTGACTGCGATGGCGGCCAAGGCCTGAGTTGTTGCGGCGGCTGCACTGGCCTCATCGCTGGCAAGCCAGCTCCCACTGGTCTTGCGCTAATCCTGGGAACAGCGCCGAACCTGTGGGAGCTGGCTTGCCAGCGATAGACCTACACAGGCCACCGGGCAGGCTACGGGTGCCGTTCAGGCGTTTCGCCGCTACAATGCGCGCCTCGACCGTGACAGCCTGACTAAAAAAACATGTCCCTGCCCAAGCATCACCTGGAATTGCTCAGCCCCGCCCGCGATGTCGCCATCGCCCGCGAGGCCATTCTGCATGGCGCCGATGCCGTGTACCTCGGCGGCCCGAGCTTCGGTGCGCGCCACAATGCCTGCAACGAAGTCAGCGATATCGCCCAGCTGGTGGAATTTGCCCGCCGCTACCACGCGCGGGTGTTCACCACCATCAACACCATTCTCCACGACAACGAGCTGGAGCCGGCGCGCAAGCTGATCCACGAACTGTACGATGCCGGCGTCGACGCGCTGATCGTCCAGGACCTGGGGGTGATGGAGCTGGACATCCCGCCGATCGAGCTGCACGCCAGTACCCAGACCGACATCCGCACCCTGGCCCGGGCCAAGTTCCTCGACCAGGCCGGCTTCTCCCAGCTGGTGCTGGCCCGCGAGCTGAACCTGCAGGAAATCCGCGCCATCGCCGACGAGACCGACGCGGCGATCGAGTTCTTCATCCACGGTGCGCTGTGCGTGGCCTTCTCCGGCCAGTGCAACATCTCCCACGCCCAGACCGGGCGCAGCGCCAACCGTGGCGACTGCTCCCAGGCCTGCCGCCTGCCGTACACCCTCAAGGACGAAAAGGGCGGGGTGATCGCCTACGAGAAGCACCTGCTGTCGATGAAGGACAACAACCAGAGCGCCAACATCCGCGCCCTGGTCGAGGCCGGCGTGCGCTCGTTCAAGATCGAAGGGCGCTACAAGGACATGGGCTATGTGAAGAACATCACCGCCTACTACCGCCAGCGCCTGGACGCCGTGCTCGAAGACCGCCCGGACCTCGCCCGCGCCTCCAGCGGCCGTACCGCGCACTTCTTCCTGCCCGACCCGGACAAAACCTTCCACCGCGGCAGCACCGACTACTTCGTCAGCGAGCGTAAGATCGACATCGGCGCCTTCGACTCGCCGACCTTCACCGGCCTGCCGGTGGGCGTGGTCGAGAAAGTCGGCAAGCGCGACCTGCAGGTGCTCACCCACGAGCCGCTGTCCAACGGCGACGGCCTCAACGTGCTGGTCAAGCGCGAAGTGGTGGGCTTTCGCGCCAACATCGCCGAGCCGAAAGGCGAGTTCGATGAAGACGGCGAAAAACGCTACCGCTACCGCGTCGAGCCCAACGAGATGCCCAAGGGCATGCACCAGCTGCGGCCCAACCACCCGCTGAGCCGCAACCTCGACCACAACTGGCAGCAGGCTTTGCAAAAGACCTCGGCCGAGCGCCGTATCGGCCTGGCCTGGGTGGCCAAGCTTGATGAACAGCGCCTGGCCCTGACCGCCACCAGCGAAGAGGGCATCAGTGCCAGCGTCGCCCTGGACGGCCCGTTCGGCCTGGCCAACAAGCCGGAGCAGGCGCTGGAGCAACTGCGCGACCTGCTCGGCCAGCTGGGCACCACCGAGTACCATGCCACCGCCGTTCAGCTCGATGCGCCGCAGGCGTACTTCATTCCCAATTCGCAGCTCAAGGCCCTGCGCCGCGAGGTCATCGAAGCGCTGACCGCCGCGCGCATCCAGGCCCACCCGCGCGGTGGCCGCAAGGCCGAAACCAACCCGCCGCCGGTGTACCCGGAGTCGCACCTGTCGTTTTTGGCCAACGTCTACAACCAGAAGGCCCGCGACTTCTATCACCGTCACGGGGTCAAGCTGATCGACGCCGCCTACGAGGCCCACGAAGAGGCGGGCGAAGTGCCGGTGATGATCACCAAGCACTGCCTGCGTTTCTCCTTCAACCTGTGCCCCAAGCAGGCCAAGGGCGTTACCGGCGTGCGCACCAAGGTGGCGCCGATGCAGCTGATTCACGGTGATGAAGTACTGACCCTGAAGTTCGACTGCAAGCCGTGCGAGATGCACGTCATCGGCAAGATGAAAGGCCACATCCTTGGCCTGCCGCAACCGGGCAGCGTGCAGCAGGTGGTCGGGCATATCAGCCCTGAAGACCTGCTCAAGACCATCCCGCGCGCGCCGCATTGAGTGAAACACCGCGGCCAGCACCTTCAGGGTGTTGGCCGCAATGGACTCTGGCCCCAGCTGTGCGGGGCCGACAGCCAGGAAGGTAACGTGAATCTACAATTGCAAATCCAGCACATTTTCAGCGGCCTGGCCTTCGCCAGGCCGCTTTTCTATAACTACCCGCACGGCCTGCGCTTTGAGCTGGCCGAAGGTGGCAGCGACATCGAACGCTTCCTGCTGGCGGTCAGCAAGGCCACCGCAGTGTGCCGGGACCTGTTTGCCGGTGAGCAATCGCTGGTGGTGTGCCTGCGCACCCATACCGACGGCAACGGTTTTGCCCGGCGCGAGCTGTTGCGTGGCCTGCAAGCGGCCGGCATTCGCATCCCCGCCCAGCGCTCGCTGTGGAGTGAACGGCTGGACCCGGACGACTGGTTCGACGAGCACCGGCCCGAGTACTGGTTGCACCTGGCGTTTGAACTGCCGCTGTCGATGCTGCAACCGCTGCTCTGGTGTGCGCTGTCCGGCAGCGCCGGGGTCATTCGCCCGAGCCTGTGCTGTGGCGTCTACCTGTTCAACCTCAACCAGCGCCTGATGGTCTGGCCCTATGACGATCGCGGCATGGACGTAGTCGGCCCCAACCATGCGCTGTTGTCGCAGCTGTACCGCCAGCACCAGCCGTGGCTGCTGGACTACGACCGCGAGCGCATGGACGCAAGCTTCGCCACCGTCCTGCATTGACTCACTGCAGCGACTCGATTTTCCAGCGCCAGGTGCCCAGCGGGTTGTCTTCGCGGGTGCGGACGAACACGCCGTAGTCGACCAGGTAGCTGTAGCCTTCGCGCCAACGGTTGCCGCGCGGGCTCTGCCAGGTGCAGGTCAACGGCTTGGCGCTGCCTTGCAGGGCCGGGTGCAGGGCGCTGGCCGCTTGCGCCTTGCCGACCTGGCAATGGGTGGTGCGGGTAATGCTCGCAGTTTGCCCGGCGTGGCTGCTGGTGTAGCTCAGCTGCGCATGGGCGGGCAGGGTTTGCCAGTCGCCGCTGAATGACAGCGCGGTCAAGCTGTCGCTGGCGTCCTGCTCCTGCCCGGTCATGATGTCGATGCCGCGTGCGGCCAGATCGAACAGGCCGCGAAAGCTCAGTTGCAGCTGTTGCGCTATCGTCGGGTCCACAGCCTGTAGCAACAGCTGGCCGGAGCGGCTGTCGGTGCTGAGGAATACCTGGCGCGGCCTGTTGACGGCATTGTCGCCGTCGTTGACGTTGGCGTCGTAGCGATAATCCAGCCGGTGCAGGCTCAGGCGTGGTGTCGGCAGGTCGAGGGCGGCGATGGCCGCAAGCACTTCAGGCCTGGCCCTGGGCGGCAAAAACGGCGGCGGCAACGGTGTACGGGCTTTGAGCGGGGCAAGCTTGGCAAGCTCGGCCGGCGCTTGGCAGGCGGCGTCGAACAACTGCTGATAGTACAAAGGGGCCTGCCGGTAGAACGCGCTGAAGGGCTGCGATTCGAGTCGGGTGCGGTCTAGGCGATCGTCGTTGTCGAGGAACACCTGGCTTTGCCGGCTGATGAGTTGGCGCTGGCAATAGAACGCCAGGCGCTCGCGGCTGTGCAGGGCCATCACCGCGTGGCCGTATTGCATCGGATAGCGGTGGCGCTGGATGCCGGTCCAGGCGTAGGTAATGTCGCCTTCATGCTGCAGGCTGTTACGGTCGATCAGCAGCCAGTCCTGATCTTCGTCCAGGTTCAGCACGCGCCAGTCGGGGGCCGGACTCTGGTACTCGGGCAACTGACCGGCACCTGGCGGATCGGCTTGAAAGTGGCTGCAAGCGGCCAGGGTGAGCACAGCCAGGCTCGCAGCAAGCGGTTTGAGGGCAAAACGGGCGAGGGCATCCATGCGCATAGGCTCTTGGGGCAAAGCGCGCAGTGTAGCGAATGCCTGCGCCAAGCTGTATGCCTGGCGCTAGCCCCGGGTACGCCAGATCTGCGGCCAATGGGCAGTATCGACGCTGTCGCACCAGCTCATGCGGCTGAATGCCTTGAGCTGCATCACCGCGCCGTCATAGCGCCAGGTTGCATTGGCGCCGCAGTAGCGCCCGCCCGGCTGCAACTGGTTGAGCTCGCCGCGGGCCGGGTCGAACTTGAAAAAGCCATACATCTCGCCACCCAGCACATCATGCCTGGGGACCTCGATGTGCAGCGAGGTGGGTTGATAGGGCGCGCTGCGCAAGGCGCGGTAATAGCTGTACATGCAGCCCTGGCTCCCACAGCCGTAGCGCAGGCCTACCAGCACATGGGTCGCGTCCAGCGGCGAGACCTCGGCTTCGGCTTGCCAGTTGTCGTACTCGGGTTCGCTCCATTCATGCCGGGTGATGGCAATGACGGCGTCGGCGATGGCCTTCTGCTCGGCATCGTTCACCCCTGGCGCTGGAGTGAAGGGGGCGAGGGTGGGCGTCGGCGGTGCTGGCGGCAGCTGGCTGTCGGGGCGTGTGCCGGGGTTTACAAAGGCGCTGGGGTGATCGATACGCCCTTGCACCGAGTCGATGAACAGCAAGGAGGCACTCAAGCCCTGCAGCGACACCGGGTGCGGGCCGTTGCTGGTGTCCAGGGTCAGGGTCTGGCCGTTGCGCAGTTGGCGCAACAAGCGCACCGCGACGTCACCTTTGGCGTGATAACGCATCTGCCCCTGCGAGCCTGGCCGAAACCCCGCTGGCGGCGGGCCGCCGTCGAGCAGCAGCCGGGCGCCGAGCTCGACTCCGGCGTCGCTGAACAGGGTCAGGGTGGTAGTCCCCTGGGCCCCGGCTTCGCGCACCAGCTCAAGGCCCACGCCTTGATCGACGCTGCTCGACACGGCGGTACAGCGCAGGGTGTTGTCGCAGCCCACGACCCATTGCTTGAACTGCTTGAGCACCGGCTCCGGTTCCGGCGCGGCCAGGGCCAGGGCCGGCAGGAGCATCAAGCACAGCCAGTTCCATCTTGGGTCAACCATGGTGTTTCAATCCTGCAGGGTAAGCGAACGTCCGTCCTGGCCGGGCATCATCGCAGAAGCCGGGCCAACTTCAAGCCGTTGCCGATCAGAACTCCAAGGCTGCTGTGCTATCCAACGGGTATGACACGGGAGGTAACTGCAATGACCAGCAACGAGCGCGAGGCGCCCGCCAACGAGACGGACAAGCCTGCTGAAGATGAAGACCTTGCCAACCGGCCGATCACTCCGGCCAATCACCGTACTCAGGCTGAGGCCGCCGAAGAACTTAGCCGCAAGATTGCCGAGATTGAACGCAAGGTGGGAGACGGCAATTAATCGGAGTGAAACCGTGTTAACGGTACAGCCCCCGGCAGGCATCCAGTGCGTTGAGCAGGGGCTCCTCGGCGATTGAGCAATGCTCCAGGTCGTCTGCATCCAGCGCCTGCGGCGCCTGGCCCTCATCGGTTTCAACCAGCAGCAGGGAGAGTTGCTTTTGCCCAAAGAAGGCCAGGATGTCGCGGATGTCCTGGTCGCACTGGACATGATCGTTGCCGTATAGGTCTGCGCTGTAGAAAAAGCCCTGGGCGCCGCTGGCCAACAGTTGGCGGGCACCGCTGATCGACATCTTCAAGCGTTGATACAGAAACACGGCGATTTCAAGGTCCTTGGAGGGTAAGGCACAGGCAATGCTGATTCGGCTCATGTTGCAAAAAACCTCACGTAGGTGACTAGACTCAACCTGCCATTCACCAACCGTGGAGAACCAGGATGAGCCCTAAAAATACCATCTGCCTCTGGTACGACGGCACCGCGCTGGAGGCTGCGACCTTTTATGCCAAGACCTTCCCCGACAGCAAGGTCGGTGCCGTGCACCGCGCGCCGGGCGATTTTCCTTCGGGTAAAGAGGGCGATGTGCTGACCGTCGAGTTTACCGTGCTGGGCATTCCCTGCGTGGGGCTTAACGGCGGGCCGATGTTCACCCACAGCGAGGCGTTTTCGTTTCAGGTGGCCACCGAAGACCAGGCCGAAACCGATCGCCTGTGGGACGCCATTGTCGGCAATGGCGGCCAGGAAAGCGCCTGTGGCTGGTGCAAGGACAAGTGGGGGCTGTCGTGGCAGATTTCGCCACGGGTGCTGGTCGAGGCAATTACCAGCACTGACCGTGCCGCCGCCAAGCGCGCCTTCGATGCGATGATGGGCATGCGCAAGATTGATATCGCGGCGATTGAGGCGGCGGTCAGGGGTTGAACTGTGGGAGCTGGCTTGCCAGCGATCGAGCGCGCAGCGGTCGTAGTCCGGTCAGCACTTGATGTATTGACTGGACTGGCCTCATCGCTGGCAAGCCAGCTCCCACAGGGATCCTGTTGCAGCTAACCGCTGTGCCCTCAAAAACCCAGGGTCGCTGACACCAGGTAGGTGCGCGGGGTCGACAACGTCAGCCCGGCCTCGCTGTCATCCGAGGCGCCCGCCGAAGCCCAGTAGTGCTCATCCAGCACATTCTCGACACTGGCGCGCAGGGTGATGGCCTTGTCATCGACCTTGAAGGCATAGCGCGCTCCCAGGTCGTAACGCTCCCAGCCGTCGATCTGCTTGCTGTTGGCCTGGTCCAGGTACTGCGAGCTTGAGTGGATGCCCCGGGCCGTCAGGGTCAGGCCGGCGAGGGCAGGCACGTCATACTCGGCGCCCAGGCTGAGGTTGTACTCCGGCGTTGCCGGGGCGCGGTTGCCGTCGAAGCTGGCGCCGACGGTGTCGGTCAGTTCGCTGTCGATGTACATCACCCCACCGAGCAGGCGAAAGCCCTTGAGCGGCTCGCCGAACACATTGAGTTCAATGCCCTTGTTCTCACGCTTGCCATTGGGCCCGAACACCCGGGTAGTGGCGTTGGTCTCGTAGGCCGGCTGCTTGATGCGAAAGGCGCTGGCGGTCAGGGCGAAGTTGCCCAGGTCGTACTTGGCGCCGACTTCTACCTGGCGGCTAATGAACGGCGCGAAGATCTGGTCTTCGTTGATCGAGGTCGACGGGGCGATCTTGCCCTGGCTCAGGCCTTCCATGTAGTTGGCATACAGCGACAGCTGGTCGCTGAGCTTGAACAGGATGCCGCCCGAGGGCGAGAGCTTCTCTTCGTCGTAGGCGGTGTCGCCCTTGATGCCATCGCTCCAGTCATCGACCTGGACCCGCTGCCAGCGCGCGCCGAGGGTCAGCAACAGGCGCTGGTCAAAAAAGCCCAGGGTGTCGGACAACGCCACGCCGCTGAAGCGGTTCTCGGTGTAGACCTTGGGGTCCGAGCGCAGCCGGGCGCCGGGCGTCGGGGTCGGGCGCGGGTTGTAGAGGTTGCTGGGGCCGGCGGCATAGCGCCCGCCGCCGTTCTCGAAGTCCATGTAGAAGTAGTTGGCCGCCAGGTTGAGCTCGTGGCTCACCGGGCCGGTTGCGAACCAGCTGCGCAGGCCGGCGGTGGCGGTGCGCACGTTCTCGTCGCGGGTGAAGTCGCGCGGCTGGACGCTGAAGTCGCCGGCATCGTTGGACACCGGTACGTTATGCCGGAGGAAGTCGTGGTTACTTTTGCGCGCGCCAACGGCGCCGTAGGCCATCAGCGCGTCGTTGATGTCGTATTCGGCGTTGACCGTGCCGAAGGTATCGTTGGTGCGCGCCTTGCTCCAGGCCTGGGCGTAGTTGCGGCGCACGTCGCCTGCGTCCGGCACCTTGGCATTGGCGCCAACGATGACTCGCTCCTGGGGCGCATCGGTGTTGCGCTCGGTATGGCCGATATCGCTCGACAGGCGCAGGCGCTCGCCGCGAAAGTCCAGGCCGAGCACGGCCATTTCGCGGTCGACGCTCTGCTGGTCCCACTCGGTGTCGCCGGCTTGCTTGACGCCATTCAAGCGCAGGCCGAACTTGCCGTCCTCGCCAAAGCGCCGGCCGATGTCGACCGCACCGCCCACCTGGCTGTCGGACGCGTAGTTGCCGGTGAACTCGGTGATCGGTGTGTCGCTGGCGCGCTTGGGCACCACGTTGATGCCACCGCCGACGCTGCCGCGTGGCGAGATGCCGTTGATCAGCTGGCTGGGGCCCTTGATGATGTCGACGCGGTCGGCCATTTCCATGTCGATGGAGTAAGTCGGCAGGATGCCGTACAGGCCGTTGTAGGCAACATCGCTATTGAACAGGCTGAAGCCGCGAATGGTGAACTGCTCGAAGCGCCCACCGGTGGGGTTGGTAGCGCGCACCGACGGGTCGCTGGCGATCAGGTCGCCAAGGGTGCGCGCCTGCTGGCCTTTGATCGCCTCGCGGGTGTAGGTGGTCATGCTGAACGGCGTTTCCATGAAGTCCCGCGAGCCCAGCAGGCCTTGCGAGCCCCGGCGCGCAACCTGGCCGCCGGCATAGCGCTGGCCATCATCGTCGCCGCCGCTGTGGGCGCCGAGGATGCTGGTCGGGGCGATCTCCACGGCGTCGCCGCTTTGCGGTGTAGGCACCAGGGTGTAGGCGCCCGCTGTCACCGGCTGCAGTTGCAGGCCCGAGCTCTGCAGCAGCCGGGCAAAGCCTTCATCGACGCTGAAGCTGCCGCTCAAGCCGGCGCTGCGCCGGCCATTGACCAGGCCCGGGTCGACCGACAGGCTGACCCCGGCCTGGGCGGCAAAGCGGGTCAGCGCGGTGCCCAGTTCGCCAGCCGGTACCTGGTAGCTGCGGCTGGCTCCGTCGGCCAGCGCCGCGGGTGGCGCCAACGACGCCAGGCCCAGCACCAGGCACAGGGTAGGGGACGAAAACGAAGACGCCAGGCGCGTTCGGTGGCGTGTCAGTACGGGCATTGTTGCGCTCTCTTTTCGATTCACATGCCCTTGATGACAAGCGAGCGAACAAAAGGGGACAGCGGTATGCGCAAATAATGCCACGCCTGGCCACGGCAGGCCTGCTCGCGCTTCAGGCCGGTGCGTACGGGGCGTAGTCCAGGTAGCCCTTGGCGCCGCCGCCGTAGTAGGTGTCGCGGTCCGGGGTGGTCAACGGCCAGCCGTTTTTCAGCCGGGCGACCAGATCGGGGTTGGCGATGAACGGCTGGCCAAAACCTGCCAGGTCGATCAGGCCGGCGTCGATCAGGTCCTGGGCACGCTCCAGGGTCATGTCGCCGGCCAGGATAAGCGCAGTCTGGCGCAGTTGCGCCTTGCAATGGGCCAGCAGCTTGCGCAGGGCCTGTTCCTGGGCCACGGCGCCTGCGCTGGCGAGGAAGAAGTGGGTCTGGTCCATCACATGCACATAGGCGATACCGCGCGCGCCCATGCCGGCGCAGAGGGCCGAGTAGGTCTCGTCGATTTGCGCGTAGATCGGCATGTCGAACAGCTGGCCGTAAGGCGAGATACGGATGCCGACCTTGTCGGCGCCGATGCGGTTGACCACAGCATCGACCACTTCAAAGACAAAGCGCAGGCGGTTTTCCAGGGTGTCGGCGGCGTAGCGGTCGCTGCGGTCGTTGACCAGCGGGTTGAGGAACTGCTCGATCAGGTAGCCGTTGGCGCCGTGGATTTCGACGCCGTCAAAGCCTGCGGCAATGGCGTTGGCCGCGGCCTGGGCGAAGTCTTCGACGACCCGGCCGACTTCTTCGGTGTTCAGCGGGCGCGGCGTCGAGGTCGGGACAAAACCCGGCTCGCCGCTGTCGGTGTAGCCGAAGGCAATCGCGCCCTGGGCGACCTTGCCGGTGGCGCTGACCGGGGCCAGGCCATCGCGCTGGATCGAGGTGTGCGAGACGCGGCCAACATGCCACAGCTGGGCGAAGATCTTGCCGCCGACGCTGTGCACCGAGTCGGTCACCAGCTTCCAGCCGTGGATCTGCTGCTCGCTGAAAATGCCCGGATTGAACAGGTAGCCCTGGCCTTCGCGGGAGATCGGCGTGCCTTCGGAAACGATCAGGCCGGCGGTGCCGCGCTGGGTGTAATGCAGGGCGATCTGTTCGGTGGCGATGTCTTGCGGAGCGCGTGAACGGGTCATCGGCGCCATGACGAAACGGTTGCTCAGCTGCAGTGGGCCGAGGTCATAGGGGGCAAACAGGTCTTTCATGCGTGGGGCCTCTGGGTGGAATGGCGCCATGCTAGGGGCTTGCGAAAACAGCCACAATCAAGGCTAAAGGCAAAACACTATTGTTGTAACAGCAATATGAGCACCTATACTGGACGGATTTCCCGTTCAGGAGCCGCCCATGCACCTCAAGGCCCACCGCTTCTTCGCCATGGTCGCGGTGACCGGTAGTTTCTCTGCCACCGCCCGGCATTTTCAGGTGCCGGCCTCGTCGGTGTCGCGTTTTATCGCGGCGCTGGAGCGCGAGGTCGGGCAGCAGTTGCTGTACCGCAACACCCGCGCGGTGAAGCTGACCGAAGCCGGTGAGCGCTATTACCTGCAGATTCGCGAAGTGCTGGAGCTGCTGGATGCTGCCGACGAGTCGATCAGCGGCAAGCCCGGCGACATTCGCGGCCTGGTGCGGATCAACGCGCCGGTGGCTTTTGCCCATCTGCATCTCGTGCGCCTGCTCAATGGCTTGCATGAGCAATACCCGGAACTGACCGTGGAACTGACCGCCACCGATGCCTACATCGACCCTGTGCAGGAGGGCGCCGACATCACCTTTCGCGTCGGCCATCTGCAGGATTCGGGGCTGATTGGCCGGCAGATCTGCACCCAGCGTTATGTCCTGTGTGCCAGCCCCAGCTACCTTGAAAAACATGGCCAGCCGGGCTGCGCGCAGGACCTGCGCCAGCATAGCTGCCTGGTCTACAAAGGCACCGGCGGTGCGCAGCGCTGGTACTTGCGCCGACCGGGCAGCGACAGCGTCGAGGTGGTCGAGGTGCACGGGCCGCTGCGCAGCAACAATGCCCAGGTGCTGGTGGAAGCAGCCCTGGCCGGGCGCGGCATCGTGTTTTTTCCGACCTGGCTGTTCAGCAAACACAGCTTTACCAGCAAGGCCCTGGTGCAACTGCTGCCCGACTGGCAAGGCGCCGTGGAGGCGACGCCGAGCCAGATCCACCTGCTGTCAGCGCAAAACCGCCTGCGCTCGCAGAAGGTGCGGCGGGTGTGGGACTACTTTCTCGACGCCATCGGCACGCCGCCGTACTGGGACGACCTCGGCGCCTGAGTCAGCCCTTGGCACGCCAGGTCACCGGCCAGTACTCCTCGTTGATGCTGTCGCAGTGCCACATGGTCCGCCGGTCCTTGAGCTGCATGGCCGCACCGTCGTATTGCCAGGTCGAGCTATCACCGCAGTCCTTGCCCATCTCGCGGAAAATCTTCAACTGGCCGCTGACCGGGTTGAAGCTGATCTGGCCATACAGGTCAGGCGCGAACTGAGCCTCGGGGGCCGCTTTGAGCGCTAGCGGCGTTGCCTGGTACGGCGCCGTGCGTGAGACGCGGTAGAGGCTGTGGTTGCAGCCGTCCTCGGCGCAGCCGTAACGCAGGCGCACCAGGGCGTGGGCCGGGTCCAGGGGATAGACCTCGGCCTGGGCCTGCCAGTTCTGATGGGGCGCGGCGCTCAGTTCGTCCTTGGTCAGGGCAATCAGGTAGTCGCCGATGGCCTGTTGCTCGGCGTCGCTCAAGGCCGGGGCCAGGGTAAAGCGCGGCAGTTTGGGAATCGCCGGGGCCGGCGGCACGCGGCTGTCCGCCTGGTAGCCCGGGCGCACGAAGGCGCTGGGGTGGCCGATGCGCCCTTGCACCGAATCCATCAGCAACAGGGCGGCGCTCAAGCCCTGCAGCGATACCCGGCGCTCGCCAAAGTTGCTGTTGGAGCTCAGGGTGTCGCTGTTGCGCAGCTCGCGCAGTTTTTCGACGGCGGCGTCGCCCTCAAGGTAGTAGTACTCACGGTCGTTCGAACCGTACTGCCAGGGGGCGGTGGGGCGGCCGTCGAGGTGAAACTCATAGCGCAGGCCGACGTCATCGTAGCCGATCACACTGACCCGGGTGCTGCCTTTGGCGCCGGCTTCGCGAGCGATGTACAGGCCCATCCCGGGGTTGTCGGTGCTGCCCGACACCGCCGTGCAGCGACGGGTGTTGTCGCAGGCCAGTCGCCAGTCCTGGAATACCCGGGTCAGTGGCACCGGCTCCGGGGTGGCGGCCTGGGTCAGGGCGGGTAACAGGCCAAGGGCCAGCCAGGTCCATCTTGCTGAAAACATCGTGGTCGATCCTGCGGTGTCGATGAAGGGCGGCATGATCGCATCTTGGTGGTAGTCTGGCAGCTGTTCAGGATCAATCAGCCAAGGAAGCCTTGTGATCGCCGTCCGCCCTGTTTTACCCCATGAATGGCCCACCTACCGCGATCTGCGCCTGCAGGCATTGCAGGATTCGCCAGATGCCTTTGGCAGCACCTTCGCCGCCGAGTCGCAACGCAGCGATGAAAACTGGGCCACGCGGATAGCGGCGGCCCATGCCAGCGGCAATGACCGGGCGTTTTTCGCCCTTAACGGCGACGCCCTGTGCGGGATGGTCTGGTGCAAATTGTCCGCGGCCGAGCCAGGTGTGGCCGATATCTACCAGATGTGGGTCGACCCGGCCGCGCGTGGCCTGGGCGCCGGCAGTGCCTTGCTCAAGGCGGCGCTGGGCTGGGCTGCCAGCGTGGCCGTGCGCCGGGTGGGCCTGGGCGTGACCCTCGCCGACAGCCCGGCGATGCGCTTGTACCAGGCCCATGGCTTTCAGCCGGTCGGTGCCCCGCAGCCATTGCGCGAGGGGTCCAGCCTGATGTCGCAGGGGATGCAGCGACAGCTGGCCGTCTAGTCCTCGAAGCGCCCCGACGGATCGCGATCTTTTTCGTAGTGGTGGCTGAGCGGGAAGGGTGGCAGCCAGGATTCGCGGCGGGTGGTCCAGCTTTCGTAGGTGGGCGTGAACAGGTTGGGGGCATCCAGCGCGCCGAGGTTGATCTCGACTTCATCGCCTGAGCGGGCGAACACCGACGAGCCGCAACGTGGGCAAAAATAGCGCCCGGCGTAGTCACGGGTTTCGCCTTCGATGCTGACTGCCTCTGCGGGGAAAATCGCCGAAGCGTGAAACAGCGCGCCGTGGTGCTTGCGACAGTCCAGGCAGTGACACAGGCCGACCCGGTAGGGGCGTCCCGAGGCTGTAAATCGCACGTTGGCGCACAGGCAACCGCCGGTGAAGTGGTCCATGGTGCGTCTCCTGTTGTGTGTTCGTGGCTCTCACGGGCTAGGGTTCGCAGAATTTGTACAACCCGACACTCATGGTCATCAACACGAACCCAATAGCGATCAGCCTGCCGGAAACAAGCAAGCGACGTCGGAGCCGCCGGGGGAAGTTGCGCACTTGCACTGCGTCGAGCTGGCCTTGGCGTATATGTTTTTGTGGATAGGCCAGTAAGCCACTGATCACTCCGACAAGCACCCAACGCGCCCCTAGGCTTGATGTCCCCCAAACGCGAATCTGCTGCTCCAGCCAGGTACTGCTTTGCAGCGCTGAAAGCGACCTCGCAAAATCTCGGCCATTTGCGATGCACGCGCTTATCAAGACCCCAGTCAGCATGATGATCCACGGGCCAAGGATCAGCACCATCTGTAATCCCAGAGGCCAGGAACGAGGGTCAATACTCATAAGCCTGTCCAGTTGTAGAATAGTTCTCCAGCAAGATCACCAGATGTGTTGCCAATCATGCTTCCCAAAGCCACTACCTGACTGCCCGTCACGCTGCGCGGTACGACGTAGACGCTGGGCTGCAGTGACTCTGAGGAAGACAATATCGAGTGAGCTGGGGAAGGTGTTGAGGGTGGCATCCTTGTCATGCGCAGGTTCCTTGGGCAATGAAGGCCGGAACCTAGCACCGCCGCTCGCGATCTAGCGCACCGCTGGATGGAATCGGAAAGATCCTACAGTGAAAGCGGATTCGGATTGGCAGGCGTACGATGAGACCGGTACAGCCAGCACTCCAGGTGGTGGCCGAATTACGACCGCTACGCGCTCGATCGCCGGCAAGTCCGGCTCCCACTGAAGTGGGTGCTTGCAGGATCTCTGTGGGAGCTGGCTTTGCCAGCGATGAGGCCGTTACAGCCAGCACATCAGGTGCTGACCGGACTGCGACCGCTTTGCGCTCAATCGCGGGTCAAGCCCGCTCCCACAGGATTGGTGCGAGCCCGCACCTGCAGCATCAGTACCCGGTCATCTCCAGATAGCCCTTGCCGCTCACACTGCCATTAAAGCGCACCGGCCCTTCCCAGTACGGAAAACGCGTCGACATCCACGCTTTGGGCTCCAGTGCATCGACCTGGACATCCACCCCGTGCGCCGGCACCTGCACACGCCAGCGGGTTGGCAGCTTGCGGCCGTTGTCCTGCGTGCTCCAGGCCAGTTCCTGCAGCTGGATCTGCGCACCCTGCAGAGCCTGGGCGTTGCCTTTGGCGCTGATCCAGGTGCCTGCGCGGTAGGGCGCGCCCTGGGCTTCGCGCACGCGAAACAGCATCAGTTTGGCGCCGCTGTCCAGGTGCAGGGAGAACCAGTCCCAGCCCGACTGCCCGGCCGCCAGGGGCTGGCTGCTCCATTCGCGGTCGAGCCAGGCGTTGCCGGTCACCGCCACGCGCTGGCCGTTGCGTTCGACCTCGCCGCTGACCTGGTAGAACGGCTGGCTGTAATAGTACGAGGCCTGGCCCTTGCCGGATTTTTCGCTGTAGCCCCGAGCGCCGTGCTGCAGCAGCGGGCCGTTGCTGATCAGCTTGAGGGTGTAGCTGAAACCCTTGCCATTGGCGCTCATTTGCAGGCGGCCGATGTCGTCGCTGCCTTGTAGCGACCAATCGTTGATCCAGGCGTGAAACGGCTGGGTGGTAACACCCGCCTGACCGATGCCGCCGCGCGCCAGGGTTTCGGCGTATTGATGGCCGCCGGGGCCGGTGAGCGCGGCGTGGCCCATCCACAGGTTGGGGCTGTTCCAATCGGTGGTTTCAGTGCCTGGGCGCAGGGCCGAGCGGAACAGCGTCCACTGCGCGCCCCAGTCGCGGCCCTGGGCGTCCTTGAGGTTGGCGGTGACGTACCACCATTCGATGCGAAAGCCAGTGTGCGGCCCGTGATCGAGGGGGAACAGCAGCGGATGATCGCGGGTTACCGGGGTGAAGGCCGCAGCGTCCTGGCCCAACCCGGCAAAGCCTTTGGCAGCAGGCGTGGGTTGGTCGCAGCCGCCCAGCAGCAACAGGCCGATCATCAGGCAAAGGTCAGGTTTCATCGGCAAACTGCCTCAACAGTTCGCTGGGTTGGCTCCGCGCCAGTTGCCACAAGGGCCAGGCGCTGGCCAGCAGGCTGGTGAGCAAGCCGAGCATTGCCAGCTGTAGCAGCTGCGTGGCGAACACATGCAGCGGCAGGCGCCAGCCGAAAGCCTGAACATTCACCACCGCCACCAGGCACCAGGCCAGCAACAGCCCGAGAGGGATCGCCAGCAGCACCGTCAGGCTGCTCAGCATCAGGGTTTGCCCCAGCGACAACCCTACCAGTTGCGTGCGCCGCACACCCAAGGCCCACAGCGGTGCCAACTGGCCCAGGCGGCTCTGGCTCAAGGTCAGCAAGCTGATGAACAGGGCGATGCCCGCCACCCCCAGGGTCAGGCTATTGAGGGCGGTGGTGGCGGCGAAAGTGCGGCTGAAGATTTCAGTGGACCAGCGTTTCAAGCTGGCTTGCTCGACCACGCGGCTGTCGTCCAGGGCGAAGCGTTGTTGCAATTCGTCTTTGAACGTGGCGATGCGCTCGGGCGCAAGATTGAGGCTGATGGTGTTCAGCGTCGCCTGCGGCAGGTGCCCACGCAGCCAGTCGGCATTGACCAGCAGGTGGCCCTTGGGGTTGCCATAGTCGGCATAGATGCCCACCACAGCCATGGCTTGATTGGCTAATTGCAGGTTGTCGCCCAGCTGCACGCCCAGGCGCCGGGCCAGTTGCTCGCTGAGCATCAGCGCATTGCCGCTGGCCAGTTGCGCCCAGGCCTGCGGGCTTTGCTCCAGCAATGGCCAGCGCGCGGGGTAGGCGGGGTGATCGATGATGCCCTGGACCTGCACCGGCCACTGCTGCACGCGTATTTCGGCACGCCAGCTGGGCAGCAACGTGGTGATTGCCGGTTGCTCGGCGAGCCAGTCAGTGAGTTGCAGGGCCTGAGTCGTGTCCTGCGGTGTGAGGTACAAGTCGGCAGAGAGGCGCTGGTCGAGCCAGCCGCTGAAGGTCTTGCGAAAGCCCTCGGTCATGCTGCCGACGCCGACGCTGGCGGCCAATGCCAGCAGCAGCGCCATCAGCGCCAGGCTCAGTGCCGGAAGCTGCTGACGGCTGTCGGCGACAAACCACTCGGCCAGCGGCCCGCGATACCCGCGAGCCAGCCAGGCCAGCGCGCCGTCGAGCAGGGCGGGCAGCAACAAGGCCGCCGCCAGCAACAGCGCTGCCAGCAGGATCAAGGCACTGGCCAAGCTGTTGCCCCATTGCCAGCAAGCGAGCGCGACCACCAGCAACAGCCCGGCGACCGCTGCCTGACGGCGCAGCCACGGCCCCTGGGCCATGCGCCAGGCCTGCGGCTGGGCCAGGGCCAGCAGCGGCAAACGGGCGGCGCGCAACACGCTGCCGGCTCCGGCCAGCAAGGCACCGAGCACGCTCACGGCGATGCCCGCCAGCCACCACCCGGCTGGCAGGCTCAGTTGCCCGGCCACCTGGGCGCCGTACAGGCCGCGCAAGCTGGCGGCGATATCGGGCAGCAACAGCGCGGCCAGCCCATAGCCGCTGGCGACCCCGGCCAGGCCGCCAAGTACGGCGAAACCACCCAGTTCCAGGCTCAGGCCGAGCAGCAGGATGTTGAGGCTGAGGCCACAGGCACGCAGGTTGCGAATCAGCCCGCGGCGCTGTTCCAGGGCCAGGCCGATGGCGGCGTGGGCGATGAACAGGCCGACGACGAACGCCAGCAGGCCCAGCGCCGTGAGGTTGAGGTGAAAGCTGTCGGTCAGGCGCTGCAGGTCGCCGTCGTCGCTGGGCGCTTGCAGGGTCAGGCGCGCGGCGATGTCTGCGGGCAAGGGCCTGGCGTTATCATTCAAAAGCAGTCGCGAAAGCTGCCCGGGCGCTTGCAGCAAGGTTTGCGCATGGCCGATATCCACCACGATCACCCCCGGCGCCAGTTGCGGCTGCACAACAAACGGCGGCAGTACCTGGCCGTCGCTGGTGGTTGCTTGCCCGCTGGCATTCAGAGGCAGTTGCCGCAGGGTATCGGGGCCGATCCAGGCTTGCCCGGGCTCGCCAATGAATGCCTGCACATCGAAGCCTTGCAACGGCGTGCCGGCGACGGTCATTGTCGTGGGCAGGCTCAGCGGCTCGATACCGATCAGCCGTACCGTCAGCGCTTGTTCCCCGGCAAAGCGCAAGCGACCTTCGAGCAGCGGCGACACCTGCCAGCCGAGCCTGCGCAGTTGCAGGTACAGTGCTTGCTCGAAACGCTCACCGTTGCCGGCTATCAGCTGCGCCTGGGTGGGCCCGGTCAGCACTGCGCTGGCGCGGGCGTAGTCGGCCCGCGCCTGGCTGTTGAGCGCCTGCACCCCGGTCCATAGCGCAGTGGCCAGCCACAAACCGGTAAAGATGCTGAAGAACTGCAATCGGTGGCGCCGCCAGTGGCTCAGCAGCGCCTGCAGGGCAATCAGCAGCGGGCCCATCAGTGCGCCTCGACCTGCACACGCCCGGCGTGCAGCACGCAGCGCTGCTCAAGGCGCGCTGCCAGGCGCGGGCTGTGGGTCACCATCAGCAGGCTGCTTCCAGCTTCGGCGACCAGTTGCAGCATCAACGCCAGCACTTCATCACTGCTGCGCTCGTCGAGGCTGCCGGTGGGTTCATCAGCCAGCACCAGCGCCGGGCGAGCGGCCAGCGCCCGACCGATGGCGACCCGCTGCTGCTGGCCGCCGGAGAGTTGCTCGGGGTAGCGCTGCAACAGGCTGGCCAGACCCAGGCGGGCAGCCAGGTAGTCCAGCCATTGGCGGTCAAACCGCGCCGCCAGCCTGGCCTGAAAAGCAAGATTGGCCGCCACATCGAGGCTGCTGATCAGGTTGTACTGCTGGAACACCAGGCCGATGCCTTGCCGGCGCCAGCGCGCCAGGGCTGATTCCGAACGGGCGTCCAGCGCCTGGCCATCGATCAGGATGCGCCCACTATCGGCGCGATCGAGACCGGCGACCAGGTGCAGCAAGGTGCTTTTGCCGCTGCCGGACTCACCCATCAATGCCAGGCTGCTGCCCTGGCCCAGGCGCAAGTCGACGCCCTGCAATACCGGCAGCAGGCCTTGGGCAGTGCTGAACGACTTGTGCAACTGTTCGATGACCAGCATGGGGCGGGTTCTATCCTCAGCTGTTTTTAGCGCTCGCCAAAAAATACGCCACCAATGCGTTGGCATGGCCATGGCCCAAGCCATGCTCGGCTTTGAGCCAGTCCACTATCTCCATATGTTTTTTGCCACTGACGGTGCCGATCAGCTTTAGCCAGTGGCTGACGGGCTGGCCGTATTTCTTCTCGATGGAGGGGAAGTACGACGCGGGTCCTTTTACTTTTGTCTCTTCGCTCATGGTGTGTGGTTCCTTATTAGGTGGGTGGGATGCGCTTCAATCTTTAGGCTCGGCTATCAACAACAATGATTGCGGCAGCGGGCTTTGCGGATGCTGCGGCTCCTGCACGGCGACCAGCTTGAAACCCGCCAGGTCCAGTGCAGTGAACCAGCTGGACAAAGTGCGCAGGTACCAGGGCATGGGCTGCCACTGGCCGGCAAAGCTGGCAAAGGTTTCTTGCCGCCAACCGTCCTGATAGTTGCCGGCCGCGGCCGCCCACGGGTGCAGGGTCTGGATCACCAGGGCGCCGCCAGCGGCGAGCAGGGCGTTCATGGCGCCGAGCAGGGGGATGATGTCCTGGTGCAACAGGGCGAAGTTGGCGCAGACCAGCGAGTAGTCGCGGCCGATATCAACCTGTGCGTCTGCCAGCGCTTCATAGCTGGCCAGATACACCTGGGCCGCGCCCGCTGCCCGCGCCGCCTCGACCAGGGTCGGATCGCCGTCCACCCCCACCGCGTCGATGCCGCGCTTGGCCAGTGCGCGCAACAGCCAGCCTTCGCCACAGCCCAGGTCGAGCACGCGTTCGGGCTGGCGGCCGAGCACCGCCAGCAGAATCGCCTGGTCGGTGACTTGCTGGCGGCTTTCGATGGCGCCGCTGCGAACGGCTTCAATCCACGCTTGGGCGTTGTCTTGCCAGCTTTGCAACAGCTCGTTTTCGGGGGCAGGCATTGCGCTCTCCATTCAACATTACCAGCGCTGGCAAGGCCAGCATGCACAGCTGCAGTCTAGGCAAATGAGCCGGTGCGCACCTCCCCGTCAAGCACATAACGGGTAATCAGCACTCCACCTGGCGTGCTGCTCGAATCGGCCAAAGTAAAGGACGCTGCTTGCGCCTGGTCATCGAACAGGCGCTTGCCACGGCCGAGGATGATCGGGTGAATCAACAGCCGCAGTTCATCCACCAGGCCCGCCGCCAGCAATTGACGCACCAGCTCGCCGCTGCCCTGGGTCAACAAGGTGGCGCCGTCCTGCTGTTTGAGGGTACGAATAGCCCCGGCTAGCTCACCCACCAGGGCATGGCTGTTGTGCCAGTCGAGGGTCTCGGGGTGGTGGGTGGCGACATGCTTGGGCACACGGTTGAACAGGTCGGCGATGAACTGATCCGCAGAGTCGGTCTGGTGCGGCCAATAGCCGGCAAAAATGTCGTAGGTGCGCCGCCCCAGCAGCAGTTCGAACGGCTGCGAGAACAGCGTCTGCATGGCCACGCCGAAGGCCTGGTCGGCAAACGGCACGACCCAGCCGCCGTAGTCAAAACCGCCGCTGGTGTCTTCTTGCGGCCCGCCCGGGGCCTGGATTACGCCGTCGAGGCTGGTGAAGGCGGCAACGATGAGCTTGCGCATGAGTGGCTCCTGATGGGGCTGCAGGCGGAACTGCCTGACACTAGTCGAACCGGCGCCGGCGAAATCGACAGCGCTTCGATCATCTGTGTACTATCGCCCCCAGGCTAATGCTGCCCGCCGCTCGCGCCCACACGGCCTCGGCTTCAGGAGAAAAACGATGATTTCAACCGAGCAAGCCAAGCAGACGGCAATCCGCTTCGACAAGCCCATTCCCATCCTGCGCAGCTTCGACGAAGCCAAGGCCCGCGAGTTCTACCTGGATTTCCTCGGTTTCAGCGTTGAGTTCGAGCACCGATTCGAAGCTGACCTGCCGCTGTACCTGGGCATCAGCCGTGACGGCCTGCAACTGCACCTGTCCGAACATCATGGCGATGCCAGCCCGGGGGCGACGATCTTCGTGCCCACGCACAACATCGAGCAACTGCGCGACGAACTGCAGGCCAAGCGTTATGGCTATGGACGCCCGGATATCGTCGAGCAGGGCTGGGGTAAAGTGCTGGAAGTCTACGACCCGTTTGGGAACCGGATACGCTTCTGCCAGAGCTGATAGAACGGCATTGAGCCGCGATCAACTGCGGATAAAGGCCAGCAGGTCGGCATTGATGATGTCGGCATGGGTGGTAGGCATGCCGTGAGGGAACCCCTTGTAGGTTTTCAGCGTGCCGTTGCCGAGCAGTTTCGCCGACAGCGGCCCGGAGTTGTCGTAGGGCACGATCTGGTCATCATCGCCGTGCATCACCAGCACCGGTACCGTGACCTTCTTCAGGTCTTCGGTGAAATCGGTCTGCGAGAAGGCGACGATACCGTCGTAGTGGGCCTTGGCGCTGCCCATCATGCCCTGGCGCCACCAGTTGAGGATCACCCCTTGCGACGGCTTAGCGCCCGGACGGTTGTAGCCGTAGAACGGCCCGGAAGGGATGTCGTGGTAGAACTGGGCGCGGTTGGCCGCCAGTTGCGCCTGCAGGTCGTCGAATACTGATTTTGGCAGGCCGCCGGGGTTGCTGGCGGTCTGTACCATCAGCGGCGCAACCGCGGCGAGAAGGGCGGCCTTGGCCACCCGCTCCTGGCCATGGCGGGCGATGTAATGGATGACTTCGCCACCGCCGGTCGAATGCCCGACATGCACGGCCTTTTGAACACCCAGGTGCTTGACCAGCGCCGCCACGTCATCGGCGTAATGGTCCATGTCGTGGCCATCCCAGACCTGGCTGGAGCGCCCATGGCCGCGGCGGTCGTGGGCGACGACCCGATACCCCTGGGCCAGGAAGAACAACATCTGCGTATCCCAGTCGTCGCTGCAGAGCGGCCAGCCGTGGTGAAAGAAAATCACCTCGGCGTCACGCGGGCCCCAGTCTTTGTAGAAGATCTCAACGCCATCGTTAGTGGTCACGAATGCCATGTTCGCTGCTCCTCTGAGGTGTGGGCGAACCATGAGCATAGGAGATCAGGCTGGAACGTGGTTGAAGCCTGCGACAAACGCCGCAATCTGCCGGCTACCGCACAAATGCACCACCGGCACCTGCGGCCCGATGGCTTCGCGCACCCCTTCGATTCCCGGGCGATAGCCGCGATCAAAGGTCCAGACGAATTTCAGGAAGGTCAGAAACGCCCGGTCCAGCTTCTCGCTGCAGCCGTCGGCGAGGTCAGGGCGCGGGCGGTTCAGCACGCTGCGCTTGATCACCCGCATCAAGCAGGTCAGGCGCGGCGTATCCAGCCAGATCACCAGGTCAGCCTGCGGCAGGCGCAGGTCGAAGGTGCGCCGCGCATAGTTGCCTTCACACACCCAGGCGTCCTGCGACACTGCCTCGCGCACGCGCGAGCGGAACTGCTCGGCATCCGGCTCGACCCAGCCGGGCTCCCAGAACAACCTGTCCAGGTGCACCACCGCCAGGCCCAGTTGCTTGCCCAGGGCGCGGGCGAGGGTGGACTTGCCGCTGCCGGCGTTGCCCAGAATTACGATCCGTTGCATGAGGGACTGCCTTGTCGGAAAAAAAGCCGGCGATTGTGCAGGTTTTGTCGAGGCAGTGAAAGCATACCGGTAGGGATCTTGCAGCCTTTCAGGCACTAATTAGCCGGTGCAGAGGGAATCAGATCGTCTTCAATCCACTTGGCAAGCCGGTGCCGGTTGATAGCGCGCGCCACGTGCGCCATGTGCTCCAACTCTGCAGTGCCGAGGGTCAATCCGTGGGACAGGAGTAGCGCCAGACCCTCAAGCGCATCGTGCTCTTGCTCCATGCAAATGATCGTTT
The DNA here is from genome assembly GCF_000955865.1 of Pseudomonas sp. 2(2015). NCBI lineage: Bacteria > Pseudomonadati > Pseudomonadota > Gammaproteobacteria > Pseudomonadales > Pseudomonadaceae > Pseudomonas > Pseudomonas sp. 2(2015). Next base: position 130,599 of record NZ_JYOF01000020.1, read on the forward strand.
GCCGGGCCGGGGTGAGGCCGTTGTTGGCGACCGATGAAAGGCTTGCACCACACTCGATCAAGCGCTTGGCGCGGTCCGCCCGACCGAACTTGAGCAGCGTCGAGAGTACGGTGAAGCCATCGTCGCTCGCTGCATCGACACTGTTGTTGCTGCTGTACCAGGCCAGCACCCATTCGAACACAGGGTCATCACTGTCCAATGACACCCGGTGCAGCAGGTTATTGCCGCCAAGGCTGTTTTTTTGCAGAAAATCAACGCCATTGGCCGCCAGAAATTCCAGCGCCTGGATGTTTTCAGCCGCATAAAACAGAACAGGAGTGCCGTTATAGGATTCGCGGTTCTTGATCGGTGCAAGCAAGCGCTGCATTGCCCTGTTGTCGCCGCTGGCCAAGGCGTCAGCGGCTTCAAACAAATCGATTATCAACGCGTCATTAGTCATCGTTGGCTCTGGCTCGAAAAATTGCGGACGAGACCGGCCCCTGGCGATTGTCCTGGTGTGCAGAACACCCGCTGCTGCGGGCCCGATCATGCACTTTGCATGATGGGCATGTTCGCGACGTGCTGCAACCTATTGAATTTATGGCCATTGCCCATTCAACCGGTTTGGCACAGGGCGTGCACCCGTTGTAGTGAACATTCGATGTTCCTCACGGGAGCTCTACAACAATGATTACAACATCAGAAACCCACTCCACCTCCATCGTCGAAGCGCAAAGCCGCTCCGGCGTGTCATGGGCGGCCATTTTCGCCGGTGCGGCGGGCGCCGCGGCGTTGTCGTTGATATTGGTTTTGCTCGGCATCGGGCTGGGCTTCTCAGCAGTTTCGCCGTGGGTTGGCGACGGCATGAGCGCCAAGGGCCTGGGTATCTCGACGATTGTCTGGCTGGCGCTGACGCAGATCATCGCCTCTGGCCTGGGGGGGTACCTGGCGGGCCGTCTGCGGGTCAAATGGGCGAGCGTGCATGGCGATGAGGTGTACTTTCGCGATACCGCCCACGGCTTTCTGGCCTGGGCCGTTGCCACGCTGGTCACGGCAACGCTGGTGGTCGGTTCGGTCAGCAGTATCGTCGCTGGCGGCGTGCAGGCGGGGGCTCAGGTCGCCGCCGGTGCTGCAGGTGGCGTTACTGCGGCAGCGACGGCTGCCAGCGGTTCCCAGGGTAGCGACCCCTATGGTTATTTCGTCGATACCCTGTTCCGTGGCGATGGCACGGTGGCGGTCAACGAAGATGCTGCACAAGTAGCGGTGACCCGGATCATGGCGCGCGCGTTGAGCAACGGCGGGCAACTGAGCGGCGAAGACCGCCAGTACCTGGCGCAACTGGTCAGCCAGCGCACCAACCTTGCGCCGGCCCAGGCCGAGCAGCGTGTCGACCAGGTCTTCGCCCAGGCGCGCCAGGCAGTGGACGACGCCAAAAAGGCTGCCCGTGAAGCGGCTGATGCCGCCAGCAAGGCGGCTGCGCTGTCGGCATTGTGGATGTTCATTGCCTTGCTGTGCGGGGCGTTCTTCGCCAGCCTCGCCGCCACTTACGGTGGCCGTCGTCGCGATGCCGTGGTGCTGGTCGATGACTACGTCAGTGCCCAAGTCCGTTGAACCGAGGAGAACTACCATGCGTTCACTACTGTTGTTCATGCTGGGTGTACCGATTCCGGTGATCATCCTGATCGCCCTGTTCATGCATTGATTGCCTGGCGAAGTCGGCGGCCTTGCCGCCGACTCGTGCCATCCCTCAAAAAAACTGCACTCACCCCTCAGTTTTTTGAATTACCACCCGCCAGCCCAACCCCGGCAAAATCCCCGCCCACGCAACACCCAAAAATTCCATCTCCACGGACGGAGCCCATTGGTATTGCCCCCTCGCAATACTCAGCCCAGCCAATTTGGCCGGGCTTTTTTTACTGCCCAGGTGCCCGATCTACCCATGTCTCTGCGCGCTTTGAACAACGGCTTCAACCGGCTGCTGCCGGCCCCTCTGAACATCCCCCCAAAAGAATGGCTACGCGCAGGCGTTGGCGCACTGCTCGGTCTGTTTCTCGCAGGCCTGGCCTGCAGCCTGGCCTTTGGCCCGACAGTGGCGCTGCACCTGCTCGGGCCGCTGGCGGCCTCGGCGGTGCTACTGTTTGCCGTGCACTCCGGGGCGCTGGCGCAGCCCTGGCCGTTTATTGGCAGCTATGCCAGCGCCACCGCGGTGGGCCTGGTGCTGCATCACTGCTTTGGTTCGGCCTTGTGGGTCGCGGCGTTGGCCCTGGGCGTGGCGATTTTGCTCATGTGCCTGCTGCGCTGCCTGCACCCGCCGGGCGGCGGCGTGGCGGTAAGCGTGGTGCTGGCCGACTCGTCGCTGGCGGCGATGGGCGACCAGGTGTTCGAACCAATCATGCTCAATGCCCTGGTGCTGGTGGCCGTGGCGGTGATCTACAACCGCCTGACCGGCGTGCGCTACCCGAAGACCGCCGCAGCGCGCAAAGACCTGCACCACACTGCCGACGTGCTGCCAGGTGAACGGGTCGGCGTCAGTGGTGAAGACCTCGACCAGGCGCTGGAAGAGCTCGGCGAGTTCGTCGACGTCACCCGCGACGAACTCGAACGCATCATCATGGCCACCGAGCAACACGCGCTCAAACGCAGCCTGGGCGGCATTACCGCCGCCTCGGTGATGTCCCGGGACGTGCAACTGGCGACCCCGCAAACCACCTTGCAACAGGCCTGGCAGTTGCTGTCGAGCCACCATCTGCACACCTTGCCGGTGCTCGATGACGCCCGGCGCCTGGTGGGGATAGTCAGCCTCACCGACCTGGTCGGCCCGGCCATGGCCCAGGGGCGGTTCAGCTGGCGCGCACTACTTGGGCGCCGGCCCAAGGTGGTGCTGGAACAGATCATGAGCCGGCCGGTGATCACCGTGCGCAGCGACGAGCCGGCGGTGGCGCTGATTCCGTTGCTCAGCGAGCAGGGGCTGCATTGCTTGCCGGTGATGGACGGCGAGGCGCTGGTGGGGGTGATTACCCAGACCGATCTGATTGCCGGGCTCAAGCGGCAGTTGTTGAGTGAGGTTGGGTTGCTCGGCAAGGACCGCGCGCTCAATTAGCGCGTCGCTTATCAGCGGGGGCCTGCCGTTGGCTTCAAGGCGCTGTCCTCGATTCCAGGTCCATGTTTTCTGGCCACTTCACCTTGGGTGCCAGGCGTCGAGCTAGATTGAAGGTGACCTTTTCGT
>NZ_JYOF01000021.1:0-179300 GCF_000955865.1 Pseudomonas sp. 2(2015)
TGCAGGTAGGGGTTTTGTCTTTTCAGCGCCCAGCTGGATAAAATGCCAGCCAAAAAAAACCACCCCGCAGGGTGGTTTGTTCGCTTCCTTCGCCGACTCAGTCGCCGTAGTACTCGCAACCACTGGTGCAGGTCTCGTGAATGCGCACCTTGGACAGCTCTGGCAGCAGCGGCTTGACCTGGTCCCAGATCCACTTGGCGATCACTTCGCTGGTCGGATTCTCCAGGCCTGGAATGTCGTTCAGGTAGTTATGGTCCAGTTGTTCGTACAGCGGCTTGAAGATCGCCTTGATCTCGGAGAAGTCGCGGATCCAGCCGGTATGTGGATCGAGCGGGCCGGTCAGGTGCAGGGCAACCTTGAACGAATGGCCATGCAGGCGACCGCACTTGTGCCCTTCAGGCACGTGAGGCAGGCGGTGGGCCGATTCGAACGTAAACTCTTTGAAAATTTCCACGATATCTTGACTCTGTAAACCAATGCTGGCTGCCAGTTTACCAGCATGGTCACTTCAGTGGTTGCAGATGCGTGTGCAGCTTGCCGGTTTCTATCAGTTCGAGCAGCTCGTCGCCCAGGCGCTGGCTTTCAGCCATTGCCTTGTGCCAATAACGCTGACGGCTGCCCGCATCGCCCATGAAGCGCTTGAAATCGCTACGATCCGGCAGCTTGCCGTAGGGCAGGCTGGCCAGGTACTGCGGCGAAGGCGCAAGCAGCAGCACATTGCGCAAGCGCTGGGTATCCCCACGGCGCCACGGCAGGGCCTTGTCGAACCAGCCGGGGATGACCTTGTCGGTGAAGTGCGGGTAGAGCACCAGGTCGTCGCCGGAGTAGGGCAAGTCGAGGTGATAGTCCAGCAAGCCGCCATCTCGATAGGTCCCCTGACCGACACCCGGAATATCGCGTACGCCTTGCATGACCATCGGGATCGACCCCGAGGCCAGCAGGCCATGGCGCAAATTCGCAACATCCAGTGGCAGGCAGCGCGAGGGGAAGTCCGTCAGTGGCTGCAATGGCGGAGCGCTGCGGGCGTCGTGCAAGATGATTCGCTCGAAGTGCCGCGACAGGCGCGCACGGCCAATCAGGTTGTCAGCGATGACCGATGACAGGCCCATGCCCAGGCGCCCGCGGTGATCGTCAGCAAGCAGGCCATGGCTTTTGACCACCATGATGTTCAGGCGGTAGCCCGGGCTTGCGAGTATCTGTGCGTCGCGGTTTTCGAGCAGTTCATCGAGCATGCGCTCGCAGCTGCGGCTGACTTCGGCCTGGGTCACGCCCTTGGCAAAGTCCTGTTCGGTGTACAGCTGGCCCAGGCGCTGCAGGGCCTGGGCGGGGTTGGGCAAGCAGGCGCTGGCAAAGCGCCAGGAGCCGATGGATGCGCCGATCAACGCCCGCTCACGGGGTGCGCTGGGCAACCAATGGCCGAACAACGCCAGGTCCAGGCCTTGTATGCCGAGGGCCTTGGGCCCCCCAGCTGCACCCGGCAGCACACCCACATCGGCAGCCTGTAATCCACGCTCGCGGATGCGCTGCAAGGCGCGATTGCCGGCCTTGAGCGTCAGCGCCGGGTACTTGATATGGATTGCACTCATACGGGCCTCGCTGTCTTGAGCCGGTAATTATAAAGAACAGCGCTCCGGAAGTGGGGCAGGGCTGCGCTATCATGTCGCCAGTTGTTTTCAGCTTCAATTAAGTTCGGTTGGGTACTCTAGGCCCCGTAGAAACATTTTTGATCTCAACGGAGAGACACCATGAAAACTTTGACTGCCCTGTTCGCCACTGCTGCCCTTGCCCTGAGCGCCAACGTTGCGCTGGCTAAAGACATTCCGACCAATGAAGTGGTCAAGCTGGTTCAGGCCAAGACCATCATGTCCCTGGACGACTTGAACGCCAAGGCGCTGGCCAAGCACCCAGGCGCTACCATCAAGGATTCCGAACTGGAGGACGTCTACGGCCGCTATGTCTACAAAGTCGAGCTGCGTGACGCCCAGAACGTCGAATGGGACGTTGATCTTGATGCCAAGACCGGTGAAGTCCTCAAGGACGCCCAGGACACCTGATGAGCCCTTGCATGCGAACAGCACAGGCATTTCTCATTGCGCTGTTGGCCCTCTGCTCGCTGGCTTCGGCCCGCGACCTCGATCAGGATGAAGCCCTGCAATTGCGTCAGCAGGGCGTGATCCTGCCGCTTGAGCAACTGCTGCAGTCCGCCCTGGGGCGTTACCCCGGGGCGAAACTGCTGGAAGCGGAGCTGGAAGAGAAACACGACAGGTATGAGTACGAGGTCGAATTGCTGACCCCTGAAGGCGTGGTACGCGAGATCAAGCTCGACGCTACCAATGGAGCGCTGCTCAAAGACGAGGAAGATGACTGATGCGCCTGTTACTGGTCGAGGACAACGTGCCGCTGGCGGATGAACTGACCCAGAGCCTGCAACGCCAGGGCTATGCGCTCGACTGGCTGGCCGACGGCAGGGATGCGGTCTACCAGGGCAGCAGCGAACCCTATGACCTGATTATTCTCGACCTCGGCTTGCCTGGCTTGCCGGGGCTTGAGGTACTGGCCCAGTGGCGGGCATCGGGGCTGGTGACCCCGGTGCTGATCCTCACCGCGCGCGGCTCGTGGGCCGAGCGTATCGAGGGGCTCAAGGCCGGTGCCGATGATTACCTGAGCAAGCCGTTTCATCCAGAAGAGCTACAGCTGCGCATCCAGTCGCTGCTACGCCGTGCCCGCGGCCTGGCCAACCAGCCGACCCTTGAAGCCGCCGGCCTGCAGCTGGACGAAGGCCGCCAGTGCGTCACCCGCGCCGGCGTCGACATCCAGCTCACCGCTGCCGAGTTTCGCCTGTTGCGCTACTTCATGTTGCACCCGCAACAGATCCTGTCGAAAAGCCACCTCGCCGAACACCTCTACGACGGTGAGACCGAGCGCGATTCCAACGTTCTCGAAGTGCACGTCAATCACCTGCGCCGCAAGCTCGGCCGTAGCGTGATCGAAACCCGCCGTGGCCAGGGTTATCGCTATGCCGGGAGCTGCGAGTGAAGTCGATTCAGGCACGCCTGAGCCTTGGCCTGATTGCGGTATTGGTGCTGGTCGGGCTGGCCCTGGCGCAGATCAGCCTGTGGCTGTTCGAGGCTGGCCTGCAGCGCTACCTGGAGACCGGTCTGCGCAAGGAGAGCGAAAACCTGCTGGTAGCCCTGGTACGCGGGCAGACCGGCCTTGAACTGGATGAACGGCGAATTTCCTCGGCCTATAAGCGGCCGTTTTCCGGCTATTACTTTCGCATCGATTTTGACGGCGGCAACTGGCGCTCGCGTTCGTTGTGGGACATGGACATGCCGGCGCCGCAAACCCCGGGGCTGCACGCCGGCCTGGAGCTGGGGCCGGAAGGCCAGCAACTGTTGGTGCTGCGTGCCGATTACCGGCGCCTGGGCCAGGCGATTTCCATCAGCGTCGCCCAGGACTATACCCCGGTGCGCGATGGCTTCAGGCGCATGCAGCAGATCGGCCTGGGGCTGGGCCTGGTCGCACTGTTATTGATCCTGGTACTGCAACGCATCACCGTGACCCGCTCATTGCGGCCGCTGGAGCGCGCCCGCGAACAGATCGCCCAACTGCAGCAAGGCCAGCGTTCGCAGCTCGATACCCAGGTGCCTACCGAGCTTGAGCCCCTGGTCGCACAGATCAACCACTTGCTGGCCCACACCGAAGACAGCCTGCGTCGTTCACGCAATGCCCTGGGCAACCTCGGGCATGCGCTGAAGACACCGTTGGCGGTGCTGCTCAGCCTGGCCTCCAGCGAACGCCTCAAAGACCTGCCTCAAGTCCGTGCCCAGTTGCGCGACCAGCTCGAGCAGATCCAGCAGCGCCTGAGCCGTGAGCTCAATCGCGCGCGGCTGGCTGGCGATGCGTTGCCGGGCGCGCAGTTTGATTGCGATGCCGAGCTGCCCGGGCTGCTGTCGACCCTGGGCATGATCCATGGCGAAGGCCTGGAGTTGAGCAGGCAGGTGCCGCCCGGTTTGCTCCTGCCCTGGGACCGCGAAGACCTGCTCGAACTGCTGGGCAACCTGCTGGACAACGCCTGCAAATGGGCCGACAGCGAGGTGCAGTTGAGCATCGAAGAACAGCCGCAACGCTATTGCCTGTGGATCGATGATGACGGCCCCGGCATTCCGCAGGCGGCTCGTGAACAAGTGCTTGAGCGCGGTACCCGGCTTGACGAGCAGGTTGACGGCCATGGCCTGGGCCTGGGCATCGTGCGCGATATCGTCGAAGCCTGGGGCGGGCAGATGCGTCTGCTTGAGAGCCCGCTGGGTGGCTTGCGGGTGAGTATCGAGCTGCCGCGCAGGGTCAGATAGCATCGCTAGCCCCGCCGCGGTTGCCCATACGCCTGACTGATCCGGTCAATCACCATCGCCAGCGCCACAATCGCCAACCCGGCCTCCACACCCTTGCCGACATTGAGCGTCTGAATTCCTGCCAGCACATCCTCGCCCAAGCCGCGCGCGCCAATCATCGAGGCGACCACCACCATCGACAGCGCCATCATCACCGACTGGTTGAGCCCGGCCATGATGCTCGGCAGCGCCAGCGGTAGTTGCACCCGCCGCAGCCGCTGCCAGCGACTGGCGCCCAGGCCGTGGGCCGCCTGGGTCAGGCTCGGGTCGATCTGGCTCAGGCCCAGTTCGGTCAGGCGGATCAACGGCGGCAGGGCGTAGATCAAGGTGGCGAAGATCGCCGGTACCTTGCCCAGGCCGAACAGCATCAGCACCGGGATCAGGTAGACGAAGCTGGGCAGCGTTTGCATGACATCGAGCACCGGCATCAGCAGCTTGCGCGCCAACGGTCGGCTGGCCAGGAGGATGCCGAGCGGGACGCCGATCAATACGCACAGGCCGGTGCTCACCAGCACCAGTGCGCAGGTCTGCAGGAGCTTGTCCCACAGGCCGACCACGCCGATCAGAAACAACAGGCCGCTGAGCACCAGGGCGCGGGTGATGCTGCGGCTGGCGTGCCAGGTCATCAGCGCGACAATCACCAGCAACAGCCACCAGGGCGCCAGGCGCAGCAGGTTCTCGAAGCCGACCAGCACCTGCAGCAAGCCATCGGAAACGTTGCGCAGCTGGTCGCCGTAAGCCAGCACCAACCAATCGACAAAACGGTTAACGGCATCGGCAAAGGAGTAGTGCAGCGCTTCGGGAAAACCTCCACTCACAGGCTGGCCTCGACCTTGCTCGCCACTTCGGCGGGTAGCCAGGCTTTCCAGATCTGCGGGTTGTTGCGCATGAACCTGAGCGCGGCATTCTTGGGTGACTCGCGCTTTTTGCTCATCTGCGCCAGGGTCTTGTTCAAGGTGTCGATGGGCAGGTCGACCTTGGCGAAGAACTCGACCAGTTCGGGATAGTCCTTTTTGAATGGCGCCGAAACACCAATCGACAATTTTGCCGGCAGTGAGCGCGTGCCTTGCGGGTTGGGGTTGCTGGCATCGGTCAGGGTCTTCCAGGCCTGGGCATCGAAAGCGGGTTCTTCCAGGCGCACCAGATCGTAGCGGCCCATCAGCGGGGTAGGGCTCCAGTAGTAGAACAACACAGGCTTGCCGCGGCGGATCGCCGAGGTGATTTCAGCATCGAGCGCCGCGCCCGAGCCACTGCGAAAGTTCACGTAGTCCTGGTCCAGCCCGTAGGCCTTGAGCTTCTGGCTGTTGACGGTCTCGGAGGTCCAGCCGCTGGGGCTGTTGAGGAAGCGGCCCTTGTCTGCGGACTCAGGGTCCTTGAACACGGCCTTGTACTGCTTGAGGTCAGTCACCGAGCGCAGCTTTGGTGCCCGGTTCTTGATCACGTAGGCCGGCACATACCAGCCCTCATCGGCGTTCTTCACCGTATCGCCGATGCTGAACACCTGGCCGGCCTGCTCGGCCTTGATCCAGGCCGGGCTGCGGCCGGCCCATTCCTCACCGATGACCTGGATGTCGTTGCGCGCCAGCGCCACTTCCATGCTCACGGTGCTGCCGGGCAGGGTATCGGTGGGGTAGCCGTAGCCTTTTTCGACAATCAGCCGCAGGATTTCGGTGGTGAGGCTGCCGCTTTCCCAGGTGATGTCGCCAAAGCGAATGGGCGTGGATTTATCGGCGGCGTCGCTTGAGGTGATCAGGCCCAGCGCCAGGAAGGCGCTGGCCAGCAAGGTGGTGATCGGCTTCATTGTGCCTCGCTCGCAGGGTAGGGAGTCCGGCAAGTGTAGTAGAAGCGTGCAGGTGAGCTTTTTGTGGGAGCTGGCTTGCCAGCGATGGGGCCGGCATGCTGTTGCGCTCGATCGCTGGCAAGCCAGCTCCCACAAGGTTACACCCGGAACTGATCCATCAGCCCCTGCTGCTGGTTGGCCAGGCTGTTGAGCGACTGGCTGACCCGCGCCGATTCGTTGGCCTGTTCCGACAGCGATTCGGTGACATCACGAATGGTCGCCACGTTGCTGTTGATTTCTTCGGCCACCGCGCTCTGTTCTTCGGCGGCGCTGGCGATCTGCAGGTTCATGTCGCTGATCACCGTGACCGCATTGCCGATCTGCTGCAGGGCGGTGACTGCCTGGCCGACCTGTTCGACGCTGCCCTGGGCCTGGCGATGGCTGCTGTCCATGGCGCCGACCACGTCGCGGGTACCGGCTTGCAGCTGTTCGATGACCTGGCGGGTTTCTTCTACCGACTCCTGGGTCCGGCGCGCCAGATTGCGCACCTCGTCGGCAACCACGGCAAAACCACGGCCGGCTTCACCGGCACGCGCGGCCTCGATGGCGGCGTTGAGGGCCAGCAGGTTGGTCTGCTCGGCAATCGAGCGGATTACTTCCAGCACCGAACCGATCTTCTCGCTGTTCTCGGCCAGGCCCTCGACCTGGCTCATGGCGGTGTTCATGTCGGCAGCCAGGGTGTCGATGCTGCTGGTGGTACGGTCGATCACCGCCAGGCCCTGGCGGGTCGCCTGGTCGGCGTCGCGGGCGGCCTGGGCGGCTTGCGCAGCGCTGCGGGCGACGTCCTGGGCGGTGGCGCTCATCTCATGGGAAGCGGTGGCCACCTGGTCGACCTGGCGATACTGCTGCTCCATGCCGGCGCTGGTCTGGGTGGCGATGGCCGAAGACTGGTCGGCGGTATCGCGGGCGGCCTGGACCGAGCGCTTGACCTCGGCAATGGTCGGTTGCAGCTTGTCGAGAAAACGGTTGAACCAGCCGGCCAGTTCGCCCAGTTCGTCGCGCTTGTCGTAAGTCAGGCGCCGGGTCAGGTCGCCTTCGCCGCTGGCGATGTCCTTGAGCATCGCCGCCACGCCAAGGATCGGCCGGGTCACGGTGCGCGCCATCAACCAGATCAGCAACAAGCCGACGATGGCCGCCAGCAGGCCCAGGCCCAATTCCATCAGGGTGCCGCTGGTGTTGCGCTGGTCGAGCTCTTGCTTGAGGGCTTCGGCCGGGCCGGTCAGGGCGCTTTCCGGCACGTCGAGCAGCACGCCCCAGGGCTTGCCGCCAGGTATTGGCGCAAACGAGGCCAGCACTTTCAGGCGCTGGTTATGGTGGATGCTGTGCAGCGGCGTGCTGTCGCCGAGCAGGCGGATCAGTTCGGCGCCTTTTTCGCTGTCGACCTGGTCAAAGCGCTGGGCCAGCTTGCTGGCGTCCGGGCTGTAGCCGGCCAGCAGCCCCACGGGGCTGAGGATGCCGACCTGGGTCTGGCCCTGGTACAGGTTGCGGCTGGCCTGTTGGCTCATGGCCTGCAGGCTGTTGAGATTGATGTCGATGGACAGGGTGGCGATGACTTTGTCGGCCGCCTTCAGCGGGAACACGATGCTGGTCATCAGCACCTGCTGGCCGTTGATCTCATAGAAGTAGGGCTCGATCACACAGACCTTGCCGGTGGTGCGCGGGCACACCGACCAGGTGTTGGCCGGCTCGCCGCTGGGGCCGATGCTGGTGTCATTCATGTCGCGTTCGGGCAGCGCCATCGAGGTCAGCTGGCCCGGGGTCGGTTGCGACCAGTACAGGGCGAAGCGGCCTTTCTCGTTGCTGCCCAGGTCTTTCTGGTCGACGAACAACGCGTCCTTGTTGTCCAGCGCGTTGGGCTCGAACACCAGCGACAGGCCGAGCAGCTCGGGGTTGGCCTGCAGGGCCGCGCGCACCTGGCGGGTCATGTCTTCGCGCAGGTCGAAGGCATCGAGGAAGCGTTTTTCGGCCTGCTCGCGCAAAAACAGCACCTGGCGCGAGAAGCCGGCGCCATACTGGTAGGCGTCCATGAACTGGCGACGGATGTTCAGTGCCTGGACTTCACCCTGGGATTCAATGCGCCCCTGGGCCGCTTCGGTGAGCATCTGCATGCTGCTGGCCTTGACCAGTTGCGTGCTGTGCTCCATGCGATACAGCGAGAGTCCCACCAGCAGGGTGACGATGCCGGCCAGGCACAGGCCGGCCAGCAGGGTGATCTTCCACTGAATGGAAAGTTGTCTGAACGACATGGCGAAGTCCTTTGATCCTGAAAGATTGAGGCTGCCGACTATGTCGGCCGCGATGCCGTTTTCTTTATTCAAACGTTCAATTGAAATGCGTCGTTTTCGTCTATTCAAGCGACACGTTGTCGCAGGTCGCCAAGGCCTTTTTTTGACAAGTGCGGGGGGCTGCTTCAAAGTGTGCGCCCTCCCATAAAAATACCTGTCGTTCGGCCACTGCTCGCGGGCAGTCTGTCGCCGGATCGGTCGCTTTTTGTCTGGTTTCTAGAGGTTACAGAATGAATGCAGTAATTGCCGCGGTCGGCATCATGCTGATATTGAGCCTGTCCCGTGTGCATGTGGTGATTGCCCTGATCATCGGCGCCCTGGCCGGTGGCCTGGTGGGTGGCCTGGGCATCGAAGGCACGCTCAAGGCGTTCAATGGCGGGCTGGGTGGCGGTGCTACGGTGGCGTTGTCGTACGCCTTGCTCGGCGCCTTCGCCGTGGCCATCGCCAAGTCGGGCATGGCCCACGCCCTGGCCGACCGCGCCCTGGCCATGGTCGATCGCCAAGGCCATGGCGAAGGCGGCAAGGTCAAGTGGTTACTGATCGGCCTGCTGCTGGTGGTGGCGATTTCCTCGCAGAACATCCTGCCCATCCACATTGCCTTCATTCCGTTGCTGGTGCCGCCCCTGCTGTACGTGCTGACCAAGCTGCAGATCGACCGGCGCCTGGTGGCCTGTGTGATGACCTTCGGCCTGATCACCCCGTACATGTTCCTGCCAGTGGGTTTCGGCAATATCTTCCTCAATGAAATCCTTCTGGCCAACGTCAGCCGCAGCGGTGTGGATGTCAGCGGCGTCAACGTTACCCATGCCATGGCCATCCCGGCTGCGGGCATGCTCTTCGGCTTGCTGGTGGCGGTGTTCATCAGCTACCGCAAAAAGCGCGTGTACAACCTGGAGAAAATCGAACAGGTCGAGCAGGTGGCGGTCAGCTACAACCCGCTGACCCTGCTGGTAGCGGGCGTTGCCATTGCTGCAGCGTTCATCATCCAGCTGTGGCTGGACTCGATGATTATCGGTGCCATGGCCGGCTTTCTGATCTTCTCGGTGTCGGGCATCGTGCGCTGGAAAGACACCGACGACCTGTTTACCGAAGGCATGAAGATGATGGCCATGATCGGCTTCATCATGATCGCCGCTTCGGGCTTTGCCGAGGTGATGAAAGCCACCGGCGAGGTCAAGACCCTGGTCGAGACTTCGGCGTCCTGGATCAACCACAGCAAGGGCGTCGGCGCACTGCTGATGCTGCTGGTGGGCCTGCTGGTGACCATGGGCATCGGCTCGTCGTTCTCCACCGTGCCGATCCTGGCAGCGATCTTCGTGCCGCTGTGCGTACAGCTGGGCTTTGATCCTGTGGCCACGGTGTGCATCGTCGGTACCGCCGGTGCTCTGGGCGATGCCGGATCACCTGCCTCGGACTCGACCCTGGGGCCGACCTCGGGCCTGAACGTCGACGGCCAGCATCATCATATCTGGGACACGGTTGTACCGACTTTCATCCACTACAACCTGCCGTTGCTGGCATTCGGTTGGCTGGCGGCGATGATGCTCTAGGGCAGGGCGAGGGCTGAGCGCAAGGCTCAGCCTTTGGCGGGCGGCGGCGAGATGCGGTTGAGCACCATGTTGCCGTTCTTGTTCTGGGTCAGGTACACCGGCAGCACCTTGGGCAGGGTGCTGACCAGGCGCTTGATCTCGCTGGTGTTGTAGATGCCGCTGATGCGGATGCTGCCGGTACCGGTATCGGCCAGCAGCAGCGGTTTTTCCAGGTAGCGGTTGATCATCGGCAGGGCCTGGGCCAGGCTCTGGTTGTCGAGGATCAGCTTGCCCGTACGCCAGGCCAGGCTGTTGTCCTGGTTGGCGGTCTGGTCCAGACGTGGCTCATAGTCGCCGGCCTTGTAGCTGGCCTGCATGCCCGGGCCAAGGCGATAGCTGCTGTCGCTGGCGTTGCCGTCACTGCTGACCAGCACCGAGCCTTCGACCAGCGTGACTTTGACCTGGTCATCGTACTTCCACACGTTGAACTGGGTGCCGGTGACCCGCGTCCAGCCATTGGCCGCGTGCACCACGAACGGGTGCTGGCTGTCGTGACGGACCTTGAAGAACGCCTCGCCCCTGACCAGGGTTACCCGGCGCTCATCCTTGTAGTTGGTGAAGCGCAGTTCGGTATTGAGGTTGAGTTCGACTTCACTGCCATCACTGAGCACTACGCGATTGACCCGCTCGCCGGTCTCCAGGGACTGGTAGCTATTGGGCAGCCAGCCTTGTTCCCAACCGATCCAGGCGCCGGCTGGCAGGGCGACCAGGGCGATGGCTGCGGCGCTGGCCAACCGTTGCCATTGGCTGCGCTGCGGTCGAGGCAGCGCTACGACGTTGTCCGGGAAACTGCGTGGCAAGTGATCGGCGGTTTGCCAGATCTCGACCATCGCCTGATATTCCTGCAGGTGCAGCGGGTGGGCTTTCAGCCATTGCTCGAACGCGCGTCGCTCGGCGGCGGTACAGTCTTCAGCTTGCAGGCGCAGGCACCACTGTGCGGCGGCATCGGTGATGGCATCGTGTTCGGCGTCGCTGAGACTGGTGTGGTTCATTGAAACTCCCGGTTTTGTCCATTCTACCTTGCAGGGTAGGCGGGCGAGAACCGAGATAATGGCGAATGACTATCAGTTGTAAGATTTTTTACCGTCAAAACCCCGTAAAACCGCGGATCTGACAATGATTACCTACAAAATCACAGACGAAAGGTAGGCCTGCGCCACTGAGCAGCGGCGCAGGTTGTTTTCAGAACTGCGCGGCATCCAGCTCGAACAATGAAGCACTGCCGGCGCGAATGCTCGCGTGCAGCGACAGGGTGCGTGGCAGCAGGCGTTCGAAAAAGAACCCGGCGCTGGCCAACTTGGCACCGTAGAAGGCAGGGTCCTGAACCAGCGAATCGCGGGCGACCGCTGCCATGCGTGACCACATGTAGGCGTAGGCAACGTAGCCGAACAGCTGCAGGTACTCCACAGAGGCCGCGCCGATGGCATTCGGGTCATGGCGCGCTTGCTCGCACAGCCACTGGCTGAGGTCTTCGAGCTCGCCCAGGGCCTTGAGCAGCGGCTGGCGGAACGGCGGCTCAGTTTCGCTGAACTGGCGAATCTGCGCGGCAAAGGCCGCCAGCGCCTGGCCGCCATCGGCCACCACCTTGCGCCCGAGCAGGTCCAGGGCCTGGATACCGTTGGTGCCTTCGTAGATCTGCGCGATGCGCACATCCCGCACCAGCTGCTCCTGGCCCCATTCGCGAATGTAGCCGTGGCCGCCGAACACCTGCTGGCCGAGCACGCAGCTTTCCAGGCCGTTGTCGGTGAAAAAGGCCTTGGCCACCGGCGTCAGCAAGGCCACCTGGCGTTGCGCCGCGTTGCGTTCATCGGCGTCTTCGGCGTACTTGGCGATATCCAGTTGCTGGCCGACATAGGTGGCGAAGGCGCGCCCGCCTTCGGTGAGGGCGCGCATGGTCAGCAACATGCGCCGCACATCCGGGTGGACGATGATCGGGTCGGCAATCTGCTGCTTGTTCTGGGCGCCGCTGGCCGCGCGGCTTTGCAGGCGCTCACAGGCATAGCGGGCGGCGTTCTGGTACGAGGCCTCGGCGCAGCCAATGCCCTGGATGCCAATCGACAGGCGCTCGTAATTCATCATCGTGAACATCGCCGCCAGGCCGCGATTGGGTTCACCGATCAGGTAGCCGCTGGCGCCGTCGAAGTTCATCACGCAGGTGGCCGAGGCCTTGATGCCCATTTTGTGCTCGAGCGAACCGCAGCTCACCGCGTTGCTGGCGCCCAGGCTGCCGTCGGCATTGACCAGGCGCTTGGGCACCAGGAACAGCGAGATGCCCTTGGGCCCGGCCGGCGCATCCGGCAGCTTGGCCAGCACCAGGTGGATGATGTTCTCGGTCAGGTCCTGGTCGCCGCCGGTGATGAAAATTTTGGTGCCGCTGACCTTGTAGCTGCCATCGGCCTGGGGCTCGGCCTTGCTGCGAATGATCCCCAGGTCAGTGCCGGCATGGGGCTCGGTCAGGCACATGGTGCCGGCCCATTGGCCGCTGTACAGCGCCGGCAGGTAACTGGCCTTGAGTGCTTCACTGGCGTGGGCGTCGATCGCCAGGCAGCAGCCGGCGCTCAGGGCCGAGTACAGGCTGAAGCTGCAGTTGGCGGCATAGAGCATTTCTTCGAACTGCACCGCGAGCATCTTCGGCATGCCCAGGCCGCCAAACTCAGGATTACCGGCCAGGCCCACCCAGCCACCGTCGCGGTAGGTTTGCCAGGCCTGGCGAAAGCCGTCCGGGGTGCGCACGCCACCGGCCTCGAAGGCCACGCCCTGTTCATCGCCGCTGCGGTTGAGCGGGGCAATCAGCTGGCTGGTGATTTTTGCCGCCTCTTCGAGGATGGCATCGGCGGTGTCGGCATCGACCCGCTCGGCCAGGGTCGGCAGGCGCGCCCACAGCGCCGGGCCATGGAACACTTCATGAAGGACAAAGCGCATGTCGCGCAGGGGAGCATTGAATTCAGGCATGGCAGTTCTCGCTGTCAAAGGGGGTCAGAGCGCCTTGGCCCAGTCGCGCAACAGGTACTTCTGGATCTTGCCGGTGGAGGTCTTCGGCAACTCGCTGAATACCACGGTCTTCGGTAGCTTGAAGCCGGCCAGGTGCTCGCGGCAAAAGGCGATGATCTCGGCTTCGCGGGTGGCCTCGCAGCCGGCCTTGAGGGTGATGTAGGCGCAAGGGGTTTCACCCCACTTTTCATCCGGGCGGGCGACCACGGCGGCTTCGAGGACTGCCGGGTGTTTGTACAGGGTGTCTTCGACTTCAATGGTAGAGATGTTCTCGCCACCGGAAATGATGATGTCCTTGAGCCGGTCCTTGATCTCGACGTAACCGTCGGCATGCCAAACGGCCAGGTCGCCGGTGTGGAACCAGCCACCCCGGAAGGCCTCGCTGGTGGCTTCGGGGTTTTTCAGGTAGCCCTTCATTACCGTGTTGCCACGCATGAAGATCTCGCCCAGGGTGTTGCCGTCGCGTTGCACCGGCTCCAGGGTTTGCGGGTCGGCGACCATCAGGCCTTCGAGGGTCGGGTAACGCACGCCCTGGCGCGATTTGATCCGCGCCCGTTCAGCCAGCGGTTGCTCATCCCACTCGGCGTGCCAGGCGCAGACGGTCACCGGGCCATAGACTTCGGTCAGGCCATAGACGTGGGTGACTTTGATGCCCATTTCTTCCACCGCACCAATGACCTTGGCCGGTGGCGCCGCACCGGCAACCATGGCATTGACCGGGTGATCGATCGCTGCCTTGGCCGACTCGGGCATGTTGATCAGCGCATTGAGCACGATCGGCGCGCCGCACAGGTGGCTGACCTGGTGCTCGCGGATCAGGGTAAGAATCTTCTGCGGGTCGACCCGGCGCAGGAACACATGAGTGCCGGCCAGGGCGGTGACGGTCCAGGGGTAGCACCAGCCGTTGCAGTGGAACATCGGCAACGTCCACAGGTACACCGGATGGTTGCCCATGGCCCAGGTCATCTGGTTGCCCAGGGCATTGAGGTAAGCGCCGCGGTGGTGGTAGACCACGCCCTTGGGATTGCCGGTGGTACCGGAGGTGTAGTTCAGCGAGATCGCCTGCCATTCGTCCTCGGGCCAGTGCCAGGCGAACTCGGGGTCGCCTTCAGCCAGAAACGCCTCGTAGTCGAGGTCGCTGACCGCCTGGCCTTCGCCGTATTCCGGGTCATCGACATCGATCACCAGCGGCGGGTATTTCATCAGCGCCAGGGCCGCTTCGATGACCTTGTGAAATTCGCGGTCAGTGATCAGCACCTTGGCTTCGCCGTGCTCGAGCATGAAGGCAATCGCTTCGGCATCCAGGCGCACGTTGAGGGCGTTGAGCACGGCGCCGATCATCGGCACGCCAAAGTGCGCTTCAAGCATGGCCGGAATGTTCGGCAGCATCACCGCCACCGTATCGCCCTGGCCGATACCGCGCCCGGCCAGGGCGCTGGCCAGGCGGCGCGAACGTTCATAGGTCTGTTGCCAGTTACGGCGGATCGCGCCATGAATCACTGCCGGGTACTGGCCATAGACGGCGGCGGTACGCTCGATGAAACTCAAGGGGCTCAAGGCAACATGATTGACAGGGGCGGGCGCCAGGCCCTGGGAGAAAATCGACATGAGGTCGTCCTGTGCAGGAGGCAGCCGCCCATTGGCGAACTGAAACCCCCGATGGCTGATTGTTAGCTCTGTTCAGGTGTCGTGAAGGGCAGGCCCTTCCGCTGTCGCAAGTTTTACGCGAATGGCTATGGTAACTGGAAGATAGACTATAGCAATATGGTATAAATACTATAAAAGCCCAGAGGCACCGTTTTTGGATACTTCGTTTTCCCTGCTGCTGGCCAAGGACCCGCAACCGAGCCTGTTGCTGGATGCCGAGGCTCGTCTGCTGACCAGCAATCCAGCCTTGCAGGCCTTGATGGGCCCCGAGCGTGACGTCGAGCGCTGGCTACCGAGCAACTACCGGGCCCTGGTACGCGCTTGCCTGGAGCAGGGGCGGGCGATCAGCGAGGTCGAGGCGCAGGTGGCCGGGCAGATTCTGCTCTGGACCTTCATCCCCGATGACGCCGGCCAGCAAGTGCTGGCGCGTTGCCGCGACGCCACCCCGGAGCGCCAGGGCGAGCGCGACGCCAGCCAGGCCCGGCGCCTGTACCGGTTGATCACCGAGAACACCACCGACCTGATTTCCCGGCACACGCCCGATGGCCGCTTTATCGATGCTTCGCCTGCCGCCTTGCGCCTGCTCGGTTACTGGCCAGAGGAGCTGCGCGGGGTGCCGGTGCAGTCGCTGTTTCACCCGCAGGATCGCCGGCAAGCGCTGTTGCAGGCGTCCCAGGCGCTGGAGCAGGACGGCTACCAGACCATGACCTGGCGGGTGCGCCACCGTGATGGCCGTTACCTGTGGTTCGAGATCGCCAGCCGCGCCATCCGCGAAACCTACACTGGCGCGGTGGTAGAAATTGTCAGCGTCTCGCGCGACATCAGCGTGCGCATCGAGGCCCAGGAAAACCGCCGGCGCCTGGCCGAAGTGGTCGAAGCCAACACTGACCTGGTGCTGTTCAGTGACCGCGACGGCCGCCTCAGCTACCTCAACCGTTCGGCGCGCCGGGCCCTGGGGCTGCAGGGAGTCGAGCCGCTGCCCGGCTTGCAGGCCTTGCTCGACCCAGCGCTGCAGCAACGCCTGCACAGCGAAGGCTGGCAGCGCGCCGAGCAGCAGAGCGTGTGGCAGGCCGAGGCGCGGCTGGTGCCGCATCAGGGCGGCGCGGCGTTCCCGGTATCGCTGGTGCTGCTGGCCCATCGCGCTGCCGGTGGCGAGCGCTACTACTCGCTGGTGGCTCGCGACATGACCGAGCGGGAACTGCGCGAAAGCCAGCAGCGCCGCCATCAGGACGAACTGGCCCACAGCGCCCGGCTGATCACCCTCGGTGAGCTGGCCTCGGGGATCGCCCATGAAATCAACCAGCCGCTGGCGGCGGTGGTCAATTACGCCAGCGCCAGCCTGCGCTACCTGCAAGCCGTTGAGCGCGACCCACAGGCGGCGCAACGGGTCGCCCAGGGCTTGCAGCGCATCAACGAACAGGCGACCCATGCCGCCGAGGTGATCAAGCGCTTGCGCGCCTTCCTGCGCAAGGAACCGCGGCGCTTGCAGGCCCTGGCGATTGCCGATGTCGTGGCCGAGGCGGTGCGCCTGTGCGACTGGGAGGCCAGCCGTGACCAGGTGAGCATCGAGCAACGTGTGGTCGCCGGGCTGCCCGCGGTGTACGCCGACCGGGTGCTGCTCGAGCAGGTGCTGCTCAACCTGTTGCGCAACGCCATCGATGCCAATCGCGAACAGCACAACGGCCGGGCCTCGGGTATCCTGCTCAGCGCCCAGCTTGAGGCCGGTTGGCTGGCGATCCGCGTCAGCGACCAGGGCCCGGGGGTGGCGGCCGAGCGCCTGGACGGTATCTTCACGCCGTTCAACACCAGCAAGGCGGACGGCTTGGGGCTGGGCTTGAGCATGAGCCGCAGTATCATCGAAGGCTTTGGTGGCACCTTGCAGGCCCAGCCTGGTGAGGCGGGCGGATTGATCTTGTGCTGCCGGCTGGCGCCGGTGGCCAACAGTGGGGAGTGATATGCAGGAACCGCGGGTGTATGTGGTCGACGATGACCAGGGCATGCTCGATTCGACCCTGTGGTTGCTCGAGTCGGTGGGCTTACAGGCGCTGCCGTTCACCAGTGGCCAGACCTTTCTTGACGCTTGCGACAGCCATCGGCCGGCGTGCGTGCTGCTGGATGTGCGCATGCCGGGCATGGGCGGTTTGAGCGTGCAGGAAGCGCTGCGCGCCCGCGGCATCGATTTGCCGGTAATCTTCGTCAGCGGCCATGCCGATGTGCCGATCGTGGTGCGCGCCTTCAAGGCCGGGGCCTGCGATTTCATCGAGAAACCCTACAACGACCAACTACTGCTCGACAGCGTTCAGGCCGCCCTTGGCCAGGCGCGTCATGCCGGGCCGCTGGAAGCGGTGCAGGCACGTGTCGATAGCCTGACGCCCCGTGAGCGCGATGTGTTCCTGCCGTTGGTGCAGGGCTATACCAATCGGGAAATTGCCGAGCAGTTGCAGGTCAGCGTGAAGACCGTCGACCTCTATCGCTCGCGGGTCATGAAGCGCATGCAGGCCGAGCATTTGCCGGCGCTGGTGGGCATGGCGATTGCCTGTGGGCTGGTGCAGCCGTTGAGTTTGCGTTGAGTTCATCGCAGGTCCTGCCTGCTCTTACAGGAGCGAGCAGGACCTGCGATGCGTTTATGGCCTGCGCCCCAGCAGCAAACCGACCACCAGGCCAAAGCCTGCCGAAATCGCCACCGTCTGCCACGGATGGCCGCCGATGTAGTCCTGGGTGGCCTCGACCACCGGCTGCGCCTTGCTGCGCACGCCAGTGACCGCGTCGCGGGCCTGTTTCAGTTTCAGTCCGACCTGGGCGCGCAGGGTTTCGGCTTCTTCGCCAACCAGCGCGGCGCTTTCGCTGAGCAGTTTTTCCGACTCCTCGATCAACGCCTGCAGCTCACTGAACGCCTGGTCCTTGATTTGCTCGGCATCGCTTTGCACGGTGGTTTTCCTGGCCATGGGTGCTTCCTCGTCAGTTGATGGGCATTGAACAGTGGATGCCGGCGGGCGCTGAAAGTTGCAGCGGTTTGCCGGGCATCGGCGGCTACAGTGTAAGATAGCGCCTATTTTCTAGCGGCAGGACACCCCTCATGAGTTTCAATCTGGCCAACAAGAGCTTCGCCGAACGGGCGCAGATCGAGGACGAGAAAGCACGCCTGTTCGAGCTCTGGCAGACCAACCTGGGCAAGGCCAAGGCCGATGCGGCGCGAATCATCGCCGAAAAGCCGCGGCGCAAGGGCAAGTGGGCCGAATGGGTGCGGGCAGAGCTGGACGGCATGTCGCCGCCCGAGTACGCCAACATGGTCCGCAGTGAAGTCAACAAGCTGATGGCCGCGGCCAAGTAAGCCCCCGGGCCCATCACGCCATCACCAGGTGGCTTTGGCTGGCTGTGGCAGGTTGAGCCGGCCGCTGTCACTGAAGCGCCGGGTCCCGAAGGCGCCACCGGCCAGCTTGCCGCGCACCGTGTACGGCAGGCCATCGAGGCTGCGCACCTGGCTCAGGCCCACGGCCTGGCGCAGCACCGAGAACGCGGTGATGCTCACCGGCACTACCAGTACCTGCTCGCTGAAACGCCCGATGCTGCCACTGCGATCGCTGACACCGGCCGCCAGCGGCTGGCCATTGACCTCAAGGTTGAGGGCGATGCCGTTGTAGTCGATTGCGGTTTCGTTGGGGTTCTGCACACGGATCTTCACCGCCATGCGCAGTTCCAGGTCCTGGCCGGGCAGGGGCTCGATGCCGATCACGCTGATGTTCACCGGGTCGCGGGGCTGCAACAGGGCGCAGGCGTTCAAACCGCCGATCAACAGCAGGGCCAGGCACAGGCGTAAGTATCGGGTCACGGCATAGCTCCAGCGAAAACAGCCCCGAGTGTGGCAAATGCACAGCGGCGTTGAAAGTCCTGTACGTTATGAAAGATACTTGTTCTCATTAACGTCCGCTAATTCTTCCCACTGGCCATCGAATCCTTCATGTTGACGTCTCCCGTGTCCGGGCTGCTTGCAAGCTTCCAGGAACATTACGATGACCTGCTGCAGTTCCTGACCCGGCGCATGAGCGACCGCCAGCGGGCCGCCGACGTCGCCCAGGAAACCTACCTGAAACTGGTGAAGATCGAGCAGCAGGACCTGCCCGTGCTGCATGCACGCAGCTTCATCTTTCGCGTGGCCGGCAACCTGGCCATCGATACCTTGCGCCGCGAACAACGCATGAGCAGCAGCCTCGACGACAGCGAAGCGGCGCGTCAGGTGCCATGCCCGGCGCCGGCACCGGAAGCTGCGTTGCTCGCCAGTGAGCGCCTGGAGCTGCTCGATGAAGCCTTGCTGCAACTGTCGGCCAACGCCCGTCAGGCCTTGCTGCTCAACCGCGTCGAAGGCCTGACCCAGGCGCAGATTGCACAACGGCTGGGCGTTTCCGAGAGCATGGTGGCAAAATACATCGGCCAGGCCCTGCGCCATTGCCGCGACTGGCTCAAACACAACCATGACTGACGCCTACGCCATGCCTGCGCCGCAACCGATCAGCGATTTGTCCGATGATGCCCTCGACTGGCAGGTGCTGCTGCATTCGGGCAACGCCAGCGCCGCTGACCGCCAACGCTACCAGCGCTGGTGTGCGCTGAGCCCGGCGCATGCCGAGGCTGCGGGTGAAGCCGAGGCACTGTGGGCAGACCTGGGGCAGACCCGGGCGGCGGCAGAAGTAGCCGCGCCGGCGCCACGTTGGCGGCGCTGGGGCTCGGCCGTGGCCGCCTCGCTGGTGTTGGCACTGGTCGGCTACGGCGGCGTGCAGCAGGCGCCGGCCCTGCTTGCCGACTACCACACCGGGGTGGGCCAGCAGCAGCGCATCACCCTTGCCGATGGCTCGCAGGTCACCCTCAACAGTGGCAGTGCGCTGTCGGTGGAATTCAGCAGTGGTGAGCGCCGCGTGCTGCTCAAGGCCGGCGAGGCCTTGTTCGAGCCTGCTGCCGACCCGCGGCCGTTCGTGGTCGATGCTGGCGCCGAGCCGGTGCAGGGCAGCGCTGCGGTGTTCAGTGTGCGCCGTGATGGCGTGCGCAATCGCGTGGTGGTAGCCCAGGGCCAGGCGCAGGTAGGCGGGCAGGTGCTGGAAACCTCGCCCGACGCCCGCGCGCAAACCGCCTGGCAGCGCGGCAAGCTGATCTTCAACGGCAAGCCGCTGCGCGAAGTGCTGGCCGAACTTGAGCGTTATCAGCACGGGCGCATCGTGCTGTCGGATCAGCAACTGGCGGCGCTGCAGGTCAGCGGGGTGTTTGACCTGAACGACCCTGAAGGCTTGTTGCGCACCCTTGAACAGCGCTATGCGCTGAAAGTTACCTACCTGCCCTGGCTGGCGGTGGTGAACTGACGGGCCTCATCGCTGGCAAGCCAGCTCCCACAGGTATTGCATGCACCGTACCTGTGGGAGCTGGCTTGCCAGCGATAGGGTCGTAACTGCGCAAAAAATATTTTCGAATTGCCACTGCAAGTTCTTCTTCGCCCAATCGTCGTAGTGAGACTGATCAGCAATCCATTCTCATTTACAACCATTTGCCTGGAAGAAAACAGTGAAGGGTCCGCTCAAGCCAATCGCCCGTTCCACCGGTTATTTCAAACACGTCCTGCTAGCCTCGACCGCCGTCGCCGCGTTGCTCGGCACCCTGCAGGTGCACGCCGCCGACCCGGTAAAAGCCGCCAGCACCCAACAGGAGCGTGAAGTATCCCTGGACTTGCCTGCGCAGAACCTCGACCAGGCACTGACCGCCTTCGCCGACCAGGCCGGCCTGCACCTGTTGTTCACCAGCCAGGATGTGGCGGGCCGGCAAAGCCCGGCGCTCCAGGGCCGTTACAGCATTGCCCAGGCCTTGCAGAGCCTGCTGGCCGGCAGCGGCATGAGCTGGCAGTTCAGCGCGCAGAATACGGTGATCCTGCGCAAGAGCGCGGCAGCGCAAAGCGTCAGCCTCAAGCCCATCGAAGTCAGCGTCGCCTCGCGTACCAGCACTTCGATCAGCGAAATCCCCGGTACTGTCTGGGTGGTCGACCAGCAGCAACTGCGTGAGCAGATCGACAGCGGCGTCAGCCTCAAGGAAGCTATCGGCAAGCTGGTCCCGGGTCTGGACCTGGCGCCGGAAGGGCGTACCAACTACGGGCAGAACATGCGCGGGCGCAATGTCCTGGTGATGATCGACGGCGTCAGCCAGAACAGCTCGCGGGGTTTGTCGCGCCAGTTTGACAGCATCTCGCCGTTCAACGTCGAGCGCGTCGAAGTGCTCTCCGGGGCCAGTGCCATCTACGGCGGCGGCGCCACCGGCGGCATCATCAATATCGTCACCAAGAAGGGCGAAGCAGGCCCGGCGCGCTTTGAAACCCAGCTGGGTGCCAGCAGCGGCTTCAACAACAGCGACGACCTGTCGACCCGCATCGCCCAGTCGATCAGCGGCGGCAACGAGCGCATCAATGCGCGCCTGGGTGTGTCTGCCGAGCAGAACGAAGCCTTCTACGACGGCGCCGGCGAGCAGATCTTCATCGACAACACCCAGACCGACCTGCAGTACAACCGCACCATCGACGTGCTTGGCAGCCTGGGCCTGAAGTTCAACGACGAGCAGAGCCTCGACCTGCTGGCCCAGTACTACGACTCGGGCAACCACGGCAGCACCGGTATCTACTTTCCCAACCTGAACTACAACGGCCCGTCGGATCTGGAAGACGCCGAACTGCGCGGCGGCTACTCCACCGATCTTGAGCCGCGCACCAAGCGCCTGCTGCTCAACGCCAACTACCACCACAGCGATGTGCTCGGCCAGGACTTCTACCTGCAGGCCTCGTACCGCAAGGAAGACGACAACTTCTACCCGTTCCCGTACTACAACACCGGCAAACCGGCGGGCTCCAAAGGCGTGTACTTTGCCGCCTCGCAGCAGAACTTCGAGGTCAGCAGCCTCAAGGCGCTGTTTGCCAAGCAGTGGGACAGCCTCAAGCTGACCTACGGCGTGGACCTGGACCGTGAGCGTTTCAACGCCGACCAGACCACCTTCAACGCCCTGACGTCGTCCGAAAGCGGTGGCCTGGACCTGGATGAAGCCAGCAAGGCAGCACGCTACCCCAGCTACCGGGTCGACGGCATCTCGGCCTATGCCCAGCTGGACTGGAAGGCGACCGATAACCTGACCTTTTCCGGTGGCGCCCGGCGCCAGCAGATGGACGTCGATGTCGGCGACTTCAAGAACGTGCCCGGCGGCAACAACGACTACCAGGTCAACCTGTTCAACTTCGGCGCCATCTACGACTTCAAGAACGGCCATCAGCTCTGGAGCAACTACGGTGAAGGCTTCGACCTGCCGGACCCGGCCAAGTACTACGGCAAGCCGGGCCTGAGCGTCGAGGACAACCCGCTGGCCGGGATCAAGAGCCGCCAGGTGGAACTGGGCTGGCGCTACGCCGACCTCGACTGGGACGCCCAGGCCGCGGTGTACTACATCTGGTCGGACAAGATCATCACCACCGACATGGCCACTTTGACCATCAATGTCGAAGAGCAGAAAAGCCGCGACTTCGGCTTTGAAGGCGCGCTGACCCGCCACTTCGAAAGCGGCTGGGAGGCCGGTAGCACCCTGCACCTGGTGCGCTCGCAAGAGCAAGACAAAGACGGCGACTGGATCAAGCGCGATGCCCGCTATGCGTCGCTGTCCAAGTCCACCGCTTTCGTCGGCTGGAAGGGCGATGGCCGCAGCGCCCGTTTGCAGGCAAACCACGCCTTCACCCTCAAGGACGATGCCGATCACACGATCAGCGGCTACACCACCTTCGACCTGCTGGGTAGCCAGGACACCGGTTTCGGCACCTTCAGCGCCGGTATCCAGAACCTGCTCGACAAGCAGTACAGCACCGTCTGGGGCCAGCGCGCGACGCTGTTCTATTCGCCGACCTATGGCCCGGCCTATCTCTATGACTACCAGGGCCGTGGCCGCACCTACACCCTGACCTGGTCGCTGGCCTACTGAGTCAGGCGAAGGCGGCCAGCAGGTCGGCTGCGAAGGCCTGCTCGGCATCACTGGCCACCTGGGCGCGGTGGCGCACCAGCACGAACGGCACGGCGAAATCCAGCGCCGGGTCCAGAGCCTGCAACAGGCCGCGCGCGACCCAGGGCTCGGCGTAGTGGCAGGGCAGATAACCGATGTGCCGGCCGGAGAGGATGAAGGCCAGCGCGCCTTCGACCTGCTCGGAACGGGCCGCGCCGCTGGTGCCGTCAAAGGGTTCCTGGCGGCTCTGGAAGCGGTAGGGGTGTTCGACCTGGTCGGCCTGTTGCAAGGCCGCCAGGCTGACCTCGGTTTGCCCGGCCAGCGGATGATGGCTGGCGCAGTACAGGCGCTGGTTTTCTTCGAACAACGGCGTGTAATCGAACGCTGCCTGCTTGCCGGAAAAATAGCCGATGGCCAGGTCCAGACGCTGCTGCAACAGCTGGCGCTCAAGGTCGGCTGGCATGGCGCTGACCAACTCCAGGCGCACCGCCTCGTCACGCTGGCGAAAACGCTCGATGGCCCGCGCCAGGCGCAAGGTCACGGTACTTTCCTGGGCCTCGGAAATGCCGATGCGCACCTCGCCGAGCAAGCGTCCGGCGACGCCGTTGGCCTGATGCCGAAACGCCTCGATCTGCACCAGCAGTTCGCGGGTGGCCTTGAGCAGCACTTCACCCTTTGCGGTCAGGCCAAAGCCGCCCTTGCCGCGGCGGCACAGGCGATAGCCCAGGCGGGTTTCCAGGCGCGCCATCTGCTGGCTGATGCTCGGCTGGCTCAAACCCAGCACGCCCTGGGCGGCGCTGAAGCCGCCGGCCTCGACTACAGTGACGAACAGCCGCAGCAGGTGCAGGTCGAGGTCGTGCAGTTGTCCCAGCATCAAACATTGCTCCTGATGAATGTCAGGTTAACTGACTTGCCATTTTAGTAATGTAACCCGGCAGGCATGCTGGCGGCATCCACTGACAAAGGTGCCCGACATGCGTACATCCCTGTGGTTGTTGTCCCTGGCCCTGGCCTTGCCGGTGCAGGCCGAGGAAAAAGTCCTCAACCTGTACAGCTGGGCCGACTACGTCGCGCCCGAGACCTTGCAGCGCTTCGAGCAAGAAACCGGCTACAAGGTGCGCTACGACACCTTCGACACCACCGAAGTGCTGGAAACCAAGTTGCTCACCGGCGGCAGTGGCTATGACGTGGTGGTGCCATCTTCGAGCCTTTTGGCCCGCGCCCTGGCTGCCGGCGCCTTGCAACCGCTGCAGGCCCAGGCCATGCCCGGCTACGCCAACCTCGATCCGGACCTGCTGGCCAAGCTGGCCGAGGTCGACCCTGGCAACCAGTACGCCGTGCCCTACACCTGGGGCACCCTGGGCCTTGGCATGAACCTTGAGGCGGTGCGCCAACGCCTGGGTGATGTGCCGCTGGACAGCCTCGACCTGTTGTTCAAGCCCGAGTACGCCAGCAAGCTCAAGGATTGCGGGATTGCCATGTCCGACTCGCCTCAGGAGGTGATCGGCGTCGCCCTGCATTACCTTGGCAAGGATCCCTACAGCCGTGACAAGGACGACCTGGCGGCCGCCCAGGCGCTGCTCAAGCAACTGCAGCCGTCGATCAGCTACGTCGCCAACGGCCGGCAGATCAACGACCTGGCCAACGGCAGCGTGTGCCTGGCGCTGACCTACAACGGTGATGCAGCCATGGCCGCCGACCAGGCGCACAAGGCCGGCAAGCCGTACCAGGTGATCTACCGCATCCCCCGCGAAGGCACGCTGATCTGGCAGGACAACCTGGTCGTGCCCAAGGACGCGCCGCACCCAGAAGCGGCCCGCGCCTTCATCGCCTTCATGTTGCGCCCCGATTCGGTGGCGCCACTGACCAACACGCTGTTCTTCGCCAATGCCAACCAGGCCGCCACGCCTCTGGTGGATGAAGCGGTGCGCGGCGACCCGGACATCTACCCCTCGGCCGAAATACGCGCGCGGCTGTTTGCCGACCGCAGCATGAGCCTCGCCGACATGCGCCAGCGCACCCGCCTGTGGACCACCTTCCGTAGCCGCCAATAACAACAAACCAGGAGCCCGACCATGGACCTCGCCCCCGACAACGACCAGGCCATTACCCGCGACAGCCTCTACGGCACCATCGCCGAAAACACCTTTGCCGGTATCACCAGCTTCTCGCGCCGGCGCTACAGCCGCGATTTGCGCGGCGTCGATGTGGTGGTCAGCGGCGTGCCGTTCGACACCGCCACCAGTAACCGCCCGGGTGCGCGCTTCGGCCCGCGGGCGATTCGTGCCGCCTCGGTGCAGCAGGCCTGGGCCCGGCACTGGCCGTGGGAGTTCGACCCCTTCGAGCACCTGGCGGTAATCGACTACGGCGACTGCAACTTCGACTACGGCAGCCCGCACACCGTGCCCGAGAGCATCCAGGCCCATGCCGAGCAGATTCTCGAAGCCGGCTGCGCCATGCTCACCCTGGGCGGCGACCACTTCATCAGCTACCCGCTGCTCAAGGCCCATGCACGCAAACACGGTCCGCTGGCGCTGATTCATTTTGATGCCCACAGCGACACCTGGCCGGACGAGGAGGGCCAGCGTGTCGATCACGGCACCATGTTCTGGCACGCCGCCCGCGAAGGCCTGGTAGACCCGGCGCGCTCGGTGCAGATCGGCCTGCGCACCACCAATGACGATACCCAGGGCTTTGCCGTGCTCGATGCCCGCCAGGTGCATCAACGTGGTACCCAGGCAATCATCGAAGCGATTCGCCAGCGGGTTGGCGAGCAACCGGTGTACCTGACTTTCGACATCGACTGCCTGGACCCGGCCTACGCGCCCGGCACCGGCACCCCGGTGTGTGGCGGCCTGACCACGGTGCAGGCGCTGGAAATCCTCGGTGGGCTGCGCGGCATCAACCTGGTGGGCATGGACCTGGTGGAAGTCGCTCCGGCCTATGACCATGCCGATATCACCGCCCTGGCCGGGGCCACCCTGGCCATGGAAATGCTTTGCCTGTACGCCGCGAAGCATAAGGTCGATGGCTGATCCGGTAACAAAATGAATCACCTGCGGGGCAAATCGAGGTTTCCCGGCGAACCTGTCGCGCCTTAGGCTATCCAACGCTTGGGCGCGCTGGTTTTCGGCGCCGTGTGTTGCCGGAGGTGAATACCGTGAACCGATCGCTGACGGGCCTGGCCATGGCCCTGCTCTTGAGCTCGCCGCTGCAGGCGGCGTCTGTTGCCGCGCCGTTGCAGCTGGCGGCCAGCAACAATAACCCCTACAACAGCCCGATCATGCGCGCCAACCCCAACAGCCGCCAGGGCAGCGTGCCGGCCACGCCGCCGCTGCGCGGCCCGTCGACCCAGCCCAACCCGCGCCCGCCGACCCTCGAGAACCGTGGTATCGGCAATGGCGAAAACATCCGCCGCGAACAGACCACCCCGCGCCTGGAACCCAGCCGGCCGCCGCGCGCGCCCGCACCCTGAATCACAGGCCCTCCCTGGAAGGAATCGCTGATGTCCCCACGCACCTGGCTACCCACCCTGATGACCGCGGCGCTGCTGCCGCTGCTGGCCCATGCCGCGCCCGAGCGCGACTTCAAGAGCGAGGAGGGCAGCGTCAAGGTCAGCACCCTCGCCGAAGGCCTGCGCAATCCCTGGGCCCTGGCGTTCTTGCCGGACGGCCAGGGCATCCTGGTGACCGAGCGCGCCGGCAACCTGCGCATTGTCAGCCCCGAAGGCAAGGTCGGGCCGCCGCTGGGCGGCGTCCCCGAAGTCTGGGCCAAGGGCCAGGGCGGTTTGCTCGACGTGGTGTTGTCACCGACCTTCAAGCAGGACCGGATGGTCTACCTGTCGTATGCCGAAGGTGGTGGGGAGGGCGGCACGGCCGGTACCGCGGTGGGCCGCGGGCGCTTGTCGGCCGACAGCGCCAAGCTTGAAGACTTCAATGTGATCTTCCGCCAGCAGCCCAAGCTCTCCAGCGGCAACCATTTTGGCTCGCGCCTGGTGTTCGACCGCGACGGCTACCTGTTCATCGCCCTGGGCGAGAACAATCAGCGCCCGACCGCCCAGGACCTCGACAAGCTGCAGGGCAAGGTGGTGCGCATCCTCCCGGATGGCACGGTGCCCAAGGACAACCCGTTCGTCGGCCAGGCCAACGTGCGCCCGGAAATCTGGTCGTTTGGCCACCGCAACCAGCAGGGCGCGGCGCTCAACCCCTGGACCGGCGAGCTGTGGACTAACGAGCATGGGCCCCGTGGTGGCGATGAGATCAATATCCCCAAACCCGGCAAGAACTATGGCTGGCCGATCGCTACCCACGGCATCAAC
Organism: Pseudomonas sp. 2(2015); assembly: GCF_000955865.1. NCBI lineage: Bacteria > Pseudomonadati > Pseudomonadota > Gammaproteobacteria > Pseudomonadales > Pseudomonadaceae > Pseudomonas > Pseudomonas sp. 2(2015). The sequence continues at coordinate 27,063 of NZ_JYOF01000021.1, forward strand.
TATTCGCTGATGCCGATCCCGGAGGCCAAGGGCGAGCATGTCGAGGGCATGCTCGACCCGCACCATGTCTGGGAGAAGTCCCCGGCCATCAGCGGCATGGCGTTCTACGACAACCCGCGCTTCAAACCCTGGGATCACAGCCTGTTCATCGGCGCCCTGGCGGCGCAGGAACTGATTCGCCTGGAGCTCAAGGGCGACAAGGTGGTGCATGAAGAGCGCCTGCTCGGCGAGCTCAAGGCGCGGATTCGCGACGTGCGGGTAGGGCCGGACGGGTATCTGTACCTGCTTACCGATGAGACGGATGGGGCGCTGCTCAAAGTCGGGCTGGATCTTTAGAGTTGCACCGAGCCCTGTGGGAGCTGGCTTGCCTGCGATCGAGCGCGCAGCGGTCGTAATCCAGGCTGTACTGGCCCCATCGCTGGCAAGCCAGCTCCCACAGGATGCGGGCTTGCCCCATACTGCGCTGCAGCCGCAGAATGCCCCCTTTTGCGACGGACGCCGCGCATGTCCTGCTTCACCGAACAGTCCCCGCTGACCCGCTACCAGCAGGCCATTGCCAGCCAGGGGTTTGTCAGCGATCCGGCCCAGTTGCAGGCCGCCACCGCCCTGCAAACCTGCTTCGAGGCCCTGCAACGCGGCAAAACCCCGCAGGGCGTGTACCTCTGGGGGCCGGTTGGGCGCGGCAAGACCTGGCTCATGGACCAGTTCCACGCCTGCCTGCAGGTTCCGGCCCGGCGCCAGCATTTTCATCACTTCATGCGCTGGGTGCATCAGCGCCTGTTCCAGCTCAATGGCACCGCCGAGCCCTTGCAGGCCCTGGCCTTGTCCCTGGCCGAAGAAATCCGCGTGCTGTGCTTTGACGAGTTGTTCGTCAACGACATCGGCGATGCGATCATTCTCGGCGGGTTGTTCCAGGTGCTGTTCGAGGCCGGGGTGGTGATCGTGGCCACCTCCAACCAGCCGCCCGGGCAGCTCTACAGCGACGGTTTCAACCGCGAGCGCTTCCTGCCGGCGATTGCCGCCATCGAGCAGCATATGCAGGTGGTGGCGGTGGCGGGTGAGCAAGACCATCGCCTGCATCCGGGCGCGCTGATACAGCGTTACTGGATTACCGAGAAAGGCCAGCCCGCAGCCCTGGCGCAGGTCTTCGAGCAACTGCGCGGTGAGCAAGCGGCGACTGAACAACCCTTGCTGATCGGCTCACGCCAGCTCAGCGTGGTGCAACGCTGTGAGACGGTGCTCTGGTGCCGCTACGCCGACCTGTGTGAGCAACCCTTCGCCGCCATGGATTTCATGGCCCTGTGCGACCGCTTCCAGGCCATTCTGCTCGGCGAGGTACCGGCGCTCGGCGCCCGCCAGCGCCCGGCGAAGATTGCCCGCGGCACCGAGGACGGCGCCCGGCGGGTGGTCGCCGGGGACCGTGAGTTGCCGCAACTGTCGGTACATGACGACAGCGTGCGGCGCTTCATCGCCCTGGTCGATGAATGCTACGACCGGCGGATCGCCCTGTACCTGGAAGCCGAGGTCGCCCTGGAAGCGCTCTACACTGAAGGGTATCTGGAGTTCCCGTTCCGGCGTACGCTCAGCCGCTTGCGGGAGATGCAACTGCAACGCTTCTGCTGAGGAATCGATCATGGCCGAGCCTCTTTCGCGCCACCTGCTGACCATGGCCTACCAGAACGGCTGGGCCAACCACCGGGTGTACAAGGCCTGCAGGCAACTGAGCCAGGATGAGTTCGTCGCCCCGCGGGCGAGCTTCTTCCCGTCGATCAAGGCCACCCTCAACCATATTCTTACGGTCGATTGGTTCTATTTGCAGGCCCTGGAGTGCGAGCAGCGCGGCGAAGCGCCCGACCCGGACAGCGAGCGCTTCTTCGAGCCCGAGGAGCCATACTCAACCTGCCTGGAACTGCACGCCGAACAGTTGCAGGCCGATCACCGCCTGATCGCTTACTGCAGCCAGTTACGTGACGACCAGTTGCAGCGCTATGTGAACATCGTGCGCCCCGACTGGGTGCAGCGCGAACAACGCCTGCGCCTGCTCTCGCACCTGTTCGAGCACCAGATCCACCACCGTGGCCAGGTGCACGCGATGCTCAGCGACACCGCGGTGCGCCCACCGCAACTGGATGAATTCTTTTGTGAGGATGAAGCGCACCTGCGCGCCCAGGACTTTGCCGAACTGGGCTGGACCGAAGCGCAGATCTGGGGGCGTTAGTGCTGCATCCAGCCCAGCGTCAGCAGCGCCAGCACCAGGTAGCGGCCGGCTTTGGCGAGGGTGACCAGCACTAAAAAGCGCCAGAACGGCTCGCGCATGATCCCGGCAATCAGCGTCAACGGGTCGCCGATCACCGGCATCCAGCTCAGCAGCAGCGACCACTGGCCATAGCGCTGGTAGCGTTGCTGGGCCTTTGCCAGTTGCTCGGACTTGAACGGGAACCAGCGCTTGTCGCGCAGGTGCTCGATGCCGCGGCCCAGCAGCCAGTTGACGATCGAACCGAGCACGTTGCCGGCGGTGGCGATCAGCAACAGGCTGACCAGCGCCTCAGGTTCGCGCAGCAGCAGGCCGACCAGCACCGCTTCCGATTGCAGCGGCAGCAAGGTGGCTGCGCCGAAGGCGCTGAGAAACAGCGCCCAATAGCTGAGCATCAAGGCCGGATCAGTAGTTGGCGACCACTTCGTCCTTGCCCTCAAGGGTCAGACCGATGACCTGGTAGGCGTCCTTGTGGTCGCCCATTTCCATGCCCGGCGAGCCCATGGGCATGCCCGGTACGGCCAGGCCCTTGAGGTCGGGACGCTTGCTCAGCAGCTTGATCTGCTCGGCCGGCACATGGCCTTCGACGAACTTGCCGTCGATCACCCCGGTATGGCACGAGGCCAGGCGCGGCTCGACGCCCAGGCGCTGCTTGAGCGCGCTCATGTTCGGCTCGACATGGTCGTTGACCGTGTAGCCGTTGTCGTGCAGGTGCTTGATCCAGTCCTTGCAGCAACCGCAGTTGGGGTCACGGTAGACATCGATGGTCGGCCCGGCCTGGGCCAGGGTGCTCAGGGCCAGCAGGCCGAAGGCGACGATTTTCTTGCTCAGCATGTACTTCTCCACTTCTAGAAACGCAGGCGAACTCCAGCGACCAGGCGGGTCTGGCCGATGTCGCCGTGCTCATCACGGATTTGCTCGGCGTTGTTGCCGTAGGCCCGGTTGACGCTGATGCCCAGGTACGGGGCAACGCCACGGGTGATTTCGTAGCGCAGGCGCAGGCCAATCTCGCTGTCGGCAAGGCCACTGCCCTGGTCCCGGGTGGCGTCGTTGCGGCCATAGAAATTGGCCTCCAGCGACGGTTCGAGGATCCAGCGATTGCTCAGCAGGATAGCGTAACTGCTCTCCAGGCGCAGCGCGGTTTGCTGACGTTCGCCGGCATACAGGGTGGCTTGCAGCTCCAGCCCGTACAGCGGCGTGCCCTGGATGCCGAAGGCGGCCCAGGTCTGGCCAGTGGCCGGCTTGAAGTCCTGGCGCAGGCCACCGACCAGCTCCCACCAGGGGCTGATGGCATGGCCCCAGAGCGCCTGCAGTTCGGCCTTGTGGGTCACGCCCTGTTCGCGTTCGCCTTCGCTGCGCAGCCACAGGCGGTCGACATCGCCGCCGATCCAGGCGTTGGCGTCCCACTTCAGGGCGCTGCTGTTGTCGAAGTTCTGGTACTCCAGTTGCTCGACCGTCACGGCCCAGTTGGTCTGCTGGTCGTGGACCTGATGACCAGGCAGGGGCGGGAAGGCCGCCTGGCGGTCGGCGTCGGTGATCGGCCGTAACGGTGTGCGCGGCGAATCGGACGCCATGCTGTGGTTCATGCCTTGCTGGGGCATGGCACCGTGGCCCATGGCGGCGTGATCCATCGCCTCGGCACGGGTCTCTTCACTGGCCAGCAGGGCGAGCAGGGCGAGGCCGCCGAACAGCGGCCGAACAATGGGCTTATTCATCGACGCGTACCTCGCGGAACATGCCCATCTCCATGTGGTAGAGCAGGTGGCAATGATAGGCCCAGCGGCCCAGGGCGTCGGCGCTGACCCGGTAGCTACGGCGGCTGCCCGGCGGGATGTCGAGGGTGTGCTTACGCACCTGAAAGCGCCCGTGTTCGTCTTCCAGGTCACTCCACAGGCCATGCAGGTGGATCGGGTGGGCCATCATCGTGTCGTTGACCAGGGTGATGCGCAGGCGCTCGCCGTAGGTCAGGCGCAGCGGCTCGGCGTCGGAGAACTTGATGCCGTTGAACGACCAGGCGAAGCGCTCCATGTGTCCGGTCAGGTGCAGTTCGATTTCCCGGGACGGCTCGCGGCCATCGGGGTCGGCGAAGGTGCTTTTCAGGTCGGCGTAGGTCAGCACCCGGCGGCCGTTGTTGCGCAGGCCAATCCCTGGGTCGGCGAGGTTGGGCCTGGGGTTCATGGTCTGCATGTCCACCAGCGGGTTGCCGCTTTCGCTGGCTGGGTGTTGCTGCATGCCGGTCATTTTCGAATGGTCCATGCCGGCCATCTGGCTGTGGTCCATGGCGCCCATCCCGGCCATGGCGCCGTGGCCCATATCGGCCATGGTCAGGATGGGGCGTGGGTCCGGCTCTGGCACCTCGGCGCTCAGCCCGTTGCTGCGCGCCAGGGTACCGCGGGCGTAGCCGCTGCGGTCCATGCTCTGCGCGTACAGGGTATAGGCGGGCAGGTCGCCGACCCGCACCAGCACGTCATAGGTTTCGGCCACGGCGATGCGCAGTTCATCGACCTCGACTGGCTCCACCGGCTGGCCATCGGCGGCGATCACCGTCAGCTTAAGGCCCGGAATGCGAAAGTCGAAATAGCTCATCGCCGAGCCGTTGATCAGGCGCAGGCGCACAGTGTCGCCGGGCTGGAACAGGCAGGTGAAGTTGCCATTCGGCGGCTGGCCGTTGAGCAGGTAGGTGTAGGTAGCGGCGCTGATGTCGGCAAGGTCGGTGGGGCTCATGCGCATGGCCGCCCAGGCCTTGCGTTCGGCGACGGTTTGCTGCCAGCCATCTCTGGCGACATCGTCGATGAAGTCGCCAACGGTGCGCTTGTGGTAGTTGAAGGCGTCGGACTGCTTTTTCAGGGTCGCCATCAGCGCCTCGGGAGCCTGGTCGCTCCAGTCGCTGAGCAGCAGCACGTAGTCGCGCTGGTAGCGATGGGCTTCGGGCTGCCTGGGTTCGATGACGATCGCGCCGTAGACCCCGGCCTGTTCCTGCAGGCCGCAATGGCTGTGGTACCAGTAGGTGCCGCTCTGCTCCAGAGTGAATCGGTAAAGGTATTCGCCACCGGGCTCGATGCCGGCAAAGCTCAGGCCCGGCACACCATCCATGTTGGCCGGGAGGATGATCCCGTGCCAGTGCAGCGAGGTCGACTCGTTCAGGCGGTTGCGCACCCGCAGGGTCACGCTGTCGCCCTCCCGCCAGCGCAGGGTCGGGCCGGGCAGGCTGTTGTTGATGGTCAGCGCCGTACGCGGGCGGCCGGTAACGTTGACCGGGGTCTGGCCGATGAACAGCTCGAAGTGCTCGCCGCTCAGCTCATTGGCAAACACAGGGGGCGCAGCAAATGCCGGCAAGCGCCAGAGGCCGAGGCCGGCCAGGGCGCTGCCGGCGGCGAAGCCCTTGACGAAGGTGCGGCGGGTCGGGTGTCGAAGCATGGCTGCCATTCCAGGGGCGGGGATGGCACGACCTTAGCCAGTGCTGACTGTCAGCAAACTGAGCAGCGCATTACAGATTTGTCAGCTGGCCCGGCAGGTACGCGTTCACTTGTGGCCGCAGGTCGGTATACTCCGCGCCGCACGGAGCCCACCACTATGAAGGATCAGCGATTCATGCAGGCAATCAAGGCCTATTTCAAACGCCACGGCCACGACCCGTTCAAGCTCGGCCAGGGGCGTATCAGCGGCTACCTCTCGGCCGCCCTGGGGCTGCTCAGCCTGCTGGCGGTGTTGTGCTTCCTGTTTCCGCAGTGGCTGACCTTTGCCGAGTTTCGCAAGGTCTATAGCGTGCACTTTGCCCGTACCGCGCTGCTGATCGGGCTGATCCTGGCCTTCGCCCTGGGCACCCTGAACATCCTCCTCAACAAGCGCAAGCGCCTGGGCTTTACCGGCATCAGTGCGGCAGGCCTGGCGATGTTTCTCGGCGGCACCAACATCCAGACCGAAACCATCGGCCAGACCCCGTACTCGCTGGGCCTGGACTGGTTTGTACTCGCTCTGCTGGTATCGGCGGTGATCTTCATCCCGCTGGAAAAACTCTACGCCAAGGACCCGCAGCAAAACATCCTGCGCCCGCACTGGCGCACCGACCTCAGCTACTTCTTCGTCAGCCATATGCTGGTGCAGTTCATCCTCATCTTTGTCACCGCCTCGTCCAGCTGGCTGGCCGGCTGGGTGCTGTCCGATACCTTGCAGGCCAAGGTGCAAAGCCTGCCGATCGTGGTGCAGTTCTTGCTCGCGGTGTTCGTCGCCGACCTCGGCCAGTACTGGCTGCACCGCTTGTATCACGTGGTGCCGTGGATGTGGCGCTTTCATGCCGTGCATCATTCGAGCACGCACATGGACTGGCTGGCCGGTTCGCGCATTCATTTCTGCGAGATCCTTCTGACCCGCACCGGGGTGTTGGCGCCGCTGATCCTGCTGGGCTTTTCGCCCCAGGCGATGAACGCTTACGTGATCCTGGTCGGTGTGCAGGCGGTGCTCGCCCATGCCAACGTGCGTATCGACGGCGGCTGGCTCAACTACCTGCTGGTACTGCCGCGCTATCACCACTGGCACCACGCCCGGCACAAGGATTACATCTACAAGAACTATGCGATCCATACGCCGCTGGTGGACATGCTGTTCGGCACCTTCAAGCTGCCGCCCAAGGAATGGCCGGCGCGATACGGCGTGTTCGGCAAGGACCTGCCTGAAGGTATCGTGCGCCAGCACCTGTACCCGCTGCGCAAGGCCGAACCCAAGGCACCGGTACCGCCACCGGCTGCCTGAAGCGGCTTTGTGCCCGGCCCCTGACTGCGTTAGCCTTGAGGGGTCAACGCCATTGGGGGCAAGGAGTATCCATGGACAAGGTTATCGTGATCACCGGCGCCAGCCGCGGCATTGGCGCCGCCACCGCACGCCTGGCCGCGCGCGCCGGTTACCGTATCTGCATCAATTACCTGCGTGACGACGAAGCCGCCCAGCGGGTGCTGGCCGAGGTCCGTGAACTGGGTGCCGAGGCCATTGCGGTGAAGGCCGACGTCAGTGTCGAGGACGAGATCGTCCAGCTGTTCCAGCGCGTCGATGCCGAGCTGGGCCCGGTCACTGCGCTGGTCAACAACGCCGGCACCATCGGCCACCAGAGTCGGGTCGAAGAGGTGTCGGAGTTTCGCCTGCTCAAGCTGATGAAGACCAACGTGGTCGGGCCGATGCTGTGCGCCAAGCACGCGCTGCAGCGTATGTCGACCCGCCATGGCGGGCAGGGCGGCAGCATCGTCAACGTCTCGTCGGTGGCCGCGCGCCTGGGCTCGCCTAACGAATACGTCGACTATGCCGCCTCCAAGGGCGCGCTGGATACCTTCACCGTCGGCCTGGCCAAGGAAGTGGCCGGCGAAGGGGTACGGGTCAATGCCGTGCGCCCGGGTTACATCTTTACCGACTTCCACGCCCTCAGCGGCGACCCGCAGCGGGTCAGCAAGCTTGCGCCGGGCATCCCCATGGGCCGCGGCGGGCAGGCCGAGGAAGTCGCCGAGGCGATCCTCTGGCTGCTGTCAGACCAGGCCTCGTATTCCACCGGCAGCTTTCTGGACCTGGGCGGCGGGCGCTGATCAGCCGATCATTTCCTCGATACGCTGGGCCAGGGTGTCGAGGCTGAACGGCTTGGTCAGCACCCGGGTAGTGGGCTCGAACACGCCGCTGCCGAGCACCGCCTGCTCGGCGTAGCCGGTGATGAACAACACTTTCAATCCGGGCCGCAATTGGCGGGCGGCGGCCACCAGTTGCTGGCCGTTCATGCCGCCGGGCATGCCGACATCGCTGATCAACAAGTCGACGCCGGCGCCATTTTGCAATGCCGCCAGGGCGCTGTGGCCGTCGGCGAATTCTATCCTGGCGCAACCCAGTTCCTCGAGCACTTCGCCGACCAGCATGCGAATGGTTGCTTCGTCATCGACCAGCATCACCGTCATGTCGCGCAGTTCACGTTGCGGGCGGGCCGTTGGTTTCGCTTCGCTAAGCGGCAGGCTGGCGCTGTCCAGGCGCGGCAGGTACAGGTGCACGCTGGTGCCCTGGCCAGGTTCCGAATACACCCGCACCTGGCCACCGGACTGACGGACGAAACCATAGACCATCGACAGCCCCAGGCCCGTCCCCTGGCCCACCGGCTTGGTGGTGAAGAACGGATCGAAGGCGCGCGCCAGTACCTGGGGCGGCATGCCGCTGCCGTTATCGCTGACGCTTAAGGCCAGGTAGTCACCGGGCTTGAGGTCCAGGTGCGCGGCGACTTGCTCATCGGCCGGCAGATGACGGGTCTCGATGCTGATCCGGCCCCCGCCCGGCATGGCGTCGCGGGCGTTGATGCACAGGTTGAGCAGGGCGTTTTCCAGTTGCGAGGCGTCGATGTTGGCTCGGCAGGATGCGCTAGAGGTAAACACCTCGATGTCGATGTGCGGGCCGACGCTGCGGCGGATCAGCTCAAGCATGCCGCCGACCAGGCGATTGACGTCGATGGTGCGCGGTTCCAGGGTCTGGCGCCGGGAAAAGGCCAGCAGCCGGTGAACCAGGGATGCGGCGCGGTTGCACACATCCTGGGCGGTGCGCAGGTAGGGGGCGATCTGTTCATGGCGCCCGCGCCCGAGCAGGTTGCGCGACAGTTCGAGCGAGCCGCTGATGCCGGTCAGCAGGTTGTTGAAGTCATGGGCGATGCCGCCGGTGAGCTGGCCGACCGCTTCCATTTTCTGCGCCTGGCGCAGGGCTTCTTCAGTCTTGCGCAGGCGTTTTTGCTCGCCGATCCGCTCGCTGATGTCGTAGGCGAACAGGTAAGCGCCGATCAGTTGCCCGTTGCTGTCATGCAGCGGGCTGAACCGCAGTTCGTAGTGGCGATGCTGCTCGCCCTCGCCAAATTCGGCAACCTCGACGAATGCCTCACCTTTGAGTGCCCGATGCCATAGTTGCAGGCCCCGGGCGCAGTCTTCGGCTCGGCTGGCCATGAGTGTCGGCAGGCTGTCGCCGACGCTGGGTATCTGCTCGAAAATTCGCTGGAATTCGTCACGCGCGGCGCGGTTGATAGCCAGCCAGCGTATGTCCAGATCGACCACCTGGATTTGCGCCAGGGTCGCCTCGACCACATCGGTGAGGATCTTGCGCTCTGCCAGCGCCTGGGCCACCCGCAGTTCAAGCTCCTGGTTGAGGCGCTTGAGTTCGGATTCGGCACGTTTGCGCGCGGTGACATCCTGGAACAGCACGGCGACCTGCTTGCGGCTGGCCGGCTCCAGGCGAAAGGCGCAGATGTCCAGGTGGCGGCCGGTGGCTACCAGCTCCTGCTCGAAGCGGATCGGATTGCCGCTGTGCAGCACCGGTCCATAGCGGGCAATCCATCCATCGGCCTCATCGGGCACCATCTCTCGCAGCTTCTGCCCGACCACATTGTCGATCCCGGCATGCTTGGCGTAGGCGGCGTTGGCTTCGATATGCACGTAGTCACTGAGCGGGCCATGGGGGCCGTCGAAGAACTCGATGATGCAAAAGCCTTCGTCCATGGCCTCGAACAGAAAGCGATAACGCTGCTGGGTATCGGCCAGGGCCTGCTGGTCAGGTGCAGGCCCGGCGCGGCTGCGCTCGGCGAGCTGGGCTGTGAGCAGATTGTTCTGCTGCTGCAACTGCTCAAGTTGCTGGCGCAGGGACTGCAGTTCGCTCGACGGCATGCGCGTGTTCCGGCCTGGGGATAGTGGCAAATGTAGCGTCCCGCGCAGCACTCAACAACTGCGCGGCCCCAGGTCAAGCGCTTCAGTGGCCGTGATAGCGCGCGCTGGCCCATTCCCACCAGAGGGCGTTGAGTTCGCAGTAGGGGGCAATGCGCCCGGTGGTTTCGGCGTACAGGTCGTCGCGGTCGAGTTTCGCCGGGATGAAGCCCAGGCTGCGCAGGTCGCGGTCGATCAGCGCCGCGCTGCTGGCCAGGGCCTTGATCGGCTGGCGCGGGTAGGGGCGCGGGTCTTCACCGTAATACACCTTGGCCGGGCCGAAAGGTACGCCCTCCAGGCGAGTATGACCGAGGTTGTTCAAAAAGCCTTCGGCAATGCTGCCGTCGGCGAAGATCACCTTGTAGGCCGCGCCGGGTACACCGCCGAGCTTGCCGTCGTCCAGGCTCAGCTCCAGCCAGTTGCTGGTGGCTGCCGGGTTGATTTGCTCGCGGCTGAGTTTGCCGCCATCACTGGCCGCTGGGTGGGTATTGAGCGTTCCGTGCTCGCGCAGGTTATCGACACGCCGCGACTGCGGTTTGCTGGTTTGCGCCGGCACGCGGGTGCTGCTGCCCGAGGCTTGCGCCGAGCTGTTGCGCTGCACGGCAAGCCAGGGCATCAGGCGTTCGTCGATGCGTTCGATCAGGTCGTCAAGGTGTTCACCAGCCTGTTCCAGGTCGCTCAGCACCAGGGCCTGGCGCTGCGCGTCGAGGGCCAGGAAGGTCGCACTGGCGCTGACCGCAGCGATGATTTGCGCAAGCTCGCTGCGTAGCAGCTCGGCGTCCAGGCTCTCTTCGAGCAGGGCATCCGGGCTGGTCTTCAGTTTGCAGTTGAGCAGTACGTGGCGCAGCAGGTCATAAAGCTGCTCGGCATGCTTTTGCGGGTCGCGATTGACCAGGCGCAATACCCGTTTGAGCCCGTGGCCAGGGCCTGGGACCCAGCCAAGCAGGGCCAGGGCGAGGTCGAAGAAAGCCTCGTCTTCCTCCTGCTGGTCGGCCGCCAGGTTCAGGGCCAGGATCGCTTCGACGGTGTCGTAGGCACTCAGGGCCTGGGCCAGGTGCGGGATGCTGCCGGCATCGATGGCGTCGGACAAGGTGACGCCGGCGGCCTTGATGTCGTAGGCAAAGTCTTCGTCGCTGTCGTCTTCGTCGTCTTCGTCGTCTTCGTCGTCTTCGTCGATCAGCTCTTCTTCGTCCTCCTCCTGATCGTCTTCAGCGTCGCCCAGGCACTCCCAGCGAATGCCCTGGTAGGCGGGCAGGCTGCGCGCGTGCGCGAGCAGCTCATGGGGGAAGATCACGTGCAGCAGTTCGCGGGTATCGATGCCGTAGAGCAGGGCCACTGCCGCGGCCTCGAATGACCAGTAGCCGACGTAACCGCTGATATCGTCGCCATGGGTGTCGTACCAGCTGGCGTGCTCAAAGTGCTCGTACCACTGCTCGCAGTAGTCCTGCAGGCGGCTGGCCGCTTGCTCGGGGCTGGTGGCATAGATGGTTTGCACCAACGGCGTGGCGTAGTCCTGGTACCACGCATCGACGTCGTAACGGTCGGGCAGGACCCGACTCAGCAGGTCTTCATAGAGGGTGTCTTCTTCGGCATAGCCGCCGTTGTCCATCAGCGTGACGAAGCGCTCGAGCAGGTCCTGGCGATCGAGCAGAATGCACAGGCTGATGACCTGCATGCATTCGTGGTGTTCTTCACTATCGCCCAGATTCAGCGGGGCGACGTCGGCTTGCTCGGTGTACACGGCCATCTTGCGTTGCAGTTGCTCGTACTCGGCGACCAGCGCTTCGAGCAAGGCGGGCAGGGCGTCGATGTCAACGCCGGCGGTATAGCTGATCAGCAGTTTGTCCAGCGCCAGGCCCTTGAGGCTCTTGCCGCTGAACACTGCCTCTTGCTCGTCGGAGTCGGCTTGCAGGCGATTGTCGCGCAGGAATGCACGGCTTTCTTCGTCGTGTTCGAGGAAGCGCTCGTAACGCTGCGGCGTAAGAAAATGCTGTCGCTTGTGCATGCCATCCATCCCTGGGAAATTCGAGCGCGCAGGGTGCCGCAAGCGCGCTCGAAGTACAACCGCCGATCAGAACGAGCGGACGATCTTGCCCAGGGTTTCCATGGCCTTTTCCGACTGCTCGGTCCAGGGGCTGCCGTAGTTGAGGCGGATGCAGTTGCGAAAGCGCCGGGTCGGCGAAAAGATCGGCCCGGGGGCGATGCTGATGCCTTGCGCCAACGCCATCTGGAACAGCTTGAGCGAGTCCATCTGTTCAGGCAGCTCCAGCCACAGGAAGTAGCCACCGGCCGGATGGCTGACCCGGGTCTGCGCCGGAAAATACCGGGCAATGGCCGCGAGCATCGCCGCCTGTTGCTCTTCCAGGGCATAGCGCAGCCTGCGCAGGTGCCGGTCGTAGCCGCCGTGCTGCAGGTAGTCGGCAATCGCCGCCTGGGCCGGCATCGAGGCGCACAGCGAGGTCATCAGTTTCAGCCGTTCGATCTTCTGCGCGTAACGCCCGGCCGCCACCCAGCCGATGCGGTAGCCGGGGGCCAGGCTCTTGGCGAACGAGCCGCAGTGCATCACCAGGCCGTCGGTGTCGAAGGCCTTGGCCGGTTTCGGCGCTTGCTGGGCGTAATACAGCTCGGCATAGACGTCGTCCTCGATCAGCGGCACTTGATGTTCGCGCAAGAGCTCCACAAGCTGCTGCTTCTTCTCTTCCGGCATGCTCGCGCCCACCGGGTTCTGGAAGTTGGTCATGCACCACACGGCCTTCACCGGGTGCTTGGCCAGGGTTTGCGCCAGCACCCCGAGGTCGATGCCTTCGCGCGGGTGCACGGGGATTTCCACCGCCTTGAGCTTGAGCCGCTCGAGGATCTGCAGGCAGGCATAGAACGCCGGCGCCTCGATGGCCACCAGGTCGCCGGGCTCGGTCACCGCCTGCAGGCACAGGTTCAGGGCCTCCAGCGCGCCGTTGGTGATCAGCAGCTCCTCCATGGGCAGCATCAGGCCGCCGACCATGTAGCGCAGGGCAATTTGCCGGCGTAGCTGCGGGTTGCCCGGCGACAGGTCGGTGACCACCATGCGCGGGTCCATCTCGCGGCTGGCGCTGGCCATGGAGCGGGCCAGGCGCGGCAGCGGGAACAGGTGAGGGCTGGGAAAAGCCGAGCCGAAGGCCACGGTTTGCGGGTCCTTGATCGAGTCGAGGATCGAGAACACCAGCTCGCTGACATCCACCTCGGTGGACTCGCTGGCTTGCTCGATGATCTGCGGCTCGCTGAACTGGCGCGGCGCGTGGGCGTTGACGAAGTACCCCGAGCGCGGCCGGGCGCGGATCAGCCCGCGGCGCTCCAGCAGGTAGTAGGCCTGGAACACCGTGGACGGGCTGACGCCGTGGGTCTGGCTGGCATAACGCACCGACGGCACGCGCTGGCCGGGGCCGAGGACCCCGGAGCGGATCAGTTCGGCAATGTCGTCGGCGAATTTCTCGTAGCGTTTCATCATGGCTCGAAAGGTTTCGGATGCTCGGGCAGTGTATGGGATCAGCGGTTCAAAGGCGCAACAAAACGGCTGTGGGCGACGCTGCGCACACCGGGTTCGTCCGTATCGATCAGTTCGAAGCTGATGTCCTGGGAGCTGCTTTGCGGGCGATCGGCCAACATCGCTACCGACACCGGCAAGTCGCTCATTTCCCCGGCCGCCAGGCTGAATTCGGTCCTGCCGTGCAGTTCGAAGCCTTCGGCATCGAGCAGGCGCAGGCGGTAGTGCTGGGATTGCTGGGTCTTGTTGATGACCTTGAGGGTGTAGATGTTCTCGATCTGCCCGGCGTTGTTCTCACGGAACAGGCCACGGTCCTTGATCACGTCCATCGACACCATCGGCCGCTGCTGCAGGGCGATCACCAGGGCGCCGATCATCACCACCAGGGCGGTGACGTAGCCGAGCAGGCGCGGGCGCAGCCAGTTGGTGGTGCCGCCTTGCAGGGTGTGTTCGGACTTGTAGCCGACCAGGCCGCGGGCGTAGCCCATTTTGTCCATGATCGAGTCACAGGCGTCGATACAGGCGGCGCAGCCGATGCACTCCATCTGCAGGCCGTCGCGGATGTCGATGCCGGTCGGGCACACCTGCACGCACATATGGCAGTCGATGCAGTCGCCCAGGCCCTTGGCCTTGTGGTCGACTTCCTTCTTGCGCGGGCCGCGGGATTCACCACGGGCCGGGTCGTAGGCGACGGTCAGGGTGTCCTTGTCGAACATCACGCTCTGGAACCGGGCGTACGGGCACATGTGCATGCACACCGCTTCACGCAGCCAGCCGGCGTTGATGTAGGTGGCGCCGGTGAAGAACAGAATCCAGAACAGACTGACACCGCCCAGTTGCAGGGTGAACAGTTCTTCGGCCAGCGGCCGGATCGGCGTGAAGTAGCCGACGAAGGTCAGCCCGGTCAGCAGGCTGATGGCCAGCCACAGGGTGTGCTTGGCCGAACGCCGGGCCAGTTTGTTCAGGCTCCAGGGCGCGGCATCGAGCTTGATGCGCTGGTTGCGCTCACCTTCGGTGACCTTCTCGCACCACATGAAAATCCAGGTCCAGGAACTTTGCGGGCAGGTGTAACCGCACCAGACCCGGCCGGCGAGCACGGTGATGGCAAACAGGCCGAAGGCGCAGATGATCAACAACGCCGAGAGCAGGATGAAGTCCTGCGGCCAGAAGGTGGCGCCGAAGATATGGAACTTGCTGTCGGCCAGGTCCCAAAGCACGGCCTGACGACCGCCCCAGTTCAGCCAGACGGTGCCAAAGAACAGCAAAAACAGAAAACCCGCGCCAGCCAGGCGCAGGTTACGAAACAAGCCGGTGAAACTACGGGTGTGGATCTGTCGGTCACTGCTGGCAGGCTTCTTCTTGAAGGTGGAAGGCTCAGCAATTTCAACGATCTGGACGGGGATTCTATCGCTCATGGTTCGTCGCTCATCAGGCCTCGATCAGGCCAGAGCACTATGGCGCCCCATCTGTTTGCATAACAGGCTCAGGTATCTGGATAAAAACCGTATCAGATTTACCTTGGAAACTCCGTAGGCCTCAGATTATCGAGCCTTGCTCGGTCTCCTTGAGGTGCCTGCGACCATCCACCGCACCCGCTACAGTGAGGGCATCGGCTTCCTGTTCGGTGATTGGCACGCGCTTGCCTTCGAGCTCGGCAACCGACATTCGCAAGGCCTCGTCGGTGACGATTCGCACCTGAGTGGCCTCGCCCTGGATGTGCATGTCATCGCTGATCAGGGTGCAGCGCTGGTTAGTGGTGTCGATTTCAATAGGCATGGCTGTGTCCTCTTTACTCGGGTCCTATGTGTGGGACCGCACGGGTGCAGGGGATGCTGGCAGCAACCGATCAGCGGTCGGCAGCGCACTTGCCGCCAGTGGCGTTGTCCATCGATTAATCCCTATTGCATGGACACAGCCCATGGACGCCTGGTGGCATCAAGTCTGGATCACCCTGGTGGCGGAATTTGCCGACATCACCGATGCCAAGCAGCTTACCCAGGTGACCGTGCGCCTGGTCATGGCGGCGCTGCTGGGCGCCATTCTCGGTTTTGAGCGCGAACTCAAGGGCAAGGCCGCCGGGGTGCGCACCCATATGCTGGTGGCCCTCGGCGCGGCGCTGTTCGTGCTGGTGCCGCGCATGGCCGGGGCCGACGATGCAGCGCTGAGCCGGGTGGTGCAGGGCATCGTCGCCGGTATCGGCTTTTTGGGTGCCGGCACCATTCTCAAGGGCCACGACCAGGATGCCGGGCACGTCAAGGGCCTGACCACGGCTGCGGGCTTGTGGATGACCGCGGCGATCGGTGTGGCGGCGGGCATGGGCCGGGAGGCCACGGCGGTGGTCAGCACGGTGCTGGCGTTGCTGGTATTGGGGGTGATGCCGCTGGTGGTCAATCGCTTCGAGAAGGACGACGAGGACGAAAACGAGGAGGGCAGGAAGCACTGAGGGGAGCCTAGGCTCCCCTCAAAGATTGTTGCGTGCTCTTTTTTTGTTATTGGAGGGCGGCCTGTTGTTGTTTTTGGCGACCGTTGCCTCTGTATCTTTGGCGATCCCCATCCGGGATCAAGAGCAAACGTATTTTTTTGAGCGCTGATCTACCTTCATCATTGCTGATCCAACCGTGACCTGCGCTACCTTGGGGTAGTTTTATTGTTCTGTGTCCGGTTGCGGGGCAAGCCCCTGGAAAGCACATCCTCTCCAAAAAAATCTGTTAGCTGCGCCTCTGTCGTGTTGTTCTTGTTATGTCAGAGTCGTTTCGTCTTATTTTTATTGGGTGTGTCGCACTTTTTATTGTTCTTGTACCTGAGATATAGCAGGTGCCGTGCCAACTTTTTAAAACCCAATAAAATCAATGGCTTGAAGATTTTGCGGAAAAATCTCCTCGGGAAATTCTGTCGATTTGTTTCCGTGTTACCCGGAATTTCCCTGAAAAGTGCGGGGGCGGTAACACCCGCACGCAGATCAGCCTGTTACCGCTTGTGATTACTGTGCCTGACGGGCGCGAGCCACCCGCGAGCCGCTGGCGCGGCCCAGCACTTCACTGATACGCAAGCCCGCGGCAATCAAGCGCTGCAGGTCGATACCGGTGTCGATACCGAGGCCCTGGAGCATGTACAGCACGTCTTCGCTGGCAACGTTACCGCTGGCGCCTTTGGCATAGGGGCAGCCGCCGAGGCCCGCAACAGAGCTGTCGAACACACTGATGCCTTCAAGCAGGCTGGCATAGACGTTGGCCAGGGCCTGGCCGTAGGTGTCATGAAAGTGTCCGGCCAGCTGGGCGCGTGGCACCTGGGCGCCGACCACTTCGAACAGGCGCCGGGTTGCCCCGGGGGTGCCGGTGCCGATGGTGTCGCCCAGCGACACTTCATAGCAGCCCATGTCGAACAGCTCGCGGGCCACCGGGGCCACCTGCTCGGCGCTGACCTTGCCTTCATAGGGGCAACCCAGCACGCACGAGACATAACCGCGCACCCGCACCCCGTGCTGACGCGCCGCTTCGATGATCGGCACGAAGCGCTGCAGGCTGTCGCTGATCGAGCAGTTGATGTTGCGCTGGGAGAACGCCTCGGAGGCGGCGGCAAAGACGGCCACTTCCTTGACCCCGGCCGCCAGGGCATCTTCAAAACCGCGCAGGTTCGGCGCCAACGCGGCGTAGGTCACCCCGTTGCGCTGCTGGATATTGGCAAACACTTCGGCGGAGCCGGCCATCTGTGGTACCCACTTGGGGGAAACGAAGCTGCCCACTTCTATATAAGAAAGGCCTGCCGCACTCAGGTCATCGACCAGGCGAACCTTGTCGGCCACGCTGATGGGCTGGGCTTCGTTTTGCAGGCCGTCGCGCGGGCCGACTTCGACCAGGCGGACTTTTTCAGGCAATGACATGGGCAGGATTCCTCAGGGCTCAATGGCTGTTTTTCTGGTTGTTCAAGGTCGCGGCCAGGGCTTGCTCGCAGCGCTCTTCGGCAGTGTCCAGCTCCAGTTGCATCTGCTGGATGTCGAGCAGTTGCTGTTCAAGCTGGGCGCGGCGTTCGGCGATCTTCGCCAGCATGCTGTGCAGTTGCTTGAGGTTGCCGCTGGACGGGTCATACAGCTCGATCAGTTCACGGCACTCGGCCAGGGAAAAACCAATGCGCTTGCCGCGCAGGATCAGCTTCAGGCTGACCTTGTCGCGAGCCGAATAGACCCGCTCCAGGCCGCGACGCTCCGGGCTGAGCAGGCCCTGTTCTTCATAGAAGCGAATGGCCCGGGTGGTGATGTCCAGCTCGCGGGACAGGTCGGAGATGCTGTAGGTCTGGCTGCTCATTGCTTGGCTCGGGAAAAGGGCATGGAGCTAAGCTAATTGCAGGTTGACGTATACGTCAAGCAAGGATTGCTGGGGCCTGCCCCGCCATAGCTCCCTACACCTCAGCCATGGCCGCCCGCTCATCCTGCGCCACCACGCCCTGACACAGCTCGATGATCTGTTCGCGCATCCAGCGGTTGGCCGGGTCCTGGTCGGTGCTTTCGTGCCAGTACAGGTGGGTTTCCAGCGGCGGCACGTCCACCGGCAGGTTGACATGGTTGAGCTGGTGGCGGCGGGCGAAGCGCTCCGGCACGGTCATGACCATGTCGGTCTGCTGCAGTACTTGCGAGGCCATCAGGTAATGCTGGGAGCGCAGGGCGATCTTGCGCTGCACGCCCATCTTGCCCAGGGCCAGGTCGACATAGCCCAGGCCATTGCGGCGGCTGGAGATATGGATGTGGGTCATGCCCAGGTAGTCGTCGAGGCTGAGCTTGTCCTTGAACAGCGGGTGGCCCTGGCGCATGGCGCACACATAGCGGTCTTGCATCAGCTTGACGTGGCGCACTTGCGGGTCGGTGTTGAGCGGCGCATCGACGGCAAAGTCCAGGCGCCCGGCGGCCAGTTCCTTGGTGGTTTCCCGGCGCTTGCACAAGAAGCTTTCGATCACCACCGCCGGCGCCAGGCGTCGCAGGCGCTGGAACAGCAGCGGCAGGATCACCGCCTCGGTGAGGTCGGTCATGCTGATACGAAAGGTCTTGCTGGCCTGCAGCGGGTTGAAGATGCGGCTCTCTTGCACCGACACGCGCAGCAGCGACAGGGCATTGCGCACCGGGCCGATGATGTTCTGCGCCATGGGCGTGGGCACCATGCCCTGGGCGGTGCGCACGAACAGCGGGTCGTTGAAGGTTTCGCGCAGGCGCGCCAAGGCGTTGGACACCGCCGGCTGGGTAATGCCGACGATCTGCCCGGCCCGGGTCAGGTTGGCTTCGGTGTAGATGGCATCGAAGACGATAAACAGATTCAGGTCGACCTTGCTCAGGTTCATGGGCGCTGCTCTTGTTGGTGTTATCCGTGGATCATATATCGGTTATGAATGTTTATACACGCCGAGAATAGACTAGGTGGATTTTACCGGCTGATCTAGGATCGATAACAGATCCCTTTTCCACTGAAGGTACTGCCCATGGATTTCGCCTATTCACCCAAGGTCCAGGCGCTGCGTGAACGTGTCACGGCGTTCATGGATGCCTATGTCTATCCCGCCGAAGCGGTGTTCGAGCGCCAGGTTGCCGAAGGCGATCGCTGGCAGCCGACCGCGATCATGGAAGAGCTCAAGGCCAAGGCCAAGGCCGAGGGTTTGTGGAACCTGTTTTTGCCGGAGTCGGAGCTGGGCGCGGGCCTGACCAACCTCGAATATGCCCCCCTGGCCGAGATCATGGGCCGCTCGTTGCTCGGCCCCGAGCCGTTCAACTGCTCGGCGCCGGACACCGGCAACATGGAAGTGCTGGTGCGTTATGCCAACGAAGAGCAGAAGCGCCAGTGGCTCGAACCGTTGCTGCGCGGTGACATCCGCTCGGCATTCGCCATGACCGAGCCGGACGTGGCCTCGTCCGACGCCACCAACATGGCCGCCCGCGCCGTGCGTGACGGTGACGAGTGGGTGATCAACGGCCGCAAGTGGTGGACCTCCGGCGCCTGCGACCCGCGCTGCAAGATCATGATCTTCATGGGCCTGAGCAACCCGCAAGGCCCGCGGCACCAGCAGCACTCGATGATCCTCGTGCCTACCGATACCCCCGGGGTAAAGATCGTCCGGCCGCTGCCGGTGTTCGGCTACGACGACGCGCCCCATGGCCACGCCGAAGTGCTGTTCGAGAACGTGCGCGTGCCTTACGAGAACGTGCTGCTCGGAGAGGGCCGCGGTTTCGAGATCGCCCAGGGGCGCCTGGGCCCGGGGCGCATCCACCACTGCATGCGTTCGATCGGCATGGCCGAGCGGGCCCTTGAGCTGATGTGCAAGCGCTCGGTGGAACGTACCGCCTTCGGCCGGCCTCTGGCGCGCCTGGGGGGCAACGTCGACAAGATTGCCGATTCGCGGATGGAAATCGACATGGCCCGGCTGCTGACCCTCAAGGCTGCCTACATGATGGACACCGTCGGTAACAAGGTCGCCCGCAGCGAAATCGCCCAGATCAAGGTGGTGGCGCCGAACGTGGCGCTGAAGGTTATCGACCGGGCGATCCAGATCCATGGCGGCGCCGGTGTCTCGGGCGACTTCCCGCTGGCCTACATGTACGCCATGCAGCGCACCCTGCGCCTGGCCGACGGCCCGGACGAAGTGCACCGCGCGGCGATCGGCAAGTACGAGATCGGCAAGTACGTGCCCAAGGAAATGCTCCGTAGCAGTCATTGATGCTTGCCGTGCAAGTCCGCCTCCTTGTCGGCGGCGGGCTTGCCCTGTGCACGGGTCGAGAACAGTGAAACCAGCACGCCACCGCTGAGCAGGGCAATGGTCACCGCCAGTGACAGCATCGGCGGCACGGCGCCAATCAGGCCGTGGTAGAAGATCTTGCCGCCAATGAACACCAGCACCAGCGCCAGCGCGTACTTGAGGTAGATGAAGCGGTGCATCAGCGCCGCCAGGGCAAAGTACAGCGCCCTTAACCCGAGAATCGCGAAGATGTTCGAGGTGTAGACAATGAACGGGTCCTGGGTGATGGCAAAGATCGCCGGCACGCTGTCGACGGCGAACACCAGGTCGGCCAGCTCGATCAGCACCAGGGCCAGGAACAACGGCGTGGCATAGCGCAGTGCCTTGCTCTGCCCGGGCGGGGTGATGTGCACGAAAAAGCGCGGGCCGTGGATCTCGTCGGTTACCCGCATATGACGCCGGACGAACTTCAGCACCGGGTTGTTGGCCAGGTCCGGGTGGGAATCTTCGCTGGAGAACAGCATCTTTACCCCGGTGAACAGCAGGAAGGCGCCGAACACGTAGAGGATCCACTCGAACTCCTGCACCAGCGCACTGCCCAGGCCGATCATGATCGCCCGCAGCACCACCACGCCGAGAATCCCCCAGAACAGCACCCGGTGCTGATAGCGGCGAGGGATGGCGAAGAAGCTGAAGATCATCGCCATGACGAACACGTTGTCCATCGACAACGACTGCTCGATGAGAAAGCCGGTGTAGAACTCCAGGGCCTTCTGCGCGCCCAGCTCGAACCACACCCACACGCCGAACAGCACCCCGACGCTGAAATAGCCGCCATACAGCAGCAGGCTCTCGCGCATTTCGATTTCGTGCAGCTTGCGGTGCAGCACGCCCAGGTCCAGTACCAGCAGGGTCAGGACGATGCCGAGAAAGGCCAGCCAGAACCACAGGCTGGTGCCGAGGAAGTCGTTGTCGAGAAATACCTGTAGAGCTGCCATGAGCCCCTCCTTAATGTCGACGTTGCTGAGCAACAGTGACTCCGACATGGCGGCTTGGCAGCCGTCAGAGGGGCCCGGCGTCACTAGGGACAAGCCTAGACCCGGAGAACCAGGGCGCCCAATCGAGGCTGTAACAATTGATTGCCCCGCCTGGCAGGCAGTGGCTCAGTAGACCCACACCTCGACCCGCCGATTGCGGATCCGCCCTTGTTCGGCGGTGTTCGCCGCCACTGGCAGTTCGTCACCCAGGCCGATTATTTCGCGCAACTCGACACCACTACGAGCCAGTTCCCGGCGCACTGCCATGGCCCGCAGCCGCGAGAGCAGGGCGGCGCGCTGCGGGTCATCCTTGGCATCACCAAAGCCCACCAGCACCACCCTGTTGCTCAGCTTGTGCTGCGCCTGCAGGTACTGGACTACCCGCTGCACATCGCGCAGGGCCTTGTTGTCGAGGCTGGCGTTACCCTCCTGGAAGCGAAAGTTGACCGACAGGCGCCGGGCATCATTGGCAAGGCCCAGGTAGCGGCGCGGCATGTCGGTACGGGGCTGAACCTTGATGCTCTGCACCTGCTGGCCGACGAAGCCGCTGCCGGTGACAATGGCCTGGCCCTGGGGGCTTTGGGCGAACTCGACCAGGGCGCGGGCCAGGGGGTTGGCCTGGCCGGGGGGCAAGTAAAAGAACAACCGGCGCGACAGCGGATAGTCTTCGCTGGCCACCAGCGCCGCTGTCGGCAGCATGGCCTGGGACTCACCGTCGGCAATCGCCACGACCTTGGCGCCGTGCACCGTGGCCAGGCTGCTGAAGCCGATGGCCTGGCGATCGCCGAGCACCTGGCTGGCCAGTTGCTCCGCCGATTCGAAACGTTTGGTGTGGTCGGCCAGGGCTTGCCGTGCCGGGTCGAGGACTAGCGCTTTGAAGGTCTCGAAGGTGCCGGAGCGGTCATCGCGGGCGTACAGGTTGATCGGGCCGCTGCCGATGCCCAGTTGCTCCCAGCGGTCGATCTGCCCGCAGAAGATCTGCGCCAGCTGGGTGGTGGTCAATTGCGGCAGCGGGTTGTCGGGGTGGACGATCACCGCGACGCCGTCCAGGGCAATGATCTGCTCGGCGGCGGCACTATTAAGGTCGCCCAGCGCTTGCAGCTCGTTCAGTTCGGCTGGCTTGATCGGACGTGAGGAAGCCGCCAGCTCCGCTTGGCCGGATTTGAGTGCAGTGAAGCCAGTACTGGAACCGTGGGCGGCGACGTCGATGCGCAAGGCCTGGCCGTTGCTGTCCAGGGCACGGACCTGAAGCTCGTTGGCGGCGTCGCTGCTGACGATGCTGATGGCGCTGGCGCCTTGTTGCGCGAGCAAACCTGAGACCAGCGCCGGTGCCAGCGCGGCGCCGATAGTGTTGGAACCCTGAATACGCAATTGCGCCTGCGGGTCAGCGGCGCCAATCAGCGGGAGCAGGCAAAGCACAAGCAGGGAGAGGTGGCGCAACATGCCGTCTGGCACTCATGGGCAAAGGGTGTGCCGGGAGATTAAGACAGCCATGTGACCGGGGGATGACAGGCTGTGGCAGGAGCGGGCTTGCCCCGCGATAGCATGCTGTCTGCCAGATCGCATCGCGGGGCAAGCCCGCTCCTACAAAGCCTGTGGGAGCGTTTATCAGGTCAATTCAAGCCAGATCGGCGCATGGTCCGAAGGCTTTTCCATGCCGCGCAAGTCATAGTCGACGCCGGCGTCCTTGATCCGCGGCAGCAGCGCCTGGGAGGCCATGATCAGGTCGATGCGCAGGCCGCGCTTGGGCTCGTCTTCAAAGCCGCGGCTGCGGTAGTCGAACCAGCTGAAACGGTCGGCGACTTCCGGGTGCAGGTGGCGGAAGCTGTCGACCAGGCCCCAGTTTTTCAGGCGCGCCATCCACTCGCGCTCTTCCGGCAGGAAGCTGCATTTACCGGTCTTCAGCCAGCGCTTGGCGTTGTCGGCGCCGATGCCGATGTCGCAGTCTTCTGGCGAAATGTTTACATCACCCATCACCAGCAACGGCTGGTCGTTCTGGAACTGGGTTTCCAGCAGTGCCTGCAGATCGCTGTAGAAACGCTGCTTGGCCGGGAACTTGGTCGGGTGGTCGCGGCTTTCGCCCTGGGGGAAGTAGCCGTTCATGATGGTGATCGGCGTGCCATCGGCATCGGCAAAGGTGCCCCAGATGAAGCGCCGTTGGGCGTCTTCTTCATCGCTGCTGAAGCCCTTGTGCAGGCTCAGTGGCGCCTGGCGCGAGAGCAGGGCGACGCCGTAGTGGCCCTTCTGGCCATGAAAGTGCACGTGATAACCCAGGGCCTGGACGTCGGCGAGCGGGAACTGCTCGTCGCTGACCTTGGTTTCCTGCAGGCCGATGACGTCGGGCTGGTGCTTTTCGATCAACGCCGCCAACTGGTGGGGCCGGGCGCGCAGGCCATTGATGTTGAACGAGACGATCTTCATGGGCAGCACAATCCTGGTAAAACCCAGGATGCTAGCCGACATCGGCGGCGCCGGCCAGCGTGGCGAGCCACTCGATAGGTTGCTAACCTGTGCCACGAGGTGAACGTTGGCACCGCGAACACCTCAAAGGCAATGAATGCCCATTTCCGGAGGTTTGCCAGCATGCCCGAATCGACTGCCGCACCGGCTGAAGTCCGTCTGCTCGATGGCGGCTACAGCCGCGAGGCGCGCTCCCTGCTGTATCACGCCTATCGCCACGAACCGACCTTTGCCTTTCTGTTCGAGGCCCGGCGTCCGGGGTTCGACCAGCGCATACGCGCCACGGTGCGCGAGCTGGTCAACCAGCATTTTCTCCAGGACCTGCCCGCCATCGGCCTGTTGGTTGAAGACCGGCTGGTCGGCATCGCCTTGATCGCCCCGCCGCAGCGACGCCTGGGCATCACCGAAAGCTGGGCCTGGCGCATGCGCATGGTGCTCAGCACCGGCTTTCGCTGCACCCGCCGCTATTTGGACTACCAGGCCGCACTGATGGCCTGTCTGCCCAGTGATGCGGTGCATGTGTTGCCACTGCTGGGGATCCATCCGCAGTTTCAGGGCAAGCACTACGGCGAACAATTGTTACAGGCTGTGCACGATTGGTGTGCCGTGGATGAGCATTCCGAGGGGGTGGTGCTGGACACCGGCAACGAGCACTACCTGGCGTTCTATCATCGACAGGGCTATCAGGAAATTGGCGAGATCGCTGTAGGACCGGTTCACGAACACGTGTTCTTTCACCCCAATCCGCAGTCGTCGCAACAGGCTTCGGCCTCAATTGCATAACAACGAGGAATACCTCGGGCTCCATGCTGCCGCCAAGCTCTGGTAGCATCCGCGCCTATGACGTATTCAGGACGATTCACCTGCGGTTTGATTCTATGGGTTGCCAGCATCGGCGCGTATGCGCAAAGCGAGCTGGTGGTCCGGGTCAAACCTGCCAATAACGAACTCAAGGCCAATGTCGAAGGCTATATCGGCAGCCTTGGTAAACGCGATGAAGAGGCGCTGCTGCGCTTCAGCCGCGGCGCAGTCGAGCAGGCGCGCAAGGCCTCCCAGGCCCTGGGCTATTACCAGGCGCAGATTGATAGCGAGGTCAAGCCAGCGGCCAAGGCCGACAAGGGCCCGCAACTGGTATTGAGCATCGATCCCGGCGAGCCGGTGCACCTGCGTGATGTGACCATCCGAATCGACGGCCCGGCCAGCGAGCTCAAGGCCTTTCGCATTCCCGACAGCAAGGCGCTGCGCTCAGGCGCGGTGCTCAACCATGGCCATTACGAAGACGCCAAGCGCCTGATCCAGAACCAGGCCTCGCGCTATGGCTTTTTCAGCGGCCATTTCGTTCGCCAGCGCCTGGCGGTCGATCCCCAGGCCGGTGTCGCCGACATCGAGCTGATCTACGCCAGCGGCCCGCGCTACCGCCTGGGCAAGGTCAGCTTCGCCGGCGATACACCGCTCGATGAAGACCTGCTGCAACGCATGGTGCCGTTCAAGGCCGACACCCCCTACGATTCCGAGCTGATCGCCGAGCTCAACAACGCCCTGCAATCGAGCGGCTACTTCGAAGGCGTACGGGTCGATGCCGCGCCCACTGCCGCGGTCGAGCAGAGCATCCCGGTGGCTGTCCAACTCGACACCCGCAAGCCACGGACCATGGGCCTGGGCCTGGGTTTTTCGACCGACGTCGGGCCGCGCGGCAAGGCCAACTGGACCCGCCACTGGGTCAACCCGCAAGGCCATAGTTATGGCTGGGAGACCGAGCTGTCGGCGCCGCGGCAGAACGTCGGCCTGTGGTACGACATTCCGCTCGACCCGCCGCTGACCGACAAACTGCGTTTTGCCGGCGGCTACCAGAATGAAGAAATCGCCGGCACCGACACCGTGAGCAAGCTGCTCACGGTCGGCCCGGAATGGCACAGCAAACTGCCCAGCGGCTGGCAGCGGGTCATTTCGCTCAAGTACCAGCGCGAAGAGTACAAGCTCGGTGACGACTCGGGCCTGAGCAACCTGCTGATGCCCGGCATCAGCTATTCCTACCTGCGCAGTGACAACCGTATCGACCCGCACAACGGGTACCGCTTGCAGTTCGATGTACAGGCAGCCAAGGAGGGGCTGGTGTCCGACACCAACCTGCTGCACGCCAATGTGTTGCTCAAGGGCTTGACCACCCTCGGCCAGAACCATCGCTTCCTCGGCCGTGTGCAGTTCGGCGGTAGCGCCACCAACAGCTACAAGAATTCCGTTCCGCCGTCGCTGCGCTTCTTCGCCGGTGGTGACCAGAGCGTGCGGGGCTACGATTATCAGACCCTGTCGCCAAAGAACTCCGATGGCGATCGCATCGGCGGCCGTTACCTGGTGGCCGCCAGCGCCGAGTACCAGTATTCGGTTGCCGAGAAATGGCGGGTGGCGACCTTCGTCGACCAGGGCAACTCATTCAACAATCTGGAGCTTCCCAGCCTCAAGACCGGTGTCGGTATTGGTGTGCGCTGGGTGTCTCCGGTCGGGCCGCTGCGTCTGGATCTGGCCCGCGCGCTGGACGACGACGGCGGTTTGCGTTTGCACTTCTCCATGGGGCCGGAACTGTGAGTCGGGTTATCAAATTCATCGTTCTTGGCCTGCTGGCCTTGCTGCTGTTGCTGGTGCTGGGTGTCGGCCTGGTGCTCGGTACTCAGGCCGGCAGCCGCTGGGCACTGGGGCTGGTGCCGGGGCTGCAACTGGATAACTTTCAGGGCCGCCTGGCCGGGCAGTGGCAGGCCGAGCGCTTGCTGTGGGAACAAGGCGGCGATCGCGTCGAGCTGGTCGCGCCGGCATTGGCCTGGTCGCCGGCCTGCCTGCTGCGTATGACCCTGTGCATCGAGCGGCTGGAAACCGATCAGGTCAACCTGGCCTTTACTCCCGGCGAGCCGAAGCCCGACAGCGGGCCGTTGCAACTGCCGCAACTCAAGCTGCCGCTGGCCATTGAGCTTGGCAGTGTGCGCATCGGCCAGCTACGCCTGGATGGCAACGAACAGCTCAGCCAGTTGCAACTGGCCGCGCACTGGACCACCGGCGGGCTACAGATCGACAGCCTGCAACTGCAACGCGATGATCTCAAGCTGAACCTGCAGGGCCTGCTCAAGCCCGAAGCCGATTGGCCGTTGCAGGCCCAGGGGCAACTGCAGTTGCCCAGTGTCGACGGGCAACCCTGGCAACTGGCGTTGCAGGTCGACGGCGACCTGCAGAAAACCCTCAAGCTCACGGCTGACAGCAGCGGTTATCTGCAAGCGCGCCTGAGCGGCGAGCTGCAGGCACTGGCGCAGAATCTGCCAGCGCAACTGCAGATCAGCAGCGAGGCGTTCAAACCTTCGGCCGCGCTGCCCGACACCTTGCAACTGAACCAGTTGCAACTGAGCGCCAAGGGCAACCTGCAAAACGGCTATCAACTGCTCGGTTCAGCCAGCCTGCCTGCCGAACAGGGCCCGGTGGCGCTCAAGCTGCAAGGCCGGGTTGATGCCAAGGGTGCAGAAGTCAGCGCCCTGGACCTCAGTGCCAGCGCCGAGCAGGCGCTCAAGCTCAAGGCCAAGGCCGACTGGCAGCAAGGCCTGAGCGCAGACGCCAGCATCGACTGGCTGGATTTTCCCTGGCTGCGCCTGTATCCCATGAACCCGGCACCGGAAGTTTCCCTGCGCCGCTTCACCGGCCAGGTGCAATACCGCGATGGCAACTACCAGGGCGAATTCAACGGCGACCTGGACGGCCCGGCAGGCACCTTCAGCCTCAGTAGCCCGTTCAAGGGCGACCTCAAGCAAGTCAGCCTGGCGCAGCTTCAACTGAGCGCGGGCCAAGGCAAGGCCACCGGCAGTGTCGGCGTGCAGTTTGCCGATGGCGTGGCCTGGGATGCCGCGCTGGAGCTGTCGGCGCTGAACCCGGCGTACTGGCTGGCCGAGTTGCCCGGCACCCTGGCTGGCCCCTTGCGCAGCAAGGGCGAGATGAAAAACGGCGAGTTGCGTCTGGATGCCGAGCTTGACCTCAAGGGTCGACTGCGTGGCCAGCCCGCTGTGCTCAAAGCGCTGGCGCAAGGGGCAGGGCAGCAATGGACCCTGGGCACCCTGGACATCCGCCTGGGCGACAACCACATCAATGGCAGTGGCAGCCTGCAACAGCGTCTGGCCGGTCAGATCGATATCAACCTGCCACGCCTGGGCCAGCTCTGGCCGCAGCTGCAAGGCCAGGTCAAGGGCCGCCTGGAGGTTGCCGGTACCTTGCAGGCCCCCCAAGGCAGCTTCGTTCTGCAGGGCCAGCAACTGGCCCAGGCTGACAATCGCGTGCAGCGACTGAGCCTGGATGCACGTCTGGACAACGCCCAACGTGCACTCATCGACCTTGAGGCCGGCAGTATTCGCCTGGGCGATACCAGCCTGGGGATGCTCACGGCCAAGGGCAGCGGTGATGTTCGTCAGCAAAAGCTGCAACTGGCCCTGGACGGGCCGCAGCTCAAGCTTGACCTGGGCCTGGATGGGCAACTGGACAAGGGCAACTGGCGCGGGCGCCTGGCAAGCGGCGAAATCCAGGCCGGTGGCCAGGACTGGCGCCTGCAGGCGCCGGCAAAACTGCAGCGCCTGGCCAGCGGCCAGGTGGAGTTCGGCGCCCATTGCTGGCGTTCCGGCCAGGCCAGCCTGTGCGGCGAAGACCAGCGCCTGGCGCCCGAGCCACGCCTGCGCTATCACCTCAAGCAGTTCCCGCTGCAGAGCCTGGCGCAGTGGCTGCCCAAGGATTTTGCCTGGCAGGGCCTGCTCAATGCCGACATCAACCTCGATGTGCCGGCCAGCGGGCCCAAGGGCACCATCCTCATCGATGCCAGCGGCGGCACCTTGCGCGTGCGTGAAAAGGACCAATGGCTGGACTTCCCCTACCAGACCCTGCGCCTGCAAAGCACCCTGGGCCCGCGGCGCATCGATACCCGCCTGGACTTTCACGGTGACAAGCTCGGCGAGCTGGCGGTCAATACCCGGCTTGACCCGTTGGCAAAGAACAAACCGTTGAGCGGTGACTTCCGCCTCAGCGGCCTGGACCTGGCCATCGGCCGTCCGTTTGCGCCGATGGTCGAGCGTTTGAATGGCCAGCTCAATGGCAGCGGGCGCCTGTCTGGCACTTTGCTGGCGCCTCAGGTCAATGGCAGCCTGAACCTTGTACATGGCGAAATCAGCGGTGCCGAGCTGCCGATCAGCCTTCAGGACCTGCAACTGCAAGCGTTGATCGCCGGCGAACAGGTCCAGCTCAACGGCAGCTGGAAAAGCGGCGAAAGCGGCCAGGGCAGCCTGAACGGGCAGATCGGCTGGGGCCAGGCCCTGGCTGTAAACCTGGCGCTGCAGGGCCAGCGCCTGCCGGTCAACGTCGAACCCTATGCGGCCCTCGAAGTGGCCCCGGACCTGAAAATCAGCCTGATTGACGACAAGCTTGCGGTGACTGGCAAGGTGCTGGTGCCCAAGGGCAAGATCACCGTGCGTGAACTGCCGCCGTCGACGGTCAAGGTCTCCGATGACACGGTGATCCTCGGTCACCAGACCGAGGAGGGCAAAGCGCCGATGGCCATGGCCATGGATATCGACGTGCAGGTGGGCCAGGACAAGCTCTCGTTCAGCGGCTTTGGCCTTACCGCCAACCTGCTCGGGCACGTGCATATCGGCGACAACCTCGATACCCGCGGCGAACTGAGCCTGGCCGATGGTCGCTACCGTGCCTATGGCCAGCGCCTGACCATCCGCCGTGCGCGCTTGCTGTTTGCCGGCCCTATCGATCAGCCGTACCTGGACATCGAGGCAATTCGCAAGACCGATGACGTGATTGCCGGCATCCGCTTGAGCGGCAGCGCCGAGCAGCCCACCACCCAGGTGTTCTCGGAGCCGGCCATGAGCCAGGAGCAGGCCTTGTCCTACCTGGTGCTCGGCCGGCCGCTGGGCACCACTGGCGAAGATAACAACATGCTCGCCGAAGCGGCGCTCGGCCTGGGCCTGGCGGGCAGTGCCGGGATCACCGGCAGCCTGGCCTCGAGCCTGGGCATCGATGACTTCCAGCTCGACACCCAGGGCAGCGGCAACAACACGGCGGTGGTCGCCAGCGGCAACCTGACCGAGCGCTTGAGCCTGCGTTACGGGGTGGGTGTGTTCGAGCCGGCCAACACCATCGCCTTGCGCTACAAGCTCAGCAAGAAGGTTTACCTGGAGGCGGCCAGTGGCCTGGCCAGTTCCCTGGATATCTTTTACAAACGTGATTTCTAGAGGCGCCAATGATCAGCGCACGGTCGCCGCTGCGATGAACTCGTTGCTGTCGATCGTGGGTTGGGCCGGCGTGGACACCCGCTGCGGAGTGATCAGGCTGGTGTACTCCTCGATCAGCCGGTTCAACGCTTCCGGTGGCTCACAGGCCTGGAACTGCATGCGGATCTGTACTTCATCGGGGTCGCGTGCGGCATCGCCGTTGCGTTTGCCCTGGCTGCCGACCGTCACATAGAAGCGTTCGCGCTGCAGGTTTTCACTGGCATCGGTGGTCTCGGTGTTTTGAATCCGTACCGACAGGTCGACCTGCATGCGCTCCAGTGCCAGCCCGCGTGGTGAAACCAGCGCGATCAATGGAATCTGCATCTTGTGCTGATCATCCATCGCCACTTCGACCATCTTGGCCTTCATCGGGGTCCCGAGCGCCTCGACGTCATAATCGAAAAACTGGTCGAACAGCTTGATGTATTGCTGGGCAATCAGGTTGTTGGTGGCTGCGGCGGCCTCTTGCAGGCCGCGGGTAATATCACAGAGGTCGCTGGCGGTAATGGGGGCGTTCACTGCCGAGGTTTGGTCCAATCGTTCCCACTCCTTGTGCTCGTCAGCAGGCCTCTCGAGCATGAGAGGCCTGGGTTTTTATTTATGCTGCACGATCAGATAGCTGTTTCTTTGCGGCTTTCCTGTTCGTCAGGCATCGGCAGTGCCGAAACCGGCATCGCATCGAGGTTTTGCGCGGTGGCATCGGCCATGACCACAGGCTTGGTCGCAGCGTCGGTGAGAAAGTCGATGACCCGCATCAGCGCCTCGGGTGGGTCCTGGCGGCGTACCTTGGTGTTGAAGGCGTAACGTGCACGGGTATCGGTTTTGCGCGTTTGAGTGGATTTGTGGCTGACCTGGCCTTTGACATTGAGCCTGAATTTGCCCCAGCCCAGCGACGCGCCGAAACTTGCCTCTTTGCCGCTCTCTTCGGTGCTCTCGGCTTGCTGGCTGATGGTCAGTTCGAATTCGATGTTGCCTTCTTCGATGACGATGTTGGGGTGAGTGACCGCTGCCAGCAGCGGGATCTGCATCTTCTTCGAGACAGTTCCCTTGTACACCCCTTGTTCATCGGTGATGGTTTCGTCGTAGTCGAATTGAATGGCGACGGCTTTGCCATTCTGGATGCACACGCCCATAAGAAAGTCGGCGTACGACTTGCTTGCCGAAATCTGCGCCTGGATCATCGCCTGCAGAGGTCCCGAGATCATCCGGTCCAGTGGCAAGGCGTTCATTACCGAGCCGATCAGGCCATTGTCGATTGTTGCCATCAGAGATTTCCTTGTCTTGACTGCACATCATTGTGCGGGGTTGCCTTGAATGCCGGAGTTATCGGCTCAAGTCGATGACGCTTAGCGCGGGCAGGGTTCCTGGCGACGGATATTGCCGATCTGGCGCAGGCTCAATCCGTACTTGTTGGCGAGCATGCTGCGTGACAGACCGTCGGCGCTTTCCTGCTGGATTTGCTGGTTGCGCAGCTGGCGCAGAAAATGGTCAACCTTGGGGATCTCCAGGGCCATGCCGGCGAAGCGCTTGATCAGCGCATCCAGCGCCGGCGCCGGGAGAATTTCCGCCAGTGCGGTGCGTTCGCGGTGCTTGGGGATGTACTTGGGGCGCCCGCCAAAGGCGCAGGTCAGGTTGTAGGCATTCTCGATACCCAGGCATTCGATCAGCATCTGCAGCGAGTGGGGCAGTTGTTCGATATCGATACGGTTCAGGTCGCTCAGTTCCATGGTGACTTCCTTGTAGGCGATAGTTCGGCACCTTGATGATCCGTGCCAGGCAGCTAGGGCCATTGCAGGCAGCGTCAATGCGACAAATCGCATCTGTCTGTCGTGGCTTGAGCTGGATTCTCGGCTACTGGGCGGAAGGCGGGCTAGGCAGCAAGTGGGGCGGCAAGGGAGGGCTTTATGTACGCTTTCTGTAGGACGAACCATGCCGATGGGTGGGAAATGAATTGCGACGTAAGCGCAACGCCTTGATTACCGGTTGCCATGGCGATGGTGACCTTCCCAGGTTGAGCCACCCATGCTTACTCGCAAGGGCGTGCCAGCAACAGGCTGACCTGGCCCAGGTAGGGGGTTGGATGGTTGACGCCCTGTTCGGGGAAACTGCGCCAGTCGACCCACACGCACAGGGCGGTCAACGCCTGCGTGCCAGCCTTGCCGATGACCCTGGGGTGAAAGTCGCGGCGATAGCGCACCTGCGTCTGCTTCAACGGTCGTGCCTGATCGGCGCTGGCCAGGGTGCTGGCTACCAGTGCCGGAATTTGTGCCTGGGGCACATCGAAATGCTCGGTGTGCGGGTTGCTGTGCAGATGCCCGGCCTGTCGGCTGCGTTGCCAGAGTTGTTGCCACTGGCTACTGCCGGCGCTGTGCGCCAATTGTGCAGCCAGTTCCAGCAGCAAAGCCTGAGGTTGGGATTCGGTGGGCAGGGCATGGGCATTGAGGGGGCTGAGCAGCGCCAGGCTGAGCAGCAGGGTTCGCATCGACATGGTGATCCTTGCGTTGGTCTGGGCAGTCGTCCGGGAAGCCATGTTGGCAATGCTGCGGGGCGGGCAGAAGCGGGAAATAGTCCGCTGCCTGCGGGTGACGTTGTATCATGCGCTCGGCCCGCTTCGGGGCTTTTCGCCGATGTCGCAAGGAACTACCCATGACTCAAGGTCAACGCCTGAAATACTCCATCCTGATCTCCCTGCTGGTGCTGGGGATCATGCTCGGACTGTCCTACCTGCAAAAGCAGGGCACCATCAGCGAGCAAGTGTTCCAGTACATCGCCATAGGCGTGGCGGTGGTTGTGGTGGTGGTCAACGGCATCATGCGCCGCAAGGTCAAGCCCTGAGGCGGTAAGCGCGGCCGGCTGCGCGCCGGCCGGTCGCTCAACGGCAGGTGGCTTGCTCCAGTACCGCGCGGGCCTGGGGGTTGAGGCTGTAGCACTTGTCGTTGCCCAGGCTGATCACGCCTTCGGCGCACAAACGCTTGAGCACTTCGCGAACGCTGAGGAACGACAACGGAATATCCAGCTGTTCGAGCTGGCTGTGGACCCCGCGCACGCCGATACTGCGGCCATCGCGATCGGCCATGTGCAGGGCATCGATGACCTTCAGGCGGATCAGGCTGGTACGCAGGCCAAAGGCCTTGAGCAGCTCGCGGATGTGTTCATTGCCAGGGCGCTCGTGCTCGCCGGCTTCGGTTCTTGCAGTCACCGGTTGGCTCTTTGTGCGTCCAGGGCCAGCGGTTAGCGCTGGCTGTGGCTGGTTGTACATGTGAATGCTCCATTTCTTGGCCTGTCCAGGTAAGCAAAAGTGTTTGCCTACACCTATAAGACGAATGAGCGCGGCAAAACTGCAGTACCTGATGAAAAAAATCTTCAGCCTCACCCTCTAAAGACGTATTGAGCGGCGCAAACCGGTAAATTTATTTGGCGTATTTCGTTCAGTCAGGACGACCTTTCCCCTGATTGAGCTGGAGTGCGCGTGATCAAGCCCTTTCCCTTAGCGACCCTTTGTATGGCCGGGCTGCTTGCCGGCCTGAGCCTGTCCGTCCAGGCGCGCGTGGCGCCGGGTGATGCCAGCGCTGAAATCCGCCGCAGCAGTTACGGCGTGCCGCACATCCTGGCCAGGGACGAGCAGGGCTTGGGGTACGGTATCGGCTATGCCTATGCACAAGACAACCTGTGCCTGCTGGCCAACGAGGTGGTCACCGTCAATGGCGAGCGTTCGCGTTACTTCGGGCCAGAACAGCGCACCTTCGAGCAGCGCGAAAACCTGCCCAGCGACCTGTTCTTCAATTGGCTGAATACGCCAACGGCGGTGTTCGGCTTCTGGCAGGCACAACCGCCGGCCATGCGTGCACGGCTCGAAGGCTATGCCAAGGGCTACAACCGCGCGCTGGCCGAGCTCAAGGCCCAGGGGCAGGGCGTGCAGTGCCTGCAGGCCGAATGGCTACGGCCGATCACCACCCTCGACCTGGTCAAGCTGACTCGCCGCTTGCTGGTCGAAGGCGGTGTCGGCCAGTTCGCCGAAGCACTGGTCGGGGCCACACCGCCGAATGTCGTCGCCCAATTGCGCCCCGACCTGCGCGTTGCCCAGTTGCGCCAGGAGCAATTTGCCGTCGAGCGCGGCAGCAATGCCGTGGCCATCGGTGCCGAGCGCTCGTTCAACGGTCGCGGCATGCTCCTGGCCAATCCGCACTTTCCCTGGGCCGGCGGCATGCGCTTTTATCAGATGCAGCTGACCCTGCCGGGCCAGCTCGATGCCATGGGCGCGGCCCTGCCGGGCTTGCCGCTGATCAACATCGGTTTCAACCAGCACCTGGCCTGGACCCACACGGTCGACACCTCCAAGCACTTCACCCTGTACCGGCTGGAGCTCGACCCCAAGGACCCGACCCGCTACCTGCTCGACGGCAAGTCGCAGGCCTTGACCCAGCAGCGCCTGAACGTGACGGTCAAGGGCGCGGACGGCCAGCTCAAGCCGGTGACCCGTGAGGTCTACAGCTCGGTGTTCGGCCCGATCGTGCAATGGCCGGGGCGTCTGGACTGGAACAAGCAGTACGCCTTCAGCCTGCGTGATGCCAACCTCGAAAACACCCGGGTGCTGGCGCAGTGGGATGCGATGAACCGCGCCGACAGCCTGAAAAGCCTGCAAGCTTCGGTGCAGCGCCTGCAGGGCATTCCCTGGGTCAATACCCTGGCGGTGGACGCCAAGGGTCAGGCGCTGTACTTGAATCAGTCGGTGGTGCCGTACGTCGATGCCGCCTTGCTGGCCAGCTGCAGCGACCCGGCCGCCGGGCAGGAGATGATCGTGCTCGACGGTTCGCGCAGTGCCTGCAACTGGAAGGTCGACCCGCGGGCCGCCCAGGCAGGCATCTTCCCCGCGCAACTGCTGCCGAGCCTGAGCCGCAAGGACTTCGTCCAGCATTCCAACGACTCGGCCTGGATGGTCAACCCGGCCACACCGTTGCAGGGCTATTCGCCGCTGGTCAGCCGCGAAGACCAACCCTTGGGCCCGCGCAGCCGCTTTGCCCTGCAGCGCCTGGCGAGCCTGAGCGAGAAGGGCAAGATCAGCCCGGCGGACCTGCAGCAGATGGTCATGGACAACCAGGTGTATGTCGCCGAGCTGGTCATGCCCGACCTGCTCAACTGGTGCGCCGCGCAAGCGGCAGATGCCCAGCTCGGCGCGCTGTGTACCAGCCTCAAGGCCTGGGACCTGCGCGCCAACCTCGACAGTGGCCTTGGCCTGGTGCATTTCCAGAACATCTTGCAGGCCTTGCAGGGGCGCAAGGACATCTGGCGTGTTGGTTTCGACGCCGCCGATCCGCAACACACGCCGCGCGGGCTGGCCGTTGATCGCGCCGAGGTGGCCAGCGCTTTGCGTCAGGCAGCCCTGGCTTCAGTTGCGCAGGTAAGCAAGGCCGGTTTCGCCGAGGACGCGCGCTGGGGGCAGATCCAGCAGGCTGCCGATGGCACGCCGATCCACGGTGGGCCGGCAAGCCTTGGCGTGTACAACGCAATCCAGAGCGTACCGGTCGCCGCCGACAAGCGCCTGGTAGTCAGCGGTACCAGCTACCTGCAGCTGGTGACCTTCGATGACCAGGGCCCGCATGCGCTGGGGATGCTGGCGTTCTCCGAGTCCAGCGAAGCGGGTTCGGCCCATGCCAGCGACCAGACCCGCGCGTTCTCGGCCAAGCAGTGGCAGGTGATTCCGTTCACCGAGGCGCAGATCAAGGCCGATCCGCAGTACCGCTTGCAAGTGATTCGCGAGGTTGAAAGCGCGACGGTGGCCACGTCCGCGCCTTGATTCAGTCAACCAGATCCCTGAGCAGCAAACCGAAGGCCAGGTCTACCTGCTCGGGGATCGGTAAATACACTGTGTGTCCATCCCCCGGTGCTACCTCGATTTCGTCACCCTGGCGATTGCGCAACTGATGCAAGTCGAAGTGGTAGTTGCCCTTGGGTGTCATCAGTTCCAGGTGATCACCCACAGCAAAACGGTTCTTCACCCGCACTTCAGCCAGGCCATTGACCCGCTCGCCGCTCAGTTCGCCGACAAACTGCTGGCGTTCGGACACCGAGTTGCCGCGCTGGTAGTTCTGATATTCGTCATGCACGTGCCGGCGCAGGAAACCTTCGGTATAGCCGCGCTGGGCCAGTGACTCGAGGTTGAGCATCAGGTTGCGATCGAACTCACGCCCGGCTGCCGCGTCATCGATGGCCTGGCGATACACCTGGGCAGTGCGCGCGCAGTAGAAGTGCGACTTGGTCCGGCCCTCAATCTTCAGCGAATGCACGCCCATGCGCGTCAGCCGCTCGACATGTTGCACCGCGCGCAGGTCCTTGGCGTTCATGATGTAGGTGCCGTGCTCGTCTTCGAACGCCGGCATGTCTTCGCCCGGGCGGTTGCTTTCCTGCAGCACGAACACCTGCTCGGTCGGCGCGCCGAGGCCCAGGGTCGGCTCCACTTCGCGAACGATTTCACCGGTGACATTCTCGCTGGCCGCGGTGGCTGTGTATTGCCAGCGGCAGGCGTTGGTGCAACTGCCCTGGTTGGCATCGCGGCGGTTCAGATAACCCGACAGCAGGCAGCGACCGGAGTAGGCCATGCACAGCGCGCCGTGGACGAACACTTCCAGCTCCATCTGCGGCACCTGCTGGCGAATCTCCTCGATCTCTTCCAGCGACAGCTCGCGCGACAGGATTACCCGGGTCAGACCCTGGCTGCGCCAGAACTCGACGCTGGCCCAGTTCACCGTGTTGGCCTGCACCGAGAGGTGAATCGGCATCTGCGGGAAGTGCTGGCGCACCAGCATGATCAGCCCCGGGTCGGACATGATCAGTGCATCCGGGGCCATTTCGATCACTGGCGCCAGGTCCTTGAGGAAGGTCTTGAGCTTGGCGTTGTGCGGGGCAATGTTGACCACCACGTAGAAGCGCTTGCCCTGGGACTGGGCTTCCTTGATGCCCAAGGCAAGGTTGGCGTGGTCGAATTCGTTGTTGCGCACACGCAGGCTGTAGCGCGGCTGCCCGGCATACACGGCATCGGCGCCGTAGGCGAAGGCATAGCGCATGTTCTTCAGTGAGCCGGCGGGGGCGAGCAGTTCGGGTTTGGCGAGAAGGGTCATGATCGGGTCGCGGCAAAAGGCGCGGATGCTACGCCGGCTGCAGCGAGTGTTTATTGATCTGCATCAACGGCACTTTTGGCAATGCCCGGCGCACTAATGAATAGAACGCACAAGGAGCGCACATGAACGAAACCGTCATGCAACACAAGGCGTTACTGGCACTGCTGGTGCTGGTGACCATCGCTTTCATCTGGATTCTCCTGCCGTTCTATGGCGCGGTGTTCTGGGCGGTGATCCTCGGTATCGTCTTCGCCCCGCTGCAGCGCCGCCTGCTGGCGCGCCTGGGCTGGCGGCGCAATCTGGCGGCCGGGCTGACTTTGTTCATCTGCCTGGTGATTGCAATTTTACCGGTGATCATCATCAGTACCCTGCTGGTGCAGGAGGGCGCGGCGCTGTACAAGAACATCGAAAGCGGCGAGCTGGACCTGGCCGGCTACCTCGAGCGCTTCAAGAACATCCTCCCGGCCTTTGTGCAGAACTTCCTCGAGCGCATGGGCATGGGCGACCTGGCCGGCCTGCGCGATAAAATCACCAAGGGCGCCATGCAAGGCAGCCAGTTCTTCGCCACTCAGGCTTTCAGCTTCGGCCAGGGCACCTTCGATTTTCTGGTGAGCTTCGGCATCATGCTTTACCTGCTGTATTTCTTCCTGCGTGACGGCGCCGAGCTGGTGCGCAAGATCCGCACCGCGGTGCCGCTGGCCGAACAGCAAAAGCGCCGTCTGCAACTGAAGTTCAACCGCGTGGTACGCGCCACGGTCAAGGGCAACCTGCTGGTAGCGGTGACCCAGGGCGCCCTGGGCGGGATCATCTTCTGGATTCTCGACATCCCCAGCGCCTTGGTCTGGGGCGTGCTGATGGCTTTTCTGTCACTGTTGCCGGCAGTGGGTGCAGGGATCGTCTGGGCGCCGGTGGCGGTGTACTTCGTCGCCACCGGCGCCTTCTGGCAAGGCGCGGTGCTGGCCGCCTTCGGCGTGTTCGTCATCGGCCTGGTGGACAACGTGCTGCGCCCGATCCTGGTGGGCAAGGACACCAAGATGCCCGATTACCTGATCCTGGTATCCACTCTGGGCGGCCTGGCGGTATTCGGCCTCAACGGTTTTGTCATCGGCCCGCTGATCGCCGCGCTGTTCATGTCCAGCTGGGCGATCTTCGTCTCGACCAAACCGCAGGTGCAATTGCCCAGTTAACGGAAGCTGTAGGACACCCCGGTATAGACCCCGAAGCCTTCGCCCGGGGTCGAGCGGGCAATGTCGGTACCGTTGTCGTTGTAGCCGGGGGTGACGGTGGCGGCATAGCGTTTGTTGGTCAGGTTGCGCAGGTCGAGCCAGGCTTGCCAGTCCTGTTTCGGCGAGTTGTAGCCCAGGGTGGCGCCGAGAATGGCATAGGCGTCGGTCGGGTAGCTGTTGGCGTAGTCGACCTGGACCTTGGAGGCCATCTGCGTGTTGATCCCTGCAAACAGGCCGTTGGGCAGGTCGAAGCGCAGTTCGGCCTGGTAGTAGTGCATGGGGATGCCCGGCAGGCGGTTGTCGCCGAAGCTGTCGTCGTCGCGGTAGTGGAAGTCGCTGAAGGTGTAGGCCTGGCGCAGGCTCAGCGTGCCGACCCCGGCGCGCTGCCACAGCAGGCTGTCAAGGCCGGCCTCGATGCCCTGGTGCACGGTCGGGCTGGCGTTGAACTCCTTGGCCGGCTGGCCTGGCACGATCTCCACCGCCAGCAGCTCATGGCGTACGTCCGAGTAATACCAGGCCAGGTCCCAGCGGCCGATGGCCGACTCGCCGCGGGCCCCCAGTTCCAGGGTAGTGGCGGTCTGGTTGTGCATTTCAATCGGTTGCGTGTTGCTGGTCGAGCTCCAGATCAGCGACCACGGGTGCGGCGGCTCCACCGAACGGCTGAGGTTGCCATAGACCTGCAACTGCGGGCTGATGTCGTAGCGCAGGCCCAGGCGCGGGGCGTAGTCCCAATCGCTCTGGCTGACCTTGCCGCCATTGTCGGGGTAGGTCACCGCGCTCTCGCGGCGGGTGTAGATCGCCGCCAGGCCACTGGTCAGCCACAGGTCGGGGATCAGTTCCAGTTCGTTGCCGACATGCAGGACAGTGTCCGAGCCCTGGTAGGTGAAGTCCCGGGTTTTTGCCCCGAATACGCCATTGGCCCGCGAGTATTGCGAAGCGCCGCTGTTGGGCAAGTGCTTGGTGGTGCGCCAGCCGACGGTGGTTTTGCTCTCGTGGCCGAACAGCGTGTGGCGGCGCTGATAATTCAGGGTGCCGCTAACGTCGGTGTAGGCGACCTTCAGGCGCATCGGGCCTTCGCGCAGGTCCATCGGATAATCGTGATAGACCAGGCCTGCTTCGAGCTGCGAATCGTCATCGAGATAGAAGGTGGTCTTGTTGCCCAGCCAGGTACTGCCCGGCTGCGGACGACTGTCGTCACGGCTCAGGTAGGCCGGGTTGGCCGCCCGCGGATCATACTTGATCTGCTCCTGGGTCAAGCGCCCGGCCAGATCATTCTCGGTCTCTCGATAACGCAGGTAGAAGCGGGTCTCCAGGTTCGGATTGAAGCGGTAGCCGACATTGGCGGCGATGCCCTTGCTGCTGCCGCTGCTGTGCCGCTGGTAGCCGTCGTATTCCGAATCGGTCAGCGCCACGTAGTAGTCCAGGTCGCCCAGGACCTGGCCGGAGCTGATCTGGCGTTTGGCATAGCCGCGACTGCCGAGCTCGTAGCGCAGTTGCAGCGGTGCAGCGTCGCGGCCGGTGTGGGTGATGTAGTCGATAGCGCCGCCCAGCGCCAACGCGCCGCGGTCGAAGCCGTTGGCACCGCGCAGCACTTCGGCGCGGCTCAGCCACAGTGGTTCGAACAGTTCATAGGGCGTGCCGCCCGGGCCGGTCAGCGGCAGGCCGTCGAACATCGTGTGCACGCCCGAGCCATGGGCGCCGGGGGCGCGGTTGATACCCGAACCCCGGATCGACAGCTTGATGCCGTCGTTGCCGGCCGACTGGGCGAACACCCCGGGCTGGTAAGCGAGCACATCCTGGTTGCTGGCGACCCGGCCTTGCTCCACCCGTTGCATGTCGATCAGGTTGCTGGCGCCAGGCACCTGCTGCAGGCGTTCGCGAGCATCTTGCAACTCGCTCTGCTCCTGTTCCTGGATCAGCACCTGGCCGAGTTCGATGCTATCGCTGGCCTGCACCGACGCGGCACAGGAGATCAGCAAGGCGAGGGAGGAGCGGGGTAGGGTGGGGTGCATCGATGGGGTTCCAGGACTGAGAGCGGGTATCTGACGTCGCAACTATCAGACGAAGCACAGTCACCGATCTGTACCGGCCTCATCGCTGGCAAGCCAGCTCCCACAGGATCATCACCAAATCCTGTGGGAGCTGGCTTGCCAGCGATGGTTGCAGAGCAGCCCAAAACAAAACACCCCGCCGAAGCGGGGTGTTTATCAGTGCCTGATCGATCAACCGATCAGTTGCAGGCCTGCATGCTGGACCATGTCCAGCAACGGCTGCGGGTACACGCCCAGGACGAAGGCGAGGATGGCGATGGCCAGCAGCATCACGCCGCCGGTGCGCTGTTCCCAGTTCAGCGGGGCGTCGTGACGACGCAGGTTTGGCTCGATCAGGTACAGGGTGACCATCACGCGCAGGTAGTAGAACACGCCGATGGCACTACCGATCACCAGGGCACCGACCAGCCACCACAGCTGCGACTCGACGCCGGTAGCGATGATGTAGAACTTGCCGATGAAGCCTGCGGTCAGCGGGATACCGGCCAGCGACAGCATCATCACGGTCAGCACCGCGGTCAGGTACGGACGGCGCCAGAACAGGCCGCGGTACTCGTACAGGGCGTCGGCGTCACGACCGTTGTATGGCGAGGACATCAGGGTGATGACGCCGAAGGCACCGAGGCTGGTGATCACGTAGGTGACCAGGTACACGCCGATGGCTTCGACCGCCAGGCCCTTGCTCGCCACCAGGGCGATCAGCAGGTAACCGAAGTGGGCGATCGAGGAGTAACCGAGCAGGCGCTTGAGGTTGCTCTGGGTCAGCGCCAGCAGGTTACCGATCAGGATCGAGGCCACGGCGATCACCGACAGCACGGTGGTCAATACGCCGCTGCTGGCCGCAGGGGAGATCATGAACAGGCGTACGACGACGGCGAACACCGCGACCTTGCTGGCGGTGGCCAGGAAGGCGGCGACCGGTGCCGGAGCACCTTCGTAGACGTCCGGGGTCCACAGGTGGAACGGCACCAGCGACAGTTTGAACGCCAGGCCGACCAGCATCATGCCCAGGCCCAGCTGGGCGATCATGCTTGGCATGCTGGTGGCCGCCAGGGCCTTGCCAATGCCGTCGAAGCTCAGGCTGCCAGCGTCGGCATACAACAGCGCCATGCCGAACAGCAAGAAGGCGGAACCTGCGGCCGAGAGCACCATGTACTTGATGCCGGCTTCCAGCGAACGCTTGTTGAAGAAGGCATAGGCGACCAGGCCATAGACCGGTACCGAGAGCAGCTCAAGGCCGATGAACAGGCCAGCCAGGTGCTGCGCGCTGACCAGTACCAGACCGCCCAGGGCGGACATCAGGATCAGCAGGTACAGCTCTTCGCGGTTGCCCGGGTAGCCTTTGCCGCCATCACCCAGGTAGGCGTGGGCGAGGGTGACGCAAGCCAGGGTGGCAACCAGGATCAGCGCCATGTACAGGCAGGCGAAGTTGTCGATGGTCAGCAGCGGGGTGACTGCCAGGGGCGCAACCTTCAGCGCCGGGATGATCGACAGCAGGGCCAGGTTCAGGCCCACGGTCGACAGCAGGAAGGTTTGCGAGTGGTTGCGCCGCCAGGCGATCGCCAGCATCACCACGACCGTGGTGATGGTGGTGATCAGCAGCGGCGCAAGCGCGATAAAGTGTTGAATCGTCAGGTCCATAGCGCTCTTACCGGGCCGAAGCGAGTTGAGTGAAAGCGGAACCCAGCCACTGCTGTACACCACTCATGGTGGCGGCAGAAGTGTCCAGGAACGGCTGTGGGTAGACGCCCAGCAGGATCAGCAGGCCAGCCAGGCCCAGCACCATGATCAGTTCGCGGGTGTCCATGCCAGCCAGGACTTCATCGGATTTGGCCGGGCCGAAGTAGGCGCGGTGAATCATGATCAGCGAGTACACCGAACCGAACACCAGGCCGGAAGTAGCGATCACGGTGACCCACGGCGAAGCGACGAAGCTGCCGATCAGGATCAGGAATTCGCCAACGAAGTTACCGGTGCCTGGCAGGCCCAGGGAGGCGGCGGCGAAGAACAGGCTGATGGCCGGCAGGTAGGCAATGCGGTGCCACAGGCCGCCCATCTGACGCATGTCACGGGTATGCAGGCGCTCGTACAGCTGGCCGCTGAGAATAAACAGTGCCGCTGCCGACAGGCCGTGAGCCAGCATCTGGATCACCGCGCCTTGCAGGGCCTGCTGGCTGCCGGAGTAGATACCGATCAGCACGAAGCCCATGTGCGAAACGCTGGAGAAGGCGATCAGGCGCTTGATGTCGGTCTGTGCGAAGGCCAGGAAAGCACCGTAGAAAATCCCGATCAGACCCAGGGTCATGGCGATCGGCGCAAACTCGGCCGAAGCGTTCGGGAACAACGGCAGGGCGAAACGCAGCAGGCCGTAGGCCGCAGTCTTCAGCAAGATACCGGCGAGGTCGACGGAACCTGCGGTCGGTGCCTGGGCGTGAGCGTCAGGCAGCCAGGAGTGGAACGGCACAACCGGCAGCTTGACCGCGAAGGCGATGAAGAAGCCGAGCATCAGCAGGTACTCGGTGCCCGCCGGCAAGTCGGCCTTGAGCAACTGGGTGTAGTCGAAGGTGATCACACCGGTGTTGCTGTAGTTGACCAGTACCAGACCAAGGATCGCCACCAGCATGATCAGGCCGCTGGCCTGGGTGAAGATGAAGAACTTGGTGGCGGCGTAGATCCGGGTCTTCTTGCCATCCGAGGAGCTGTGACCCCAGAGCGCGATGAGGAAATACATCGGCACCAGCAT
Source organism: Pseudomonas sp. 2(2015) (assembly GCF_000955865.1). Lineage (NCBI taxonomy): Bacteria > Pseudomonadati > Pseudomonadota > Gammaproteobacteria > Pseudomonadales > Pseudomonadaceae > Pseudomonas > Pseudomonas sp. 2(2015). Next base: position 70,170 of record NZ_JYOF01000021.1, read on the forward strand.
CATTTCCCAGAAGAAGAAGAACAGGAACAGGTCCAGGGCCAGGAACACACCGACCACGCCGCCCAGGATCCACATCAGGTTGAGGTGGAAGAAGCCGACGTGGCGAGTGATCTCTTTCCACGAGCACAGTACCGAGAGCACACCGAGCAGGCCGGTGAGCAGGATCATCAGCAGCGACAGGCCATCGAGGGCCAGGTGCAGGCTGATGCCGAAGCGTTCGATCCACAGCACTTTGAATTCGAACGCCCACTCGGGCGCGGCGCCCGGTGCAGGGGCCAGGGTGTAGTCCCCATTGGCCCACAGCCAGAGGCCGATACCAAGCAGCAGGGACATGGTCAGCAGCGCAATCCAGCGCGGCAGGGTGGCGCCGAAGCGCTCACCCAGCCAGCACAGCAGGCCGCCGATGAAGGGGATCAGGATCAGCCAAGGCAAAATCATGACGGGCTCAATTCCTTTCGCAAAGTCGCAAGGTTCATATCAGACCGCAGCCATAACAACGGCACCGAGCACAAGCACGGCACCTACGGCGATCGAAGCGGTGTACCAGCGCAGCTGACCGGTTTCGGTTTTGCTCATGGCGGCATGACCGCCCTTCGCCATACGCGGAATCAGGCCAATGCTGCGGTCAACCGGATCCTTGCGCAGGATGTGGCTGATCAGCAGGTAAGGTTTGACGAACAGCTTGTCGTAGATCCAGTCGAAGCCCCAGGCGGCGAACCACCAGGCCGACAGCACACGACCGATGCCGCTGTTGGCAATCGCGGTAACCAGGCGACGCTTGCCCAGGAACAGCATCGCCGCCAGCAGGATACCGGCGATGGCGATGGCGCCCGAGGCGATTTCCAGGCTGTGCTTGGCTTCGCCGCCGGCATGGCCGACGCTCTGCGGCAGCACGCCCGCCAGCGGTGGATGAATCCAGGCACCGACGAAGGTCGACAGCACGATCAGCACGCCCAGCGGCAGCCAGTGGGAAATCCCGTGGCCGGCGTGAGCTTCGGTCTTGGCTTCGCCGTGGAAGGCGATGAAGATCAGGCGGAAGGTGTACAGCGAGGTCATGAAGGCACCGACCAGGCCGGCGTACAGCAGACCGTTGTTGCCGCTGGCGAAGGCTTCCCAGAGGATCTCGTCTTTCGAGTAGAAGCCGGCGGTCAGCAGCGGCAGGGCAGCCAGGGCGGCACCACCGACGATGAAGCTGGCGTAGGCCAGTGGCAGTTTCTTCCACAGGCCGCCCATCTTGAAGATGTTCTGCTCGTGGTGGCAGGCAACGATCACCGCACCGGAAGCAAGGAACAGCAGGGCCTTGAAGAAGGCGTGGGTCATCAGGTGGAAGATCGCGCCTTCCCAGGCACCAACGCCCAGGGCCAGGAACATGTAGCCGATCTGGCTCATGGTCGAGTAGGCGAGGATGCGCTTGATGTCGGTCTGCACCAGGGCGGCAAAGCCGGCCAGCACCAGGGTCACGCCGCCGACCACACCGACCAGGTGCAGCACGTCAGGGGCCAGGGCGAACAGGCCGTGGGTACGGGCAATCAGGTAAACGCCCGCGGTCACCATGGTTGCCGCGTGGATCAGTGCCGAAACCGGGGTAGGGCCGGCCATCGCGTCGGCAAGCCAGGTCTGCAGCGGCAGCTGGGCCGATTTACCGACCGCGCCACCGAGCAGCATCAGGGTTGCCAGGACCATCCAGAAATCACCCGCCTGGAATTTCTGCGGGGCCAGCACCAGCAGTTCCTGAACGTTCAGGGTGCCCAGTTGCTGGAACAGGATGAACAGGCCGATGGCCATGAACACGTCGCCGATTCGGGTGACGATGAAGGCTTTGAGTGCGGCGTTACCGTTGTTGCGGTTGCTGTAGTAGAAACCGATCAACAGGTACGAACACAGGCCCACGCCTTCCCAACCGAAGTAGATGAACAGCAGGTTGTCGCCCAGGATCAGGAACAGCATGCTGGCAATGAACAGGTTGGTGTAGGCGAAGAAGCGCGAGTAGCCGGCTTCACCGCGCATGTACCAGGAGGCGAACAGGTGGATCAGGAAGCCGACGCCGACCACCACGCCAAGCATGGTCACCGACAGGCCGTCCAGGTACAGGGTGAAGTTCGGCGCAAAGCCGTCCACCGACATCCACTGCCAGAGCAGCTGGCTGTACGCGCCGCCTGCAGGCGGGGCGACATTGAACTGCCAGATCACGTAGGCGGCGACGATGGCCGAGAGGCCCACCGAACCGACGCCAACCAGCGCCGACAGGTTCTCGGACCAGCGGCCGCGCGAGAACGACAGCAGCAGGAAGCCGATCAGGGGGAATACGAACGTCAGAAAGAGAAGGTTCATCCGCGCATCTCACTGGCAGCATCGATATCGAGAGTGTGGAAGCGGCGATACAGCTGCAACAGGATCGCCAGGCCGATACTGGCCTCGGCCGCTGCCAGGCTGATCACCAGGATGAACATGATCTGTCCATCCGGTTGCGCCCAGCGGCTGCCGGCGACGATGAAAGCCAGTGCCGAGGCGTTCATCATGATTTCCAGGCTCATCAACACGAAAAGAATATTGCGGCGCACCATCAGGCCGACAAGGCCGAGGCAGAACAGGATGCCGGCGACGGCCAGGCCATGTTCGAGAGGAATTGCTGGCATGTGATTACTCCTTCGCCTCGTTGCGGCCGAGGTGGAAAGCCGTCACCGCTGCGGCGAGCAGCAGCATCGAGGCCAGTTCCACCACCAGCAGGTAAGGGCCGAACAGGCTGATGCCGACGGCCTTGGCGTCAACCGTGGTGTGGCCGATGCCGGCGCCGCTTTCGCTGGCGAACAGCACGTACAGCAGTTCGACCAGCAGCAGTGCGCCAAGCACCACCGGGCCGAGCCAGATGCCCGGCTTGAGCCAGCCGCGTTCCTGGGCGACCGAAGCCGGCCCGAGGTTGAGCATCATCACCACGAAGACGAACAGCACCATGATGGCGCCAGCGTAGGCGATCACTTCCAGGACACCGGCGAACGGAGCGCCGAGGGCGAAGAAGGTCATCGCCACGGAGATCAGCGAAATGATCAGGTAGAGCAGGGCGTGCACGGGGTTGGTGTTGGTGATCACCCGAAGGGTGGACACCACAGCGACACCGGATGCGAAATAGAAAGCGAATTCCATCTTTCTTCCTTAAGGGAGCAAGCTCTTCACGTTGATCGGCTCGGCTTCGTTCTGCGCGGCGCCTTTCGGCTTGCCGGCAACAGCCATACCTGCAACACGGTAGAAGTTGTAGTCAGGGTTCTTGCCGGGGCCGGAGATCAGCAGATCTTCTTTCTCGTACACCAGGTCCTGACGTTTGAACTCGGCCATCTCGAAATCCGGGGTGAGCTGGATCGCGGTGGTCGGGCAGGCTTCCTCGCAGAGGCCGCAGAAAATGCAACGGGAGAAGTTGATGCGGAAGAACTCCGGGTACCAACGACCGTCTTCTGTTTCGGCTTTCTGCAGCGAGATGCAACCGACCGGGCAAGCCACGGCACACAGGTTGCACGCTACACAGCGCTCTTCGCCATCCGGGTCGCGGGTCAGGACGATGCGGCCACGGTAGCGTGGCGGCAGGTAGACCGGCTCTTCGGGGTACTGCAGGGTGTCACGTTTGCGAAAACCGTGAGAGAACACCATCACCAGGCTGCGCAGCTGGGTGCCAGTGCCCTTAACGATGTCGCCAATATATTTGAACATGGGTCAAATCCTCACTGGGCCGCAACAGCTGGCGTGTTGAGCAACACGAGCGCAGCGGTCACCAGCAAATTGATCAGGGTCAGCGGCAGGCAGAACTTCCAGCTGAAGTCCATCACCTGGTCATAGCGCGGGCGCGGAATAGAGGCGCGCAGCAGGATGAACAGCATGATGAAGAACGCGGTCTTCAGGGCGAACCAGACGAACGACAGTTGCGGCAGGATGCCGAACGGGCCGTGCCAGCCACCGAAGAACAGGGTTACCAGCAGCGCCGAGATCAGGATGATGCCGATGTACTCACCGACGAAGAACATGCCCCATTTCATGCCGGCATATTCAATGTGGTAACCGTCGGCCAGTTCCTGTTCCGCTTCCGGCTGGTCGAACGGGTGACGGTGAGTCACGGCGACGCCAGCGATGAAGAAGGTGCAGAAGCCGAAGAACTGCGGAATGATGAACCACAGGTTCTGGGCCTGGTAGTCAACGATATCGCGCATGTTGAACGAGCCGACCTGGGCAACGATGCCCATCAGCGCCAGGCCCATGAACACTTCGTACGACACGGTCTGGGCCGAGGCCCGCAGGCTGCCGAGCAGGGCGTACTTGTTGTTCGACGACCAGCCGGCGAACAGTACCGCGTATACCGAAAGGCCGGCCATGGCGAAGAAGAACAGCAGGCCGATGTTCAGGTCCGCAACACCCCAGGTCGGGGTGATCGGGATGATCGCGAAGGCGATCAGCAAGGCGCTCATGGCCACCACCGGCGCCAGGGTGAAGATCACCTTGTCGACGAAGGGCGGGTTCCAGTCTTCCTTGAAGAACATCTTGAGCATGTCGGCAGCGATCTGGAACATGCCGAACGGGCCGACGCGGTTCGGACCGTAGCGGTCCTGCCACCAGCCCAGCAGGCGCCGCTCGACGAAGCTGAGCAGCGCACCGCAGACCACCACGGCCAGCAAGACCACGATGGCCTTGATGACGGTGATGATCACATCGATCACTTCAGGGGTGAACCAGGTCATTGTGCTGCCTCCTGCAGGCCTTCGACGGATGCACCGAAGATGGCTGGCGGAATGCCGGCCAGGCCTTTCGGCAGGGCAACCAGGCCTGCGCCCAGTTCTTCATTGATGCGCAGCGGCAGACGCAGGGTAACGCCGGCGACGTTGAGGCTGAGCAGGGCGCCGTCGTTGACACCCAGGCGGTCGGCTTCGGACTTGGCCAGGGCCACGTAGGCTTCTGGGATGCGCTCTTGCACCGGGGCTGCGCGCGAGGAGTTCTCTTCGCTGCCGAACAGGTGGTAGAACGGCACCGCTTGCCAGGTGCCACGGGCCGGAGCGAAAGCTGCCGGAACGCTGGCGAACCAGTTGAGCTTGTCGCCCTGGGTTTCGATCAGGCGGGTGCCCGGGTCGCCTGCGCGCAGGTGACCACCGACCTCGTCCTGGAACTTGTTCCAGGCTTGCGGCGAGTTCCAGCCCGGCGACCAGGCGAACGGCACTTGCGAGCGCGGTTCGGCCGAACCCGAGTAACCTTCCATGGAGAAGGCGAACGCGGTGTCCTTGTCTTGCGGGGTACGCGGCTCGTGCACGCTGATGTTGGCGCGCATGGCGGTACGGCCGGAGTAGCGCAGCGGCTCACGCGCAAGCTTCATGCCCTTGATGCGGAACGACGCGGACGGTGCGGCGTTGACGATGCCGGACAGTTGCGGCGCGACCGCGGCGCAGGCGCTGGTGACGTGGTCCAGCTGGGTCCAGTCGACCGGCTTGTTGAGCAGGGTGGCACGCAGGGCGTGCATCCAGCGCCAGCCTTCGTGAACCAGGATGCTGCTGTCCAGGTAGGTTGGGTCGAACACCTGGAAGAAACGCTGGGCGCGGCCTTCCAGGCTGACCAGGGTGCCGTCGCCTTCGGCGAAGGTCGCCGCCGGCAGCACCAGGTGGGCGCGGTCGGTGGTGGCGGTCTTCTGGTGATCGGCAACGATGACCACCTTGGCGGCGGCCAGGGCAGCGTCGACCTTGGCCGCGGCAACGCGGCTGTACAGGTCATTTTCGAGCACGACAATGGCGTCGGCCTTGCCTTCGATCACCGCATCCAGCGCGGCATCGATCGACTCGCCACCGAGCATGGCCAGGCCCAGGCTGTTGGCCTCGGGCACCACCAGGCTCAGCGAGCCGTTCTTCTCGCGCAGCTTGAGGGCCTTGGCGATGTTGGCCGCGGCTTCGATCAGGGCGTTGGAGGCCAGCGAGGTACCGGCAACCACCAGCGGACGGTTGGCGGCCACCAGGGCGTCGGCGATGCGCTTGGCCAGGGCCAGGGCTTCGGCGTCCAGGCCGTCAACGGCTGGCGCGCTCGGGTCGATGGCGTGAGCCACGGCGAAACCGATGCGGGCGAGGTCGTCCGGCGCGGCGTGCACGCACTCTTCGGCGACGTCATCGAGCTTGGTTTCGGCCAGGCTTGCGATAAACAGCGGGTACATGGCGTGCTGGCCGATGTTCTTCACCGCGGCATCGAGCCACGGCTGAACGCGCATGGCATCGGCCATGGCTTCGGCCTTGCCCTTGACCGACTGGCGCAGGGCCAGGGCCACGCGGGCAGCGGTCTGGGTCAGGTCTTCGCCGAGGACGAACACCGCGTCATGGTCTTCCATGTCGCGCAGGGTCGGCACTGGCAGCGGGCTGTCGTTGAGCACTTGCAGGGCCAGGCGTACGCGGGCCAGCTCAGCGGCTTCCATACCCGAGTAGAAGTGCTCGGCGCCGACCAGCTCACGCAGGCCGTAGTTGCTTTCAAGGCTGGCACGCGGCGAACCGATACCGACGATATTGCGCCCACGCAGCATGTCCGCGGCCTTGTCCAGGGCGGCATCCAGGCTCAGCTTGGTGCCGTCGGCCAGCAGTGGCTGACGTGGACGGTCTTCACGGTTGACGTAGCCATAGCCGAAACGGCCACGGTCGCAGAGGAAGTACTGGTTGACCGAACCGTTGAAGCGGTTTTCGATCCGGCGCAGTTCGCCGTAGCGCTCACCCGGGCTGATGTTGCAACCGCTGGAGCAGCCATGGCAGATGCTCGGGGCGAACTGCATGTCCCATTTGCGGTTGTAGCGCTCGGAGTGGGTCTTGTCGGTGAACACACCGGTCGGGCAGACCTCGGTGAGGTTGCCGGAGAACTCGCTCTCGAGGGTGCCATCTTCAACGCGACCGAAGTAGACGTTGTCGTGGGCACCGAATACGCCCAGGTCGGTACCGCCGGCGTAGTCCTTGTAGTAACGCACGCAACGGTAGCAGGCGATGCAGCGGTTCATCTCGTGGGCGATGAACGGGCCGAGCTCCTGGTTCTGGTGGGTACGCTTGGTGAAACGGTAGCGGCGCTCGTTGTGGCCGGTCATTACCGTCATGTCTTGCAGGTGGCAGTGACCGCCTTCCTCACAGACCGGGCAGTCGTGCGGGTGGTTGGTCATCAGCCATTCGACGACGCTGGCACGGAATACCTTGGCTTCTTCGTCTTCGATGGAAATCCAGCTGCCATCGGTGGCAGGGGTCATGCAGGACATGACGATGCGACCACGGGTGTCGTTCTCGTCGGTGTACTGCTTGACCGCGCACTGGCGGCAGGCACCGACGCTACCGAGCGCCGGGTGCCAGCAGAAATAGGGGATGTCGAGGCCGAGCGACAGACACGCCTGTAACAGGTTGTCTGCGCCGTTGACTTCGAGCTCTTTGCCGTCTACGTGGATAGTGGCCATGGTTCAAAGTTCTTCGTTGGCCCGCGTCTGCGGGCGTGGCTAATGGAAATCTGTGTGCCTGCAGCCCGCGACAGGTGTCCCCGGGCGAGCTGGGCAGGCAGCGGGCGGCACGGACCGCCCGCGTTGTTATTCGTTATGCGCCGACGACGATCGGCTTCGCCAGGTCCGGGCGCAGGCCGGCAGCGGCAGCAGCCGGTGCCTGGGCGGCAATGCCAGCCTCGAACTCAGGGCGGAAGTACTTGATCGCGCTACCCAGCGGCTCAACGGCGCCTGGTGCGTGGGCACAGAAGGTCTTGCCTGGGCCGAGGAAACCGACCAGACCCAGCAGGGTCTCGATGTCGCCCTGCTGGCCCTGGCCTTTCTCGAGGGCGCGCAGGAGCTTGACGCTCCACGGCAGGCCGTCGCGGCACGGGGTGCAGAAGCCACAGGATTCACGGGCAAAGAACTCTTCCATGTTGCGCAGCAGCGAGACCATGTTGACGCTGTCGTCCACGGCCATGGCCAGGCCGGTACCCATGCGGGTGCCGACCTTGGCAATGCCACCGGCGTACATTTGCGCGTCCAGGTGCTCGGGCAGCAGGAAACCGGTACCGGCGCCGCCTGGCTGCCAGCACTTGAGCTTGAAGCCATCGCGCATGCCGCCGGCGTAGTCTTCGAACAGCTCGCGGGCCGGGACGCCGAACGGCAGCTCCCACAGGCCCGGGTTCTTGACCTTGCCGGAGAAGCCCATCAGCTTGGTGCCGTGGTCTTCGCTGCCTTCGCGGGCCAGCGACTTGTACCAGTCGATGCCGTTGCCGACGATGGCCGGCACGTTGCACAGGGTCTCGACGTTGTTCACGCAGGTCGGCTTGCCCCACACGCCAACGGCGGCAGGGAAGGGCGGCTTGGAGCGCGGGTTGGCGCGGCGGCCTTCGAGGGAGTTGATCAGAGCGGTTTCTTCACCGCAGATGTAGCGCCCGGCACCGGTGTGGACGAACAGCTCGAAGTCGAAGCCGCTGCCAAGGATGTTCTTGCCCAAAAGGCCGGCAGCCTTGGCTTCCTCGACCGCACGGGTGAGGTTGCGCGCTGCGGTGGTGTATTCGCCACGCAGGAAGATGTAGCCGCGGTAGGCTTTCAGCGCGCGGGCGCTGATCAGCATGCCTTCGATCAGCAGATGGGGCTGTTGCTCCATCAGCATGCGGTCTTTCCAGGTGTTGGGCTCCATTTCGTCCGCGTTGCACAGCAGGTAGCGGATGTTCATGGATTCGTCTTTGGGCATCAGGCCCCACTTGACGCCGGTGGGGAAGCCCGCACCGCCACGGCCCTTGAGGCCGGAATCTTTTACGGTCTGGACGATATCGTCCTGGGACATTTGCGCCAGAGCCTTGCGGGCGGCGGCGTAGCCGTCCTTGGCCTGGTACTCGTCGAGCCACAGCGGCTCGCCGTCGTCACGCAGGCGCCAGGTCAGCGGATGGGTTTCAGCCGAACGCGCAATGCGGTTGGCCGGGCCGAAGGAAGTGATGGTCATACGTAACCCTCCAGCAGTTTGGAGACGCCAGCAGGCTGCACGTCGCCAAAGGTGTCGTCGTCGATCATCAGCGCCGGGGCCTTGTCGCAGTTACCCAGGCAGCATACCGGCAGCAGGGTGAAACGCCCGTCTGCGGTGGTCTGGCCGAGGCCAATGCCCAGCTCGCTCTGGATCTGGCTGACCACCGACTCGTGACCGCCGATGTAGCAGACCATGCTGTCGCAGACGCGGATGATGTGCCGGCCAACCGGTTGACGGAAGATCTGGCTATAGAAAGTGGCCACGCCTTCGACGTCGCTGGCAGGAATGCCGAGCACTTCGCCGATGGCGTAGATGGCGCCGTCCGGCACCCAGCCGCGTTCCTTCTGGACGATCTTCAGGGCTTCGATGGACGCCGCGCGCGGGTCCTCGTAGTGATGCATCTCGTGCTCGATGGCCGAGCGCTCGGTTTCGCTCAGGGCGAAACGGTCGGTTTGGATAAGCGTGCTGTTCATGCTTAGCGGTCCACGTCAGCCATAACGAAGTCGATACTGCCCAGGTACGCAATGAGGTCCGCGACCATGCTGCCGCGGATCACCGAAGGGATCTGCTGCAGGTGCGGGTAGCTCGGGGTACGGATCCGGGTGCGGTAGCTCATGGTGCCGCCGTCGCTCGTCAGGTAGTAACTGTTGATGCCCTTGGTCGCCTCGATCATCTGGAAGGACTCGTTGGCCGGCATCACCGGGCCCCACGAAACCTGCAGGAAGTGAGTGATCAGGGTTTCGATGTGCTGCAGGGTGCGCTCTTTCGGCGGCGGCGTGGTCAGCGGGTGATCCGCCTTGTACGGGCCTTCCGGCATGTTGCGCAGGCACTGGTCGATGATGCGGATACTCTGGCGCATCTCCTCGACACGGACCATGCAGCGATCGTAGGCATCGCCGTTGTGGGCCAGCGGCACTTCGAACTCGAAGTTCTCATAGCCGGAGTAAGGGCGGGCCTTGCGCAGGTCGAAGTCCAGACCGGTGGAGCGCAGGCCGGCACCGGTGACGCCCCATTCCAGGGCCTCTTTGGTGCTGTACTGGGCAACGCCGATGGTCCGGCCCTTGAGGATGCTGTTCTGCAGGGCGGCCTTGGTGTATTCGTCGAGGCGCTTGGGCAGCCAGTCGACGAAGTCTTTCACCAGTTTTTCCCAGCCGCGCGGCAGGTCGTGGGCAACGCCGCCGATGCGGTACCAGGCCGGGTGCAGACGGAAGCCGGTGATGGCTTCGATCACGGTGTAGGCGCGCTGACGGTCGGTGAAGGTGAAGAACACCGGGGTCATGGCGCCGACGTCCTGGATGTAGGTACCCAGGAACAGCAGGTGGCTGGTGATGCGGAAGAACTCGGCGAGCATGATGCGGATCACGTCGACCTTCTGCGGCACCTGGATACCGGCCAGCTTCTCTACCGCCAGCACGTACGGCAGGTTGTTCATCACCCCGCCGAGGTAGTCGATACGGTCGGTGTAGGGGATGAAGCTGTGCCAGGACTGGCGCTCGGCCATCTTCTCGGCGCCACGGTGGTGGTAGCCGATGTCCGGGACGCAGTCGACGATCTCTTCGCCGTCCAGCTGCAGGACGATACGGAAGGCACCGTGGGCCGAAGGGTGGTTCGGGCCGAGGTTGAGGAACATGTAGTCCTCGTTGGTGCCGGAACGCTTCATGCCCCAGGCCTCAGGATTGAAGCGCGCGGCTTCTTCCTCAAGCTGCTGCTTGGCCAGGGTCAGGCTGTACGGATCGAACTCGGTGGCGCGCGCAGGGTAGTCCTTGCGCAGCGGGTGACCTTCCCAGGTCGGCGGCATCATGATCCGGGTCAGGTGCGGGTGGCCGGCAAAGTCGATGCCGAACATGTCCCAGACTTCACGCTCGTACCAGTTGGCGTTGGGCCAGATGCCGGTGACGGTGGGCAGGTTGAGGTCACCTTCGCGCAAGGCCACCTTGATCATCACGTCGCTGTTCCGCTCCACCGACAGCAGGTGGTAGAACACACTGAAGTCGGCGCCCGGCAGGCCGCGGCGCTGGGTGCGCAGGCGCTCGTCGACGCCGTGCAGGTCGTAGAGCATGCTGTACGGCTTGGCGACGTGGCGCAGGAAACTCAGCACGTCCTTGAGTTTTTCGCGGGTAACCCAAAGCACCGGCATGCCGGTGCGGGTTTCCTGGGCGACGAACGCTTCGGGGCCGAATTTGTTGTTCAGTTCGACGACCACATCCTGGTCGTCAGCCTTGTAAGGCGGGATAAAAATAGCGGTGTCCGCTGTCATGGTCTCGGTCGCTTTCGGTCAACGTAGAGAATGAAGCCAGGCTGCCTGTCGCGCATGCGCAGGCAACAGGTCGCTGGATCAGACTTCGTCGGGGCTGCGCAGGTTGGTGACCTGGATGCGCTGTTCACGGCGTTGCTCTTTCTGCGACGGCATCTCGGCACGGTAAATGCCTTGATCACCGACAACCCAGGAAAGAGGACGACGCTCCTGGCCAATCGACTCCTGCAACAGCATCAGGCCTTGCAGGAAGGCTTCAGGGCGAGGCGGGCAGCCAGGCACGTAGACATCCACGGGGAGGAACTTGTCGACCCCCTGAACGACCGAGTAAATGTCGTACATGCCACCGGAGTTGGCGCACGAACCCATGGAGATGACCCACTTGGGTTCGAGCATCTGCTCGTACAGGCGCTGAATGATCGGCGCCATCTTGATGAAGCAGGTGCCGGCGATGACCATGAAGTCGGCCTGACGCGGCGATGCCCGGATGACTTCGGCGCCGAAGCGGGCGATGTCGTGGGGCGCCGTGAAGGCCGTGGTCATTTCCACGTAGCAGCAGGAGAGGCCGAAGTTGTACGGCCACAGGGAGTTCTTACGCCCCCAGTTGACCGCGCCACTGAGCACATCTTCAAGTTTGCCCATGAAGATGTTCTTGTGGACCTGGTCCTCTAGCAGCGAATCGGAGACGGTTTCCCGCTCTCCGATTGGATATTGCTCGTTGGGAGCATCCGGGTCGATTCTGGTGAGATTGTATTGCATTGCCAAAGCCTCATTGTTTCAGCTTCGCTTGCCGCTTGCGACGACCTTCGGGAGCCCAATCAAGTGCCCCGACGCGCCATAGGTAGACAAGACCTGCCAACAGAATTGCTATGAAAACGAGTGCTTCGACGAATCCGGTCCAGCCGCTTTCGCGGACGGACACAGACCATGCAAAGAGAAAGAGGGCTTCGATATCGAAGATCACGAACAGCATCGCGACCAGATAGAATTTGGCTGACAGGCGCAAGCGGGCGCCGCCAGTGGGCAGCATGCCGGACTCGAAGGGTTCGTTCTTGCTGCGGCCCCAGGCCTTGCTGCCGAGCAGGGCGGACAGACCGAGCATGAAGGCACACAGGCCTACGACACCCAAAAGGAAAATGGCAAAGCCCCAGTTGTGGGCGATGAGTCCTGTCGAATCGGGCATGCTGAAAATCCTTATACAGAGACCAGTCTCTGCGGCTTGAAAAGAAGTAGAGCAGTGACGATATGTCGCAGCGGAATCTATCGCGCTGATTTTATGGGTAAACCCGGTGCAAGTAAAATTTCTGCAGCAAATTTATTCGTAAGATTAAGAACAAAAATCTTTCGTAACAGGCTGCAGGCCACGCAGGCCGGGCATTGCCCCGGGTTCTGTTAATTATGTTTCTTGTAAAACGTAATGAACCAGCAACTTCGTAATGATAATTAATATCATTTGAAGCGGTGCGATTAGTCCTACTGTTCGAGTCAACTACAAAGTTGTGCAACATGGTCGTCACCCGCAAGTTTCCACACCCTGTGTTTTAACCTGTTTTTTCTTGCCCCGCCGCGCTCTGGATCAAGGCTTTTGCCGGTTGCCTGGTGTAGGCCGAGGCGGCAATCGCCCATTGCCCCAGCCAGTAGGCAATGATGATCAGGTACTGGGCGGCGCCGAACGGGCTGACGAAGCGGTCGATGCCGATCAGGCTGTCGGAAAACACGAAAGACACCGCGCCCAGCGCTGCCAGGCCGCCACAGGCCAGGGCGCGCCAGAGCATGGCGCTGATGGCCAGGGCGTACACGGTGACCGGTATCAGCAGTTCACCCAGGCCGGAGCTGATCAGCAGCCCCAGCAGTAACGCGCCGACAATCGCCGAACCGAGCAGGGCCGCGGGCGCCAGTTGGCGGTTCTCACCCAGGTAGCCGCGCAGGTAGGCCAGGTGCGCGCAGAGAAAGGCCGCCAGGCCAAACACGAACAGGTCGCCCGGTACGGCCAGGAGGATGTCGCCGAGCAAGGAAAAGCCCAGGCCAATGATGATCCAGCGCCGGTAGGGGGTTGGCTCTGCGGTGCTAAGCCAGTAGATCAGCGCCAGCACCGGGATCGGCTTGACCGCCAGCCCCAGCAGTGCATTGGCGCTGGCCAGTGCATATATATAGAAGGCTGCGCCCAGCAGGGCCAGGCAGAGCAGGGTGACAGGGCGGGACATGGCCGATCCTTGGTGTTGTTGTGCACCTAGCATAGCCTGTAGGAGCGGGCTTGACCCGCGATAGCGGTCAATCAGCAACATCGCTATCGCGGGGCAAGCCCGCTCCCACAAAAAACAAAACCCGGGGCCCCATCACAGGCCCCGGGTCTTGCGTGTTACCCGAATGTCAGCAACCGATCAGCGATCAGTGGAACTGCTCTTCTTCAGTCGAACCGGTCAGTGCGGTTACCGAAGACTTGCCACCCTGGATCACGGTGGTCATGTCGTCGAAGTAGCCGGTGCCGACTTCCTGCTGGTGGGCGACGAAGGTGTAGCCTTTCGAGGCGTCAGCGAACTCTTGCTCTTGCAGCTTGACGTAGGCGGTCATGTCGTTGCGGGCGTAGTCGTGCGCCAGGTTGAACATGCCGTGCCACATGTTGTGGATACCGGCCAGGGTGATGAACTGGTGCTTGTAGCCCATGGCCGACAGCTCGCGCTGGAACTTGGCGATGGTGGCGTCGTCCAGGTTCTTCTTCCAGTTGAAGGAAGGCGAGCAGTTGTACGACAGGATCTGGTCCGGGTATTCCTTCTTGATCGCTTCGGCGAAGCGGCGGGCTTCGTCCAGGTCCGGCTTGGCGGTTTCACACCAGATCAGGTCGGCGTATGGCGCGTAGGCCAGGCCGCGGGCGATGGCTTGATCGAGGCCGGCACGAACCTTGTAGAAGCCTTCCTGGGTACGCTCGCCAACCACGAACGGCTGGTCGTACGGGTCGCAGTCGCTGGTCAAGAGGTCAGCGGCGTTGGCGTCGGTACGGGCCAGGATGATGGTCGGTACGCCGGCAACGTCGGCCGCCAGACGGGCAGCGCTCAGCTTCTGTACGGCTTCCTGGGTAGGAACCAGTACCTTGCCGCCCATGTGGCCGCATTTTTTCACCGAGGCCAGCTGGTCTTCGAAGTGCACGCCGGCGGCGCCTGCTTCGATCATGTTCTTCATCAGCTCGTAGGCGTTCAGTACGCCACCGAAACCGGCTTCGGCGTCAGCCACGATCGGCGCGAAGTAGTCGATGTAGCCTTCGTCGCCCGGGTTCTTGCCGGCTTTCCACTGGATCTGGTCAGCGCGACGGAACGAGTTGTTGATGCGCTTGACCACGGTTGGCACCGAGTCCACCGGGTACAGCGACTGGTCCGGGTACATGGATTCGGCCGAGTTGTTGTCGGCAGCCACTTGCCAGCCGGACAGGTAGATGGCCTGGATACCGGCTTTGACCTGTTGTACCGCCTGGCCGCCGGTCAGGGCGCCCATGCAGTTGACGAAATCTTTTTCTGGACGGAAGGACGGGTGTGCGCCCTGGGTGACCAGCTTCCACAGCTTCTCGGCACCCAGACGGGCCAGGGTGTGCTCAGGCTGGATCGAGCCACGCAGACGAACGACATCAGCGGCGGTGTAGGTACGGGTCACGCCTTTCCAGCGCGGGTTCTCGGCCCAGTCTTTTTCGAGGGCTGCAATTTGCTGTTCGCGTGTCAGTGCCATGGAAATAAACCTCGTCGCATCGGTCTTGGGTAAAAATTCTCGCTCTCTACTGCGCAGATCAGAAGCCTGGCAAAGGTCAGTATGGGCGAAATATGCGACGGTCGAACGATGGGGCTCGAAGGGGGAAGTGAGCAGGTGGGCGAGGTTTTCGCTGCAGGGTGGCTCGTGGTTGCCGAACTGCAGTGAACAGTGCTGCCGGGTACCTTTTGATGCGCTTCCGTCCCTCGGGACAACTTCGTTCCAGTCGCAATCTCGTCAAACTGCCTTGTGGGCGGTACAGACACGAGTCGGCTCAGGTGGATAGGTTAGAGCGCGGCTCGAAAGCCCTTGCCAGGGCCTCTGATTAGCGGGAGCGGGGCCATCATGCCTCGGCGGTTCGGGGTCGTCAAATGTTTTGTAGTGGTTTTTTATTACCACTACATCTTTCGTCTAATGCGACTCCTCAGTCAGTTTCGAGGCCTTTGGTCGAGGCCTTGATTTGTCTGGGTTCAGTCCAAAGCGTCGACTTTTACCCGCAATGTCATGTTTTCACCGCGCTGGGTGCTGTAACTGAGCGCTGAAGCACTGCGTTCGGACTGACTCTGCTGGTTGACCCCGGCCAAGGTGATCCACTCACCGAGCTTGCCACTGACTTTTGTGTCGGTACTTTGCACCTTCACTACATCAGGACGTTCCTGGCTCATCCGGTCATTGTTGGTACTGATGTTCAGGTGCACGGTGTCGCCAGTAACGCTGGCGGTGACGTAGAAGCCCTGGGTGACGTTGCGGTATTCGGTGTCGCTCTGCACCCGGCCGTAGCCATCGGTACTGGTGCTGGTGATCGGGATGCTCTGGCCGACCTGGATCAGCGCCGGGCTGCCTTCGCTGGCTTGCACCTGTTGCAGGCCGCCTTCGCGGTTGGCGGTGCCGTAGCGGATGACCCGGGCATTGCCGCGGTTGTCCTGGAAGTTGCTGTCGTTGTTGTCGACGCTGATCAGAAGCCTGCGCGGCGCGGTGTCCAGTTGCTGCAGCAGGGTGCGCAGGTCGTCGATGCGTTCGGGTTCGGCGTTGACGATCAGTTTGTTTTCAAAGGCGCTGACGCTGCCGTCCTTGCCGATGAAGGCTTGCGCGGTGGGGAGGATTTCAGCGCTGGTGCGGTGACTCAGCGGCAGGACTTCGGTGGCGGCCAGCGCACTCAGGCTGAACGACAGAAGCAGGGAGGCGAGAAGGGGGCGTAGCGGCATGTCCATGATCTCCGCGGGTGGAACGGACATGATGGCAAATTTGTTGGGGTTTTGCCGCCCTCATCGCGGGTCAAGCCCGCTCCCACTGTGGGAGCGGGCTTGACCCGCGATGCTTTTAGGCCAGCTCGCGCGACTCGCGCACCATGTCCACGTGCGGAATGCCCGCCTCGAGGAACTCTTCGCTGACCACCTTGAAGCCAAGGCGCTCGTAGAACGGCGTGGCATGCACCTGGGCGCTGAGCATCTGCTGTTTGAGGTCGCGGTTCTGTGCTTCGACGATGACCGCCTGCATCAGCGCGTCACCGACCTTCAGCCCGCGCCAGTCCTTGAGCACCGAAACCCGGCCGATCTGGCCGTCAGGCAGCAGGCGCGCGGTGCCGATGGCGTAGTCACCTTCCATGGCGAGGAAATGCACGGCGGTGTTGTCGTCGGCATCCCACTCCAGCTCCGGCGGCACGTTCTGTTCGGCGATGAACACGGCTTCACGAATACGGCGGATGTCAGCGTTGTCTTTTTGCCAGTCGGCGAGACGGACGCGAATCTTATTCATTGGCGAACCCCAGGCTTCCTTGTTTGACCAGTTCGCAGATCAAGGTAATGCCTTGATCGTTTTCAAGCCACTGCTCAAGGTTTTCAATGTGCAACGCGTCGGCGGCGCAGATCAGCTTCAGCAGCTCGCGCAGCTCGCCCGGCAGCAGGCGGCTCTGGCCGCTGGCGAACAGCAGCAGGTTGTCATCGACTTCCGACCAGGCCAGGCGCGCGCTCGGGTTGCGGATCAGGATCGCGCCTTCAGCCAGGCTCTCGATCAGGTCGGCTTCGTCCAGCGGCTCGCCGCTGACCAGCTCCGGATAACGCGGCTCGGTCATGAACTGGCCGAACCAGGTCAGCAGCAGGCGCTCGTCACCCATGTGTTCGGTGAGCAGCTTCTTCAGGCGGTCGAGGGCATCGTGCTGGATCTGGTGCGGGTCGCTGACCGGCTCGGCATCGGCGTCGGTGTAGCGCTCTTCGTCAGGCAGGAACTGGCTGAGGAAGTCGGTGAAGTGGGTCAGCACTTCAGCGGCGCCCGGGGCGCGGAAGCCTACCGAGTAAGTCAGGCAGTCATCTTCGGCAATGCCGTAGTGGGCCAGGCGCGGCGGCAGGTAGAGCATGTCGCCGGGCTCCAGGGACCACTCCTCGCTCTGTTCGAATTCAGCCAGGATGCGCAGGTCGGCGTGCTCCAGCAGCGGGCTGTCGCTGTCGCACATCTGGCCGATCTTCCAGTTGCGCTTGCCCTGGCCTTGCAGCAGGAACACGTCGTAGTTGTCGAAGTGCGGGCCGACGCTGCCGCCGGGCGCGGCGTAGCTGATCATCACATCGTCGATGCGCCAGCTTGGCAGGAAGCGAAAGTGCTCGAGCAGCTCGCCGACTTCCGGCACGAACTGATCGACCGCTTGCACCAGCAGGGTCCAGTCGCGCTCGGGCAGGGTGCTGAAGGCGTCTTCTTCGAACGGGCCGCGGCGCAGCTCCCAAGGGCGCTCGCCATGCTCGATGACCAGGCGCGATTCGACTTCTTCTTCCAGGGCCAGGCCGGCCAGTTCGTCGGCATCGATCGGGCTTTCGAAGTCCGGGAAGGCCTGGCGCACCAGCAGGGGTTTCTTCTGCCAGTAGTCGCGCATGAATTCGCGGGCAGTGAGGCCGCCCAGAAGCTGCAGAGGAGTATCAGGATTCATGTGTAACCTATTGAAAAAAAGTAATTTTCTTTCGGTAATAAAAACGCCCGGCTGAGCCGGGCGTTTACGCGCAGGGCGCAGATCAGACGCGTTTGGCTTGAGCCGCGGCATTACCGATGTAGGAGGCTGGCGTCAGCTTCTTCAGCTCGCTGCGAGCCTCTGCAGGCATGTCCAGGCCATCGATGAAGGTCAGCAGCGCTTCGGGGCTGATGCCTTTGCCACGGGTCAGCTCCTTGAGCTTCTCGTAGGGGTTCTCGATGTTGTAGCGGCGCATGACGGTCTGGATCGGCTCGGCGAGCACTTCCCAGCAGGCGTCGAGGTCTTCGGCGATACGCGCTTGGTTGATTTCCAGCTTGCTGATGCCTTTGAGGCTGGCCTCGTAGGCGATCACGCTGTGGGCGAAACCGACGCCCAGGTTGCGCAGCACGGTGGAGTCGGTCAGGTCACGCTGCCAGCGCGACACCGGCAGCTTGCTGGCCAGGTGCTGGAATAGGGCGTTGGCGATACCCAGGTTGCCTTCGGAGTTTTCGAAGTCGATCGGGTTGACCTTGTGCGGCATGGTCGAGGAGCCGATTTCGCCAGCGATGGTGCGCTGCTTGAAGTAGCCCAGGGAGATGTAGCCCCAGACGTCGCGGTCGAAGTCGATCAGGATGGTGTTGAAGCGGGCGATCGCGTCGAACAGCTCGGCGATGTAGTCGTGCGGCTCGATCTGCGTGGTGTAGGGGTTGAACACCAGGCCCAGCTCGTCTTCGATGAAAGCGCGGGCGTTGGCTTCCCAGTCGATTTGCGGGTAGGCCGACAGGTGGGCGTTGTAGTTGCCCACGGCGCCGTTGATTTTGCCCAGCAGCGGCACGGCGGCAACCTGAGCGATCTGGCGCTCCAGACGGTAGACGACGTTGGCCAGCTCTTTACCCAGGGTGGTCGGCGAAGCCGGTTGGCCGTGGGTGCGCGACAGCATCGGCACGTCGGCGAAGCGGTGGGCCAGCTCGCGGATGGCCTGGGCGATCTGGCGCATCAGCGGCAGCAGCACGCTGTCGCGGCCTTCGCGCAGCATCAGGGCGTGGGACAGGTTGTTGATGTCCTCGCTGGTGCAGGCGAAGTGGATGAATTCACTGACCTTGGCCAGCTCCGGCAGCTTGGCAGCCTGCTCCTTGAGCAGGTACTCGATGGCCTTGACGTCGTGGTTGGTGGTGCGCTCGATCTCTTTGACGCGCTCGGCGTGCTCGAGGGCGAACTCATCGGCCAGGCCGTTGAGCAGGGCGTTGGCTTCGGCGGAAAAAGCCGGAACCTCGGCGATTTGCGGGTGGGCGGCCAGGCGCTGGAGCCAGCGAACCTCGACCAGGGCGCGGAAACGGATCAGGCCGTATTCGCTGAAAATAGGGCGCAGGGCCTGGGTTTTGCCGGCGTAGCGGCCGTCAACAGGGGAAACCGCAGTGAGCGAGGAAAGCTGCATGGGGTGTTCTCGGACAGTCAGGCTTTGAAAAGGGCGCATATCATACATGAAAAACGCGCCCGGGTCGGGTGGCTGACAAATGGTCTGCCGGTAATTCTTTGGCTTTTTTGCGGGTCAAGCCCGCTCCCACAGGTTGAAGGAAGCCTCTGTGGGAGCGGGCTTGACCCGCGATGGCTTTATCAGCCACGCAACATCGGATACAGCTCTTTGAGCAGTTTGCGCCGGCTGATCACCAGCTGCCAGCGATGCCCGCCGAGCTGCCGCCACAGGCGCGCGGCGCGGATGCCGGCAAGCAGCAGGGCGCGAATCTTCGAGGCGTTGCTGGGCTGCTGCAGGTGGCGCATGTCGCCGTGCACCTGGATGCGCTGGCGCAGGGTGCTCAGGGTGTCCTGGTACAGGGCGCCGCTGGAAGCGATGACATTTTCATGCACCAGGCCGAAATGCTCGGCCTGGGACTGGATTTGCGGCAGGCGGTTGCCAATCACGTCAAGCATGTCGCCGCGCTTGGCCAGCTGGCGCTCAAGGCCCAGCATCGACAGGGCATAGCGCAGCGGCTCGCGCTGCAGGCTGCCGGGGTCGCGCTCCAGGGCGCTGGCCAGGGCGCGGTAGCCGTCGCGCAGGTTCAGGTCGTCACCGCCGAACACCTCCAGGGTGTCCTTGGGGTCGCGTACCAGCAGGCTGCCCAGCATGCAGCCAAGGTTGGCCTCGCTGGCCTGGCCGGTGCGGGCGATACGGTCGACCAGTACCGCAGCCTGGAACACGCCGCCCAGGGCGATCAACTGCTCTTGCATGGCATTCATGCGCGCGCGCTCCACGGCTCGGCGGTTTCGATCACGCCGCCGCCGAGGCAGATTTCGCCGTCATAGAACACCACCGACTGGCCTGGGGTCACGGCCCGCTGCGGCTCGTCGAACACCGCGCGGTAGCCGCCCGGGGTTTGCTCCAGGGTGCAGTGCTGGTCGCTCTGGCGGTAGCGCACCTTGGCGGTCAGGCGCCGTGGGCTGGAAAGGTCAATCGGGTTGACCCAGAAAATTTCTGAAGCGAGCAGGGCGCGGGAGAACAGCCAGGGGTGTTCGTTGCCCTGGCCGACCACCAGCACGTTGCGGGTCAGGTCTTTTTCCAGTACGTACCACGGCTCGTCGCCGGCGTCTTTCAGGCCGCCGATGCCCAGGCCCTGGCGCTGGCCAATGGTGTGGTACATCAGGCCATGGTGACGACCGATGACTTCGCCGTCGGTGGTCTGGATCTCGCCCGGCTGCGCGGGTAGGTACTGCTTGAGGAAGTCGCTGAAGCGCCGCTCGCCGATAAAGCAGATGCCGGTGGAGTCTTTCTTCTTGGCCGTGGCCAGGCCGTGTTTCTCGGCGATGGCACGCACTTCGGGTTTTTCCAGCTCGCCGACCGGGAACAGCGTGCGGGCGATTTCCTTGCCGCCGACGGCGTGCAGGAAGTAGCTCTGGTCCTTGTTCGGGTCCAGGCCCTTGAGCAGTTCGGTACGGCCATCGGTGTCGCGGCGGCGCACGTAGTGACCGGTGGCGATCAGGTCGGCACCGAGCATCAGCGCGTAGTCGAGGAAGGCCTTGAACTTGATTTCGCGGTTGCAGAGGATGTCCGGGTTTGGCGTGCGTCCGGCCTTGTATTCGGCCAGGAAGTGCTCGAAGACGTTATCCCAGTATTCGGCGGCGAAGTTGGCGGTATGCAGCTTGATGCCGATGCGGTCGCACACGGCCTGGGCATCGGCCAGGTCTTCGCGGGCGGTGCAGTATTCGGTGCCGTCGTCCTCTTCCCAGTTCTTCATGAACAGGCCTTCCACCTGGTAGCCCTGCTCCATCAGCAGGAGGGCGGAGACGGAAGAGTCCACGCCGCCGGACATGCCGACGATAACGCGTGTCTTTTCGGGTTCGTAAAGTGCTGGACTGGTCATAGGTACCGGCTGTGTATCTGGAAAAAGACAACGATTCTATCAGGCTGCGGCCTTCAAGGCATCGTTGCTGTCAGTCGCGAATCAGCGCCAGGCTGTGCAGCGGGCCGGCCAGGTAATCGTCGATGCAACGGGGCACCAGTTCGCTGCGCCAGCGCTCGGGGTCGGCCAGCAGCTCCTCGCGGCTCAGCCACACGGCGCGCACGATGTCGCTGTCCAGGGCCCGCTCGGGGTGGTGCTTGAGCGCCCGGGCGGCGAAGCAGATGCGCTGGTAGGTCACGCCGTTGCTGGGGGCGGTGTACAGGTAGATGCCGACCACGCCGGTCAGCTCGACCTCCCAGGCGGTTTCTTCGAGGGTTTCGCGGCGGGCGGCGTCGAGCAGGCTCTCGTTGGCCTCCAGGTGGCCGGCGGGTTGGTTGAAGACGTGCTTGCCGGCCTTGAATTCCTCGACCATGAGGAAGCGGCCCTGGTCTTCGATAATGGTGGCGACGGTGATGTGGGGGCGCACGGTCGATTCTCTCCCTAAGTTGGAAGTTTCAAGCTGCAAGCTACAAGTAAAAGCCGAGCGCGCAAGGCACTTTCTTGTAGCTTGTAGCTTGATACTTAAAGCTAAAAAACCCCGGTGCGTGGCCGGGGTTTTTTCATTCCTTCAAGCTTACAGCGCGGCAATCGCGCTGTTGAAGGTCTGGCTCGGGCGCATCACCTTGCTGGTCAGCTCGGCATCCGGGTAGTAGTAACCACCGATGTCAGCCGGCTTGCCCTGGACGGCGTTGAGCTCGGCGACGATGGTCGCTTCGTTCTCGGCCAGGGCTTTTGCCAGTGGGGCGAAGCGCGCTTGCAGGGCGGCGTCGTCGCTCTGGGCGGCCAGGGCCTGGGCCCAGTACAGGGTCAGGTAGAAGTGGCTGCCGCGGTTGTCGATACCACCAACCTTGCGCGCCGGGGACTTGTTGGTGTCCAGGAACTGGCCGGTGGCCTGGTCCAGGGTCGCCGCCAGTACCTTGGCTTTCGGGTTGGCGTAGGCGTTGCCCAGGTGCTCCAGGGAGGCGGCCAGGGCCAGGAACTCACCCAGCGAATCCCAGCGCAGGAAGTTTTCTTCAACCAGTTGCTGTACGTGCTTTGGAGCCGAGCCGCCGGCGCCGGTTTCGAACAGGCCGCCGTTGTTCATCAGCGGTACGATCGACAGCATCTTGGCGCTGGTGCCCAGCTCCATGATCGGGAACAGGTCGGTCAGGTAGTCGCGCAGCACGTTGCCGGTGACCGAGATGGTGTCCTGGCCAGCACGGATGCGCTGCAGGGAAACCTTCATGGCCTCGACAGGCGACAGGACACGGATGTCCAGGCCTGCGGTGTCGTGGTCTTTCAGGTACTGCTGGACCTTCTCGATCAGCACGCCGTCGTGGGCACGCTGCGGGTCAAGCCAGAACAGCGCCGGGGTGTTGCTGGCGCGGGCACGGTTGACGGCCAGCTTGACCCAGTCCTGGATCGGCGCGTCTTTGGTCTGGCACATGCGGAAGATGTCGCCGGCTTCGACGTCCTGGGACAGCAGCAGGTTGCCCTTGCCGTCAACCACGCGGATCACGCCGTCGGCCTTGGCCTGGAAGGTCTTGTCGTGGGAGCCGTACTCTTCGGCTTTCTGCGCCATCAGGCCAACGTTCGGCACGCTGCCCATGGTGGTCGGATCGAAGGCGCCGTGTTGCTTGCAGTCTTCGATAACGGCCTGGTAGATGGTGGCGTAGCAACGGTCCGGAATCACCGCCTTGGTGTCTTGCAGCTGGCCTTCGGTGTTCCACATCTTGCCCGAGTCACGGATCATCGCCGGCATCGAGGCGTCGACGATAACGTCGCTCGGCACGTGCAGGTTGGTGATGCCCTTGTCGGAGTTGACCATGGCCAGGGCCGGGCGAACGTCGTAGACGGCTTTGACGTCAGCTTCGATCTGCGCCTGCTGCTCGGCTGGCAGGGCCTTGATACGGGCGTACAGGTCGCCGATACCGTTGTTCAGGTTGAAGCCGATCTGCGCCAGTACGTCAGCGTGCTTGTTCAGCGCGTCCTGGTAGTACTCGGCAACGATCTGGCCGAACATGATCGGGTCGGAGACCTTCATCATGGTCGCTTTAAGGTGGACCGACAGCAGGACGCCCTTGGCTTTGGCGTCTTCGATCTCGGCGGCGATGAATTTACGCAGCGCCTTGGTGCTCATGACCGCGCAGTCGACGATTTCGCCGGCCTTGACCGCGGTTTTTTCTTTCAGAACGGTGGTGTTGCCATTCTTGTCCAGCAGTTCGATGCGCAGGCTGTCATCGGCTTCGATCAGCGCGGCTTTCTCGCTGCCGTAGAAGTCGCCCTGGCTCATGTGCGCCACGTGGGACTTGGAGTCGGCTGCCCAGGCGCCCATCTTGTGTGGGTGCTTGCGTGCGTAGTTCTTGACCGACAGCGGTGCGCGGCGGTCGGAGTTGCCTTCACGCAGGACCGGGTTGACGGCACTGCCCTTGATGCGGTCGTAGCGAGCCTTGGCTTCTTTCTCGGCATCGCTGGCGGCGGCTTCAGGGTAATCAGGAATGTTGAAGCCCTTGGCTTGCAGTTCCTTGATCGCGGCCTTCAGTTGCGGAACCGAGGCGCTGATGTTCGGCAGCTTGATGATGTTGGCTTCTGGCGTGGTTGCCAGTTGGCCCAGTTCTGCCAGGTGGTCGGCCACTTGCTTGTCGGCGCCGAGCTGTTCAGGGAAGGCAGAAAGGATGCGGCCGGCCAGAGAGATGTCCCGGGTTTCTACGGCGATGTCGGCAGAAGCGGTGAAGGCTTCGATGACGGGGAGCAGTGAATAGGTGGCGAGGGCGGGGGCTTCGTCGGTGAAGGTGTAGATGATCTTGGATCGGGTGGGCATATTCGGGTTAACTCTCTGTTTTGCTGAGCGTGCGCAGAATCTCGAGGTGCGCAGGGTAGGCGCTTCGCTCAGACACATCCATGAGCAGAAGGTCGAAGATTCTGGGCGGTGATGGTGGATTGCATCAGTCGAGTGTCAAACGGCTGAACTGCGGTAACAGCCCAGTCTTGTCGGGGCCGCGGGTCTCGTTTCAGACGGTTCGCCCCCAGTGACCCTTTGGTCACCGGGCGAGTATACCAAAGCCTTGGTCGTATTGATCAAGATCAACCCGTCGCAGGGGCTTTTTTAGACCAAAGATGTAGGCGTTGCTGCCCCATTGCAGGGCATTTGCGCACGAGGTTCCCGTTGCCGTTCAACTGGGGTACGCTCAGGGGATCCAGATGACGAACCACACCAAAAAAAACGGAGTGCAGCATGGGATACCAGAAAATCAAGGTTCCGGCAGTCGGCGACAAAATCACCGTCAATGCGGACCATTCTCTCAATGTTCCTGATAATCCGATCATCCCGTTCATCGAAGGCGACGGCATTGGCGTAGATGTAAGCCCCGTCATGATCAAAGTGGTTGATGCTGCTGTAGAGAAAGCCTATGGGGGCAAGCGCAAGATTTCCTGGATGGAAGTCTACGCCGGTGAGAAAGCCACCCAGGTATACGACCAGGACACCTGGCTGCCCCAGGAAACCCTCGATGCGGTCAAGGACTACGTCGTCTCCATCAAGGGCCCGCTGACCACCCCGGTCGGTGGCGGTATCCGCTCCCTCAACGTGGCCCTGCGCCAGCAACTTGACCTGTATGTCTGCCTGCGCCCGGTGGTGTGGTTCCAGGGCGTGCCCAGCCCGGTGAAAAAGCCGGGTGACGTCGACATGGTGATCTTTCGCGAAAACTCCGAAGACATCTATGCCGGTATCGAATGGAAGGCCGGTTCGCCCGAGGCGACCAAGGTCATCAAGTTCCTCAAAGAAGAAATGGGCGTCACCAAGATCCGTTTCGACCAGGATTGCGGCATCGGCATCAAGCCGGTCTCTAAAGAAGGCACCCAGCGCCTGGTGCGCAAGGCCCTGCAATACGTGGTGGACAACGACCGCAAGTCGCTGACCATTGTGCACAAGGGCAACATCATGAAGTTCACCGAAGGTGCCTTCAAGGACTGGGGCTACGAAGTGGCCAAGAACGAATTCGGCGCCGAGCTGCTCGATGGCGGCCCGTGGATGAAGTTCAAAAACCCGAAAACCGGCCGTGAAGTCATCGTCAAGGACGCCATCGCCGACGCCATGCTCCAGCAGATCCTGCTGCGCCCGGCCGAATACGACGTGATCGCCACCCTCAACCTCAACGGTGACTACCTGTCCGACGCGCTGGCGGCGGAAGTCGGCGGCATCGGTATCGCTCCGGGTGCCAACCTGTCCGACACCGTGGCAATGTTCGAGGCTACCCACGGCACTGCGCCGAAATACGCCGGCAAGGACCAGGTCAACCCTGGTTCGGTGATTCTCTCGGCCGAGATGATGCTGCGCCACCTGGGCTGGACCGAGGCGGCCGACCTGATCATCAAGGGTACCAACGGCGCCATCGCCGCCAAGACCGTGACCTACGACTTCGAGCGCCTGATGGACGGCGCGACCCTGGTCAGCAGCTCCGGTTTCGGTGAGGCCTTGATCAAGCACATGTAAGCGGCACGAGAAAACCGGCCAGTCCTTGCGGGCTGGCCGGTTTTCTTTTGTCTGATCGCCGGCTCAGGCTTCAGTCGTTTGCGGGCTGGGGGTGGGGGAGGCAGTGGTTGGTGCGGTCGCACTCTCGATTTTGACCGCATGCAAGCCTTTGGGGCCCTGGATGATCTCGAAGCTGACGGATTGTCCGGCTTTCAGGGTTTTATAACCTTCCATCTGGATAGCCGAGTAGTGCGCGAACAGATCCTCTGTTTTCCCGTCTTCATTGATGAAGCCATAGCCCTTGGCGTTGTTGAACCACTTGACTTTACCGCTTGCCATCCTCATATCCCTCTGCAAAGGACTCCATCACTGGAGTATCATCCACTCCATCCGCATATGAACCTGCGAAAATTCTGGTTGACTGCGCGGATCTTTATCGACCACGGTGGGTTCTTATTGGTTGTAACACCGTTTTGCCGATAGTCAAGGTGAGGTGACGGCTGTCCCGCGTCGCCTGTGCGGTCAACCCATAAACCAACCTGTCGAAATGATGAAATTCTTTCCATGCATGCACATAGCCAGATTCGACTAACATTCAATCAGGATCGCCCGCAATCGCATGAGGACGATGGTTCTGGCCTGGCGGTACAGGAGGCCAAACCGGCCCTGCAGGCGCCACCCATGTACAAGGTGGTTTTGTTTAACGATGACTACACACCGATGGATTTCGTCGTCGAAGTGCTCGAGGTGTTTTTTAACCTGAATCGCGAGCTGGCGACCAAGGTCATGCTGGCCGTCCACACAGAAGGACGGGCAGTGTGCGGATTGTTTACCCGTGACATCGCCGAGACCAAGGCCATGCAGGTCAACCAATACGCAAGGGAAAGCCAGCATCCGCTACTCTGTGAAATCGAGAAGGACGGTTAATCGCCGGCCACTTGGGTATGAGGTGAAGCTATGTTAAACCGCGAGCTCGAAGTCACCCTCAATCTGGCCTTCAAGGAGGCACGCTCGAAACGTCATGAGTTCATGACCGTCGAGCACCTGCTGCTGGCACTATTGGATAATGAGGCCGCCGCGACCGTTCTGCGCGCCTGCGGCGCAAACCTCGACAAACTCAAACACGACCTGCAGGAGTTCATCGACTCCACCACGCCGTTGATCCCCGTGCACGACGAGGACCGTGAGACCCAGCCAACCCTGGGCTTCCAGCGTGTATTGCAGCGCGCAGTCTTCCATGTCCAGAGCTCGGGCAAGCGTGAAGTCACCGGTGCCAACGTGCTGGTGGCGATTTTCAGCGAACAGGAAAGCCAGGCCGTGTTCCTGCTTAAACAGCAGAGCGTGGCCCGTATCGACGTGGTCAACTACATCGCCCACGGCATCTCCAAGGTGCCGGGCCATGGTGAACACTCCGAGGGCGAACAAGAAATGCAGGACGAGGACGGCGGCGAAACTTCATCGTCGGGCAATCCCCTGGATGCCTATGCCAGCAACCTCAACGAACAGGCCCGCCAAGGGCGCATCGACCCGCTGGTCGGCCGTGAGCTCGAAGTCGAGCGCGTCGCGCAGATCCTCGCCCGTCGGCGCAAGAACAACCCGCTGCTGGTTGGCGAGGCCGGTGTCGGTAAAACCGCCATCGCCGAAGGCCTGGCCAAGCGCATCGTCGATGGCCAGGTGCCGGACCTGCTGGCACAAAGCGTGGTCTACTCCCTGGACCTGGGCGCGTTGCTGGCCGGGACCAAGTACCGTGGCGACTTCGAGAAGCGCTTCAAGGCGCTGCTCAATGAGCTGCGCAAACGCCCGCAGGCGATCCTGTTCATCGACGAGATCCACACCATCATCGGTGCCGGTGCGGCCTCCGGTGGGGTGATGGACGCCTCCAACCTGCTCAAGCCGCTGCTGTCTTCGGGTGATATCCGTTGCATCGGCTCGACCACCTTCCAGGAATTTCGCGGCATCTTCGAAAAAGACCGGGCCCTGGCGCGGCGCTTCCAGAAGGTTGATGTGAGCGAGCCATCGGTGGAAGACACCGTGGGCATCCTGCGTGGGCTCAAGGGGCGGTTCGAGAGCCACCACAACATCGAGTACAGCGATGAGGCCCTGCGCGCCGCTGCCGAGCTTGCAGCGCGCTACATCAACGACCGGCACATGCCCGACAAGGCCATCGATGTGATCGACGAGGCTGGCGCCTACCAGCGCCTGCAGCCGGTGGAGATGCGCGTCAAGCGTATCGACGTGCCGCAAGTCGAAGATATCGTCGCCAAGATTGCGCGGATTCCGCCAAAACACGTCACCAGTTCCGACAAGGAGCTGCTGCGTAACCTGGAGCGCGACCTCAAGCTGACCGTGTTTGGCCAGGATGCGGCGATCGATTCGCTGGCCACCGCCATCAAGCTGTCACGCGCCGGTCTCAAGGCGCCAGACAAGCCGGTCGGTTCGTTCCTGTTTGCCGGCCCTACCGGTGTCGGTAAAACCGAAGCGGCGCGCCAGTTGGCCAAGGCCCTGGGTGTCGAGCTGGTACGCTTTGACATGTCCGAGTACATGGAGCGTCATACCGTCTCGCGTCTGATCGGTGCGCCTCCGGGCTACGTCGGTTTCGACCAGGGCGGCCTGCTCACCGAAGCCATCACCAAGCAGCCGCACTGCGTGCTGCTGCTCGATGAGATCGAGAAGGCCCACCCGGAAGTCTTCAACCTGCTGCTGCAGGTGATGGACCACGGTACCCTGACCGACAACAACGGGCGCAAGGCGGACTTCCGTAACGTCATCGTCATCATGACCACCAACGCCGGTGCTGAAACTGCTGCGCGAGCCTCGATCGGCTTCACTCATCAAGATCACTCATCCGACGCCATGGAAGTGATCAAGAAGAGCTTCACGCCGGAGTTCCGCAACCGCCTGGACACCATCATCCAGTTTGGCCGCCTCAGCCATGAGACGATCAAGAGCGTGGTGGACAAGTTCCTCATCGAGCTGCAGGCGCAACTGGAAGACAAGCGCGTGTTGCTCGAGGTGAGCGATGCGGCGCGCGGCTGGCTGGCGGCCGGTGGCTACGATGCGCAGATGGGCGCGCGGCCAATGGCGCGGCTGATCCAGGACAAGATCAAACGGCCGCTGGCCGAAGAGATCCTGTTTGGCGAACTGGCCGAGCATGGCGGTGTGGTGCACATCGACATCCGCGATGGCGAACTGGTGTTCGACTTCGAGACCACGGCTGAGATGGCGTAAGGCAGGCTGGGGCTGCTATGCAGCCCATCGCTGGCAAGCCAGCTCCCACACAATCCCTGTGGGAGCTGCGGTGCGGCGACCCGACTTGCCAGCGACGCTTTTCCAGAGCCAACAAAAACGCCCGGCATTTAGCCGGGCGTTTTTGTTGGTGTCGCTTAGCGGGCGCGGTAGGTGATGCGCCCCTTGCTCAGGTCGTAAGGCGTCAGTTCGACGCGGACCTTGTCACCGGTCAGAATACGAATGTAGTTCTTGCGCATCTTTCCGGAGATGTGCGCGGTAACGACGTGCCCATTTTCCAACTCCACACGGAACATGGTGTTGGGCAGGGTGTCGACGACAGTGCCTTCCATTTCGAAGCTGTCTTCTTTCGACATGCAGTAAAGCCCTCGGTGTCCAGTTAATGGCCCGGTGCACAGCTGCGCCAGGCAAAAAAAGTGGCGTGCATTGTGCCCGAAAAATGGCCTTCAAGCCAATGATTTCAGTTCAGCGTCACCCAGCGTTGATTGATCAGCAGCTCGATGGGGCGGTACTGGGTCTTGTAGTTCATCTTTTTGCAGTTTTTGATCCAGTAACCGAGGTAGACCGCGTCCAGGCCCAGGCGCAGGGCTTCGGTGATCTGCCAGAGGATGGCAAAGCGCCCCAGGCTGCGCCGCTCTTCGTCCGGCTCGTAGAAGGTGTATACCGCCGACAGGCCGTTGGGCAGCAGGTCGGTGACCGCCACGGCCAGCAGGCGGCCGTCCAGGCGAAACTCGTAAAAGCGTGAAAACGGCAGATCGCGGACCAGAAAGGTGGAAAACTGGTCGCGGCTTGGCGGGTACATGTCGCCATCGGCGTGGCGCTGCTCGATGTAGCGCCGGTACAGCTCGAAGTATTCCTCCTTGAACGCCGGACGGGCGGGCGTCACGGTGATGTCGGCGTTGCGCTTGAGGATGCGTTTTTGCTGGCGGTTGGGCAAAAAGCGCGCAGCCGGTATCCGCGCCGGCACGCAGGCGTTGCAGTTCTGGCAATGCGGGCGATACAGGTGATCGCCGCTGCGCCGGAAGCCCATTTCCGACAGGTCTGCGTAGACGTTAACATCCATCGGCTGGCTCGGGTCGAGGAACAGCGTGGTGGCTTGCTCGTCTGGCAGGTAGCTGCAGGAATGGGGTTGAGTGGCATAAAACTTCAACCGCGCCAGCTCTGTCATGATCAACCCCTCGGGAGGTGCTTTTGTTTTAAGTGTAAGCCAGCTGGAAAAACTCGCCTAGCAAACCCAGCTGGCGCTGTTGGGCTGGTCGAGATAGCGCTGCAGGTAGTCGGCAAACGTGGCCCGGGCGATGGCGCGGGCGCCGAGGCTGTGCAGGTGGTCGGTAGGCATCTGACAGTCGATCAGGACGAATCCTGCCTGTTGCAGGTGCTCGACCAGCGCCACGAAGCCGACTTTGGAGGCGTTGTCGGCGCGGCTGAACATCGATTCGCCGAAAAACAGCCGGCCCATGGCCAGGCCGTACAGGCCGCCCACCAGCTCGCCATTGCGGCGTACCTCGACCGAATGGGCAAAGCCCTGCCGGTGCAACTGCAGGTAGGCCGCCTGCATGCTGTCGGTGATCCAGGTGCCGTCGGCGTAGGCGCGCGGTGCGGCGCAGGCGTCGATTACCGCGGCAAAGTCCTGGTCGAAGCTGACCTGGTAGTGGCCCTGGCGGATGAACTTGCGCAGCGAGCGCGACACGTGCAATTCGTCGGGGAACAGCACGGTACGCGGGTCGGGCGACCACCAGAGGATCGGCTGGCCGTCCTGGTACCAGGGGAAGCAACCATGGCGATAGGCCTGCACCAGGCGCTCGGCGCTGAGGTCGCCGCCGGCTGCGAGCAGGCCGTTAGGGTCGCGCAGGGCTTTGTCCAGCGGTGGGAAGGTCAGGGTGTCGCGGCTCAGCCAGGTCAGCATCGTGGTCCAATGATGGAGGAGGGGAGGGCGCCCAGCATGGCCTGAAAAAGCCTCGCGGGACAAGTCTGCTCCTGCAGCGGTGGTGCCGTCTGGCAACTTGCTTGGACGTTTGTTGTCACACTTGCACAAAAACACCGCATAAGCCTTTGTCACAAAAGAAAATGCGTGCTCAAATTGCTGTATAGGAAATTGGCCCCCGTTTACGCGTGTTCTGGCGTGCCGCCATGGCGGTAGGCGGGCAGTAATGTTAAAAGTAGTGGTTTGTTGACTGTTCTGTTGGGTCAATCACTGTTGGACGCGCAATGAGCGCAGGAATAGACGCGTTTTGAAGAAATCCACCGCAACACCCAGTCCCTTGCCCGTGCCGCTCTGGCGCCAGCAGCTGCACTATCGGCTCAAGGAAGGTGCGCTGATCGCCGTGGGCGCGCTGTGCCTGTACCTGTGGATGGCCTTGCTGACCTACGACCAGGCCGACCCGGGCTTCAGCCACACCAGCAACGTCGAGCAGGTGCAGAACGCCGCCGGCCGTGCCGGTGCCTACTTCGCCGACATCCTGTTCATGGTCCTGGGCTATTTCGCCTACATCTTCCCCTTGCTGCTGGCGATCAAGACCTGGCAGATCTTCCGCGAACGCCACCAGCCGTGGCAGTGGAGCGGCTGGCTGTTTTCCTGGCGCTTGATCGGCCTGGTGTTCCTGGTGCTTTCGGGTGCGGCGCTGGCGCATATCCATTTCCATTCCGCCGCCAGCCTGCCGGCATCGGCCGGTGGTGCGCTGGGCGAAAGCCTTGGCGACCTGGCCAAGAACGCCCTGAACGTGCAGGGCAGCACGCTGATGTTCATCGCCCTGTTCCTGTTCGGCCTGACCGTGTTCACCGACCTGTCGTGGTTCAAGGTCATGGACATCACCGGCAAGATCACCCTCGACCTGTTCGAGCTGTTCCAGGGCGCCGCCAACCGCTGGTGGGAAGCGCGCAACGAGCGCAAGCGCCTGGTGGCGCAGCTGCGTGAGGTCGACGACCAGGTTCATGATGTGGTCGCCCCGGTAGCCCCTGACCGCCGCGAGCAGGCCAAGGCCAAGGAGCGCATCATCGAGCGCGACCAGGCCCTGAGCAAGCATGTTGCCGAGCGCGTGCAGCAACCGGCGCCGGTGATCATGCCGGCCCCGGCCAAGGCGCCGGAGCCGAGCAAGCGCGTGCAGAAAGAAAAACAGGCGCCGCTGTTCGTCGACAGCGCCATCGAAGGCACCTTGCCGCCGATCTCGATCCTCGATCCTGCCGAGAAGAAGCAGGTCAATTACTCGCCAGAGTCCCTGGCCGGGGTTGGCCACCTGCTGGAAATCAAGCTCAAGGAATTCGGCGTCGAAGTCTCGGTAGACTCGATCCACCCAGGCCCGGTGATTACCCGGTACGAAATCCAGCCGGCCGCTGGCGTCAAGGTCAGCCGCATCGCCAACCTGGCCAAGGACCTGGCCCGTTCCCTGGCCGTGACCAGCGTGCGCGTGGTTGAAGTGATCCCTGGCAAGACCACCGTCGGTATCGAGATTCCCAACGAAGACCGGCAGATCGTGCGCTTCTCCGAGGTGCTGTCGTCGCCGCAATACGACGAAGCCAAGTCGCCGGTGACCATGGCCCTGGGCCACGACATCGGCGGCAAGCCGGTGATCACCGACCTTGCCAAGATGCCGCACCTGCTGGTGGCCGGTACCACCGGTTCCGGTAAGTCGGTGGGCGTCAACGCCATGATCCTGTCGATCCTGTTCAAGTCGGGCCCGGAAGACGCCAAGCTGAT
Organism: Pseudomonas sp. 2(2015); assembly: GCF_000955865.1. Taxonomy (NCBI): domain Bacteria; kingdom Pseudomonadati; phylum Pseudomonadota; class Gammaproteobacteria; order Pseudomonadales; family Pseudomonadaceae; genus Pseudomonas; species Pseudomonas sp. 2(2015). Next base: position 102,869 of record NZ_JYOF01000021.1, read on the forward strand.
CATGATCGACCCGAAAATGCTCGAGCTGTCGATCTACGAAGGCATTCCGCACCTGCTCTGCCCGGTGGTCACCGACATGAAGGACGCCGCCAACGCCCTGCGCTGGAGCGTCGCCGAGATGGAACGGCGCTACAAGCTGATGGCGGCCATGGGCGTGCGTAACCTGGCCGGCTTCAACCGCAAGGTCAAGGATGCCGAAGAGGCCGGCGAGCCGATCTACGACCCGATGTTCAAGCGCGAAAGCATGGACGACGTGCCGCCGCTGCTGAAAACCCTGCCGACCATCGTTGTAGTGGTCGACGAGTTTGCCGACATGATGATGATCGTCGGCAAGAAGGTTGAAGAGCTGATCGCGCGTATCGCCCAGAAGGCCCGTGCCGCCGGTATCCACCTGATTCTCGCCACCCAGCGGCCATCGGTGGACGTGATTACCGGCCTGATCAAGGCCAACATCCCGACGCGGATGGCCTTCCAGGTATCGAGCAAGATCGACTCGCGGACCATCATCGACCAGGGCGGCGCCGAGCAGTTGCTGGGCCACGGTGACATGCTCTACATGCCGCCGGGCACCAGCCTGCCGATTCGTGTGCATGGCGCCTTCGTCTCCGATGACGAGGTGCATCGCGTGGTCGAGGCCTGGAAGCTGCGAGGCGCCCCGGACTACAACGACGACATCCTCAGCGGCGTCGAAGAGGCCGGCAGCGGCTTCGACGGCGGCAGTGGCGGTGGTGACGGCGACGATGCCGAAACCGACGCGCTGTACGATGAAGCCGTGCAGTTCGTGCTGGAAAGCCGCCGGGCCTCCATCTCCGCCGTACAGCGCAAGCTGAAGATCGGCTACAACCGCGCCGCGCGGATGATCGAGGCGATGGAAATGGCCGGGGTGGTCACCGCCATGAACACCAACGGTTCGCGCGAAGTGATTGCCCCCGGGCCGTCCCGCGACTGATGATCCAACCTGCTGGCGGCCAGTGACGGCCGTCGGCCCCTTCATACTGCAACGAGGATTTCCATGCGCCTGATTCGCATGCTGTTGGTTTCCGCTATGGCCCTGTCCAGCGCTTCGGCAATTGCCGCCGAGGCCGATGCGGCGCGCCTGACCCAGTTGCTGGACAAGTCCAAAACCATTAGCGCCAATTTCTCCCAGCTGACCCTCGATGGCACCGGCACCCAGCTGCAGGAAACCACCGGGCAGATGGCCGTGCAGCGCCCGGGCCTGTTCTACTGGCACACCGACGCGCCACAGGAGCAGGTGGTAGTCTCGGACGGCAAGAACGTCACATTGTGGGACCCTGACCTGGAACAGGCTACCATCAAGAAACTTGACCAGCGTTTGACCGAAACCCCGGCACTGCTGCTGTCCGGTGACGTCTCGAAGATCAGCCAGAGCTTCGACATCACCTCCAAGGAGCAGGGCGAGGTCATGGATTTCGTACTCAAGCCGAAAACCAAGGACACCCTGTTCGACTCGCTGCGCCTGTCGTTCCGTCGTGGCCTGGTCAATGACATGCAACTGATCGACAGCGTCGGCCAGCGCACCAACATCCTGTTCACCGGGGTGAAGGCCAACGAGCAGATCCCGGCCAGCAAGTTCAAGTTCGACGTGCCCAAGGGCGCTGATGTGATCAAAGAGTAAGAGGTCAAGCCGCCGTTCATGGACCTGTTTCGTAGCGACCCCGTAGCCCAGCCCCTGGCCGCGCGCCTGCGCCCGGCCAACCTGGACGAGTACGTTGGCCAGGAGCACCTGCTGGCCCGCGGCAAGCCGCTGCGCGAGGCACTGGAAGCGGGCGCGCTGCACTCGATGATCTTCTGGGGCCCGCCCGGGGTCGGCAAGACTACCCTGGCGCGGCTGCTGGCGCAGTTCTGCGACGCCCACTTCGAGACCGTTTCGGCGGTGTTGGCCGGGGTCAAGGAAATCCGCCACGCGGTGGACATCGCCAAGCAGCAGGCGGGGCAGTACGGGCGCCGGACGATTCTGTTCGTCGATGAAGTGCACCGCTTCAACAAGTCCCAGCAAGATGCCTTTCTGCCCTATGTGGAAGACGGCACGCTGATCTTCATCGGCGCCACCACCGAGAACCCCTCGTTCGAGCTCAACAACGCGCTGCTGTCGCGGGCGCGGGTGTATGTGCTGAAAAGCCTCGATGAAGCGGCGCTGCGCAAGCTGGTCAACCGCGCCCTGACTGAAGAGCGCGGCCTGGGCAAGCGCCAGTTGCGGGTCGGCGACGAAGCCTTCCAGATGCTCATGGCCGCCGCCGATGGCGATGGCCGGCGCATGCTCAACTTTCTTGAAAACGCCTCGGACCTGGCCGAAGACGGCGGCGAAATCGGCGTCGAGCTGCTGCAGAGCCTGCTCGGCGACAGCCGCCGGCGTTTCGACAAGGGCGGCGAAGCCTTCTATGACCAGATCTCGGCGCTGCACAAATCAGTGCGCGGCTCCAACCCCGACGGCGCCCTGTACTGGTTCGCGCGCATGCTCGATGGCGGCTGCGACCCGCTGTACATCGCCCGCCGCGTGGTGCGCATGGCCAGCGAAGACATCGGCAACGCCGACCCCCGCGCCCTGAGCCTGTGCCTGGCGGCCTGGGACGTTCAGGAGCGCCTGGGCAGCCCCGAAGGCGAGCTGGCGGTGGCCCAGGCCATTACCTACCTTGCCTGCGCACCGAAGAGCAACGCGGTGTACATGGGCTTCAAGACCGCCCTGCGCGAAGCCGGCGAGCACGGCTCGCTGGAAGTGCCGCTGCACCTGCGCAACGCGCCCACAAAACTGATGAAGCAACTGGGCTATGGCGATGAATACCGCTACGCCCACGACGAGCCGGATGCCTACGCTGCCGGTGAGGACTACTTCCCCGACAACCTCGCGCCGCGCCACTATTACCAACCGGTGCCGCGTGGCCTGGAACTGAAGATCGGCGAGAAGCTCAGGCACCTGGCCGAACTCGACCGCAACAGCCCGCGGCAGCGGAGAAAACCATGATTGCGCTGATCGCCGCGGTCAGCGCCGGCGGCATCGCCGGTACCTTGCTGCGCTTTGCCACGGCCAATTGGGTCAACGCACACTGGCCACGCCACTTCTATCTCGGTACGCTGGCGGTCAATCTGCTCGGCTGCCTGCTGATCGGCTTGCTCTACGGGCTGTTTTTGCATCGCCCGCTGGTGCCGGTCGAGCTGCGCGCGGGCCTGATCGTCGGCTTTCTCGGCGGTCTGACAACCTTTTCATCCTTTTCACTGGACACCGTGCGCCTGCTCGAAAGCGGGCAGGCGCCGCTGGCCTTCGGGTATGCCGGAGCCAGCGTATTGGGCGGGCTGCTCGCAACCTGGGCTGGCCTGTCTTTGACCAAATTCTGAACCAACGAGAGAACGATATGCTCGATTCCAAACTGTTACGCGGCCAACTTCAGGAAGTGGCGGACCGCCTGGCCTCCCGTGGCTTCAGCCTGGATGTCGCGCGCATCGAGGCCCTGGAAGAACGCCGCAAGGTGGTGCAGACCCGTACCGAACAACTGCAGGCCGAGCGTAACGCCCGTTCCAAATCCATCGGCCAGGCCAAGGCCAAGGGCGAAGACATCGCCCCGCTGATGGCGGACGTCGAGCGCATGGCGGGTGAACTTGCCAGCGGCAAGGTCGAGCTGGACGGCATCCAGGCCGAACTGGATGGCATCCTGCTGGGCATTCCCAACCTGCCGGACGACAGCGTGCCGGTCGGCGCCGATGAAGACCACAACGTCGAAGTGCGTCGTTGGGGCACCCCGCGCGCCTTCGACTTCGAGATCAAGGACCACGTGGCGCTCGGCGAACTGACCGGCGGCCTGGACTTCGAAACCGCAGCCAAGCTGTCGGGCGCCCGTTTCGCCCTGCTGCGCGGCCCGATCGCACGCCTGCACCGCGCCCTGGCGCAGTTCATGATCAACCTGCACACCAGCGAGCACGGCTACGAAGAAGCCTACACCCCTTACCTGGTCCAGGCCCCGGCGCTGCAAGGCACCGGCCAGTTGCCCAAGTTCGAGGAAGACCTGTTCAAGATCAGCCGCGACGGCGAAGCCGACTTCTACCTGATCCCGACTGCCGAAGTGTCGCTGACCAACATCGTGGCCGGCGAGATCCTCGACGCCAAGCAACTGCCGATCAAGTTCGTCGCCCACACCCCGTGCTTCCGTAGTGAAGCCGGTGCCTCGGGCCGCGACACCCGCGGCATGATCCGTCAGCACCAGTTCGACAAGGTCGAGATGGTGCAGATCGTCGAGCCGGGCAAATCCATGGAAGCCCTCGAGGGCCTGACCGCCAACGCCGAACGCGTGCTGCAGGCCCTGGAGCTGCCGTACCGGGTACTGGCGCTGTGCACTGGCGACATGGGCTTCAGCGCGGTGAAAACCTACGACCTGGAAGTCTGGGTGCCGAGCCAGGACAAGTACCGCGAAATCTCCTCGTGCTCCAACTGTGGCGACTTCCAGGCCCGGCGCATGCAGGCGCGCTGGCGCAACCCGGAAACCGGCAAGCCGGAACTGGTGCACACCCTCAACGGTTCGGGCCTGGCAGTTGGCCGGACCCTGGTGGCGGTGCTGGAGAACTACCAGCAGGCCGACGGTTCGATCCGCGTGCCAGAAGTGCTCAAGCCGTACATGGGTGGCCTGGAGGTCATCGGTTAAATGGAATTCCTGCCGCTGTTCCACAAACTGCGCGGCAGCCGTGTGCTGATCGTCGGCGGAGGCGAGATTGCCCTGCGCAAATCGCGTCTGCTGGCCGACGCCGGGGCTGTGCTGCGGGTCGTGGCGCCCGAGATCGAAGCGCAACTGGCCGAGCTTGCCCGGCACAGCGGTGGTGAAGTCCTCAGCCGTGGTTACCAGCCTGGCGACCTCGACGGTTGCCAGCTGATCATTGCCGCCACCGACGACCAGGCGCTCAACGCCCAGGTCTCGGCCGATGCCCAGCAGCGCTGCGTACCGGTCAACGTGGTCGATGCACCGGCGCTGTGTTCGGTGATCTTCCCGGCTATTGTCGACCGTTCGCCATTGGTAGTGGCGGTGTCCAGCGGCGGCGATGCGCCGGTGTTGGCGCGGCTGATCCGGGCCAAGCTGGAAACCTGGATTCCCGCCGCCTATGGCGAACTGGCCGGCCTCGGCGCGCGCTTTCGGCACAAGGTCAAGGCGCTGTACCCGGACGTCAATCAGCGTCGCGGTTTCTGGGAAGATGTCTTCCAGGGCCCGATCGCCGAGCGGCAACTGGCCGGGCAGGGCGCTGAAGCCGAGCGCCTGCTGCAAGCCAAGATCGACGGTGCCACTTACCAGGCGCCGGGCGAGGTGTACCTGGTCGGCGCTGGCCCCGGTGACCCGGACCTGCTGACCTTCCGCGCCTTGCGCCTGATGCAGCAAGCCGACGTGGTGCTCTACGATCGCCTGGTCGCGCCGGCGATCATCGAGCTGTGCCGCCGTGATGCCGAGCGTATCTACGTCGGCAAGCGCCGCGCCGACCACGCCGTGCCGCAAGCGCAGATCAACCAGCAACTGGTCGACCTGGCGCGTCAGGGCAAGCGGGTGCTGCGTCTGAAGGGCGGCGATCCGTTCATCTTCGGCCGTGGCGGCGAAGAGATCGAGGAGCTGGCGGCCCAGGGCATTCCGTTCCAGGTGGTGCCGGGGATTACCGCGGCCAGCGGCTGCTCGGCCTATGCCGGCATCCCGCTGACCCACCGCGACTATGCGCAGTCGGTGCGTTTCGTCACCGGTCACCTCAAGGACGGTACCAGCGACCTGCCCTGGCACGACCTGGTGGCACCGGCGCAGACCTTAGTGTTCTACATGGGCCTGGTGGGCCTGCCGACCATCTGTGCCGAGTTGATTCGTCACGGGCGTGCGGCCGATACCCCGGCGGCCCTGGTGCAGCAGGGCACCACGCCGAACCAGCGGGTGTTCACCGGCACCCTGGCCGACTTGCCCAAGCTTGTGGCCGAGCATGAAGTGCATGCACCGACCCTGGTGATCGTCGGCGAAGTCGTACAGCTGCGCGAGAAACTGGCCTGGTTCGAAGGCGCCCAGCCTTGAAATCATCGCGGGTCAAGCCCGCTCCCACAAAACCTGTGGGAGCGGGCTTGACCCGCGATGAATCCACCCCTATTCCCCAGCCTTGCGCCAAATCCCTCGCCCCACCAGCCGCTCCCGGTCATGCCCCAGCTCAAAATCCTGCAACGGCCCCTTGGGCACAATCCCGTTCGGATTGATGGTCTTGTGGCTCATGTAGTAATGCTTCTGGATATGCTCGAAATTCACCGTCTCGGCGATCCCCGGCCACTGGTACAGCTCCCGTAGCCAGTTCGACAGGTTCGGGTAATCGGCAATGCGCCGCAGGTTGCACTTGAAGTGTCCGTGGTACACCGCGTCAAAGCGAATCAGCGTGGTGAACAGCCGCCAGTCGGCCTCGGTCAGGTATTCCCCGGCCAGGTAACGCTGACTGCCGAGCAGCCGCTCCAGATGATCCAGCTCGGCAAACACCTCGTCAAAGGCCTGCTCGTAGGCCGCCTGCGACGTGGCAAAGCCCGCCCGGTACACGCCGTTGTTGACCGCTGGGTAGATCCGTTCGTTGAGTGCGTCGATTTGCTCGCGCAAGGGTTCGGGATACAGGTCCAGGCGATTGCCGGTCAGTTCGTCGAAGGCCGAGTTGAAGATGCGAATGATCTCTGCCGATTCGTTGTTGACGATGCGCTGCTCGTGTTTGTCCCACAGCACCGGCACCGTGACCCGGCCGCTGTAGTGTGGGTCGTCGCGGGTGTAGCGCTGGTGCAGGAAGTCCAGGTGCTCAAGCTTGTCACCGGTCGAGCCCTTGTTCTGGTCGAAGGTCCAGCCATGCTCGGCCATCAGCCAACTGACCACCGACACATCGATCAGGCTCTCAAGGCCCTTGAGCTTGCGAAAGATCAGGGTGCGGTGGGCCCAGGGGCAAGCCAGCGACACGTACAGGTGATAACGGCCGGCTTCGGCGCCGGGCAGGGCGTTGCGCCGCTGCGCGCTTTCGCGCTGGAAGGCGCCGTCTTTGCTGCTTTCATACCACTGGTCGTGCCAGCGTCCGTCGATCAACAGGCCCATGCTGAGCTCCTTGGCGATTCGTTCTGATATAGAACCCAGTGTACGGAGCTGGGTTCGAACGAATAGCGCAAAGTCCGGGCCTGTTTGATCGGCTCAGTCGATCAGTTGCGCTGATCCCAATAGCGTTGGGCCTGGGCGAAGGCTTCCTCGCGGCTCTGACCGAGGCCGCGCAAGGCCAGGGCCATGGTTGCGACCACGGCCAGTTCGCCGTAGCTGTTCTGCTCATCACCGCGCCACACGGCGAGCAACTGCTCGGGCTCCAGGCTCGCCGGTTTGACATGACGCTGGGCGGCCAAGGCCGGCCATTCCTCATCCCAGTCGATGCCATTGGCGGTGCCATACAGGTGGCTGCTGGTGTCCGGGTTGATCTCGATCTCACCGCCATCGCCCTTGACCACGATTGCCGTATCGCCGAGCAGGCGGCTGGCTTCGCGGTGCACCGCCTGGTAGCCGGGGTGGAAGATGCTCTGCAGGCCGCAGCGGGCGTTCAACGGGTTGAGCACCCGGGCCAGGGAGTGAATCGGCGAACGCAGGCCCAGGGTGTTGCGCAGGTCAATCATCCGTTGCAGGCGCGGGGCCCAGTCTTGCAGCGGGATGAACGCCAGCGTGTGGCTTTCCAGCGCTTCAGACACTGCATTCCAGTCCCGGCACAGCGGAATCTGCAGCAGCGCCAGCACTTGCTCGGTGTACAGCCGCCCGGCGGTGTGCGCGCCGCCGCCGTGCAGGAGGATGCGCACGCCATTGGCCGCCAGGCACTTGGCAGCCAGCAGGTACCAGGGCAGGTGGCGTTTTTTGCCGGCGTAACTTGGCCAGTCGAGATCAACCTCAATCGGCGGTGCCTGCAAACGCTGGCGCAGGGCCTCGGTGAAGCCGGCCAGCTCCTCAGGGCTCTCTTCCTTGTGGCGCAGCAGCATCAGAAAGGCGCCGAGCTGGGTTTCCTCGACCTTGCCATCGAGCAGCATGCCCATGGCTTCGCGGGCTTCCTCGCGGCTCAGGCCACGGGCGCCGCGCTTACCCTTGCCAAGAATGCGCACGAACTGGGCAAACGGGTGTTCGGCCGGGGTTTCGGTGATCAACGGGCTGTGTTCGGTCATATGCAATTGGTCGGCTTCGGCAGGCCCGCAAGTTTCGCGGCGAGTTTGGCGGGGGTGCCCTTGAACAGGCGGTTCAGGTGCAGGCTGTTGCCTTTGTCCGCGCCCAGCTTGAGCGCGGTGTACTTGATCAGCGGGCGGGTGGCCGGCGACAGCTCGAACTCCCGGTAGAAGTCGCGTAACAGCTTCAGCACTTCCCAATGTTCGGCGGTCAGCTCCAGGTCTTCATGGGCGGCGAGGGCGCTGGCGACCTCCTCGGACCAATCACCCAGCTCGAGCAGGTAGCCGTCTTTATCCAGGGCGATGCTGCGCTCGCCGACAGTCAGGGTACTCATAGCCAGCTGTTGACCTTGTCATAGTGCAGCGACAGTTCGACGAAGGCCGGGTAGTCGATGGCCTTGGCCAGCTCGCTGACGGCGATGGCACGGGCTTGCAGGTCTTCGTCCAGGGCGAACAGGCGCCCGTCCAGCTGGCTCGCCTGCAGGCTGCGCAGCGGCGCGCTGCCGGGTTGCAGGGCATACACCGCATCACCGCACAGCAACAGGCCGTCGGCGCTGCCGAGCAGGCGCAGGCAGCTGCTCAGGCGGTTATCGCCAAACGGCGAGTGGCAAATCACGTGCAAGGTGCTCATCAGAGGGTCACCACCTGGTCGAAACGGTCGATCAACGCCGCAAGCGCGGCGTCATCCAGCACCTGCACTGGCAGGCTCAGGGCATCGGCAGCAAGGCCGCGCTCTTGCAGGCAGCTAGCGGCGGCAAACAGTTCCTCGACGCCAAACATCGGCAGGGCCTGCAGGTTGGCCGCCAGGTTCTTCTGCTGCAACTGGGCCGGTTGCTGGCCGGGGGCGAGCTGGAACACGCCATCATCGAGAAACAGCATGCCCAGCGGCAAATCGAAGGCACCGCCGGCCAGGGCGATATCCAGCGCCTCACGGGCGGACGGCCCGGCCCAGGGCGCTTGGCGGCTGATAATCAGCAAGGACTTGGCCATTTCAATCGCCTCCAAAACACATCAGCCGATCGGCGCCTTGCGCCGCTTCATGCAACTGGCCCAGCCCCGACAACTCCCACGGCGCCGGTAGGTTGACCGCCGGGCGCTGGTAGCGCTGGGCTTCCTCGGCGTTGAGCACGCCACGGCGCAGGGCGGCGGCGATACACACCACGGCATCGAGCTGCTGGGCGCTGACGAACGCGCGCCATTCGGCGGCAAGGTCCAGTTCATCCTGGGGCGCCACGACATTGCCCGAGGCGCTGTGCACACCGTCCTGATAGAAAAACAACCGGACAATCTCATGCCCGCCAGCAACCGCCGCCTGGGCAAAACGCAGGGCGCGGCGCGAGGAGGGCGCATGGGCCGGAGAAAAAACCGCAATGGCGAACTTCATGGAAGGCTCTTTCAGCAAATCTGCGGGAATGATAAAGCAAAAAGCCCGCTCCTGTTGGAGCGGGCTTGACCCACGATGGGGGCAACCTCAACTTCAGGCCTTGTCTTTATGCTCCGGCAAGAACCAGTTCAGCACCAGGGCACAAATCCCCCCGGTGGCTACCCCCGACTCCAGCACATTACGCAGCGCCGACGGCATGTGCGCGAGGAACTCCGGCACCTGCGCCACGCCCAGGCCCAGCGCCAGCGACACGGCAATGATCAGCAGCGCGCGACGATCCAGGCTGATGCTGGCAAGGATATTGATTCCCGAAGCCGCCACCGCGCCGAACATCACCATCGCCGCACCCCCGAGCACCGGCTCCGGCACCGCCTGGATCACCCCGGCCACGCTCGGGAACAGGCCAAGAATCACCAGCATCGCCGCAATCCACACGCCAATATGGCGGCTGGCAATGCCGGTCAGCTGAATCACGCCATTATTCTGGGCAAAGATCGAGCTCGGGAAGGTATTGAACACCCCGGCCAGCAGCGAGTTGGCGCCGTTGACCAGCACCCCGCCCTTGATCCGCTGCATCCACAGCGGGCCTTCCACCGGCTGGCGCGAGACTTTGCTGGTCGCGGTCACATCACCAATGGCTTCCAGCGATGTAACCAGGTAAATCACCAGCATCGGAATAAACAGCGCCCAAGAGAAGCCCAGACCGAAATGCAGGGGTACCGGCACCTGGAACAGCGCGGCTTCGTGCATGCCGGTGAAATTCAGGCGGCCCAGGTAGCCGGCCAGGGCATAGCCCACGGCCAGGGCGATAACGATGGCGCAGCTGCGCATCCACACCACCGGAATACGGTTGAGAATGACGATGATCGCCAGCACCACACCCGACAGCAGCAGGTTCTCGCCATTGGCAAAGGTACCGTTGCTCATCGCCGCAAAGCCGCCACCCATGCTGATCAGGCCGACCTTGATCAGGGTCAGGCCGATCATCAGCACGACGATCCCGGTCACCAGCGGAGTGATCAGGCGTTTGACGAACGGCAGGATGCGCGAAATGCCCATCTCCACGAACGAACCGGCGATCACCACACCAAAAATCGCCGCCATCACACCTTCAACCGGCGTGCCTTGCTTGACCATCAACGCGCCACCGGCGATCAACGGCCCGACAAAGTTGAAACTGGTGCCCTGCACAATCAACAGCCCGGCGCCGAACGGCCCGAAGCGGCGGCACTGCACGAAGGTAGCGATCCCCGAGATCACCAGCGACATCGACACAATCAGGTTGGTATCACGGGCCGAAACCCCCAGCGCCTGGCAGATCAGCAGGCCAGGGGTGACGATCGGCACAATGATCGCCAGCAGATGCTGCAATGCCGCCAGCATCGCAATCAGCGGCCGCGGCCGGTCTTCAAGGCCGAGGACCAGTTCATTGGCCTGCGCGGGTGCGCCGGGTCCTTGCTCGATTGAACTCATGGGAGTGCTGCCCCGGAAGAAAAAAGGAGCGCATTCTACGGGGCCGCACTCGTTTACGGTAGTGCGGGAGCTGGCTTTGCCGGCGATGCAAGGCAAAGCCTTGGCAAACCCCGGCCACAAAAAAGCCCGCCGAAGCGGGCTTTCTCTTAAAACATCACACCAACAACCAATCAGTCATCGCGACCCATCAGGCCGAACAGCTGCAGCAGGCTGACGAACAGGTTGTAGATCGATACATACAGGCTGATGGTCGCCATGATGTAGTTACGCTCGCCACCGTGGATGATCGCGCTGGTCTGGAACAGGATGCATACCGACGAGAACAGCACGAAACCGGCGCTGATCGCCAGTTGCAGGCCGCTGATCTGGAAGAAGAAGCTGGCAACCACGGCGCCCAGCAGCACGAAGAAGCCTGCAGTGATGAAGCCGCTGAGGAAGCTCATGTCCTTGCGGGAGATCAGCACATAGGCCGACAGACCACCGAACACCAGGGCGGTCATGGCAAATGCCGAGCTGACCACCTCGGCGCCACCGGCCATACCCAGGTAACGGTTGAGGATAGGGCCGAGCAAAAAGCCCATGAAACCGGTGAGGGCGAAGGTAGACACCAGGCCCCAGACCGAATCACGCAGCTTGTTGGTGAGGAAGAACAGGCCATAGAAGCCGATCAGCACCACGAAAATGTTCGGGTAGCCGACGCGCATCTGCTGCGCCACATAGGCCATGACGCCACTGAAGGCGAGGGTGATAGCCAGCAACCCGTATGTGTTACGCAGGACGCGGCTGACCTCCTGCTGCTCGACCTGCTGGCCGTGATTGACGGCGTAATCCTGTTCGCGCATGGCGACACTCCTGTGGGTTTGAAACGTTCAGATGCAAAGATCATAACAGAGCCGCGCAAAGCAGCCACATAGAGAGTTTGACAGCTTGTTTCATTTCGGTATTATGGCGCCCGCAATACGAGGAAGCGTGGCCGAGTGGTTTAAGGCAACGGTCTTGAAAACCGTCGATGGGCAACTATCCTAGAGTTCGAATCTCTACGCTTCCGCCACTTCTAAAGCCCTGATTATTCAGGGCTTTTTGCGTTTCTGGAGGGTGGAAAATCGGGCCTTGGGAACACGCTTGGGAACAACTTAAGACGATAAGTTTTTGGACGCGTCCTAAAACTATTGCTATTTGGTCGGCTTGGCGACCGCTCCGACCCGCCGGTAAACACGCTCAGTAATGTCCCCCTTGGTATGGCCAAGCAACAGGCTTGCGTCCTCGATGTCTTTGATTTCGGATGCGGCTTTAGGGCGGATGTCTCTGAACTGGAATTGGCTGATGCGCCCGGCCAGCAAGGTGTCACCCGCTTCCTCGGCGGCCTTAACTGCTTTCACTCTCGCGTCGTCCCACCTGTGCCTCAGCATTGCGGCGGTCACCCGTTTGCCTGTGTCGGTCAGGATCAAATAAGGCGAGCTGTGCCGCTCATTCTGAGCCAGGATGCTGCTGATCAGGGCCCCTAAACCTGTTTCCACTCCGTCAATCTCAAGCAGAATCCTCAGTTTTTTGTGTGTCTTCTGCTGCTTGACGCCCAGGGCAACGCCCTCGATATCATCCCTCCTCATCACCAGCACGTCCGCAGGACGCTGGCCTGTCAAATACGCCAGATCCATGGCGACCTTCATCTCGCCCACAGCCTTCTCGTAGACCGCGTTCCAGATTGCATCATTCGCGTAGAAGTCTCGCGGGGCCTCTTTATTCTTGCGCACACCCTGGCAGGGATTCTCCCGAGTTGTGAGCCCCCATTCCCTCGCCAGGTTAAACACGTGCGACAAGGTGGCCAGCTCGCGGTTGGCTCGAACTTTGGCGGTCCTGGCATCGCGGTATTGAGCAACGAGGGCGGGGGTGATCGCATCGATCGGCGCATCATCGAAGAAGGGGCGAAGCTGTCGCAGTTCGGCCAGATTGTCCTTTTGAGTTCTCTCAGCCTTCTTCGGGATAACGTCCCGCTCATACCGGTCGAAGATGGCCTTCATGATGCGTAGGTCGTGAGGCTTGTCCTTTGATTCCAGCTCCGCCCATTTCAGGCGGGCGAGATTGATATCACTGCCTAGCGTGATTTCTTTGCCCGATTTGTCCAGGTAGTAGTAGCTGACCCAGACCTTGCCGCTTTTGCGCTTGCGAGTGCGTTGGTACATATGCGGTGGAAGGTGACGGTTCTCTGTCTTGCGCGGGCGCATATCACCTCACTTTCGAAATATCAGGCGTCCATGCCGGTGCTGGCAGAGGCGGGGGCGTTAAGGGCACTACTTGAAGGGGCATGCCCAGTTTCATTCGGGCGTACTGCCGGCCAACCAGTGGTCGACCGCCGCGGCTTTCGACGAAGTGCCATTGGTGCTCTTCAAGCCAGCGGCGCTGGTAGCCCCTGGCCTTGTAGCCGGTCAGCTCGGCCAGTTCTTTCTCCGAGAGAATTTCGGTTTCCATGGGATAGGCTCCACGCCGCGCATGGCGGCAGAGGTGGGAAGGGTTAGGTTCGGTGCTTGATGATCAGATCGCCGGCCTTCGTCAGCGCGTGGCCAGCTGCAGCAGCGGACACTTCGCCGCCGGTTAGCGCCTTGCTCAAACAGTCGGTCAACTGCGCTAAGGCCAGGAGCAGCTCTTCCTGCAGTTCCCCCTCGGCCCGACCGATATCCCAGAAGCGCTGCCCCCAGTGGTCGGTCGGTGGCGGGTTGGTATTCTGCTTGCCGATAGCCAAGGCGCCGAAGATCGAGTCGCACAGGTCCTGCTTGTAGGCGTTGTCGCCGTCGATGCTGAGACCGCTGCGGCGCAGGGTGCTGATCACCTCATCAAGGACAAGGCCTTGATCCTTCAGGACGATGTCCTTGCCGGGTTCGCCAGGCGTGTAGATGACCAGGGCGAGCTTGGCCTCGGGCCACAGGTTGTTGCTGATCTGCACAAGGGCGTCGTTGGCGGCTTCGTGAAAACGGGTTGTTGCGGACATAGCTCATCCTCGCCCGCCTACTGGCAGGCTTGAGTTGTTGTAGGGGGAGGGGTTACTGAATCTTGCCGGTGAGGCGTTCGCGCCAGGTCAGGCGCCGGGGAAGGTGCTCGCGGTCATCAACCTCGACAACCACGTAGGCGGTGCGGTCGAAGGCAGCGTCACGCCGTGCAGCCAGCAAGCATGCTTCGTCGTCAGCAGCCTGCGGGGTGCCGGCGACCAATTCGTGTACGTCGAAGCCTTTGCTCTCTACGTGCCAGCCGTGGATCACAGCGATGTACCGGCTCATGGCCTCGGCCCCTTCCAGATCATCCAGGCCATGTAGAGCGGGGCGGCGATGGGGAGGATCATCATGGCGTCACCGCCTTCAGTGTTGCGCGCTCGATGCTCGGAAGCCCCTGAGCCGTTACTTCGAGGACCGCTCGTGCCGCATCGGTGCCGATCTGGGCGCACATAGTCCCAGCCACTGCGGCGATGAAGCCGGCGAAGGCTTGCCCCTTCTCGCGATAGCCGCTGTGACCGTCCAGCGCTGTGGCCTGATCAAAAGTCGGGGCCAGCATCAGCCAGAGGTCTTTTCCGTATTCCAGTGCTTTCGTCACAGCTCATACCTCTCTTCATTCCAGCGCACTGGCGCCTTTGCAGGGGTAGGGGTGTCTTGTTCGTGCGGGGAGAGCTGGCGCTCGTTGCCGGCCTGCAGCTGGCAGACCTTGGTCTCGCGACCGACGAACATGCCGACGCAGAAGACCTGCACCAAAGTTAAGGTGCCGATCAGGACGCCCATGACGACCAGGTGGCGCTTCATGGCTTCACCTCACGGCGCGCCCACCAACACACAGGACCGTCCTCCGTGTCGTGAATAGCCAGGCAGAACCAGCCATCGCCTTCGGGCTTGCTAGGCACCCAGTAGCCGCAATGCGGTTCGCCAGCCTCGAAGTAGCGCTCAGCGATCTCTTCCGGTGCGTCAGTCTCCAGGTAGACCGTCATGAGCTGAAGACCCTGCTGCGCGATCCAGGCCTTGTACTTCTCGCCGTCGCCCTCTTCGAAGTCGGGCAAGTTGGGATGCTGGAACATTCCGTATTCATCGCGCACGACCGGCGCCGGCTGGATCAGCTTCACTTCTTCAGGCATGACTTCGTCCTTGCCGCCATATCGCGGCTGTTCAATAGAGGGGAGAGGGGTTAAAGCGGGGTGGAGTACAAATGTGCTCTTGTCAGGATTTGCGCTACCGGACTGCGTTCGGCTGGAGAGCGAGACCCTTGACCGCCTCGCTGTAGATGAACTTGATCTGATCCCATGGAATGGTGTGGCGCTGCGCGTACTCACCTTCTCCATCGCAGACTTCGCAGCCCTCTAATGGCTCTTCGAGCTCCTGGCATTCAGGACATTCGCGCGTGACCTGCAATTTGAACTCGCCAAGCAACAGGGCCTTGGCGCCGTTTTCGGCTGTGAGCTGTCTGGGCATGAGGCAGTATCCCTCCGGTACCGCCGGCTCGCCCTGGTGCTGGGCGGCTGGCTGGGTGAGAAGAGCGCGAAGCTGAAACAACGCCTCATGCCTGTAGATGCTGATCCTTTCCTTCTCCAGGTACTTGTTGTCGGTGGCTCGCTGCAGCAGCTCACGCGGCACGCTGACCATCTGTTCGGTGTTGCTGGATCGGTTTTCTGTGGGCATGGGGATACCTCGCTCTGCTCCAGCTAAAGTTCAGTGACGGCTGGAGGAGATGCTTATGGAGTGGGTTGGGCTGGCGTTGTTGTTTGGCGGAATCTGGTATGAGTTCATACGAGTCGGAAGACACGTGAACGAGCTGAGAGGTCAGTGTGAACACCTGAAAAGCGAGGTGAAGGAGCTGAAAGCTAGGATTGCACTGGTTGAGCGAGACGACTGACCGCGCTTCACGCCGCTTGCATTAGAGCTTCAATTACTCGCTGGCCGGCCAGTGGCGGTACCGCATTGCCCGCCATATGCATGGTCAGTCGGTGGTTGTCTGGGCGAAGGGTGTCAGCCGGGAACGACATTGCGGCCAGCGCCTCGCTGGCGCTGAGCATCCGCATCCGGTCGCCGTCGACCAGGGCCCAGCGGTCCAAAGTGGTGATGGTGCCGATCGGCCGGTTGATGTCGCGCCCGGTAGTGCCTGAGCCTTTACCGTAGTAGGGCATGATGAACCGCTCGCCGAAGCGCTGGCGCCCGTTGCGGACTCGGTCGAGAGTGGCTGGGGCTCTGCCTGGCTTCTCGATCGGCGACCAGCGCCCGGCGTCGAAGTCGAGGAAGCTGGCTGCCGGTACATGGCGCTCCTGCGGCAGCTGCAGCATCAGCGGCGCCTTGCTGCGCGTCAGCACCATGAACAGGCGCACCCGATGCTGCGGCACGCCGAGGTCGGCGCAGTCGACAATGTGCGGCGCGGCTTGATAGCCCAGCGCCTGCACCGCCTGCAGCCAGGCAGGGTAGAGCACCCAGTCAGTGAACTCAGGCACGTTCTCGATCACCGCCGCTTGTGGCCGGTGGAACTCAAGGGCCGATACCGGCGCCCAGGCCGTCGAGCGCGAGGCGTCGTGCTCAGGGTTGCCCGACTTCTTGCCCCGGGCCTTGGCGTGGCCTTGGCAGCAAGGGGAGGCGAGCAGGATGTCGTGAGAGGGCACCTGCTCCCAACGGGCTTGGTGCAGGTCTTGGCAGACGTGCTGGGTGTCGGGGTGGTTGGCGCTATGCCATTCAACGGCCACTGGCCAGTGGTTGGCCGCCCAGAGAACCTGGACGCCGGCGGCGCGCGCGCCAGTGCTCCATCCGCCGAGTCCGGCGAATAGGTCGATTGCTGTGGGCATGGGGATACCTCGCGGCTATAGTTCTGCCAGCAGCCAAAAAGGAGATGGCATAGATGTCGGAATGGAGTGAGGTTGTTGCTGGCGCGATCGGCGGCGGGCTGGTTTTGGCTATTCAAGCCTTTGTGAGCCGGTACACAGGTCAACGGGATGCTGACAAGATTTTCGGTTGGCTAACCGAGGAGGCCGCTAAGCCCGGCAACTTTGAATCGAGGACGACCAGGGCAATTGCAAAGGCTGTGAGCATGGATCCTGCTCGCGTGGTTCATATTTGCTACAACGATGTCCGCATTGATCCGGTTATCGGTGAACGAGATGACCTATGGAGACTGAGCGGAAAGACCTAGTCGCCGCAGAAGCAATAGATGCCTTCGTCCATATCGGCGAAGAGGTCTATTGCTGTGGTCATGGAAGTCTCGCTGTAGTGGTCAGCAGCCGAACAGGCTGAGCTGTTGCTCAGGGGGTGGCTCGCGCAACGCAGTGACCTTTGCCAGCTCGTGCTCGATACGGGCCTTGGCGATCGCCAAGTACTCTGGGTCGAGTTCGCAGCCGATGAACTGGAATCCTTCGCGCATGGCGGCCTTGCCGGTGCTGCCGCTGCCCATAAACGGGTCGAGCGTGGTACCGCCAATCGGGGTAACCAGGCGCAGCAGATAGGCCATGAGATCAGTTGGCTTTACGGTTGGGTGGTGATTGCCGTTGCGCTTGGGCCAGTCCGCTTGCTCACGCTCTCGCATGGTTGCGCCGGTGGATACGGCCGGATGCTCGACGGTAGAAAGCCCGTCGTTGCGATCGGCTCGACTGGCCTTGGCGCAGTAGAAGAACCGTGCGGCGCTTCCAGAGTCCATGCGGCGCTCACCTGGCTTCATCCTAAAGCCGACCAGTCCGGCATTGCTGCTGTCGGCCGATGGTTCCGCGCCGCGGCCCCGGCGCATGGCTCCATAAGCGTTCTGTGTTTTCCTAGCCTCCGAACTGGTGCTGGCATTTGCCTGCTGCCCAGGCGCATCCGGGAACTGATCAAGCACTGCAGGGCTACCGTCGTGCACCAGATTCGCGGGCCACCGGCCCAGAGCCGATGCTTCAGTGGTCCGGAGTACTCCACCCGATCGCCCTCCCACGAAGTTACCTCCGCGCATGTCGGTAGTCGTCACACGGTCCCAATGCTTCGCCAGCTTGACTGCGTCAATCGCCTCGACTCGACAAGCATCGATATTGATGGCTCCAGTTCCGTGCTCAGCTACATTTCCTGCCACAGTGCCAATGAAGGGCTTGCGCGCTACGGTGATCGGCTCCAGCGCCGGCTTTAGTGCGGTTCCCCAGCCTTGCCAGTCTCCGCCCAGGTTGTGCGACTTGGGAAAACCCGAGCCATACACCCAGGCGATCATGTCGCGGATCTCGAACCCGGCGTCTTCAATGCGTACGGCCATGCGGTGCTGGGTGCGGGTTCCGGCGAAGGCCAGTAGGTGGCCTCCAGGTTTGAGCCCGCGAAGACATTCAGTCCAGATTTCTACACTGGGCACGTCATAATCCCAGCGCTTACCCATGAAGCTGAGCCCGTAGGGAGGGTCAGTCACGATGCTGTCTACCGAGTTTTCAGGCATGGCACGCATCGCCTCGATGCAGTCGCCAAAGTGAAGCGTGTACGTCATGGCAGGCTCCAGGCGTGCAGGCGCCGCCCTCGCCAGGGTGGCGTGATTCGTTGAAGTGGGGTATTACGAGGTTTAGAGATTAACTATTAGCTGGCGGCGATAATGATGGATAAGCATGCGAAGGTTGTATTTCTAAACGAGATTGAAACTCAGACCAACTGGGCGCTAAATGCAATGGGGGCGTTAGGGAATGCCATAAAGAGGATGCGCTCTAATGAGGTTTCGGATAACGATCGCTCTATAATTCGCGCTGAGTACTTTAGGACGACTCACAGTTTTTTAACCCATCTAAGTAACGTTTCAAGGCTGATCTGGCCCCCAGCTTTTTTTCAAACTGACTGTGGATGCAAGAAGCTGAGGTCCAAAGGACTGAAATGCAAAAAATGCTTGTCTAGAGAGCGCGCCTTGGTACTGCAGGAACTGTTAGGTTTGGTTGGTGAGGATCACCCCATAAAAAACAGAACGCTTCGAGATCACTTGGAACATTTTGACGAACGCATTGATGAGTGGTTGCAGACGAGTACTCGACGTAATTTTGTCCAAGACCATATTGGCCCTAGAGGTGGCATATATGGCATAGATGAGTCGGATATGATGAGGCAGTTTGATCCAGGTAATGGAGACTTCGTTTTTAGAGGTGAGGTGTTCAATCTGGGGTATTTGAAAGAGGGTGCCCAAGATATCCTTCAAAGGATTCCGATTGCCAATGAGAGGGCACACAAGTAAACAGATCTTCTTCCTGTCGCGGTAATCCGCCGAGTGCTTGGCTGCCCCGTCTTCTTCTCGGCAATTGCCGATACCTCTCAAGCCGCTGGGCGGCATGTTGATCCATTGCTGGCGCCGGCCATGCCGGACGCGGTTCATACGCTTCACTTCAGCTTCCCACGCAAAGGGAAATCGATGCCTTGATCATTGATCAGTCGAACCAGGTATCCGTAGCTGATGCCAAGCTTCTGCACCACTTGGTTCCGAGTGATGCCGGTACCGGCCAGGGCCTTGACCTGCTCACCGTGCTTGGCGCGCTGCTCATCGCGCTTCTTTTTCGTCGCGGCCCGGGCTCTGCGCTCGGTGCTGCTGACCAGGAAGGTGATTAGGTGCGCCTTTGACAGCCGGAGAAGCCTGGCACGCTCGATGCCGCTGACCTCAACGGCCTCGGTGAATGTGTGGGTCTTGGCCAGGTTGCGTACCAGGTCGATCTCTGCACGGCTGCCAGGCTTCGGCGGGCTGCATTCCTCGACAACTGCATCAGCGGCAAGCGGCCGGGCAGGGCGTGGCTCGAACGAAGGTCCGGGCAACTCCGTTGGCTTGCCGCCGCTGGCAAAGAACTGATCAATGCTGGCGCTGAGCTGGTCCAGCACCTGCTGGCGCTGATTGGGGATAGGATCGCCGATCATTGCCGCCCCACCAGCTTGCGCGTTGCAGCTGCCTCCAGAGCATCAACAAACCGCAGGGCTGCCTTGTAGGTGAAGCAGAAGCAGCGCGTCTTGCCGGTTTCTACGTCGACGATGTGCCACGCCTTGCCCTTGGCTACGGCCTTGTACCGCGGTTCAGTCGCTGGAGCGGGAAGGCCGATCTTGGCGTAGAAGTCAGCGGTGGCCAGGATGGTACGTTCGCGCAGGGCGGCCAGGCCGTCCACGCGCTGCTGCATGACTGGGTGCATGGTGAGCTCCTCGGGGTGGGTGTCAGGCGTGCAGGTCGAAGGATTCGGCCTTGCGGATGATTCGGACCTGGGCAATGCGGCGCTCAGGTACGCGGCGGTCCCGGCGCATTGGGTCGATATCGCCCATGACGGCGTGCATGGCCATCAACCCGGCCAAGGCGATGCATAGCGGGCTGATGATCTGGCGCTTCATGGCCTCGGCGACCAGAGCCGCACGGCGGTGAACACCGAGCTTGTACATCGCGTTTTCGATGCGGTTGGCCACGGTGCCCGGCGTGATCTGCATCAGGCGGGCAATCTCTTTGGCTGTCATGCCCTGAGCAACCGCAAGCAGGGCTTCAAGTTCACGCGGGGCCAGGCCGCGCCCGAGGAAGCCCTTCCAGGAGCCGCTGGTGATCGTTTCCATGATGAGTAACCTTGGGTGATGGCTGCATTGGTAGAGCGCTTCCTGCACTGTCGTCCTGAACCCTTGAATAGGACCAGGAAGAGCTCTACCGATGCAGCCTGGTGATGGGGAACCAGGTGTATCGGGCCGGTTACTGATCCGGCGTCGATGCCATCGACAGTCCGCTTGGTCTCTGACCGCTGTCGGGTCCGGCGGCAAGCCGGCGCACTCCGTGACCGATATTCTGTCGTCGGTCAAAGCGCCTGGGTCTGTAGCGCCCAGTCATGCTGCCAATCCCCATGGCGGGGCGAGGCACCTCATCTGCTACTTCATGATTGCGACCCTCCATTGCTCGCTCACTGGGAAGGCAGTGGCCACCTATCGAAGCTGCATTGGAATGTCGGTCCACACCATTTTTTGCAATCGACGTCCGGGTATTCGCCACAATCTGATTGCTCTGGAGATGCTTTTTTCATGACCCGCCGACATTCCAATGCAGCCTCTTTCGAGGGATCGGGCAGTTAACGTCAGGCTGACGTGGTGCTGGCCGTATCGGTGGCGGGCGTCAATGAGTAGCCGTCTTCGCCATACGTTTTGGTCAGGCGCTCATTCACCTGCTCAAGCGAGTAGGCGATGCCCGAATGGCCATTGGGGCCTCGGTAGATGTACATTCCGCTCTTCGACTCGTAGGTAAATTGCACAGGAGTACTCCATGGTTGGATCTATTGAGCCAAGGTTTGGCGCAGACGTTTACATCAGCGAAAACAACGCCGTTTGCATTAAGCAATCTCGTCCAGGTACCGATCAGGTCTTGGTTCTGCACCCTTCTGAGGTGCATGAACTGATCGTTTTGTTGAGGCTTGCTGTGCAAGAGGCTGAAGAGGCCGAGAAGGCGTAGTCAGCTACTTCTAGTCATCATCCCGAAGCGCCCGGTCTGCCAGGCGCTTCAGTGATGCTTTCCACGCTCAGGCCCGCTACTGGCGGCAGCCTGGGCGCACATCGTTCGTTGTTCCTCCGACCGCGACCCTGATCCGCCGGATAACTCGTCTTGGCGCTTTACGCTGCACGCCTGGGTCAGTTGCCAACCCTCTGGACAGTTGAGGCCTGTCCATCGCTGCCTTCGTTGCTGGCCGGTGGTGATCCGGCGATGAGGTGATTATGAGTATGCTCATATTTCTTGTCAATGAGTTCTCTCATAAAAATTATGAGCTATACCATATTGTGCTTTTGCGGATATAAAAAAACCCGCACAAGGCGGGTTGATTTGTAAGTCTTGGGTTGGCCTGGTCTAGCGCACCAGCTGCATCATGCGGGGTGACTGGCAGTGTTTGGCTTTCTCTCTGGGCGTGGTGGCCAGCTTGCTACAGCCTCTATGGATACTCGCGGGAATGTTTTGTCCTCCGGCGAAAAGTGACTGCGCACGTAGGCCTCGACAATGGTGCCCCCATTGGCAAATCTCGCCGTGAAGCTTTTGGCCCAGCGTTCACTGATATAGCCGATCTGATAGCGATATGGGCCAAAGAAGAGCCACCGCTTGACTGCGATGTACACCGCTATTGCGTTTGGATCGTGCGCGTTATTAGGTTCTGGTACGAGGAAAACGTCCATTCCGTCTCGGACAAATCGCCGTATCAGCTCCGCTCTGGACGTCCCATTCGGATTGTTGAAGCCAGTACCTTTCACTGTGAGCTGATAAACAGCTCCCTGTTCTTTCGCATCTTTCATAATTCCTCGCTATGAAGCGATCAACGTTTGATCCGGCTCGACAGCTCAGAAACGACCCAGCACCTTGCTGGGAGCAAGGATGTTTCCTACGTAGTGGATCTTTTCAATGTCCGCCCAAGAAATGACGCGACGTTCGCCATAGGCGGCATTCACTGAGGCGAGGTTTACGCCTTCCTCATTCTCAAACAACAGCTCTTTGACCATGCTCTGGCCATCGGTTGTAGTGACCATTACGTACTCGCCCGGAACCAACCGGTGATTCGGCTCGCACACGGCGATCCAGCCACTGCGAATTGCGGGCGCCATTGAATCGCCTTTCAGGCGCAAGGCATATGCGTCCTCGTCGCGGGTCCAGGTCTCAACCCACCCATCTGCCACATCAAGACCAATCCAATAGCCATCGTTACCGAGCTGGGCGGTGCCCACGATTTCAATCCTTCGAGCGGGGGAAAAAATTGGCGGTCCGGTAATGACGTTGCTATCGGTGGATAACATCTCCCCGGTTCCTTCTGCCAACCACAAAGCGCTTACGCCGCAGGCGCTGGCTATCTGGGCCATGTAGCTCGTCCCTTGGGACTTCCCGCGCTCAAGGTTCGAAATAGAGGTTTGGTCCATCCCCACCTTTGCGGCGAGCTGGCCTTGGGTGAGGCTCGCGTGAGCCCTGGCTGTCTTAATTCGGTCTTTAAGTTCCATTGTAGGAGTATCAGGGGGGCTCCCATATTCTTGCAAATGAGTATTCCCATGAGTTACTGTATGATAATTCCCATATTGAGGCGTGCCATGAGCACTATTTACAAAGAACTCGTCACCCATTTTGGGACGCAGGAGATTACCGCCGCTCAACTCGGCGTGGACCAAAGCACAGTTTCCGGTTGGGTGCGCGGTAAGCACGGAATGTCTCCAGTGGTTGCGAAGCGAGCTGATCGGCTCACTGGGGGCAAATTCAAGAAAGAGGATCTTTGTCCGGCGTTTCCTTGGGAAGACGTCACCTGACAACACTAAGTATGCAGAGCCTGGCATTGCGCCAGTAGATGACCAAAACACCTGAGAATCCATCCAGTACTGGAAGCGCACCAACCAGCAGGGAGCATCAAATGAACGGAGCAGTCACCCAGTCGGTTCCTTCACCGCGCGAGCGTGAGGAGGCAGCAAGGCAGCTTCTGGCGGGTATCGCCGTTCTGGACGGCAATCATCCGCCAGTGCTGGTGTGGCCCGAAGCGGCGACGCTTCGTGAGCGCGCCAACTGGCTTTCAGATCAGGCCAAAGATTTTCTGGAGAGGGCTGATCTGTTCGACGCTCGCATGGCCGCTTTTAGCTCAGATGAACCTCAAGCTCTCGAAGAGCAGACGGGCTATGTGCAAGCATCGAAAGAATCGGCGCCGATTCCTCAGTCGTCAGTTTCATCTGCATCAGCTCATCTCGAAGTAGAAAAAGATAGTCGTCTTCAGTCATGTCCGCGGATTGATCAGGGCTCCAGTGATGCTTGTTGAGCAAGTGCAAGTTGAGTGCCTGGTTCGTAGTCAAGTGCGACCAAGTCGCCCTTGGGTCCTTCGCAATCCTCTCTGCGAAACAGGAGAGCTTGTAGTAACCCAGGGCCCAGAACTCGGCTTGATGTGGGTTATGGCCGGGCCACCGCAGACCCTGATCGCTATTCATCAGTTCTTCGCAGCGACTCACCAGTTCAAACCAGCACGCCTGGTGGTTCATCCGACTGAGTTTCATATGTCCGGTCTCCTTGGACCTTTTCGTGTGGGAGCAAAAAGCTACCACGGATGCACCGGACACCAATAACGCCTGAATTGCAGGCATAAAAAAACCGCCTGGCAGGGCGGCTTCTTCAAAACACAACAAGGTCGATTATGCACACTACAGTCGAGTCAATCAACTCTAGGGCTATCGCGTCAGCTTTCGGTATTTCTCCAAAGCTGTCGCGTAAGTGCGGGTCGTGGAATAGTGGGGGTAGGGTGTGAGTGTTCAAGCCATGACTTGGGCACTGGCCATCCCTAAAGCTGCACTGGATAACCCCGCTGCGCGCCATGTTCTCCTGTGTCTGGCCAACTATGCCGGCAGCGACGGGCGCGGTGCATTCCCGTCTGCCGGGACCCTCTCCGAAGACACTGGTCTGTCCGAGCGCACGGTGCGCCTGAAACTTAATGAGTTGGAGAAGGGCGGGTGGATCGCCGAAGGCAATCAAGCAATCGCCGCTGCCTACATAGATCGCCGCGACCGGCGCCCAGTGGTCTATGACCTTCAGCTAAAGCGGGGTGCATCTGCTGCACCTCGTAAAGAACGGGGTGCAGATAACCGCACGGGGTGCAGCTCACAGCAGAACGGGGTGCAGGAAAACGCAGAACGGGGTGCAGCAGCTGCACCCAATCCGTCAATGAACCATCAAGGAACCGAAGAGCAGCAGCCGCGCGATTTGGCCAACGTGATCGAGGAGCAGGATCACCAGGCCATCGAATCACAGGACGACCGGCAGCGCTTCGCCATGTTCGCCGAGTGGAACCCACCGGCGGACCTGTTAACCACCCAGCTGAAATTGGCAGGCCTGAGCCTGGAGGCGCTGACCGAGGAAACGCTTCAGAGCTTCCTGGGTTACTACGTCGCCAAGCCGCGGGTGTTCGACAGCAACGGCGGCTGGTGCTTCCGGCTGGCCAAGTGGGTCAAGACCGAAAAAGCAAAAGGTGCAGCGGAGCAGGAAGAGGCCGGCGCCGACTGGGCCAAGAATGGAGTTCGAGTATGACCGCAACCAACGTCCGCCAATTGCTGGCCAACCGCCGGACTGATCCCGCCTACCAGCCACCGGTAGAGCCTGGGGCGATGCCGATCGACCCAGCCACCCAGCAAGTGATTGAGGATCTGTTCTTGCGTTTGCGCGGCGCTTGCGGGGCTTGGCGCCAGTCCTGGCCAACCGAGGCTGTGATGAATGCGGCCAAGCTGGAATGGCTCGGCGAGTTCATGCGCTCGGGCATTACCCGCCTGGAGCAGATCGACCACGGCATGCGGGTGCTGAGCGCGAGTAAGTCCCCGTTTGTTCCGGCGCCTGGCGTGTTCGTGAGCTGGTGCTTTGCCCCGGAAGGTCTGGGCCTACCTAGTACCGACAAGGCCTACGCCCAGGGGCTTCGCAACTGCCACCCGGCCATGCGCTCGGCGGCGAAGTGGATGCATCCAGCGGTCTACCACGCCACGGCGGCGGTCGGCTTTCACAGCCTACCGCTGATGTCGCGTGAGCTCGGGCTGAGCTGCTTTGAGAAACACTACCTGGCGCAGTGCCGGAAGATCTGGCAGGGCGAGAGCCTGGGCCCGGTACCGATAGCCGAGCTCGCCGCCCCGGCTGCGCCGCGTTCGCTGGATGTTGGCCGTGCCGCGCTTGAGGCGCTGCGCTCCGCTCGGGGTGCCCGGCCATGATTGATCCGAACTTACTTCCTCCCGACCTCACAGAATACCGCTGGGCACTGTACTGCCGCAGCCACTTGCTCGGTCTCTCCGACAGGCCGGAGCCGCCTGTTGCCCTTTACCGAGACGAGCAGGTTGCCCGAGCGCATGGCGGCAAGCTGTGGCCATCCACCTGGCTCGTTATTGATCTCCACAAGGACGAACGCTCATGAAGCAATCCAAGTTGACCAAGGCCGCGCGTGGCCGGGAATGCCAGGTGCGCATTCCGGGCGTCTGCAACGGCGACCCCGGCACCACCGTGTTGGCCCATTACCGCATGGCCGGCACCTGTGGCGTCGGCATGAAACCGAACGACCTGCAGGGTGCTCATGCCTGTAGCGCCTGTCACGATGCATGCGACGGCCGTAGCAAGATTGTTGACCGTGTGACCGCGCGCCAGTACCACGCCGAAGGCGTGATGCGTACCCAGGATCTTCTGATCCGTGAAGGGGTGATTGCCGCATGAGCAAGACCCGCGCGGTGAAGTTCACTGACGCCGAAATCCGCCGGCAGGCCGCCGATCCCGCCGTGCATGACCTGCGCGACCCGCGTCACCCCGGCCTGTACCTGCGATTCGGCCAGGACCGGCAGCGCGGGTCGTGGTACCTGGTGAAGGGCAAGGCCTGGAACCAGATCGCCCGTTATCCCGAGCTGGGTGCCGCCGCGGTGCTGGCCGAGTTGCCCGCGCTTCGTCAGCGCCTGTTGCGTGACCCGGACGCCGCTGTTGCCCTGGGCAGTCTTTCCAGCGTAGGCCAACTGCTCGACTGGTACAGCGACCGCATGAGCCGCGACCGTTCGCTGTCGACCAAGCGCAAGACCGGCGCCAAGTCGGCCATTGCGTGCCACCTGAAACCACGGCTGGCCGATGTGCCGATTCGGGCCGTGTCGGCACCTGAGTTGGACAAGCTGCTGATGTGGCCCGCGCAGGAAGTGCTTTCTCTGTCCTACGTGCGCCAACTGTTCGGCCTGCTGGTCGTCGCATTCCGTCAGGCCCATAAGCTGGGGCTGATCGATACCAACCCCATGGCCGCGCTGAAGTTCGTCGACTTCACCAAGGCCCGAATCATGCCCAAGCCGGCCCGGCTGCGCGGCGTGCACCTGGTCGAACTGGTGCCCATGCTGGCCGGTCTGTTCGACAGCGAACCCGGCGAGGCCATGCTTGCACTGATGATGCTGTGCCATGGCACCCGGGTGGGTGAGACCCGACTGGCGCGCTGGGCCGATATCTCGATGGCAGACAGCGAGTGGTTCATCCCGGCCGAGCACACCAAGACCCGCACCGAGCATCGGCTGCCACTGACCGCCCAGACCAAGGCCATGCTGAGCCGGTATCGCGCCGCCCAGACCGCCCAGGGCTACGAGGGCATCTACCTATTCCCGTCGCGGCGTGGCCGGGCACTGAGCGAGGGCCAGGCCAGCGCCGTGTTCACACGTCTGGGCCAGGGCGAATGGACCAGCCATGACCTGCGCAAGGTCGCCCGCACGGCCTGGACTGACCTGGGCATCGACGGCCACATCGGAGAGATGCTGCTGAACCACTCGCTGGGCAAGATCGCCTCGACCTATATCAACACCCAGGCCCGGGAGCAGCGTCTGGCCGCACTGGAGAAGTGGCACGCCTGGTTAGATGAACGCGGATTCAACGCGGTTCACAACCTGACAGGCGCCCAATATGAAGATTCGCAAAACCCTGTGCAGCCCTTGAATGGCGTGGCTTGCAAGGCAATTCCGGAAATTGTTAATAGCGAGGTTTCAAAAGCATGAACAAGAGCCACGGCCCGGCGTTTCGCAAGCAGGCGATGGAGCTGGCCCAGTGCCCGGCGTGCCGTGGCAAAGCGGTGATCAAGGGCGTGTTTCATGACCTGGCCTGCGTGCAGTGCAACGCCTCGGGTTGGGTGGTCGCCGCGACGGGGGAGGCGCTGCCGGTGGAAGACCTGGTCACGCAACTGAGTCTGCGCCTGCAGGCCGCGCAGCGACAGATCAACGAATTGAAACACCCTCGGGCCACTGGGCCGGAGGCGATTTATCAGGAAGTCAACCGGCTGGGTGCCGGGGGCATTAATTACACAGGGGATTGAGATAATGATGATTCGAAAGCCAGCTGGTAGGCCGCTGGGAGATACAGAGTATTTGTTGGAGCAATGGGGGTGGTGGCGGATGGATGGAGCAGGGTTGCCGAGCTGCATTTCACCGTCTTTTGCATTAATGCGGGAAGCTACGCCACAACCATCGGCGTGTAAGGACTATTGCATTACTGATGACTGGGCGATTGCCATTGACAGTGCAGTTGCCAAGCTATCTCGCCGGGATCAGCAGATGGGGGATGTATTATGGCTCTACTATGGAGCGAAATGGCCCATGGTGCGAGTTGGTAAGCACTACCACATAAGTGAGGGAAAGGCTCGGGAGCTGGTTCGTGCGGGCGCTGCATGGATTGACTGCGCTGTCGTAGATCTACGAGAGTCTGCGTAACTCTGACTCAGTTTAGCGGCATGTAGGGTACGTGATTGATACTGCTTCTCCATGTTTTGAGTGGTGGGAATGCTCGCTCATTATTGTTTTGCGCTATATGCAATATAGCAATTAACCTTAGCTCTTAATCGCTTGACAGCACAGGGATCTCACCTAGCATCTTCCTATATGGTTGAGTAGGTCCAGTGCATCTGGAGGAAGGTAGCATGGTGATCAAATTACGCCCCTGCATCGCTATGCCAATCTTAATGGTGAGTTTCGCTTTGCATGCACAGACCATTTTTCCTAAAGATGATGATTTGCATGCTATTAAAGATGCATGTGGAGCCGGAAGCATTGAGTCTGTATCAGCAAAGACTCAAGTGGATGCAGCGATCAAAAACTGGAAGCAGGCATCTGTTGATGCGGAGGTGAAAGCCGCGAAACAGAATTTAACCGGTGCTCTTGGTAACTTGAAGGGTGACGAGCATGTCGAAGGTGTTTTTAAAATATACGTAGCATGCTTGAAAGATACGATCCAGCAATTTATGGATGATGCAAACAAAAAGGCTCCGGATGTCACTGCAGTTGGCAGTGCGACTATTGTTCGTAACGCATTTTCCTCAGACCAAGAGGCTGAAGACGAAGGATGTAAGCGTGCGACGAAGAATGCCATTGTAAATGCGAAAGATGAGTGTAGTACCAACGAGGTAAAAGTCATTGGGAAAGAGTGTCCTGCTGAAACAGGAGGTGTTAGGACGTACACCTCAAGGATAAATGTAAAGTGCGTGGGGAATGATCATGTTGCGAGCGAGGCAAGTTAATATTTGGCTGAACTTCGCGTTATTGATTTGTTTTGTTTTTGCTGGCCAAGCGAATGCTAGTTGCCGGGTCGATGATATGGTTAAGCTCTATAAGCAGGGGAGCGGAAAAGCTGCTATTGGAGAGGCCTGTGAAGACGAAGTCGATGATGCGCCAAAGTGTGACTTTGATAAGGTTGTTTCGAAGGTGTTCAAGAAGCAGAGCGCATGGTCAATAGTAGATGATTGCAAGGAGTGTGAAAATCCCAAGTGTTTTACTCAGGTTGGTGAGTGTGACATGGTTCAGATGAAGAAGAACGCTAAGGAAGGAGATAGCTGCGGATGCTTTACTCCGGGTGGCGTCATTCCGGGAGATTTGGTCTGTGACTAATGTGTTTTTACGATTTAAAGAAATATCATTAGATAGTTTTCCGCGCGGAATAGATGTGTTTTCATAGCAGCGTGTATTGCTGTGAACGCAGCGAGACGCTTCCCAAAGCCCTGCCATTGAGCAGGGCTTTTTCGTTTTTACTCCCTGCAACGGGAGGTATTGAGATGCCGAACATGCCTGAGAAGGATCCTGGCCTGTGGGCCGCTCTGATTGCCTGGGTGATCGCCCATCAGCCGCAGCTCTACGCTGCCGGTCTGTCAGTTGTCATCGCTGCGCTCCGAGTTGTATACGGCGGCGGTACTCGCCGACAGATGTTCTTGGAGGGCGCTTTGTGCGGCCTCATCACCCTGGCCCTGGTGCCGCTGCTCGAATGGATGGGCTTGCCGCAGGGCATGGCAACCTTCGCCGGTGGTGCTGTTGGCTTCATGGGTGTGGAGAAGCTGCGGGGATACTCCGATCTGTTCCTGTCCCGCAAGGCGCAGGGCTAACGCATGACTCTACCCGCAGAAGGTAAGAAGCCAAAGCCCTATGGCTACCGCTGGCAGCAGGCCCGCGAAGGCTGGTTACGCAGCCATCCGCTGTGTACTCGATGCCATAAAGACGGTCTCGTTAAGCCCGCCACCGTCGTTGACCACATCAAACCACACCGCGGCGACATGTCCCTGTTCTGGGATCGGAGCAACTGGCAATCGCTGTGCACCAACTGCCACAGCTCCTACAAGCAGCGTTTGGAGAAGTCAGGACGCGAGGTTGGCTGCGACGTCAGCGGCAGGCCTCTGGACCCACGGCACCACTGGAATCAGCCCTCCTGAGCCCTCACAGGCCCAGTCAAGCGGTCTTCCCAGGGGTAGGGGGGGTAAAAAGTTTTTTGCGAAGCCTTTCCTGACCGTTCGCCCCCCTCTTTGTGCAAAGCCGCGAAATGAAATGTTTTTTTTGAGAGCAAACAATGGCCGGGAGACGACCCACTCCGACGGAGCTGAAGCTTGTCAGAGGGAATCCTGGTAAGCGTCCGATCAACAAGAACGAACCCAAGCCTGCGAAGCGTATCCCCAGCGCGCCAGGACATTTGAGCAGTGAAGGCCAGGTCGCATGGGGACGCCTCACGGTTCTGCTGGATCGCATGGGGGTGCTCACTGAAGCCGATGGCTTCGCGCTGGAGCGGCTCTGTGATTGCTACGCCGAAATTCTTGCCCTGCGCGACCTGGTCGATGCACAGGGGCGCACCTACGAAACCACCAGCACCCAAGGTGAGCTGGTACTTAAGGCGAACCCGGCAGTTGCCATGCTGGCCGACGTCGACCGTCGCTTCAAAAGTTATCTGGTCGAGTTCGGCCTGACTCCGGCCGCTCGATCCAAGGTCCAAGTGAAAGACGATGAGCCAAAAGAAGACGAGTTCGCGGAGTTCTTCGGTTGAGGATCCCGCGACCCAATACGCCAGGGAGGTGCATTCCGGCCAGCGGCTAGCGGGGCCCGACATCCGAAACGCATGTGCTCGCCATTTGCGGGATTTGAAGGAAGGACCTAAGCGCGGGCTGGTCTGGGATCTGGAAGAGGCCAACAAGGCCATTCGCTTCTATCGCACCGTTCTGAAGCTCAATGGTGGGGAGTTCGAAGGGCTGCCCTTCGAGCTGCTGCCCTGGCAGAAATTCATCGTCGGCAGCATCTTTGGTTGGAAGTCTGAGGATGGGTATCGTCGCTTTCGCGTTGTGTATGTCGAGAGCGGAAAGGGCTCGGGCAAATCTCCCTTGGCCGCCGGCGTCGGGCTGAAAGGACTGGTCAGCGACAATGAGGCCCGCGCCGAGATCTACGCGGCCGCGACCAAAAAAGATCAGGCAATGATCCTGTTCCGTGATGCCGTTGCGATGGTCCAGCAGTCGCCGGAGTTGACCAAGCGCCTTGCCTGTAGCGGCACTGGCCAAAACATCTGGAACCTGGCTTACCTCAAGTCGGGGTCATTCTTTCGCCCGATCAGCTCAGATGATGGCCAGTCCGGCCCAAGGCCGCACATGGCACTGATCGACGAGGTGCATGAGCACAAGACCAACATGGTCGTGGAGATGATGCGAGCCGGCACCAAAAGCCGTAAGCAGGCATTGATCTTCATGATTACCAACAGCGGCTCCAACAAGCGCGGGCCGTGCTGGGAATACCACGAGTACGGCACCAGGGTGGCAGCGGGATCATTGATCGATGACGGCTTTTTCGCCTACATCTGCTCGCTTGATGAGGGCGATGATCCCATCAGGGATGAGAGCTGTTGGTTCAAATCAAACCCATCGCTGCAAGACGCCGACCTCCCAGGCATGAAGTACTTGCGAGAGCAGGTCACAGAGGCGCGAGGCATGCCGAGCAAGGAGGCAATGGTGCGCCGCCTGAACTTCTGTGAATGGACTGGCGCAGAGTCGCCCTGGATCTCGTGGGATGTCTGGAGCCAGGCTGAAGAGCGCGTGCCGATGTCGCTGCTGCGCAATCGCCCCAGCGTTGGCGGCCTGGATCTGTCCAGCACGACCGACCTGACATCGTTCGTTTTGCTGTTCTATCCGACCTATGAGGATCCGCACTGGCGGTTGCTCCCGTACTTCTGGATTCCTGACCACGAGCTGGACAAGCGCGAAGTCCGCGACAAGGTGCCTTACGCCGCGTGGATCAAATCGCGGGATCTAGAAACAACCCCTGGGCGTGCGATCAGCAAGCTACACGTGCTGCGCAGGATGCAGACGATCTGCGATTTCTTTCAGGTCGACAAGATTGCATTTGACCGTTGGCGGATCGAAGACATGCGTCAGCTGATGGTCGAGTACGACATCACGCTGCCGGAACTCGTCGAGTTCGGTCAGGGCTTCAAGGATATGGGGCCTGCAGTTGATGAGTTTGAGCGGCGCTTGCTCGGAATGACCGAGCTTCAGCCGGGGCCTGAAGATGAAACCGAGGAATTCTTTGACGATGCGGTCTCGGCGGAAGCGGTGGAGTCGCTGCGTCATGACGGCAATCCGGTAATGACGTGGTGTGCCGGTAACGCGGTAATCGTTTCCGACCCTGCAAACAACCGCAAAGCAGACAAGGCGAAGGCAACAGGTCGGATCGACGGCATCATCGCCGCGATCATGGCCACGGGCATCAGCGGCGCTGCGTCATCCGGAAGCAATGGCAGTTCCATATACGACGAAGGAGTTGGAGTTTGAACAGCATCGCAATCGCTGCATGGGTTGCCGGCCTGGTTGGCTTCGGCTCGCTGGTCGCCGGCGTCGCTCTGATCAATGTTCCCGCGGCATTCATTACTGCGGGCGTCGGTCTCATCGGTTGGGCCTGGCTCGCTGACAAAGCGGCCGCTCGCATGCAAATCAATCATAAGCCTGAGGGAGGCTGAGCATGTTCTTCAGCAACCTTCTCGGTGCCAACGAGGGGCTGGTCTCCGATGGGGGAAGCAGCTTTTGGCGGGGCCTGATCGGCTCTAGCCGCTCGGCGGCTGGGGTTACGGTAACTCCAGACAGCGCGCTTGCAATTACTGTTCTGCAGACTTGCGTCACACTTCTGGCCGAGAGCGTGGGCCAGCTGCCACTTGAACTGTATCGCCGACTGGGTGACGGCAAGCGCGAATCTGCTACGGCCCACCCGCTCTATGACGTCCTTCGCTACCAGCCAAACCCCTGGCAGACCCCTTACGAGTACCGCGAAGCTGGCCAGCTCGCCTTGGGCTTGCGCGGTAATTGCTACAGCTACATCGAGCGCAACGACGACGGTTCAGTTAAGGCGCTCTATCCGCTGGGCAACGACAAGGTGACGGTACTTAAGGGGGGAGATCTGCGGCCTGTCTATCGGATCGGCGGGCACGATCCTCTGCCTATGCGGCTGGTCCATCATGTGCGATGGCACACCAAGAATCACTACACGGGCCTTTCACCCGTTGAGCTACATGCCGATGCGGTCGGCTTGGCGCAGGCGGTCAGGCAATACGCAGGCAAGTCATTTGCCAATGGCACTGCGGTCAGCGGCGTTATCGAGCGTCCACGCGAGGCGCCGCCCATCAAAGAGCAGGGCAGTATCGATCGGATTCTCGACCAGTGGGGCAACAAGTTCTCTGGGATCGACAATGCGAAAAAGGTCGCAATGCTGCAGGAAGGCATGACCTTCAAACCGGTGTCGATGAACAACGTCGACGCCGAGTTGCTGGGCATACTCAAAGCCACTGGCCTGGATATCGCCCGGATTTACAAGATTCCACCGCACATGATCAACGAGCTGGAGAAGGCCAGCTACAACAGCCTTGAACAGCTGCTGATCCAATACGTGATCTTTGCCCTGGTGCCGTGGGTCAAGCGCCACGAGCAGGCAATGATGCGCGACTTCCTGCTACCGGCGGAGCGGCGCGAGTACTTCATCGAGTTCAACCTCTCCGGCCTGCTACGTGGCGACCAGAAAAGTCGGTACGACGCCTACGCGATCGGCAGGCAATGGGGCTGGTTGTCGATCAACGATATCCGGCGGCTGGAAAACATGCCGCCCGTTGCCAACGGCGACAGCTATCTACAGCCGCTGAACATGACCGACGTCGCCCACGGCCTGCCCGACATGAACAACCCTGACGTCCGCGCCCAGCTCGAGCAGCAGCGCGACGATATCCTGAGGATGCTTGCTGCATGAAACGACATCTGCGCGCTGCCAGCTTGCTGTTCAATCAGCCGCTGCTAACGACCCCCGATATGCTGGACCTGGCGGTGCGCTGGGCCAACCAAACCATGAGCTTGAACATCGTCAATCTAGGCGTGGGCGGCGCGGCTGCTGGTCCGTTGCTGTTCCACGATGAAGAGGACTACCAGATTGAGCAGGACCGCCGCGAAGAGCAGCGCCGCGCTGCTATCGCCCAAACAGGCATTGAGGTGATCCCGGTCCATGGCGTGCTGGTGAGCCGCGGTAGTCACTTGAATGCCTGCGAAACGATGACCAGCTACGAAGGACTACGCGCCGCACTGAACGTAGCGGTAGCTGACCCGATGGTTGAACACATCGTGCTCGATATCGACAGTCCAGGTGGCAGCGCAGTGGGGGCTTTCGAACTCGCCGCTGATATCCGTGCCGCTACCAAAGTGAAGCCCATCACTGGCCTGGTCAATTTCATGGCGTATTCCGGCGGTTATCTAATTGCGTCTGCTTGCTCCGAAGTCGTGGTCAGCCTGACATCGGGTGTGGGGTCCATCGGCGTGATTGCCAGCCACATGGATCGCTCGAAGATGCTCGATGGTATGGGCGTCAAAGTGACCACGGTGTTCGCGGGGGCGCACAAGAACGACTTGAGCCCCAACGAGCCACTGACCGAACGGTCCCAGCAGGTGCTCAACGATATTGTGCAGGAGAGCTATCAGCTCTTTACCACGCAAGTCGCCGATTACCGCAACCGTGACGTGGCAGACATCATTGCGACCGAGGCAGCCTGCTATCGCGGCGCAGCGGCTATTGCCGCCGGCCTGGCCGATCGCCTCGAAGCGCCTCAGCTCGCGGTAGACAATCTTTCTCAAGCGGTCGCACTCAGTCGCGCGCAGCGACTAGGCGCCATACCGCGACAACGAATCAGTGTGCAAGCCGCAGCGCTCGCCATTCAGACCCAACTCTGACCGCGTTCGCGGCAGTGATACCAACCGCCTACGGGCGGTTTTTTTATGCCCAGGAGGCAGTATGTCCCTCGTAACTCAATTGCGTAGCGAACGCGCCACTCTCAACAGTCAGATCCAGGCCCTGGCCCAGCTTGAAGCCGCGGGCACCTCGCTCAGCGTCGAGCAGTTGGCCCAGTTCGAACAACTCAGCACCCAGTTCAATGCTCTCACGGACAAACTTTCGCGTGCAGAAGCCGCTGAGCGAATGGCGACCGCAAGCGCAGTACCTGTCAGCGAGAGTGCTCAGGGTCTGAATGGTCCACCCAGCAATATCAGCGGTCCGTTCACCGCCAAGCCGGTACCAGGTGCCAACATGGCGCAGATGGTGCGCGTGCTGGCTGCCGCACGTGGCGACCAGCATGCCGCCGCCAAAATGGCCGCAGATTCCGGCTACAACCCCGAAATCGCCATGGCGCTCAGCACCGTCACACCCGGTGCCGGCGGCGTACTGGTACCGCAGAACTTCTCCAGCGAAGTGATCGAGTTGCTACGACCGAAGTCGGTGGTGCGCAGCCTGGGCGCCGTGTCGTTGCCGCTGCACAACGGCAACCTGACGGTACCGCGAATCAAGGGTGGTGCAGTTGTTGGTTACATCGGCACTGAAGAAGACATGCCGACCACCGACATGCAGTTCGATGATCTGAAACTCTCGTCGAAGAAGCTGGCGGCCCTGGTGCCGATCAGTAATGACCTGCTGTCGTACTCCGGCACTAATCCAAGTGTTGATCGCCTGGTCGTGAATGACCTGGTGGCATCCGTAGCGACGGCTGAAGACTTGTCCTTCCTGCGTGGCGCCGGCACCGGAAACCTGCCCAAAGGTCTGCGCTTCTGGGCGCCGGCCTTCAACGTGTTCGCCGCACCGGCGGAAATGACACTGCAGGCTGTGGAGCTCGCCCTGTCGGCCTTGATCCTGCGTCTGGAGAATGCCAACTCCAACATGACGGCACCAGGCTTTGCCATGGCGCCCCGCACCAAGCGTTGGCTGGCGGCCTTGCGTGATGGCAACGGTAACAAAGCCTACCCGGAGCTGGATCAAAACATGCTGAAAGGGTTCCCGGTTGGCTCGACCACCCAGATCCCGATCAACCTGGGCGCCGATGGCGATGCTTCGGAAATCCATTTTGCGGACTTCGCCGACTGCTTCATCGGCGAGGACGACGCCATGGTTATCGATTTCAGCAAGGAAGCCACCTACAAGGACAGCAACGGCAACGTCATCAGTGCTTTCCAGCGTGATCAGACGCTCGTGCGTGTGATCGCCAAGCACGACTTTGGCCCGCGCCACGTCGAGTCTGTGGCGGTGATGACTGACGTCAAATGGGGCCGCTCGCTGTAAGGCATTCGCCCGGCACGCCGGGCATCCAATACTTGAAACCGGGGAACATCCTATGAGCAAAACGATCGTTACTTTCGAGAAAAACTGGCGCGGCTATGCCGCCGGTGAAACCGCTGGCTTTGACGCTGGTGTTGCTGAAAGCTTGATCGGATCAGGCTATGCAGTAGAAGCGGGCAAGCCGGCTTCGAAGAAAGGTAAAGCCGGCGCTGACGGCCCTGCACCTGCAAGCAAAAAGCCTGAGAACGAAGAGGGCTCAGCGCCCACCGGCAAGGCCAATGAGCAGGTGGACGAAAGCGGGAAGCCGTAATCATGGCTCGCCGCATCGCCTATACAGGGGCGCCGGTGCTGACGCTGGAGCAGGTGGCATTTCAGTGCAGGGCTGAGCCGGAGGACCTGCAGCCAGAGCTGATCGATCAGATCATCATCCCCGGGGTTACCGCCCAGGCCGAATCAAAGACCGGGGCAGCCATTCGAGAAGCGGTTTATGAGGAGGACTGGCCAGCGTCGTATCCGTCGGGGCATTCGCTGGATGTTGGCCAGGTGGTTGCCGTTGAATCGGTGCTGGCCGTCGGCGATGCCGGGCAGGAAAAGGCATTTGAAGGGAGGGTAGAGCTCCGCCAAGGAGGCAAGGAGAGCTATCTGATCTTTCCGGGGGGCAGACCTGAGGGCCGGCTGCGTATTCGCTATCGCGCCGGGGTGGACTTGAAGGCGCACCCGGGTGTTTTGAGCTGGCTGCTGATGGCCGCCGAAACCGCCTTTACGCATCGTGGGCTGATGGTCGTTGGCCAGTCGCTGACCGAGTTGCCGTCGAGCTTTATCGACCATCTGATAGCGGACATCACTGTCCCGCCCAGATTTTAGTCATGGCTCTCAGGGAGCCCGCAACGGGCGAATTAAACCGGCGAGTCATGATTCGGCAACGCACCGATAAGCCGGCTAAAGACTTCGGCTTGGACTCGGCTTTCAGTGGCGAGGTTTGGCGCTGGGCATCCATTTTGCCTGTTGGTACCGCTGCGTACGCTGCTGGAGTTCAGCTGGATGCCAAGGTCACTCACCGCGTTACCTTTCGCTTTCTGGACGGTATCTCAGAGGATCATGAGGTGGTGCACGGGGCCAAGATTTACAGGGTGCGTCGCGTGGCTGATCTGAACGGAGCCCATCGCTTCACGGTGTTGGAAGTGGAGATGATCGGCGGGGTGACCGCTGGAGGGGGCGTTTATGGCTAGCCGTTCTTCGGTCGAAGGCTATGTGCACTTTGAAGGCTTTGACAGTTTCGAGCGCGACGCCTTCGACAAGTCCAAGATCCGCGCGGCGATGCGTAAAGCCGGCCGCCTGGTCACGCAACGAGCGCAGATGAACCTAGCGCTTGGTAAAGGCCAGGACGGCTATCCGGTCAACCGCACGGGCGCGACCCTTGAATCGATCAACTTCAAGGTGTCGCGGGCCGGCTTTCTCGTGCGGATCGCTCCGCGCAAGACCAGCTCCATGAAGGAGTTCTATCCGGCCTACCTGCATTACGGGGTCAAGAAAGGAAACCGCCCCGGAAAGCTTGCACCAGGCATGGGTAAAGGCAAATCGAACCGCCGAGCCAAGGGCGATAGGGCGCTGGCCCTTGCTGCCCGTGCCGCCGCTGGGTGGCGTATTACCCCCCGCGACAACTACATGGCTGATGCCTTGCAGGATTCCAGATCATCGGTGCAGGCGCTGCTATCAGCTGCATTTGCGGCCGCCTTGAACTGACCTCAAAAACCGGAAACCACGATGAGACTAAATGTGATCGTCGCGCATTTGCGCGCCTACTGTCCGACGTTTTCCACGCGGATTGCGGCCGGTATCGACTGGGATGCTGTCGCGAGCAGTTCCAAGCTGCAGCACCCATCGGCCTATGTGATCGCTTCCGACGATCAGGCAGAACCGAATGATCTGCAGACCGGTGTTCGCCAGGTTATTTCAGATGGATTCGACGTGGTTGTTGTGTTGGACACCAGCGATGAACGTGGCCAGGAGGCCGCGCAGGATCTGCACGAACTGCGCGCGGAAATCTGGCGGGCACTGGTGGGGTGGAAACCTGGCAGCGAGTACGACGCCATCACTTATGGCGGGGGCGCGCTGATCTTCATCAACCGAGCCCGGGTGATCTACCGCTACAGCTTCAGCGCTGAGTTCCAGTTGGGCCGAAGTCGCGATGGCGATCCGGCTGAGACGTGGCACGAGCGCGAGCTTGACGGCCTGCCTCCGCTGGAGGGCATCGATATGCGATACGACTTTATCGACCCGCTGAGGGATCCAAACGCGGCCCCCGGCGGGCCTGACGGGCGGGTCGAACTTGAAACCCGAGAGGACTTGAACCCATGAACCTGATTCACGTGAAACCGGCGCCGGGGCGACTCTGCCCTATGCCGGAAAAGGGCGGCCAGCTGCTGCCAGAGGCGGGCGATAAGGTGCCCCACGACGCGTACTGGCAGCGCCGTATCAACGACGGCGACGTAGTGCGCGTCGAAGCTGCGCCGGCGGAAAGCCCGGCCGTAGAGCCCGAACCTGTGCCGGCGCCTGAGCCCGTCACTCAATCCAAGCCAGCCCGAGGGAGTAAGGCGCAATGAGCGTAGGTTTCAGCAACATTCCGGCCGATATCCGCGTGCCGCTGTTTTATGCCGAGGTCGACAACTCGCAGGCCAATAGCGGCGCCTCGACCCTGCGCCGGCTGCTGGTCGGCCAGGTCAACGACGACGCCGACAGCCCCGAGATCGGTAGCCTGGTACTGGTGGCCCGCACCGCCGAGGCCCGCGCTATCGCGGGTGACGGCTCGATGCTGGCCGCCATGCACAAACAGCACCGCGCCATTGACTCGGCCGGCGAGGTCTGGTGTTTGCCGCTCAAGGCAGTTGGCACGCCGGCGAAAGCCGACGTTACCGTAGCGGGCACGGTTACTGTGGCCGGCCTGGTCAATCTGTACATCGCCGGGCAGCGCGTGCGGGTCCCAGTCGTTGCCGGCGCTACCGCTGACGTGGTGGCCGCCGCCCTGGCGGAGAGCATCAACGCGGCGCCTGACATGCCGGTGAAGGCCACGGCAGAGGCCACGGCGGTGAAGCTGGTGGCCAAGTTCTCGGGGGAGCTGGGCAACGACATTCAGCTGCAGCTCAATCGCCTGGGCCGCAACAACGGCGAGGTCACCCCGGCCGGCCTGGCGCTGACCATCACTGCCATGACTGGTGGCACCGGAACGCCGGACATTGCCGAGGCCCTGGCGGCTCTGGGTGATGAGGAATTCGAGTTCATCTGTCAGCCCTGGACGGACACCGCGACGCTCGATGCCTGGAAAGTCGCCATGGATGACAGCGCCGGGCGCTGGTCCTGGGCAAAGCAGCTGTATGGCCACGTCTACACCGCCAAGCGCGGCACGCTGGGCCAGCTGGTGGCGGCGGGGCGCCTGCGTAATGATCCGCATGTGAGCATTCACGGCTGTGAAAAGGGTGTGCCCCAGCCGGTCTGGGAAATCGCGGCGCAGTGGGCCGCGCGTACTGCCGTGTTCATCAGCGCCGACCCGGCGCGCCCGACGCAAACCGGTGCGCTGGCAGGCATCGAGCCGGCGCCGTCGAGCGAACGCTTCATGCTGACCGAGCGCCAATCGCTGCTGACCAGCGGCATTGCCACGGCCTGTTACACCGGCGGTAACTACCGCATCGAACGCGCCGTTACGACCTACCAGCGTAACGACCTGGGCCAGCCGGATGACTCCTACCTCGACAGCGAGACGCTGCACCAGTCGGCGCACGTTATCCGCTACCTGCGCGGGATCATTACCAGCAAGTACGGGCGCAGCAAGCTGGCCAACGACGGCACTCGCTTCGGCGCTGGCCAGGCAATCGTCACCCCGCTGGTGATCCGGGGCGAACTGATAGCCGCCTATGGCGCGCTCGAACGCGACGGCATTGTCGAGAACAGCGAGCTGTTCAAACAGTACCTGGTGGTCGAGCGCGATCCGCGTAACCCCAACCGTGTCAGCGTCCTGTTTCCGCCGGATCTGGTCAATCAGCTGCGGGTGTTCGCCCTGGCGTACCAGTTCCGCTTGCAGTACCCCGAAGCGGTGTAACCCTTTTCGTACAACTCCAGCCCGCCACGCGCGGGCTTTTTTATGGGAGATCCCTTCATGGGTCAGAAAGTCGCGGGCACCTGTTACGTCAAGGCCGACGGTGAACAGCTCACGATCACCGGCGGCGTGGAATGCCCGCTGTCGGACAAGAAGCGCGAAACCATCACGCGGGGCTTCTACAAGGAAGAAGACCTGGTGCCCTACATCAGCGTCGATGCGGTTAAAACGCCCAACTTCCCCCGGGCCAAGTTGGCCAACGCCACCAACATGACCATTACCGCCGAGTTGGCCGACGGTAGTAGCTACGTGCTGAGCGGCGCGTATCTGGTTGATGAAACCAAAGTGACCGGCGATGACGCAAAAGTCGCGCTGAAGTTTGAAGGCATTGCAGGAGACTGGCAGTAATGAGCACCGTAACCCACAAGCTGAACGCCCCCATTCAAGCCCACGCCGAGGAAGTCACTGAACTGAACCTGCGCCGTCCGACAGTGCAAGAGGTCCGGGCCATCAAACTTCTGCCGTACACCATGGGCGAAAGCGGCTACCCCATTGCAGATGTCGAAACCGCGTCGAAGTACATCGCCGTCTGTGCCGGCATCCCGCCCGGCTCGGTTAACCAGTTGGAC
Organism: Pseudomonas sp. 2(2015); assembly: GCF_000955865.1. Classification (NCBI taxonomy): domain Bacteria; kingdom Pseudomonadati; phylum Pseudomonadota; class Gammaproteobacteria; order Pseudomonadales; family Pseudomonadaceae; genus Pseudomonas; species Pseudomonas sp. 2(2015). The sequence continues at coordinate 143,883 of NZ_JYOF01000021.1, forward strand.
CTGTCCGACCTGAACACCCTGGCGTGGATGGTCATTGGTTTTTTCATGGCCCCCGCTTCAGCTCAATCGACGGACTGATCGAACTGGCCTACGACCTGGCCTGGTACTGGAAAGTCAGTCCGGGTGAGGTCACGGCCTGGCCGCTCGACGTGTTGTTCGAGAGTGAAGAAAACGCCTGGCGAATTCAGGCGTTAGTAGGGGGCGGCAATGGCGGATAAGTTCCAGCTCAAAGCGCTTATTACCGGCGTCGACAAGCTGTCGCCGGTGCTGGGCGGGGTTCGCAAGAATGCGGCCAACTTGCGCAAGCAGTTGAACAGCTCGGGCCTTGGCAAGATCACCTTCATGGATGCGATCCAGGGCGGGGCCATCGCGGCCCCGTTTGTCATGGGGGTGCAGGCTGCCATGGGCTTTGAAAGCGCCATGGCGGACGTGAAGAAGGTGGTTAACTTCGATTCGCCCGAGCAGTTCAAGGCCATGAGCGACGACGTGCTGGGCCTGTCCGAGCGCCTGCCGATGGCGGCCGAGGGCATCGCGCAGATTGTCGCCGCCGGCGGTCAGTCGGGCATTGCCCGGGAAGAGCTGAATCAGTTTGCTGAAGACGCGGTGAAAATGGGCGTCGCGTTCGACCAGACGGCCGAACAGTCGGGCAGCATGATGGCCAAGTGGCGAACGGCCTTCAAAATGAATCAGGCCGAGGTGGTCACCCTGGCCGACCAGATTAACTACCTGGGCAACACCGGCGCGGCCAGCACGGGGCAAATCTCGGCGATCCTGACGGCCATTGGTCCGCTGGGTGAGGTGGCCGGGGTCAGCGCTGCGCAGTTGGCGGCGATGGGCTCGACCCTGGCCGGTGTGGGTATCGCCCAGGACGTGGCCGCCACCGGCATCAAGAACTTCATGCTAACGCTCACTGCAGGCACTGCCGCGACTAAATCGCAGGCCCAGGCCTACAAGTCGTTGCGCCTAGATGCGAAGGAAATCTCCAAGGGCATGCAGACCGACAGCGAGGGCACGATTAACCGCGTGCTGCAGACGCTGGCCAAGGTCGAGAAAAGCAAGCAAGCGGCCGTGCTTACCAACCTGTTCGGCAAGGAATCGGTAGGGGCCATTGCGCCGCTGCTGACCAGCTTGAACACGCTGCAGAAGAACTTTAAGTCTGTCGGCGACGAAAGCGAATACGCCGGATCGATGCAGGCGGAATACACGGCTCGCGCGGCGACCACGCAAAACGCCATGCAGCTCCTGCAGAACCGGGTTACCCGGTTGGGCATCACGGTTGGCAGTGTGCTGCTGCCGCCGTTTAACGAGTTCATGGCCACCGTGGGGCCGATCATTGGCAAGGTGACCGAGCTTGCCGCTGCCAACCCGTGGTTGATCAAGGGCATTATCGGCGCGGCTGTGGGCTTTACCGTGCTGCGCCTGGCCACGGCAGCGGCAACCGCTGCGCTGACGCTGATGAATGGCGTTGCCAGCATGAGCCCGATTGGCCTGGTGGTGCGTGGCATCGCTTTGGCTGCTGGCCTGGTGATCGCCAACTGGGCGACGGTGGCGCCGTATTTCGAGGCCATTTGGGCGCGGATTCAGGGGCCCGCGATGGTGGTATGGGGCTGGATGAAAACGGCCTTTGCCTGGTCGCCGCTGGGGCAGATTATCGCCAACTGGGAGCCGATCAGCGGGTTCTTCGGCGCCCTGTGGGAGCTGGTCAAAGCCTTCTCGGTGCCGTTCTTCGACTTTCTGAAGTCGGTGTTTGACTGGTCGCCGCTGGGTCTGATCATCAAGCACTGGGAGCCGATCACCGGATTTTTCCGCAGCCTATGGGAGAAGCTGCGACCCATCATTGAACCGATGATGAAGTTCCTTGGCTTCGAGTCTGATGGTGCTGATGGTTCCGGCGTGGTCAACGCGGCGACGGATAAGGTCAATGCCTGGGCCGAGGAACAGAAGGCCCGTAACGCAGCCAAGCACCCGGCGCCGGGGCAACTGGTCAAGCCGATTGCGCAGGCGCCGGAGTTGATGCCGGCGGCAACCAGCGTGGCCAGTTTGTTGCGTGCGCCAGGGGCTGAGGCGCCTGCAGCACCGCTGCCGCTGCTGAAGCCGCAACCGGTACCGCAACCGCTGCCGGTATCGCCGGCGGCCGCTACGGCGCTTCCAGATGCCGCCAAATGGCCGCCGGCACCGCCGCCGGCGGTCGCCGCTGCTGCAGTGCCGGCACCGGCGCCGCCCAGGCTTGCCCTGGTGCCCAAGGTGGGCCCGCAGGACATGCTGCCGGAAGCCGAACAGCGGCCGGGCGCTGCCCAGGTGCCCAAGGCTGAGGCGCCCAAGGTTCCGGCCCCAGTGCTGCAGGTGGCCCCGCCCAAAGTGCCGAGCCCGGTGCTGCAGGTGGTTCCAACCAAGGCCCGGGAACTGGCGCAACACCCTGCACCGGCGCCGCTGCCAGCGATGCCGAAGGTGCCGCAGCTTGAGCAACCCAAGGGGGTGACCCCGGCGGACATGCTCAAAGCCGCCCAGGCGGCCCAGCAGTTGGCCCAGCCGCCACGCTCGGGTGCATCGGCGGGGCAGTTAGCGGCAGCAGCCAGTTTGCCAGCCGCGCGCGGGTCGTTGGTGCAGCAGGCGGCGGCCACGCAGAAAACCAATCTGGAAGGCTCCATGCTGGTGCGCTTTGAGAACGCCCCGGCGGGTATGCGCGTGGACCAGCCTCAAACCAATCAACCCGGCCTGACGGTAACCCCGCAAGTCGGCTACCGCTCGTTGAGGGGGTGACAATGGAAAGAACCTGGCGGGATGAGCTGCACCCGGCATCCTTTCGCGGGGTGCCGTTTCATGTGGACAGCGACGCCATGCCGGTCGGCCGGCGCACGCAGTTGCATGAGTATCCCCAGCGGGACAAGCCGCTGGTTGAGGATATGGGCCGGCGCACGCGGACGACCAAGCTAACGGCCTTTGTCATTGGTGATGACTACCTGATAAAGCGTGACGACCTTCTGAAAGCGCTGGATGAGCCGGGCCCGGGGGAGCTGGTGCACCCCTGGTTTGGGCGCATGAACGTAACGGCGGGGGATTGCGAGGTCACCCACGAGCGGCGCGAAGGCGGTATGGCGCGCTTTGACCTGGTGTTCATCGAAGCCGGGGAGAAGGGTTTCCCGGCCGGGGTGCCGAACACCGCTCGGCAGCTTGAGGAATCATCGGAAACCCTGCTTGAGTCGGCAATCAGTCGATACAAGGCAGCAATGTCGGTGGTAAATCGGGCGCGCCTGGCGGTGGTGGCCCTGCAAAACGGCATTGCCGGCATTCAGATGGCGATCTATCAGGAATTCGGCCAGCTGGTCGCCCTGGTCGGTTCCGTCGAGGCGCTGGCTGACATGCTGATCAACGCCCCGGGCAACTTCGCCGCGATGATCCGGGCGCAGTTTGCCGATATCGGCGGCCATTCGCGTTCCTCGGGCTACCGCTGGGCGCCGTCGTCGGGCGGCTCGGGCGGTGCCGGTGGGTCGTCGGGTGGTGCTGGTAGTGGCGCTTCTGGCTCTGGTGCCGGCGGCACTGGCGGCACTGGCGGCACTGGCGGCACGGGTGGCGGCGGTGGCGGATCGAGCGGTGGTAGCGGCGGCAGTGGAGGGGGCGGCAGCGGCAGCGCGGCGGCCGGCCTCGAGGCCGACCCGGAGTTTGCCCGCACGGTCGCCGGCCTGGCTGAGGTTGAGCCGGTCTTTACCACTTTCGTGACGGCAACCCGGGATATCACCGGCCAAGTCGAAACGGCCAGGGCGCTGGCCGCCGAGGCTGCTACCGACAAATCGATCAGCAACACCGCCGGCGGCGCGGCTACGGTCGCAGTCGTCAAGGCGGCCCGCGAGCTGGTGCGCGACGCCTTGCTGGTGCTGGCCGCGCGCACGGCGGCGGTTATGCCGGTGATCGCTGCGCCGGCGCCGCTGCCGGGTAGCCCGTCCCTGGCCCAGCAGGTGGCGGCGCCGATCCAGCGCCCGGAGGTGCCGGCAGCCGATGAGGTGGTGCTGATTCGTGACGCCATCGGTGCCGCGCTGTGGGAGGCGGCGCAGACCGCATCGCATGATCACTTTGAGGTGCTGGAAGCCGTGCGCAAGCACGTTACCGGGCACCTGACCGAGGTGGCCCGTTCGGGCGTTCGCCTGACCGAGGTGACGACGCAGGAAAGTTTGCCGGCGTTGGTGCTGGCTTATCAGTGTTTCGGCGACGCCACGCGCGCCGGCGAAATCGTTACGCGTAACAAGGCCATACACCCGGGCTTCCTGCCGCCGGGTGTGTTGACCGTCGCCCAGGATTAAACCCATGGACAACCTGAACGCTGTCACGCTGAGCGTGAACGGCCTGGATTATCGCGGCTGGACGAAAGTCAGCATCAGCGCCGGGATCGAGCGGCAGAGCCGAGACTTCAAGCTCGACGTTACCTGGCGCTGGCCCGGCCAGGACACCGAAATACCGGTGCGCCAGGGCGACTACTGCCAAGTGCGCATTGGTGATGACCTGGTGCTATCGGGCTGGATCTACAGCACACCGGTTAGCTACGACAGCAAGTCGGTCAATCGGGCCATTGCCGGCCGCTCGGTTACTTCTGATCTGGTCGACTGCTCTGCGATCAACAAGCCCGGGCAATGGCGCGGGCAGAGCGTGCAAAAGATCGTCCAAGCCCTGGCCGAACCCTACGGGGTGCAGGTGCTGAGCCAGGCCGCCGAAACCACGAAGTTGGCCGATCACAGCATCGAGCCGGGAGAAACGGTGTTCGAGTCGATTGACCGCCTGTTGACGCTTTCCCGGCTGCTCTCGACCGACGATGCCCGCGGCCGCTTGGTGATCATCCGGCCGGGGAGTGCCGGCCGTGCGGTTGACCGCCTGGAGCTGGGGCAAAACATCCTCACCGGCTCGGCCGCTCTGGACTTTTCCGGGGTGTTCTCTGAATACCGGGTGACCGGCCAGCGCTCGGGCACCGATGAGGAATTCGGCGAAAAGGCCTCGGAGGTGAGGGCGTCGGTCAATGATCCGCGCGCCACGCGTAAGCGGGTGCTGCTGATCCACGAAAGCGGCCAGATGACGCCGACGCTCGCCGAGGCGCGGGCCAACTGGGAACGCGGCAACCGTATGGGCAAGGCGTTGACCCTGCAATACAAGGTGCAGGGGTGGCGGCAGTCCAACGGCGCGCTATGGCTGCCCAACATGGTCGTGCGGGTGGTCGATGACCTGATCGGCATCGACCGCGACATGTTGATCAGCGAAATCGAATACAGCCTGGACGAGAACGGCACGGTGGCCAACATCACCGTAGGCCCGCCGGATGCCTTCGACCCCGAACCGAAAGACCCGCACAAAGCCCGCAAGCTGAAGAAGGGCGGCAAGGCGGACAACTTCGAATACCTGATCCCCGCTGACTGGAAGCCTGGCACATGAGTGGATTTAAAAACTTCCTGGCCCGGGGCGTGCTGTCGCTGGTGAACGCCGGCAGCAAGATGCAGGGCCTGCAAATGCGGCTGACTGCTGATGAAGTGAAAGACGGCATGGAGCACTTCGAAACCTACGGTCTGACTTCAAATCCTAAGCCCGGCGCGGAGGCCCTGGCGGCCTTTCTGAACGGCGACCGCTCGCATGGGGTAGTGATTTGTGTGTCCGACCGGCGCTTTCGCCTGCAGGGGCTCAAAAGCGGCGAGGTGGCGTTGTACACCGACGAAGGCGACTACCTGCACTTCAAGCGTGACCGCGTGATCGAGGTCAGCACGCTGACCCTCAAGGTCAAGGCGGAAACGGCGGTTGAGTTCGACACGCCGGTCATTCGCACCACGGGACGCATCGAATCGGCCGGCGACCAGATCGCCGCCGGCGTGAGCACATCCCTGCACGTTCACGAAGGCTCGGACAAAAAGCCGGTACCGGAGGGCTGATATGGCATTGCTCAATGACGACGCGTGCGAAAGCGCCTGGCGCCGGGCGGCGGTGATCAGCCTTTTGACCTGGCGCCGCGCCGAGGCTGACGACCGCTTGGACGACAGCGAGCGGTATGGCTGGTGGGGCGACAGCTTCCCCACCTTGGCCAATGACCGCATTGGGTCGCGGCTGTGGCAACTGCGCCGGCGCACGCTGACCGCCGACACCGAGCGCGACGCGGCGGCCTTCGCCCGGGAGGCGCTGGCCTGGATGCTGGAGGACGGGCGGGTGACCAGCGTTAGCGTAACGACCGCGCGCGGGGTGGACCGGCTGAACATGCTGGTGGTGCTGTCGATGAAGGACGGCACCGCCATAGACCTGAAACTCGACAATCTTTGGCAGGTGATCAATGCCGTTTGAAACCCCGACATTACCCGGGCTGATCGCTCGGGCGCAGGCCGACTTGGCGGGCTCCAGCGCGCTGCTACGGTCTGACGCGGAGGTGCTGGCCCGGGTGCTGGGCGGCGCCTCCTTTGCCCGCTATGGGCATCAGGAATACATCGCCGCGCAGATCCTGCCCGACACGGCCGATGAAGACACACTGCGCCGCATGGCCCGCGCGCGGCTTAAGCGTGACCGCCTGGCGGCAGTAGCGGCCAGCGGTACCGCGACCTTTACCGGGGCCGTCTCGGCGCTGCTCGATGCCGGCACGCTGCTGCAGCGTGATGACGGCGCACGCTTTCGGGTGGTGGCCACGGTCAAGCTGAGCGCCGCCCAGGGCGTGGCCAAGCTGGAAGCCCTGGAAGCCGGCCTGCTGGGCAACACCCCGGCCGGTACCACGCTACGGCTTATCAGCCCGGTGCTCGGGCTCAATGAGGTCTTTACCGTTGAGGAACCCGGCCTGCAGGGCGGTACCGAGCAGGAGAGTATCGAGACGCTGCGCGGTCGGGTGATCCGCTCTTATCAGGTGATCCCGCACGGCGGCAGTAAGGACGATTACGTCACCTGGGCGCTTGAGGTGGCCGGGGTGACGCGGGCCTGGGTGGTGCGCCGCTGGATGGGCCCGGGCACGGTGGGGGTGTTCTTTGTGCGTGACGGCGATATCGACATCATCCCCAACGCCGAGGCCTGCGCGAAGGTGGCGGCCTACATCGAGAAAGAACGGCCGGTAACGGCTGAAGTGTACGTGCTGCCGCCGGCGGAAAAGCCGGTTCAGTACCAGCTCAAGGTTACCCCCGACAGCAGCGCGGTGCGGCGGGCGGTCGAAGCGGCGTTGATCGATCTGCACAACCGCGAGTCGGAGTTGGGCGCCGAGCTGCTGGCCACGCATATCAGCGAAGCAATCAGCGGCGCCGCCGGCGAGCGGGACCACACCCTGACTGCGCCGGTGGGCAACGTATCGGCCGCCGCCCATGAGCTGCTGACCTATGGGGGTGTGCTGTGGCTGTAAGGACGGCAGAGGACTACCACGGGCAATTGCGCGCGCTACTGCCCCCGGGCCCGGCCTGGGACCGTGAGCTTAACCCGCAGGTGGACGCGTTGTTGGCTGCCGCCGCCCAGGAGCTGGCCCGCGAGGATTTGCGGGTGGCGGACCTGCTGACCGAGAGCGAGCCGGACACCGTGCGCGAGCTGGTACCGGACTGGGAACGGGTCATGAAACTGCCTGATCCCTGCCTGGGCGAGTCGCCGACCTTCGATGACCGGCAACTGGCGGTGCGTCGCCGGCTGGTCGAGGTCGGCGGCCAGACGCCGGCGTACTTTGTCGAGCTGGCTTTCAGCCTGGGTTACATGCAGGCCCGGGTGGTCGAGCACAGCGCACCACGCTTTGGCCGGTCGCGTTTTGGCGCCGCGCACTTCGGGACGTGGACCGCCCAGTTTATGTGGACCCTAGAAACCGGGCCGCGCCTGCGCCTCGGGCGCCGCTTTGGCGCGAGCTACTGGGGGCAACGCTTCGGGATGAACCCAAGCGGCGCCCTGGAATGTGTGATCAGGCGTTCGGCGCCGGCGCACACCCTCGAATTCATTCAATACGGATAAACCCTGATGGACTACCCCAAGAGTACGCCCGGCGTTGGCCTGGTGGACGGCAAGTTTGTGGACGAAAACCCAACCCTCGGCCAGATCGGTTCGCTGATCCCGGCGCATTGGGGCAACGCTGTCACGGAAGAGATCCTGAACGTGATCCTCTCGGCCGGCATGACGCCGACCGAAGGCGACTTGAGCCAGCTGCTCAAGGCGATTCAGACCATCACCGCGACCGATGCCAAGCGTTCGGTACGCTGCGCGACCACGGGGCCTATCGCCCTGAGCGGCCTGCAGAACATTGATGGCGTGAGCGTGTTGGCCGGGGACCGGGTGTTGGTGAAGAACCAAGCCAACGCGGCACAGAACTGGATCTACACCGCCGCTGCCGGGGCCTGGGTGCGGGCTCAGGACGCCAACGAAAGCGTTGAATGTATCCCGGGCCACCTGGTGCCTGTGCAGAGCGGCACGGCCAACGGCGGCACTACCTGGCAGCTGACCAACCTGGTGCCGCCGACGCTGGGCAGCACCCCGCTGAACTTCGCCCCGGCCTTGGGGCGTACTGGAGTGGCTGCAGGTGAGTACACCAAGGTCAAGGTAGCCGCTGACGGCCGCGTACTGAGTGCATCGAACCCGGACACGCTCGCCGGCATGGGCATTACCGATGCGTTGAAAATTGGCCAAGTGGGCTTGGACGCCACGAAAGCGCCGGCACTGCCTGACTTCAAGGCAATTGTGCCGGGTGGCTTCTACCAGGCAAACGGTGCGGGGACGTCGGCGCCGACGCCCAACGCTCCGGCTGGAACGGGCTCGGTGCTGCTGGGGGTTATTGCCAGCACGCCGCGTGCCGACATGACGAACTTTATCGTTTTTGAATACGGGCACCGGGTCTGGTTTGGCGAGTTCGCCAAGCCCCCGGGAGGCCCCGAGTCAATGAAGTGGTCGCGGGCACTGACTATCGCTGACCTGGAGGCAATCAATACCGCGCTGGCCAGCAAGGCACCGCTCGACAGCCCGAGCTTTACCGGCGCACCGAAAGTGCCGACCGCTGCAGCGGCGGCGAATGACACCCAGATTGCGAACACCGCCTGGGTTAAAAGCGTGATCAATGGCGTGATCGGCGCCGCCCCTGGTGCGCTCGACACGCTGGTCGAGCTGGCAAACGCACTGGGCAACGACCCAAACTTTGCCACGACGATGACCAACGCGCTGGCAAGTAAGCAGCCGATGGATAACACCCTGTCGGCTCTGGCAGCGCTGAGCACTGCAGCAAATCAGATCATTTTCAGCACCGGCGTTGATCAGTTCGCTATGGCGCCGCTGTCGGCACTGATGCGCGGGCTTCTCGGCGCCGCTGATAGTGCAACAGCGCGGGGCACCCTGGGCGCTGCAGCGGCGTCGCACACCCATGCCATGGCGGACATCTCAGGCCTGGCTGCAGCACTCACGGCAGCCAGTGGCATGAATCAGGGGCCGGTCGATCAAGACCCCAACCTGGCCGTGAATCAGGTGATTCTGACCAATCACGCCAACACGCCGGATGACAAGCACTACTGGCATATCACTACGACGTTTTACGGGTACCTGGCCCCGGGAGCGAACCGCTCTCAGTTGGCCATCCAGTACGACCAGGGTAATGCCGTCTATGCCCGTAGCTGCTACGGGGAGCAGTGGAATACCTGGACGCGGCTCGACAACAACACGCCACCTGGCACCATTGTTTATTTCGCCTCGAACACTCCGCCGCCCGGCTATCTCAAGGCGAACGGTGCGGTGATCAGTCGAACCACCTATGCGGCGTTGTTCGCGGCAATCAGGGTGTTTGGCGGTGCCGGCGATGGCCACAGCACCTTCAACGTACCGGACCTACGCGGGGAGTTTATCCGCGGCTTCGACGATGGGCGTGGTGTTGACCCGGGGCGCCTAATTGCCTCAATTCAAGCCAGCCAGAACGCGAATCACGTGCACGGCGGTACGGTTTCCGCTGCCGGTGGGCATGCCCACTCTGTGAGCGGAACCGCCACCGCCGTCGCAAACGCCGCTGACCTGGTAGGGGTGGGGGGCTTCGGTAGCATCGCCCCGGGAGAAACCGCTGCATCGCTGGCGGGCAACACCGCCGGGGTTACTGCATGGAGGAATTTCACTTCTTCTGGTGGTAACCACGCGCACCCCGTGGTTGGCTCTGCGGCTGCTGTGGGTGACCACGTTCACGGCGTAACGATTCACGCAGATGGCGGCAACGAAGCGCGCCCGCGCAACATCGCGCTGCTTGCCTGTATCAAATACTGAAGAGGCCTCTAATGGACGCTCCAATCATTTACAACGCACACCCTGAAACCCTGCAGTACATCGGCCAGGGTTTCGCAGACCCGGACCCGCTCGACGCCGAGCACTGGTTGATTCCGGCGTATGCCTACCTTGATACGCCGCCTGGGTCCGTGCCCGGCCATGCCGTGGTTCGTGATCTGGCCCGCAACGTCTGGGCCCTGGTTGAGGACAACCGGGGCACCGTTTACGAGGTGGCTACCGGCAATGCAACGGAGCACAGCGCCCTTGGCGAGCTGCCTCCCGAACTGACCCGCCAGGAATACCCAGGCGAATTCTATTACTGGGACGGCGACGCCTGGGTACTGGATACCGTGGCGCAGAACGAGAGTATCCGCGCCGAAGGGCTGGCTTTGCGCGAAGAGAAGTTGGCTTATGCCTCGAAGCGCATCGCGCCCCTGCAGGATGCGGTAGACCTCGGCGAGGCCTCAGCGCATGAGCAGGAAGCGCTGCTGGCCTGGAAGCGCTATCGCATCGCCCTGAATCGCCTGGACCAGCAGCCCGATTACCCCTTGTCAATCGACTGGCCGCCAAGCCCCGACGATGCTACCGCGCCGCCGCCACAAGAGACGGAACACACCCAATAGAGCCCCGCATCGTCGGGGCTTTTTCTTTTCTGTAGTACGAGGTTTGAAAGTCATGCCAATCACAATGCAGCAACTTCTGCAGATCCTCCCGAACGCCCGCCCAGTCGCGGGCATTTTTTTGCCTGCACTGAACCGGGCCATGGCGCGCTACAAGATTGACAGCCCGGTGCGCGTGGCGGCTTTCCTGGCTCAGGTCGGCCATGAGTCGGGCCAGCTGCGCAACCTGGTGGAGAGCCTGAACTACAGCGCCGAGGCGCTGGTGCGTATCTGGCCCAGCCGGTTCACCGCGGAGTCGGCAGCCGCCTGCGCGCGGCAGCCGGAGAAGATCGCCAACATCGTGTACAGCGGGCGCATGGGCAACACTCGCCCGGGGGACGGCTGGCGGTACCGTGGACGCGGCCTGATCCAGCTCACCGGTCGGGGGAACTATGCCGGCGCCGGCGCCGGCCTAGCCCTGCCACTGGAAGAACAGCCCGAATTGCTCGAGCAGCCGGAGCACGCCGCCCTGTCCGCCGCCTGGTGGTGGTCGACCCACAGCCTCAACGAGCTGGCCGACGCCGGCCGCTTCCGGGACATCGGCAGCGTGATCAACACCGGCAAGCCTGGCCGGGTACCGCACGGCGCCGCTGAGCGAAAGGCCCTGTATGACCGCGCGCTGAAGGTGCTGGCGTGATCACCTGGCGCACAGCGGCATCGCTGGCGCTGGTGCTCTGGGCGTTCTGGGGCACCTACGAACACGGCCGCTCGACCATGGATGCCGAATGGCAGGCCCGCTGGGCCGTCCGCGATGCAGGTGATCAGCAGGCCTGGGCGCAGGAAGAGGCCAGGGCCCGCAGTGAAGAGCAACGCCGCGCAGCGGCACAGGAAGAGGCGAGAGCAAATGCCCGGGAACAAGAACACACTGCAGCTGCTGGCGCTGATGGCGCCGATGCTGCTGGCAAGCGCCTGCACGACGATGCAGCCCGATATGCCGCCGCCGCGGGTAAGCGCACCGCAGATTCCACCGCTGCCGCCCGAAGCCAGGCAGCCACCCGCGCCGCCATGGTGCTCTCCGACCTGCTCGCACGGGCTGATGCCCGAGCGGGAGAGCTGGCGAAAGCGTATGACAGATCGAGAATAGCTGGGCTCGCGTGCGAGGCGTCCTATACTGCGCTGATCAAACAGGCGGAGCGGTAGCGTGAAGAAGACCTTGGCGGGAGTTGTTGAGGCTGGCGAGCCGCTGATTCAGCAGGCCATCGATGCACAGCGGCGCTACCAAGCTGCCCTAGACGCCGGTGAGTCAGCGGCAGAAATCGAACGCCTGAGGCTGAAGTCCGAGTCGCTGTACCAAACTGTTACTGAGTACCAGTTGCGGTCGCTTGGCGGGCCTGCACGCTCGTTGCATTAGGTCAGTGTTCGCCAGCTATTAAATGCGTCGGCTTTTATTTCAACCAAAACTTTGCGAGAGCGCTCAGGGGCGATGGATAAGCAGTTCTAAATATTATTAGGAGGCAACTAGTTGCGGAGGGAGAAGTTTCTGAGTGCGGGGTAAAGCGCCCGCGACCGACTTACAGGATAGTGACGACGGTAATAGAGCGCTTTTACACCTGGTTGCTCTCTCACCTATATCAAGGCGGAGAAACGGTAATCACCGTGGAACCGGAAAATGCACCCGGTAGGACGGTCCCGCGGGTAACCAGAGTCGAGGTGATGTTCAGTGGACTGGCCAGTCCACCGTCCACTGGGATATTGATACCTTCCGTCGCATCCTTGCCGTTTACCGTGATTTTCGAATACAGGCTGTTGTCGCTTCTAAGTTGTACGCCGAAACTGTTTGTTCTGGATGCCGAGACTGTAACGCTGGCCGGACCTAGACACTTTAAGGAGAGTTGAGTCGAGGCCTTTACACCGTCCAGGGCATTGTCAGGCAGATTTTTATGGTTGATCGTGGGGTTGCCCTTGATCTCGCACTTCAGCGGCGGCGTAGCAACACGAGTGCATGGACCGAAAAGACCTTTGTCCCCTCCAGCGCCGTTCCCGACTTTCGAGTAGGTAAAAGTGACGCAGAGTTCATTGCCAGCGTTTTGATATGGAACTAAAATCGAAGAACTCAGTGGTATCCAGAATGCTTGACCCAGGCCAAGTAAATCTAAGTACAGAAGGTACAAAGACGCGCTGCCACCAGTTTTAACTGGCAGCTCCCAAGTCCTATAGTACCACCCTACTGGGTCATAGATTCCAGGGCGTTTGTTTACGGCAATCGAAACTCTACAGATCGTTTCACCCGGCGCGTACTGCATGCAAGGGTTAGTCTCTCCATAATCCTGGGACCAGTCTTGCACTGTAAAGGAATAACGCACTCCACCCGGCTCGTATTGAGTTTCAGTAGTATTAATGACAATAGCAGCTTGTGCTTGCATCGGAGCACCGCATAGCAGCAGAAATGACAGGGCGCTGAGGAGCGCAGTTGCGTAAGGTATTTTCAAGGTAATTACTCGTAACTCAAGGCAAAAGTCAGGGACCCTGTAAAGTCGCCTAACCCAAGGGTTCGATTGGCCAGCACCTCGGGCTCACCTTGAAGGTAAGCCTTGAAGCTGACTACGTTGTCGCCGCTGGATAGTTCTCCCATGCGGTGGGTTTTGTTCAAAGGCATGGACGTGCCACTGGTGGTCTCAAGCCCCACCATCAGGCCGTGGACAGTGGCGCTCTCGAGCATGAGTAGCCCAGGGGGCTCGGTGCTTTCGTTGCCATTTGCGCTGAGGGTGATGCTGACCATGCGCTTGCCTACGTCCAGGTCGCAGTTTGTTAGGCGCAGGTCGATGGGGTACCCCAATGTTCTGCCGTTGAGATAGAGGTCCTTGTTGACCACGGACTTGAAGTTCAGTTTGAACAGTTCGTCTTCCGCTACAAGTACACAAGGTTCATTTACCAGGGTGCCGGAGAAGTGCAGATTGTCTTCTGCCTGCGCCGTAGGCAACCAAAGGCTGGCGGCAAACCAGGCGCTCAGGGTCATAGCCCACTTGCCCATAAATCCTCCTAATAGAGCTCGGCCATCAATAGCGCCGAAGCGGTGAAGCCGATACTGGGCAACGCCGCGCCGGTAAGTTTGACCGGTACAGCTTCCAGCAGAGGTGGTTTCGATGCGTAAACATCGATTTCCCGCGGTTGGTTGGGAATCAGTGCGGTACCATTCAGTAACACCCTGATACCTAGGTTGTTCACCGAGGTTTTGAGCGCGGTAGGATCGAAGTGGACGGCGTCATCCGCATGGAGAGTCAAGCGCATGTGCCAGGTGATACCGGCACCGGCCGCCCCCGGGCACTCGATTTGATAAGGAATCACCTGGCGATAGCGTTCGCCATCGATGCGATTGACCGCGATATTGCGCTCGAAGCGCACGTCGATACGCCCGCCCTTATCGCTGACGGTGCACGCGGGTGGTGCCTGCAGGTTGCCGGTAAATTTCATGTTTTCCGCCCGAACGCACTGCAGGGGCATAGTCACGACTGTCATGATGAGAAAAAAAAACCGTAGGATATTCATCGATAATCCACCACTAGGGTTGCACCAGCATTAAAGCTGCCGGCTTGGACCACACTGTTTCCTCGCTTAACTAGGACGGCTTGTAGCTTCGGTTTTTTGCGGGAGTCGAATTCAGCCCAAGTATTAAGTGCAAGCGGCGCACCATCTTTTTTTAGCGCAATGCCGAGATTGTCATAGCCCCGTACCACCAGCAGCGCGGGATCGAAAGCAGGGTCACCGCGTACCTGCATGCGCAGCTCATTGGTCGCCGAGCGGCTGCAGTCGAGATCGTAATTCAGGCTAATGGTCTTGTATTTGCCATCGATGCCTGCGGTCTGCACATCGCCAAAGGGGCCAGTGATGGGCTTGTCTCTATTGATCACGCAAGGAATCGCTGCATATACGAAACCTTCGATCGTCACCACCTGCTGCTCGTCAGCGTGCGTTGTGAATGCACAACCGAGCAAGATGGCCAGCAGTGTGGATCGTACGATAGTCATTGAAGGTGCCTCAGTCATACGCCAGGCTCACATTCAGGCTGGCGCGGAAGTCGCCTGGGCTTAAGGGAGCCGCTGTACGCTCAGGGCGGATGTAATAGGTCAGCTGGTTATCGCCTGGCGAGACGAACCAGGCCGGGGCGGTTCGGCCCAGGCGCACGTCGCGGCCCTGGATATCCAACAGGCGCAATCCGAAACCCTCGGCCCCGACCACTTTGATGAGTTCGGGGCTGTCGACATCGGCCACGGCGTTAAACGTAAGCGCTAGGACCGGCTCGATGGCACTCCAGACAAGGGTTCCATGCTGATTATCCCGCCTACCGCCGTCACTGCGCACACAGCCCTGCAGCTTGAGGTGCAGGGCCACAGGAGTACCTTGGTCGCCCACGCGCAACAGTCTGGCGGTGCTCAGGTCGCCCAGCGACAGGGTCTGATAGGTGGAGCGCGGGTCCAAATAGCAGGCGCTTTCAAGCAAAGTCCCGGTCACTTGAACCTCGGCCGTTTGCGCAAGGGTGCCAGCGGCGTGAGACATGGTTGAAACACTTGCGCTGTAGAGCAAGGCTGCTAGGCAGCTACGGGTTCCAGGCATCATGGTGTGCACTCACTTGATACAACAGGGCTCGGGAGTCAGTGTTTATTGTCAACGGGACTGGCAGTACAGGTGCTAGCCGAACAGCTGAACTGCAATTGCGGGCGACCGCCGTAGTCATTGACGTATGTCAGTACCGGTTTTTCGCCCAGCGCCTTGCTGCTCAAACCCAGGTCCTGCTGGGCTTTGGGGGCGATCATTAAGGGTTTGAAACCGGTTACAGTGTCGCTCTTGGGGGCGCGCGTCGCGTCAATGACAGTGATGTAATAGGGTGTCGGATTACTGAGCAGATAGCGGTCGTTCTGGCGGGTCAAGGTGAGTTTTTCCTGCCAGGGTGCTTCATTCATCCCGCGCTTTGGAGCAATTGCCGCCGGCCGATAGAACAGTTTGACCCGCGTCTGCAGGGCAATTTGCAAGGTGTTAGGTTTATCGCTGCGTGGCGGAATTTCGCGCAGGTTGAAATAGAACAGCGATTCGCGATCCTGGGGGAGCTGGCTCAGTTCAGGTAGGCCTTGAATCTTCACCTGACTGTTGGCATCTGCTTCCAGACGCTGGATCGGCGGTACTACTACCAGCGGACTGGTGATTTTCTCGGCTTGTTCGTTCTCGATCCAGGCTTGGGCTAGGTAAGGCAATTGGCCGTTCTGATTACTGATGCTGAGGCTGACAGATTTTTCGCTGCCGGTAAAAATCACCCGGGTGCGGTCCAGTGAAACGGCAGCCAGGCTGGTTTGTGCGGTACACGCACCGATTAAGGCGAGCAGGGGCAGGGTGTTACGCATGGAGCTGAAATTCATAAAGGTACCTGTTGAAAAGATTAAGCGGCGGAGCTATCCGCTTCGCTGACGGGCTGACAAAGCAGCTCCAGTTGTCGCTCAAGCGATGTAACTCGGTCGGGCAGGGTGATCTGGCAACGCGCGGCGCCGTCCCAATGCACCGACATGGTTTCGCCCGGCTTCATGCCGCTCAGGTAAGTCGATCCTTCTTCGCCGACAATGCCGGTTTCTTGGCCGCGACTGTTCTTTGCGGTCGCCCCAAAGGGCGGGGCGCTGCTATTGGTCATGCGAATGATGACCATGGCCTTGTGGCCGGCGATCACATCGAAGCGGCGGTAGCCAATCGCGCCCTCTGTCAACGTGGCCTGAATAATTGACCGAGTAGCTTCGACATCGTCGGCCAGGTCGTCTAGGGCGATGTTGGCCTGGTTGCGGTAATAACTGTTGACGTCTGTAAGCACCGCCTTGCCGAAGCGGTTGGTGCGACTAACCCCGCCGTTACCGCGCACCGGGACGCCTGCCACCCCCTGGGTGTCAACTAGCAGCCGGGTGCCACCTAGCACGCTGCTACGGTGCAGTGCCGCACCCTGGCCGGTCAGCGTGGCGCCGCCTTGCAGGGATAGGCCGGCCGAGGTGTACTCACCGGCTTGGTAGCTGGCACTTGCCACTACCTGGGCTTGGTCACCATCATGAGACAGGTAGCCACTGGCGGTTGCTCCGCTTGAGGCCTTGCCGGTGCTGAGCATGTAACGGCTACGCTCATCGAGACTGTCGTAGTAACTTAGGCTGTGGGCGCTTTCTCCGCGATTGACCGATGAGCTGTAACTGAATGAACCGGTGCTGTCCCAGGGAATACTGACCGACAGGTAGGCGCCGTCATCGGAGATTCCGTTTGACTTGTTCTGGTACGCGGTCAGCGACAGGCTAAGGTTCTTCAAGCCCCCCACATCGAAATAGCGCGACAGTGACAGGCTGTAACGATCGCTCGCCTGGCTGTTCCAGTAGGTCTGGTGGTTGTAGTTGAGGTACACGCCGAGCGAGTAGTCGCGGAACTGCTTGCTTAACGTTGTGGTGTAAAGCTCCTTGCTCTGGTTCAGCGGCTGGCCGCCCCGGCGAGTTTCGATGAATTCGTTCATGCTCATGTAGTTCTCCTCGGAGAACCGGTAACCGGCGAATGTGACCTGGCTGTCGTACTCGTCAAAGCGCTTGGAATAGCTGGCACGGTAGGACTTGCCGCTGAGCGTATTGTGCTCCGGCAGCGTCGCCCGCGACTGTGTGATATCGAATGACAGCGCACCGAAGGCCATCAGGTCGCGGCCCACGCCCACGGCCAGTGAGCTATAGTCCTTGGCGCCGAGGCCGCCACCATACAGCGACCAGCCATTGCTCACGCCCCAGGAAAACTCCCCGGTGGCGAAGGCCGGGCCATCAATATTATGCTCCCAGTCGGAGGGTTTGCCGGCTGCTAGCTTGTAGCGCACTGTGCCCGGACGGGTGAGGTAGGGGATGCTGGCAGTGTCCACCTGGAACTCCTGGACGCTACCGTCTTGTTCTTCGACGCGCACATCAAGCTGGCCAGAAACCGCATCGTTGAGATCCTGTATTCGAAAAGCACCCGGCGGAACCTGGGTGTCGTAGAGCACTCGGCCTTGCTGGCGAATTACCACGCGTGCGTTGGTACGCGCTACGCCGCTGACTTCGGGGGCGTAGCCCCTGAGGTTGGGGGGCAGCATATTATCGTCGCTGCTCAGGTTGCCGCCTGTGTAGCGGAAACTGCCGAACATGCTCGAGTCCAGGTAGTCTTCGCCAAGAATCAGGCTCGAGCGCAGTGACGGCACGGCACGCAGCGCATAAAAGCGGCTCCAGGAAAATTGCTCTTGAGATGGCTGGCCAGTACTGCGTTGCATCTGGCTTTGCCAGTCACCACGCAAACGCCAGGCGCCTAAGTTGACGCCGGCGGTACCGTTGCCACTGAGGCTGTCGCTTCGACCTTTTCCGCTCTTTCGATCAGTGGTCTGGGCGTTGAAATTGTAATCGAGCAGCACTCCGGAAATCCCTTCGTCCCAGCGCGAGGGTGGATCCCAATTAGCCGCCGTGTATTCCAACTGATCCTGGGGAATGCTCAGGTACAACCCCGAAGTGCCCAGGTCGCCGCGTGCTTGCATGCCTGGAACACTACTGAGATCAAGGCAGGCGCCGTCGTGCCACCAGGTCAAGGTTTTGACAACCTGCTCCTTTAAACCCAATTCGCTGACCAGCGCCGGCGAAAGACAGGCAACACTGCTCTTCGGATCGTCTTGGGCAGGAAAATATGCAATGGGGAACTCGCTCAACGTATCGCGGTTCACTTGTACCAGCAGGGTATATTGACCAGGCATGATGAAGTTGGCCGAGGCAAACACCCCTAGATCAAGATTCTGACGATCCTTGACGTCGAGTACATCGGTGTTGAATTGGAATTCTTCGGCCGCATTTGCCCACGCCGCCACAAAGTACATTGCAGTGGCAGCTAGTACCTTACGATGATCCACGTGACTAAATCCTTGAGCGCTACTGCACAATAAGTATTGGCATTTCAGAAGTGCTGAATACTCAGCTTGATCGTGGCGTGATAATCGCCTGGTTCTAGAGCATGTCCGCTACCGACGAGATTCATCGAGTAATTAAGCATCAGCGTGTCCGTAGACGTTGTGCTGTGCTCGAGTAGCATTCCAGGTGAAATCAACTTCCCTTGTTGATCTTTTATCTGTAATGCAATGCCTCGGGCAGCGCCCTGAACTCTGAAGTGTTTTCCTTCACGTTCGCTTTCAAATGTCAGTCGGAAGCGTTGTGAGGGATCGCCATCGGCGCTTGAATTCGAAGAAATGCAATCGCTGATGTAAATGTTCAAGGTTTGTTGATTAGAGGCAGCGCCACGCACCAGTCCATTCAGTGCAGTCGGTTTAAAAGCGATGGCCTGATTGGCATTGCCCACACGGATGCTGCATGCGCTGTCGACAATGCTTCCTAGCAGTTGTACTCGCCCCTTGAGCGCATCTCCAGGCAATGGCTCAGCGGCACGAGCGGGATCACCAAGCCTGAACAGCGCCAGCGGTATTAGTAGCACGGCGGTTGAGCGAATCATGTAAACCTCCGCAAGCACCCAGGAGCACACACTGGCTGTGTGCTCCTGGTCACCTCAATGACGACGCGTGTTACTGATAGTCGAGGGTGAAGTTGGCGAAGGTTTCATAGGTGCCGGGAACGATAGCTGCCGGTACTGCTGTGCCACCACCTGCTGGAGTCTCCATGTCTCCCTGCAGATAAGCGTTGAACTGTAGGAAGGTGTTGCCATCGGACAGCGGCTGTGCAGGTGAATCGGTACCGAGCTTGATCAGCGTGCCAGTATGGTCGGCAATCGCAAGGCTTGCGCCTCGGGCGGAGCCGCGGATGGCCAATAGGTCAGCGTTGCCTGCTGGCGAACCGGTGAACTTGGCGGTGGCGGATTTCAGAGTGCCAAGCTCACAGCCGATCAAGTCGATTTTAAATGGAGTCAGATGGGATTTACCGCCGTTCTTCAGGGCAACGTTGGAGATCTGGTCCATCTCGACTGTCTGATAGGCCGACTTTTGAGAAATAGAGCAAGGCGCATCGATAATCGAACCTTCGAAGGTGATTCTTCCGTGACCTTTATCGGCTGCGAAACTTGCTGCAGAGGTTACAGCAAGGGTAGCGGCAATGATTGCGCCAGCCAACGAACTAACTTTCATCTGATACTCCTAGTATTGATATTTAAGCCCTTGAAGGGGACTCGATGGAACACTCTTTCTGCTCGGGTATCTGTGTACCGTTGAGCTGGAGCAAGTCTAGGAGTGGAGAGGGAAGAAGTGAGTAGGACGTTGCTGATGCCGGCCTAGGAAATTTCCTACAGGTCAGTTAAGTGCCGGTCAGTGCATTGCGTTTGGCGAACTCAGCGAGGTCAACCAGTGACGCGGCACCCAGTTTTTGCAATAGACGGGTTTTGTAGGTGCTCACAGTTTTATTACTGAGAAATAGCATGTCGCCAATCTGTTTGTTGGAGTAGCCTTGGGCCAGATATTGCAAAACCGTCACTTCCCGATCGGTCAATGATCGAATCAGCTCAAGCTCTGATAGCTGCTCCGCAGTATTTACACTGTCAAACGTCAGCGTGGGGAAGAAACTATAGCCAGCATCCACTGCCTTGATTGCGGTAATCAGGCTGCCAAGGTCTTCTTCTTTGTTGACGAAACCACGAGCTCCTAGCTGGATGCAGCGTCGGCACACCGAATCGGCAGGTTGCGAGGTCAGAATGAGAATCTCGCTACGCACTTTCAGAGCTTTAATCCGGGAAATAACGGTAAAACCGTCAAGCTTGGGGATGCCGATATCGAGAATGACCACTTGTGGGGTGAGATCGCGTACCAGCTGAACCGCATCGACGCCATTGTCAGCTTCACCTACCACGCGCATGCCGTGCTTTTCCAGTAGGACCCGGACGGCGAGTCGAATGACCGGATGATCGTCAACTATCAGAACGCTATGCATAGTGTGAATTTACCTTGAGAACGCACTTGTTATGGAGCGGTACAGCCTAGTCAGCAGAAGGTTAACACCATTAGCGGTGCAGGACAGTGCTGTACTTGCTGTCAGCTCAGCTTCGGAAATTTCCTAGAGAGTAGAGGAAATCTCCCATAGAGATGGAGGATTTGCGCCTTGCACAATGTGTCTCCTTCAATTGCGTGCGTGTAAACCTTCGATGCAAGACATGACTGTTCTGGTGCTGGAGGATGACCCCTTCCAGCGTCTGGTCACTGTGACTGCGCTAGAAAAAGTGCTGCCGGGACCTATTCTACAAGCGGCAGACGGCCTTGAGGCGGTTGCTGTGCTGTCCGCCTGCGAGGCTGTGGACATTGCCCTCTGTGACCTGAAAATGGCCGGCATGGATGGCTTGGCGTTTCTTCGGCATGCCAGTAGCAGCGGCAAAATCGGCGCTGTGGTGCTTTGCAGCGAGCTGGACCCGGTTTTGCGTCAGGCCACGGTGGCGATGATCCAGTGCCTGGGCCTGAACTTTTTGGGCGATATGGGCAAGCCGTTCAGACTGGAGGGGTTCAGACAAGTAGTCAAACGTTACCGGGAACACTGCAGTGCCGTCCCCAGGGTGTTGTCGCCTGCCGAGCTACCGACCCTCAGCGAGGTGCAGCAGGGCTTGGACAATGGTGAGTTCGAGGCCTTTTACCAACCCAAGGTCACCCTGAAGGAACAGTTACTGGCCGGCGCCGAAGTGCTTGCGCGATGGGCCCACCCCCAATGGGGTGTGCTGTCCCCCGCGCATTTTTTACCGGTGATGGAAGAGCACAACCTAGTCAACCGACTGTTCTGGCAGATGTTCGAGCAGGGCCTGGCCCTGCAGCAAAAGCTAGCTGCACAGGGGCAAATAATCAACTTGGCGTTCAACCTGCATCCGGCACAGCTGGCCTGCGCCGCGCTGACCGAGCGCATCACGATGCTGATCAAACGATCGCATGTGTCGGCGGCAAGCGTGATGTTCGAAATTACCGAGTCTGGGCTTATCAGTGCACCGGCAAGCAGCCTTGAGAATCTGGTGCGGTTGCGTATGCTCGGCTGCGGCTTGGCGATGGATGATTTTGGCGCCGGCTATTCTTCTCTGGATCGACTCAGTGAGCTGCCATTCAGCCAGATCAAGCTTGATCGTGCGTTTGTGCGCAAGATGCAAAGTCAGCCCAAAAGCGCTGCGATCATCAGTTGTTCTGTGACGCTAGCCCAGGCGTTAGGCATTTCGTTGGTTATCGAAGGAGTAGAGACTATTGAGCAACAGGAGCGCCTGATTGAATTAGGCGGCACCCTTGCCCAGGGCTTTCTGTTTGCCCGGCCGATGCCGGAAAGTCATTTTATCGACCTCTGCAAGCAGCGCAATTTGCTAAGCGGCGTCTGAAGAACGGGCGGCGGTAAACACTTTCAACTACTATTGCGCCACTCTTGGCGGCAATCATCAAGCTCTTTCGGTTGTTTACTTCACATGCGTCTACGTTTCTTATGGTTGTCCATCTGTCTGCTGCTGAACAGCGCGCCGCTGGTGTCTGCTGCCGGACCTCTGGCTTCTCAGGTGCTGTCCAGCCAGTTGCGGGTCGATCATCACGATATGATGATTTCGACCGAAGACTGGAGCTGGCTGCGGCACAAGGCTGAACTCAAGGTCGGTGTGTCGGCAACCGAATCTGCGCCGTTCTCGATCAATGCCGAAGACAACTTGTACGAGGGTATCAGCGCCGATGTAACCGCCATGGTCGCGCAGCTATTGGGCTTGCAGGTGAAGATCGTGGCTTTTGCCAATGAGAAGGATGCAATTCAGGCATTACAGGCCGGTAGTGTCGATGTGATTAGTATTCACGGCAGTTTGAGGCCGCGTAAGGATCTGCTGTTCAGTGCGCCCTACGCCCGGGACCGATTGGCCTTGTTTAAGCGCAATGTCGAACCTAGGCATTCGCCAATTGACCTAGCCGGCTTGCGCGTGGCTATTAGTGAAGAACACAGCCGCGAGTTGATACAGCGTTTTCCCCGGGCCGACTTTCGAGTCTACGCAGACCATGACAAAGCCGTTGCTGCTGCTGCTTTTGGTCAAGCCGATGTCTATCTGGATGATCTGTACAGTGCCTATTACCTTCTCAATCGCGCGTTTTATGGTTATTTGCATTTTGAGCGCTTCACCGACCTGGACGTCGGCGGTTACACATATGCCTTGCAGTTGGACAACACACGTCTGCAGCGGTTAATCAACGTCGCCATCAAGGCCATTGGTGAAGATCAGCTGCGCAATACGGCCAAGCGCTGGATCGGCAACGGCTTCATCCCCAGCGAAGCCCCCCTCGCACTGACTACAGAGCAATCACGCTGGATACAGCGTCACCCTGTAGTAAGACTGGTAATCAATGATGACTTGGCCCCGGGTGCCTATTTCGATTCCAGCGGGGTATTTTCCGGCGGGGTCGCCGACATACTCGAAGTCATCACCCTGAGTACAGGCCTACACTTTCAGGTGATTTCACGCAGTGGAGGCTTCCCGCAGATTATCGAGGCGTTGCACAAGGGGGAGGCCGATCTTGCCCTTATGACTGCAAGCCCCGAGCGTGAAGAGACCCTGCGCTTTTCCAGGCCGTTTCTTGCTAGTCCATTTGTGCTGCTCAGCACTGTTGACGAGCAAGGCAAACTAGGGAACCTGGTGGACAAACGGGTGGCGATACCGACAGGGCACGTGGCTATACAGCAGTTGCGAAAGCGTTACCCTGAAGCGGTAGTGGTCGAGGCAGGCGGCTCACTCGACACGATGAATTGGCTTTATGAAGGCAAGGCGGATGCCGCCGTAGTGGCGATGCCTGCGGCGCGCTATTACATTGAGCGGTTGTTTCGCGACAAGCTGGCCATCAACCTGGTACTCGATCTTGGCCCGGCGACAGTTAATTTTGCAATGCGCCGCAGTGATTTTGAGCTGCAATCTATCATTGACCAAGTCTTTCAGAGCGTGGCTCCTGATGAGATTAATGCTATAGCCAACCGCTGGCGCTCGCCACCGGGCATGAGTGGTCAGACCTGGGTGGATTACGAGCGGCGGATTACCGAGATAGTTGTAGGTGCTTCGCTATTGCTGTTGTTATCACTGGTCTGGGTGTTTTACCTACTTCGTCAGATCAGGGCTCGGCTCAAGGCCGAGCGAATGCTCAACGATCAACTACAGTTTGTTGAAACGCTGACAGATTGCATGCCACCACCGCTGTACGTGCGTGATCTCAAGGGGCGCATGCTCTCGTGTAATCGCAGTTACCTGAAAAGTGTCGGCTTAAGGGCTGAGCAGGTATTAAACAAAACGGTGCGCCAGCTACCCAAGGAAAACTTCGAGAGTCTCCCTGACTTTCATCGCAACTACGTTAAGGCGATGCGCGACGGTCAAACTATCGAGTCGGTACATGCCATTCAGCTCCAGGGCAGGGAGACGTGGATCAACCACTGGGTGCAACCGTTTCAGGACTCCAAAGGTGAGATAAAGGGGGTTATATGTGGCTGGCTGGACATCACCGAGCACCGTCAGTTGGTGGAGCAATTGCGAGAAGCGAAGGCTCACGCGGATGACGCCAGCCGCGCCAAGACCAGCTTTCTGGCGACCATGAGCCACGAAATTCGCACGCCGATGAACGCCGTAATCGGCATCCTTGAACTGGCGCTTAAGCGCGCTGAAACCCAGCCGATCGACCGCGCCAGCATTGAAATCGCCCATACTTCGGCAAAAAGCTTGCTGGAGTTGATCGGCGATATTCTCGACATTGCACGCATCGAATCCGGACGACTTAGTCTGTCGCCCAAGCGTGCCAACTTGCGCGAATTGATCGAGTCGGTGGCCAGGGTGTTCGAGGGACTGGCCAGGCAAAAGCGCCTGCCACTAATCCTCGACATCGATTCGAGCATTAACTGTGATGTGCTGGTCGATGCCCTGCGCTTCAAGCAAATTCTCTCCAACTTGATCAGCAATGCCATCAAGTTCACTGAAGAAGGCTCGATTAAGATTAGTATTTCCGGGTTTTTGGTCGATGCTAGCCTGCTCAACGTTCACCTCAGCGTGGAAGACACCGGCGTTGGCATAAGCCCTAATGACCAGCAGCGCTTGTTCAGACCTTTCGTCCAGGCGCAGCGCAATGTGCAACAGACCGAAGGTACGGGCCTGGGCCTAGTGATCTGTCGTTCGCTATGCGAAATGATGGGGGGCAGGGTGGAGCTGGCTAGCACCCTGGGGCGTGGTACCCGGGTTGATGTCGAAATGCGCCTGCAGGTCCTAGAACGCATTGCCGTGAGCCCGGTGCCTGCGCTGATTCAGATAAGGCACAGACAGCGCTTGCAAGTGCTGGTAGTGGATGATCACCGGATCAATCGCCAGGTACTACACGAGCAACTGAATTATCTCGGCCACGACGCCACCGAGGCGGAAAATGGCCAGGAGGCCTACAAGCGCTGGAGCGAACAGCCATTCGATATCATTATCACCGACTGCCACATGCCGATCATGAATGGTGCTGACTTCACCCGTGAAATTCGCAAGGCGGAACAGGAGCAAGGACTTGAGTCCACGGTGATTATTGGCCTCACAGCAGATGCACAGCCGGAAGAAATTGAGCAGTGCATCCAAGCGGGTATGAATGATTGTCTGATCAAGCCAATCGCTCTCGACGAGCTGGATGCGAGATTGTTGGCGTTGCACCAGGATCGGGAAATAGAGAGCGCGTGTCCTTCGCCAGCACTGCCATTGATGGCTCCAGAATCGCTGCGACTGGTCGATCTGGCCCCTCTGGAGCTGCTCATCGATAATGACAGGGTAAAGTTTCGCGAAATACTCAAGGAGTTGATCAAGAACAATCGTAGAGATAGTCAGTCGCTGAGAGCCCTGTTCCATAACGGTGAGACGGATAAGTTAGGGGAGCTGGCTCACAGAATTAAAGGAGCTGCCCGCGTGGTGAAGGGAGAGCAGTTGGTAGAGTCCTGCAGGCGCATGGAGGCTGCATGCGCTGACCCAGAAGCATCGTCTGAGCAGCTCGATCAGGCCGTTAATGAGGTGGAAGTCGCCATAATTGAATTGGAGCGGGCTCTTGCAGCTTTTTTACCGGACAATTGTCACTAGGATTTCCCGTCATAGCGCCTGAGGGAATAGATTCCCAATACGTCTGGAATGGTGTTGCGTTAATGTCCGTTTAACGCATTGGATTTTCGGGGTTTTTCAAATTTTCATAGAAAGATTTGATGGCAAAAACGGATTCGAAATCCGTCCCCATGCCTCAGTTACAACATCGGTGGAGGCTATTTAATCCTTTACTGCCATGACTAAATGACTGGAGCGGGAGAGCTTGAAGAAGACCCTGGCGGGAGTTATTGAGGCCGGTGAGCCACTGATTCGGTGTGCCATCGATGCCCAGCGGCGCTACTACGCAGCCCAGGACGCCGGTCAGCGGGAAAAGGACGTCGAACGCCTGCGCCTGGAGGCAGAATCGCTGTATCAGGCTGTCACCGAGTACCAACTGCGATCACTTGGCGGGCCTGCACGCTCATTGCATTGAGTTCGCTTCACTTCCGGCCGCCTGGCGCTGGCGGCATACAGCCGTAGGTGGTTGGGAAACCAACGATCTGCCGGTTCTTCAGCTGGGTGTTTTCCACGATGGCGTCAGAATGCTCCCAGGTCATGTGCTCGATCCTGGCATTCAGCTTGGTGATCTCGGCTGCCTGGACCGGGTGAATCGCCACCAGCTTCTCGATGTTCTCCCGGGCCCGGTCGAGTTCGTGTCGCGGTTAGTCGCATTCGGCTTCGACCAGGCGAGCATGCTGGCGCAACATTTGAACATGCGTGGGCATGCCCAGCGCGAAGCTGTCGTCTTCGATGATCGCGGTGCGGCCTACCAATACTGTTTGTATATACAGAAATCGCGGTGGGGTAATTCTGGCCAGCTCAGGGTGACGAGCTGCAGGTGAGAGGGGATTGCGTTCGGTCGGCAGGACGCCGGAGGAGAGGCGAAAATCAGTTCCAAAACTGATGACGCATACCGTGGTAGAATGCGGCCTGTAGCCGGGGCGGTAAGGCGAAAGTTTTGGAACTGAAATCCGGGGCAAAGGTGCAGCGGGCTTGAGTCTTCGTATCGGTCTTGAAAACCGTCGATGGGCAACTATCCTAGAGTTCGAATCTCTACGCTTCCGCCATCTTCAAAGCCCTGATTATTCAGGGCTTTTTGCGTTTCTGGGGTCTAGAAAAGACCCATTTCAGTTCGGGCGAATGCCTATGAGTTCCGATACTTTTCGGAATGAGTTCCGAAACTTTCCTTATTTTGACGGTTTTGCGATGGCTCCAACCCGGCGATAAACCCGCTCGGTGATGTCGCCTTTGGTGTGCCCCAATAGCAGGCTGGCGTCCTCAATATCCTTGATTTCGGATGCTGCCTTCGGGCGGATATCGCGGAACTGGAACTGCGTAATCCGAGATGCGGGAAGGCTGTCGATCTGGCCAGGGTCCGAGCTTCATCCCAGCGATTGCGCAGCATCGATGCAGACATGCGCTTGCCCCGCTCGCTGACAATCAAATAACTGGAGCTGTGCACCTGGTTCTGCGCAGCCATTTGCTTGATCAGCTTGCCAAGGCTGTTAGGCCGAAGTGCAGTACGGGCTTCCCACTAGTCAGTCGTAAGTTCAATGTGTCCTTAATTACGTAGTGCAACGATGACGGCACCTTTCCCGACGCGCCCCAGCAAGGAACCAGGACGTGGCAGAAGTAATAATCTCAGCCAGGTACTGCATGTGTTCTGGCCCCCATGGAGCGTCAACACGGGCCAGTTCGCGTACGTCGGTGGCCCGGTAGCTGAACACAGTCCCTAAGATAAAGCGGTGCCCGCCGTTGCGGGCGGTGAAGCCTTTCCATTTGCGCACCGTCGCGTCGTCTAGTGTGGCGTCAGCCGTGCTTGGATTGATTCCGAAGTAGGCGAAAACCTTGCTTCGCGTGTTCGCCGGGGGGGCATTATCCCGCTGTTCGTGCGGGGAGAGCTGGCGCTGGTTGCCGGCCTGCAGCTGACTGTCGGGGATGCAACTGATGCCGCCCTTGTAGTAGTGGCCGCTGTAGACCCAGCAGGTGACAGCGCGCTTGTCGTCGTGGATGACTTCGACGTTGGGGGTTACCTGTTCTGCACTGGCGGCGGTGGCCAGCAGCAGGAGGCAGAGGGCGAGGCGGGTCATGACTGCACCTCGCCGCTGTAGCGCTTGTAGCCATCGCCGTACTCGTAGCAGTAGGTCGCTGGCCAACATCCCCGGGCACCCTCGGGGACCAGGTTGTACATACGGTCATAGGTGCCGCGCCCAGGGGGGGGCTTCACTCAAACGTGGACAGGGCCTCCCAGCGCCCAGCCCGGATACTGCTTGATAGCGGCAACCATGAAAACTGTTCAAGATCGTGATGCACTTTGCTCATAACGATGTAGGTGTCTTCGCCAATGCTCTGCACGTCGAGCGGATGCTGTTTTGCAGGTATACGGGTTCCTTGGCCGCCATATCGCGGCTGTTCAATAGAGGGTAGAGGGGTTCAAGCGGGGCGGAGTGCAAATGTGCTCTTGTTGGGGGTTTAGCTCTAGAGCGGCTTGCCAGGCGCTGCTGGCAGCAGCGAAAGGGTTCTGCCCGGCGCGGGGTTTGGAGTGCTACCATTTTTCGAGCTCCACTAGCTCATCGATTGCAGCCGGCGCGCTCGGCTCTGCGCGGATGCCAGGGCTCGATCATTAACGTACAGTCGCCGACCCTTCGATACCCGCTCGGCCTTCCATTGTGTTTCTGCATCAAGCTCGCCGACCTTGATGCAATCCCGCAGCACCTCCTGAGCTTCGGCCAGCTTGGCGCACAACTACTGAACTTCTGGATCACGCGCAACGAACACCTTGCCACCCTGGTCGGCCATGTCACCGGCGCTGAAGCCGTCGGAAGTTGGTGTAGGCTCGCCCTGGTGCTGGGCGGATGGCGCATCAAGCAGGACCTTCCAGAACTCAGCATGAGGCGAGGGGTAGGGATAGGCTTGGTACTGCAGCAGCTTCACCAGTCGCTCAACTTCATCGCGCGGCACGCTGACCATCTGTTCGGTGTTGCTGGATCGGTTTTCTGTGGGCATGGGGATGCCTCGCCGGGATTGGACTAAAGTCAATTGGCCACTACAAGGAGGGCTGCTTCATGGAATGTTTCGTTTGCAAGGCTGATGCGAAAGCGATTGAGCCAGTTGGCGGCGACTACCAGGAGAGGATCTGCGGCGGTTGCGGAAGGTACAGACTATCGGGCTCGCTGCTGGCTGAGATAACTGCACAAAAGCTTTCGCTTGATGTCGAGGGTACAAGGCGATGGATCGCGATCAATAGCAAGAGTGATCCGTCCCCAGTGCTTTCGTCGTATGAGGCGAAGAAGCATCATCTGCTTCACTCATAGGCATTGTTCACGCTGCCTTGCCGGGCGCCTGAGGGGTGTAGTCCATCCATCCCACCTTGGGCGCCTTGGTCTATTGGTTGATCACCGTCTCGCCCTCGGCGTCGGTGATTTCGCACTTGGCCCTGATACGCAGATCGCGACACTTGCCTGTCTTCCTCGCAAGCTCCATGACCTGCTGGGCGTACTGCGGCGCATCGAAGATCTGGCTCAGTTGCTTCTCCTTCTCTCCGGCCATGATCTTGCTTGCCCTGGCCAAGACCAACCTGCAGCAGGGCTTCATGTGGTTCGTGCGCTCGATCGCCAAGCCTGTTGATCCATTCAACTGATGAGTAACGTCACCCGCCTGCGCCAAGCTCACCCCGATGAGCCAGGACATCAACAAGGCTCTGGCCGATCTAGATGGTGCCATCGCCAAGGCAATTGATGCTGCCAGGGCTGCTGGCCTGTATCGGGGGCTGGTCGTCGCTGAGTTGCAAGACCATGCGCAGACCGAAGCAGCGATCATGGTGAACTGAGGTTTAGTTGAAATGATGCCATTTTCACACCATTATGTTGGGTCATTAAGCAAAGGAGCTATGCAATGGCTGATATCGCAAAGGGTGATGTGGTAACACTGAAAAGTGGTGGGCCGAAGATGACTGTTGAAAATACTGGAAACTATGCCGGTGGCTTTGGTATTGGTCCGGAGAATGGAGCCAAATGTGTTTGGTTCGAGGGCAACAAGGCTGCTGAAAAAGTCTTTGATGTCGCGGTCCTGAAAAAGGAAGAGTAGTCAGTCGCATAAATTAGCCCCGCCAAGTGCGGGGCTTCTTGTTTTTGGAGGGAGCGATGGATAGGCCTTACCCTCCAGCGTCACTGCTTGAGATGTCCGAACTGTCCGACTTCGGCATCCGCCTGACTCCGGCCCCTGAGGTGTGGGAGCGGCTCCAAGCTGAGAAGCATCCACAACGTAGACCACGCTTACCTAGTCGACGCCAACACCTGCGACGTAAATGCGAACACAAAGAGGACTAGGCAACGGTTACGCAAGAAAATTTTCGACACCCTGACGGAGATGGTTGGACAGGCGCTACAGTCAGCCGAAACTGTTCTGGTGAGTGAAGGTGTTTTGTATTCGAGTGAAGTGGCTGGTGCCGCATAAGGAACTGTATGGAATCGTTTACCCCTAATGTTTGGTTTCCCGTTGTAACTCTTGTGGCCGGTGCAATCCTAAAAGCGGTATTTGATCTATTCAACGAAAAGCGACAAGAGGCGAGAGAAAAACGTGTCAGGCTGGAAAAGCGGCAGGAAACATTTTTGATGCAACGGATCGAGGCTCAGAGACTGCTGCTCCCCCAGCTCCAGGAGTCGCTTGTTGAACTAATGCGCTCTACCACTCTTTTGAATATGGAGGATGTTCAGAGTTTTCGTAATACTGGAGTGTGGGGTAAAGAGCTTGTGTCCGATGAAATCAGCGAAAGATCAATGGCGGCGTTCCGCCAGGTGAATCTCTTCAGAGTAAGAGTTCATGCTGATGACTTGAGGGAAGATGTGACGAAGCTATGTGCTCTTTGTTCGGAGGCGGTCCATACGAAGAGTGAGTACACTTCGGAGCTCAAATTGAGGGAGGCAGGGATGCTATTCACTGAAGTGAATGAGCGTGTCGGAGAAGTGTACAGATCTCTAGACGCGCAAGAGCGAGCCATTTTGTCGTAGTGGCTTGACTCTTAATGTCGTCATGTCGCATTTTTGGCCCATCCTGTCATTCCTGCGCGTGTTTAGGGATGCCCAGCAAAGCCCGACCATCGTATCGGGCTTTTGCTTTTAACCTATTTTCAGTCAAGCCCAACGGACCTCGTAATCAAAGACGCCCCTACCGCAAGGAACTGGTCGACAATCTTTGAAGTGTGGACTTGCCTCTACCAGACCGGACACCAACTGCCCGCTAAATTGATGCTGCTGCCAAGCGCCTGAACTCTCTTGGTGACCGATATTTCAGCGCGCTGTGCGGATGCTGCTCGGTAAGCGAACGGTGAACACGCCTACCACCTTCCAAAATTAAGGGCGATGGTGTCCGCCTATTTTTAAGCGGACGCGATAGCCCTTAAATGCGCCAACGAAGCTCTTACCCCAAGTCGTTCAAAGCCCAGGTTGTCCAGGAATGCCTGCAACCCGGAGCCTCCATTTCCAGCGTAGCCATCAGTCACGGCATCAATGCCAACGTGATCCGTAAGTGGCTGCCACTTTTCCGAGATCATCCACCCGCAACCCTGCCAGCGTTTGTTCCGGTAAAGGTCGTCCCGAAAAGGCAGGCCGAGTCATCGGTGATCATCGAGCTGCCATTTGGCGAGCAAACCATCATGGTGAAATGGCCAGTTTCCGATCCCGAGGGATGCGCCCGATTTGTCCGTGGACTTGCTTCGTGATCCGCATCGACGCAATTTGGCTAGCTACCGAACCGATGGATATGCGCTCCGGCACCGAGAAAGCCCTCGCCCGGGTCGTGTCTGTCTTCGGTGCGGCGCAGCCGCACTGCGCTTATCTCTTTGCCAATCGTCGAGGCAACCGCATGAAGGTGTTGGTGCACGACGGCCTGGGCGTTTGGTTGGCGGCACGCCGTCTGCATCAGGGGAAATTCTCCTGGCCGGGTAACCGGCATGGCGATCAAATGGAGTTAAGTCCCGAGCAGTTACAGGCTCTGGTCGTCGGTCTTCCCTGGCAACGGCTTGGGTCTGACGGAGCCATCCGTAACCATTAAGAGACATGGATGACATGCATCGATCAGCAGATCGGGCAGAGTCATCGCCATGATTCCTACTACTCCTCTCGATCAGCTCGACACCGAACAACTGCGCAGCCTCGCTGCGCGGTTGCTCCAGCATGTCGAAGTACTTGATAAAGAAGTGCGGCACCAAAAGACCCGAAACCAGCAGCTCATTCACGAGATAGCTCAGCTCAAGCGTCATCGCTTCGCCAAGCGTTCCGAGTCGTTCAGTCCTGATCAAGCCAGCTTGCTCGACGACCTGATTGAGACCGATCTGGCGGCCATCGAAGCTGAGCTTGAAATCCTGGTGCGAAAACCAGCGCAACCGGCAGTCCGCCAGCAACCCAAACGTGCTGCTTTGCCGGCCGCGTTTCCTCGCATACTGATTCATCACGAGCCTGAAAAAACCCAGTGCCAATGCGGCTGCGCCCTCAAGCGCATCGGCGAAGACGTCAGCGAGAAGCTCGACTACGTACCTGGCGTGTTTCGCGTTGAACGGCATATTCGTGGCAAATGGGTCTGCGACAACTGCGAAACCTTGATTCAAGAACCGGTGCCAGCGCAGGTGATCGACAAAGGCATCCCGACTGCCGGGCTGCTGGCCCAGGTAATGATCGCGAAATACGCCGATCATTTGCCGCTGTACCGCCAGGAGCAAATCTTCGGGCGAGCCGGTCTCGCAGTTCCTCGATCAACACTGGCCAGCTGGGTCGGCGCTTGCGGTATGCAATTGCAGCCACTGGCGGATGCCTTGCGCGAAGTCGTGCTTGAGCACACCGTAGTGCATGTCGATGAAACGCCGGTGCAGATGCTCGCGCCGGGCGAGAAGAAGACCCATCGTGCTTATGTTTGGGGCTATGCCACGACGGCGTTCGCTGAGATCAGCGCGGTGGTGTACGACTTCAGCCCCGGTCGCTCGGGCGAATATGCCCGCAACTTCCTGGGCGACTGGAAAGGCAAGTTGGTCTGCGACGATTACGGCGGTTACAAAGCCAGTTTTGCACTTGGCGTCACCGAAATCGGCTGCATGACCCACGCTCGCCGCAAGTTTTACGACCTGCACGTCACCAATAAAAGCGTGCTGGCCGAGCAAGCGTTGCGGTACATCGCGGCCTTATATGAAATTGAACGCGAAGTCCGCGATTTAGAACCGAACGCTCGACGACGAATACGCCAGGAAAAAGCGGCGCCTCTGATGGACGCGTTTCATGCCTGGATGATGGCCCAGCGTGAGCTTGTGCATGAAGGTTTAGGCATTACCAAAGCGCTGGA
This sequence comes from Pseudomonas sp. 2(2015), assembly GCF_000955865.1. NCBI lineage: Bacteria > Pseudomonadati > Pseudomonadota > Gammaproteobacteria > Pseudomonadales > Pseudomonadaceae > Pseudomonas > Pseudomonas sp. 2(2015). The sequence continues at coordinate 177,071 of NZ_JYOF01000021.1, forward strand.
TTACAGCCTCAAACGTTGGGCTGCGTTGAGCCGTTACCTGGACGACGGCACGGTGCCTATAGACAACAATCACATCGAAAATCAGATAAGGCCATGGGCGCTTGGGCGCAAAAATTGGCTGTTCGCTGGTTCCCTACGCAGTGGTCAACGTGCGGCGGCGTTGATGAGCTTGATCCAGTCGGCCAAGCTCAACGGTCATGATGCGTATGCTTATCTGAAGGACGTTCTTACTCGCCTGCCGACGCAGCGGGCGAATGAGATTGGGGAGTTGTTGCCGCATCGTTGGCAACCGGCATAGCTGCGCAAGACGGGATGCCCGGACGCTTACGCTGCTCGTTGTAATGCTCGAAGGCAATCGTCAGATTGCGCAGCGCCGTTTCTCGATCCGGTTTGGGCATGTGCGCCACGTAGTCCCGCTTGATCGTCTTCACGAAGCTCTCTGCCATGCCATTGCTTTGCGGGCTGCGCACCGGTGTGGTCACCGGCTGCAAGCCTATCTGACGGGCAAATAGACGCGTCTGCTCGGCAATGTAGGCCCAACCGTTGTGCTCAACCATTGAACCGGCGTGCTTGGTAGTTGATCGACAAAATGCTTCTCTACGCTTTCCAACATCAAGTCCCGGATGTCATCGCCGCTGTAGCCTGTCGGGCTGGCGACCCAGCCAATAGCTTCGTGGTCACAGCAGTCCAAGGCAAAAGTTACACTCAACTTCGTACCGTCGTCGCAGCGGAACTCGAATCCATCCGAACACCACCGAGTATCGCTGGTAGTGACGGCGATTCGGCCCTCATGTCTGCACGGTACGCCGGGCTGCTTGATTCGTCTCGCCAACAGCAAGTTGTGATCGCGCATAACGCGATAGACCCGTTTCACGTTGATCAGTGGCAGCGACTGGATTTCGCGTTTGCGACGCAACACGCCCCAAACACGACGGTAGCCTAACTCGGCAACTCGCTGACTTGCTGCTTAATCTCAGCGACCAGTTCCGTGTCGTTCACGAGCCGACGTCGCCGTATTTTGGGCTATACCGATTGTTTGATTCGAACCGTTAATTGCGAGCGCGAGACACCGAGACATTCGCTGACCAGTTTCACTGGTCGTCCCCCGGCAACAAGGGTGAGTGCGCAATCCATTTTCGCGACCGGGCGATCTCCACCGCCTCTTTGAGGACTTCGGCTTCCAACGTTTTCTTGCCCAGCATCCGCTGCAACTCTCGGATCTGCTTGAGCGCATCGCTCAGTTCCGACGCCGGTACCACGGCCTCGCCAGCACTGACCGCCGACAAGCTTCCGTCCTGGTAAAGCTTGCGCCGCAGGAACAGCTGGTTGGCATTGATGCCGTTGCGACGGGCCACCACGGACACGCTTTGCCCGGGCTCAAGGCTCTCGCGAACCATGGCCAGCTTCTGGTCGGTGCTCCAGCGGCGTCAGCGTTCCTGGACGAGCAGCTCGCCCCCCTTATCGTTGCTGTTAGTCATAAACATACCCGTTTGCCTATCCCTTATCTTTAGGGGGGAACGGTGTCCTGTCTTTCATGGGGCTCGTTGACAAACTTAGCCAGCGCCTCCGCCTTAGTTGCAGCGTCGATGCGATCCTGCCAAGGCCTGCAGGTGAAGCCTTCGGAATGTCCCCAGGGCGTCTCGGTGCGCTTCGAACGATGGGGTCTGTAGTGGTGACAGGCGTTGTGCTTGTCGCAGGCTATGTAGTTCCACTTTCCCGTTGTGCCGTTGCACTTGTTGCAGCCCGAAAGCCAGTACCAGGCGCCGTTGAGGCGCTCGGCGTACAGGCCTTATTCCGGCGGCTCAAGCTTCACTTCCGGCAAGCCGTTGCGGTGCGGCCGGTCGTGGTTCTTGCCGTTCCAGATGTTGGTGTGGCCGGAGCGGGTGCGCTCTGTCCATTCGCTCGGGATCTCGGCGATTAGGATCTTGGTGTGCTTGTCCATGGTTTTCTCCATGCATGCGCCGCCCTCCGTGGTCGGATGCGGTATGGTGGCAATTTGGTTTGGGATGGGGTTTGATGGCGGCTCCATAGACTCAAGAGCAGGAACTCGTGTGAAGCTTTATCACTACACCGATGCAGCAGCGGTCCAGTCGATTCTCACTGGAAATAAGATGCGGCTGACGAATATGCGCTACCTAAATGACTCCGAGGAGCTATTGTATGGATCAAATTTAGTTTTGACTGATATCAAAGAGGGTAAGGTAAAACTGTAGTGGTCTAATGAAACCGG